>NZ_JBFTLN010000010.1:0-307697 GCF_056396465.1 Chitinophaga sp. 05T412
TGTTTAGTTGATCGGCCGTTTTAAACTGCTTCAGAAAGTCGTCTGATAAAAAATCTTCTGTCTTCATAAAACTATATATGCTTTAAAATTAAAAAATCGAGGTGAAACACCCCGATTTTTAGAATTTACACAGTTTATGAGATAGTGTCCTTTTTTATTTCTACGAGTGTCAAAAGTTCACGCTTTTTAGTGCTTCTTCCCACTATTTACTAGACTCAATTGACACCCACAATGACACTCAGTTTGTTTACGCTTCGCTGCTACCCCGGAAGCAACATTATTCCCCAACAACTATTTACAGGCTTCACCTCTTCAATTAATATTGTCAGTTACAGAAAGGCCAAAATGTCCTGTCTGACAAAGTTTTCAAAGAAGTTTTTTTGAAAAATTCTTCTGTTCGCATTTTCACAGCTTTGGTCGATTGCTAATGGCATTACTGATAGGGGCTTCCTTTTTTCTGGCATGGTACATCTATTGGGCTTTTCTTTTTCTAACCTTAAAATTGGTAGCCTATGATATTGGAGAAATGCTAAATAGGAAAGGTGACAAAGTTTGCTATTTTTATGACTATGCGAGGAAGCCAGGGCAACGCCCCTCCACCGGAGTTTTCACCTATGTTAATCCAAAGACTCTGGAGCAGAAAAACTTCAATAGGGAGGTATTAAAGATTCTTGAAACAAAGAAAAACCTGCGAATCGTCGAACAGCAAGCTATTGGTACACCTTATATCCCCTCATTTAAGTTTAAAGAGAACTTTTTTGACTACTACGGTGAGTATGTGAAGCAGAATAAAAGAGAAGGTAACCGTCACCTACCTAATTCMTTCGCACATTTTAAGGCTTTCCTAGGAAAGGACTTTATTCCACAAGTTGAGATTACCGAGAGCCTGTAAGAATCAACAGGTAAAATTAGCTTTTCTCTTTAGCTGTTACACTGGCTTGCGTTGGGTAGATGTAAAAGCTATGGAATGGAAGGATATTCTGAAATCTAAGCTAACCACGAGGTTAATACAGAAAAAGACTGGACGGCTTATTGTTCTAACACTTCACCCTATAGCTTTGTCCATATTAGAGCAGGTTAGAAGTCTATCACAATCCACACGAAAAGTATTTGATTTACCTACTGCTAATGGAGCCAATAAAATTGTAAAACAGTGGGTAAAGGATGCCGGGATTAAGAAATATATTACGTGGTCCTATGCTAGGCTTAGTTTCTCCATTTTGTTAAAGGATCAAAAGTAGATGATCCTACAATAGCTTATCTATTAGGCCATACGCCTACGAAACAAGTCCAGATGACCTACAAGCGCCATCGACGCAAAGATCAAGAAGAGGTGATTAACTGCCTTCCATCCTATAGAGTAAACGGACTTATATAGTATCAAGCGGGGCTACTCTTATTCAAAATAGCCCCATTTTGAACAAAATGAAATGGATCGATATCTTCAATTCAATCTAATAATTAATCATAAAATAATAATTAGGATTACGTTCTATTTAATAGCAATATGTGTTCTAAATAAAAGCACTTAACTATCTAGATAGGTATTTGAAAAATACAGCTACCTAACTCAAAAAAATAACTTTTGAAATTCCGTATTTAGATTAATTTGGCTCTAGATTATATTTCTTATCATACAGTAATCTTTAACCCTAAACCCCAACATCCCATGAAAAGGTTAATCCAACTCACATGCCTTTTAGCAATTACCATTGCTATTTTCTTTTCGAATTCCTGTAAAAAAGACCTAAAAGAGCAATCTTCGGCCAAGAACACAATTGCTAATTTATTGGTAATTAAACAAGAATTCTCCAAGCAAAACATTACCAGTAGGTTGGTTAGTCCATTTGATGATTCTCTTAATCTTGTATATAACCCCGATTGGGATAATATCTCAGAAAAGGGAGATGCTAATATTAATAGGACTACATACTTTGTTCCATTAGTTCCTCGTCTAAAATCAATAAGTTCGGGAAATTTTTTTAATGTACAGCAAGTCGGTGCGAAGCAAATGATCATAAATCGCGATGGAAGCAATTATGATTTCAATATCGCTATTTACTCCTTTAATACGGGGCAATCCAACGGAACTCCAAGAACAAAATTTAGTAGCACAAGCACAGATACCGTTTTCAGCATTTTAATTGAAGGGAGGACTGGTAATTATCTCAACAAATATCAAAAATTAGCCAACAAGTATGAACATGTGGGAAAGACTAGTACTGTGGGGCGTTCAGAGGCGCTACTGGCTCCTAGTAACCAGATTTGCTATCAGGTATGCACTTGGGGATATTATTGTCCATCAACAGGATATCATGTCACCGTGACAGTGAGTGATCAGTATTTTTGCAACTATCCTTCTCCGGATGCAGCTTGCACGTTAACTGGTCCCTCTTATTCAGGAGGCGTTTTTATGCAAATTCCCGTATGGGATTTAGGCCATACAGAACAACGATGCATTACAGGCCCACCTCCAAATTCGGGAACGTTTGACCCCGATCCAACACATTGGCCAACTACCGGAGGAACATATACAAGCGCAGTGAAGCCTTCTATTGACTTCCCTAAATTACCAAACCTCAATGATCTTTATCGATATACATGTCCTTCAAATTTTACATTTATTTCAGTTACTGAACATGACCTTTGGCAGGAAGCAGCAATCACTAATGCAACAGTAAATTTGGAATACATAGATATGGGTGCGACACCTCCAATTATAAAGCACATGACTGTAACCATACCAATTCTCTATTTCGGGTTGTGTTATTTTGACGTCAATGGAAAGCTACTTCTAACTCGAAAAGACGCTGCCGCCATTTCTGCCGATGCATTAAATTCGGCAGAGTTCCGTGTCAGGAAAGCCTTTGGCGCAGATCCATTGCATTATACATCTGCCCAATTACAACAAATATGGATTGAACAAGCTGATTATTACATGAAAAAACTTAGCAAAAACCTTGGTAAATGTACCACAACAGGATCATTTAATCCCGCTCAAGTAGTTGTTCCCAGGCCATACACTGGATGTGATTGAGTTTAATTTCCTAAATTGCACTATATAGATACTTGAATGGAAGTATATAATGTTTTTATGAGTATTGAAGATTTTTTAGATTACGGCACCCGATTTAATAAAAAGCTCATACCTATTTCAGGGCTTATTATTTATCCAGACAACGATGACGTGCCTCAGGATGTTATTCTGATTCCATACAATGCAGTTCAAGGGGAATCACTCCGCATCATAATAGAGAGGTTATTGCCAAGTTCTGTTAAAGGTATATTTACTTATTTTCAAGGAATACGTTGGGTACAGCCTAAACTTAAAGACCTTTTGAAAGACTGGCAATACATTAAAGGTTCCTTTATTGGGCAACATTTTTTTGAACGACCGGATATAAGAATCTCTTATGGTGTAATAACCTTTGATCAGACTTATGTTGACGATGAGCCGGTTGAACCAGAAATTCAGAGGGAAACTTGTATTAACCTACTCGATCGTGAATATTCTTTAACGGTAGAAGATTTTCCTCGTGAAATCGGCGTCCCTAAATTGTTTGAAAAAATAGATCTCATTAATCCTAATTGAGATCAATAAATATTAACCTTATAGCTTAATGAGCAGCGTTACAGACGCTTATCAGTTAGTGTTTTTACTGATACCAGTATTCCCTATTTAAAAATACTGGTATCAGTATTAAGTCAAATTGAGTTGCAAAGTAGGTACAATGCTGAAATGACATTTTAACAAGAATGAATGGTCTCGCACTTGGCTACTCACAGCTCCTTACGAAGCTCTTTTTGACGCTCTCTTACGACTCTCAGAGAGGAAGCTATTACCCTAGATAACATTTTGTCTATATCCTCTTTCTTAAACTACCCGTTATAGTTCTTATACAACCCATATTCAGTAGATTTCTTAGCAAATTGTGTTCTTCCCAGGTTGGTGTATATTAATGATTCCTCTACCTTCAAGAATGGCTTGTGACAAATAGCAACTGCTCTCATAACAACTAGTTCATCAGACTTTATCATATTTTTTGATATTAATGGTGAATAATGAAAACCTAAGTGGCCCGGAATTACCAACTTACAGACCGCGTCAGTTATTCTCTGAAAAAGGATAGGGCTTTGTAAATAGTTACTATGCTCAGTTGGAATTACGAGCTATTCGTGGCGAAATGTATAATTCTAATAGAAATTGCCCCATTTTGTACATAATTAGACGCGTTTGTGCATAATCGGAAATCCTGCATTTTGCGTGGTTATATATTCGTGTTTTAAACACTTATCTATAAATGCTATCTCAGAGCAAGAGCAGAGTCAGGGATTGGGATCAATAGTGGTAGAACAATTAGCCAGAGATTTGTGCATAGCATTCCCCGACTTTGAGGGCCTTTCTCCGAGGAACCTTCGCTAAATGAGAAATTTTGCGATAGCCTGGTCAGGACTATCGATGTTGAGAGACCACGACTTGGCCCGGGATATGAGTTCAATTTTGCAGCAGCCTGCTGCAAAATTTCCATGGTTTCATATATATACCCTTCTCTATAAAGTAAAAGATCAACTAGAACGGGATTTTTACGCCGAAAAGGCTGTGGAAAATGGCTGGAGTAGAAATATTCTGGTAGATCAGGTTGAATTAGGATTATTTAACAGGCAAGGCAAAATTCAGAATAACTTTGCAAATACTTTGCCTGCCATTCAAAGCGAACTGGCAGGAGAGCTCTTTAAAGATCCCTATATGTTTGACTTTTTAATCTTACGAATGAGGCTAGAGAAAGAGACCTGGAAAATGCCCTGGTGGATCATACTATGAAATTTATGCTCGAAATGGGCAGGGGATTCTCATTCGTAGGTAAGTAAACATTGATAAATGCAGGGGGGAAAAGTAGTACATCGATTTATTGCTGTATCATTTAAAGCTACACTGTTATGTTGCTATCGAACTGAAGTTTCCTATAAGCGCCACAGCCCCAAAGATGTTGAGAAGGTGATAAATTGTTTACCATCCCCCAATCCTGCTATCACCTTTGGGTTATTATGTGATCGTAAAGAAAGTGTTTCTAATGGGCAATCCGTTTTGGGGTGCAAGATTTGTACATTGGGATTAAATACCCACTTTTTTCACATGAAATTTGATCGATTTTATCATGAATTGAACGTTCTGTGATAGTATATTTAGTCTAAATTCTTACTATGTAATATTTTTTCCAAAATTAATTTGGCAATATCCAGTGGGTCATATTTTCTACCATCTAAGTAACCGACTGTCGGTAGAATTCCTGATATTTCTGTATCATCAAGGCGAACAGGTAGAATATATTCCTTCCTTTCATCAAATGCCCTAGCCTGTGCGCTTTTAATTTCATGATTTGTCCATCGCTTTTCTTTATAATGCTTGGAAATAAAGACTACACAGAATTGGGATTTATTGCGATATATATCATCTAAATATACGTATAGATCCTTTCCCCATAGGGTAACCTCTTCGTCCTTATCATAGAAATATTTTAGATTATATTCCTTTAAATACTTCGTGATTTGATCAACGTAAGTTCTATCCTCTCCTGCAAATGACAGCGTTACATCATATGCATAATTTTCATTCTGACTTCTACTCGAAAAATTGGGGGGTGGAAATAAAACAGGTATAATATTCTTTGAAGTTCTTTTGCTATGATCTTTAATTGCCCGCTTTATTTGCGTTGGATTGGGTAAGGAGGATGTATTACGGTTTTTGGGAGTTTCTTTCAGAGGAACTCCCTGTTTCATAGTGGCTTCTTCCAGGGCAATATGTAATGCTGATAGTTTACATTCGTGATAAGGATCAAAATTTGAAGAACTAGCAATTATATCAAACTTTTTAGCCTCTATCCCTTTTTTCCAAGAATAACTTTTCTTCCCATAATGATCCATTAAAAGTGTTGTCACTTTGGCTTGCCAGCCCATATACGCAGCAGTTTCAACTTGAGGAAGGCCATCGATATAAATAGCATAATTGCACTTATTAAAACCTTCACCTTCATTTATAAGAATTTTAATCCTTTTTAATAAAAACCTAGAGGGTGGTACTAAAATGTGACTCATATCTGTTCTCTTAAAATTTGAGGCATATATACTAGTAGCATATTCTCCCCATTGAAGTTTAGCCATCATCATTAGTGGTAGCGGCATAATGTCATTAATTTATACTGAACATTTTTTGAAATAGAGGATTACGACCTGGAATATACAGGAATGGTGCTAAACATAAACAATAATTAAATAGATCGACAGATATTATATCGGAATAAAGTCTATTAAAAAACATATAAAATAAGGTTAAGGATACACTGATTTGTGAAATGAGTTTTGAAACAGATCAATCTATCATTTCCAGACAAGTGTAAGATTACCTCTTGCCCAGGTTAGTATAATCAAATAGAGATCATTGCACATTACATTCATTTGTAGTCATTACCAGCTGCTGACCGATTTTTTGAGATTAGGGCCTGATACTAAGAGATCTGCTGCAGCTGCTACCAGGAACGAATGTTTTTTAAATTATACAAGACTAACGACCAATTACTATGCAAAACTATAGTGCTATGATCTCCTTATTTAGTCTTAAAATATCGGCTTTGAAATTTTTCGTAATTTCATATTGATAAATATAGCTTCTTTCCCTGTCGTTATATAAATCCTGTATTCTATTTAGCTCTTTCATCTTATTTTGGAGAACAGAGGCCTTATTTGTTGGAGGTTCCTGCTCTAGCTTGTCATCTAATAGCTTCCGGTTTTCTGCAAGCATGATAGTTATTTCATTAACTTCAGCATGAACTAATTCACTTTCATGATATTCTTTTCTATGACCTCCTCCTTGATTAAGCCATAGGCAAATATAAATATCTCCAGGTGTTGTATAATTAGGATAATTTGCTTTCATTGCTAATCCCTCGACTCGCATTACTGGGGCTGTTGTATCCAGTTTTAATACATTGTCGCCTGTGATAATTCTTTTTTTCATAACCGAACTTTTTTCAAGATAGAAACAGTAAAATACTGGCCACGGGTTATTCCAATCAAATATTTTTTTTAATAAATTGATTGGGACCAACTATTGTAATGTGCCAGCAGCCTATGACTATTACGTAATACTGAACGTTTTTGAGATTATGATTAGCTGGAAAACGTTGACCTCCATTATGATTTCAGTGAATACTGAAATTTTTTTAAAAAACTATTTAAGTATGAATGTGAGCAGGAAAGAAGCGTAAGCTGTGAAAAGTATTTTATTCTCAACGCCTGCTGACAGGGCACATGACATGGTTCTTGACAGCTAATCCAGACTTGATAGATTGATTGTAATGCCTAAGTTAAGATATGCCGGTTCCATCAGCATACTTTAATTTATTCGGCTATAGAATTGTGAATTGCGAACGCTATTATTCCTATAAAACATAACTATTATAAATAATAAGATCGAGATTTCAAAATCGATCTATTATTGAATAAATTAGACCACGAACAAATATTTCAAAAACATATGGTTGATGGAAATACATACTTTTTCGAGCATGTTAATACCTTGACAGTGTATTATTTTGAATATATTTATTTCTAGTACTACCCCGAAAGAACGGCGGCAAACTGTATTGAATATAAACCGGACTATGTATTACTATCGCAGCATAACCGTCAATTGCTGTAGCCGTTCTTCCGGATCGCCCCGGTCAAAATATACATACACGTGATAACGTTCGTAATAGAAATCCTTTTCATCTGCCTCATAGTAATGGCTGTTGGCAGGGCCATGCAGGTTTTCTGTTCCCAGTTTTCCGGCCACAGTGCGACCATTGCTTAGTAGTTGAAGACCGAAAGGTAACTGTATAGGATTGGTGGCATCGGCTGCTGGCTGAAAGAAATCTATTCTTGTTAAATAAATGGGGCCATTACCTACCGGATTTTTGATCCGGTAATCTGCGGGAGAGAAAATGGAACGCCCTTCCGGGTCTGATTTACGGAGAGCAGCTGCGCTTGCGGGATTATCAAAGTCAAATGAAAGCGCAAATCCCTGAACAAACCGTGAATGCAGCTGCTTCCGGACTTTCTTTTCTGGTAGCAGTGGATCAGGCAAGTGTTGCAGGTCGATATGATGGGCCACCAAATAGGCTTTAAAATCAAGGTGATCAACACTATAGCCTAAAAACTGGAGGAGTTCCTTTCCTTTCATAGTTACACATTTTGCATTTGTTGTTCCATGCAACTTACTGTTTCTTTTGTTTGTCGGACCCACTTTTTTGTGAAAATAAAATAACCTCTATCTCAATAATATCCGGGATAGTCTGTCGGATTCATAGATTGGGGAATTTGAAAAAAAAGAGAACGTCTCAAAAATAAATGAGCAGTTCTCTTTTTCATTATAGCGGAGCTATGATAGTAATTGTTTATTTATGGCCGAAATATTCTCCATTACCATAAGTCTTCTTTACCTGCCGCATCTTTACCCAGTCGCGTAACAGATCAAAGTACCCTGGTGACTGCCGTGCTAAAGGTTCCGGGCCTCGTGGGGTATCTTCCATTTCAATAATTCCGTGATCTGCATTTGGGAAGATGACCAGGTCGATGTTTTTTCGGGTGGTGATGGCTTTTTTCAATATATCGATGGTAGCTCCATTGGGCGCTTCTGTGTCTTTACCTGCAATAACCCATAGCATAGGGATATCAACACTGCGGAAGGCTGGCAAAGGATCATAGTCAAGGTTGATATCCAGTGGGAATATTTGTTTGAGTGTATCCAGTTGAGCACGGCTGGCGTTGAGAATTGGACCGGTATAATCTCCGGCTAAAGATTTAAACCAGGGCGCCTTGTTGTAGCGTGCTTTCAGTGAGTCCAATGCTTCCAGGCCGCCGTTGAATTGCTCGCGTACTACCTGGTCGGTGGCGGCAACTACCTGCATGCCTTGTTCAATAGCTTCATTGCTATAGCCTTCCTGTTGAAGGTCGTGTAGTATTTCCTGCCGGTTTTCTTCACGGGGAGGAATCAGCAGGCTGTAACTGGCAATGAGAAAATCAACGGGTGTTTGACTGGCCGTTAACGGAACTATCCATCCGCCCTGGCTTTCTCCCATTAGTCCTATGGGAACTCCTTTTACGGCAGGTTGGGCCCTCACTGCCTTTACTGCCGCAATCATATCCGTTGCGAGCAGTTCAAAGTTGGCGGTTTGTTTTCCGGTAGATCTACCGGTGCCTGGCTTATCATATACAAATACGGCAATGTCATTCAAGGGCAACAGGTATTGTACATAATTATTGTATACGGCCGATTCCTGTCCTGAGCCATAGTGTAGTATCACTACGGCCTGAGGCTTTTTATTTATGGGAAGAAATAATTCTCCATAGAGGCTGGCATCTTTGCCGCTAAAACGAATGGGTATAACAGGAAAGTGTATACGTTTTCCTGAGAGGGTGTTGCCGTCTTGCTGGAAAAGCAATGCGTCAGGAGCGCTCCCGCCAAAGTGCGCAAATATATTCGGGTTTTTGGAGTTGGCCCATCCGGGACCAGACAGATAGCTGCTATCAGCCTGGAGATAGAGGCGACCGGTGGTACCGTCCATGCGGCGATAACGGAGGTCCTCGTCATGAGAAGGGCTGATCACCAGCTTGCTGCCATCGCTGAGGGTATAGGCGCCGTTGCGGGAGTTGGAAAAGTACTCGTAGTCCTGGGCAGTGGCTGTCTGGAAAGATTGCCCGGCAATAAGTGCTGTTGTCAAAAGTGTTAGCAATCGTGTTTTCATATAGTAGTGACTGATAATTATTAAAGAGGAAGCTGGAAGATCGCAAACTTTCCATCCTGGTAATGAGCCGGTAATCCTGCGGGATCAGGAATTGCTGCCACGCCGAGATAAGTAAAGCCACAGCTTACATAATAGTTGTTTAGCTTCTCATTACCGGCGCCAGTATCGAGGCGTAGGTAATGCTTGTGGTTTTCCCGTCCGTACTGCATAGCCCAGGCAATAATCTCTTTCACAAACCCGCGACCTCTGTATTCCGGATGAGTGGCTATCCGGTGAAGATACAGCGAAGGTTCTCTGTCCTTGCTGCCCCATATCAAAGCATCGTTGAAGGTAGTAACAAATACACAAACAATTTTTCCATCTGCAACAAGTTTCCATTGCCGTTGTTCTGAGATCTCCTGTGCGACCATTGATCGGTCAAATCCTTTCCAGTAAATTTTTACACCTTGCTGCACCTGGTATTTGGCGCCTTCGTCATAAAGGCGAAAGATGTCATCGATGTCTGCTGCCTGGCTGTTGATTATTTCCATGTGTAATGATTGATGTGATTATCTCCCCAAAAATATCTACTTTGCATGAACTGTAACAGATACAGATTTTAGATATTTTAGTGTAACAGATGAAAGACTTCCAATATATCGATATCGCAAACCGGATAGAATCGATGATCAACAACGATACCTATCCGCTGGGAGAAAAACTGCCTTCCTTGCGTGTAATCAGTGAACACTTTGGAGTAAGTGTGGGGACTTCATTGAAATCCTACGGTTTATTAATAGACAAGGGCTTGCTCGCAGCCCGGGAAAAGTCAGGCTATATAGCGCTGCGCAAATCCATGGGGTATACAGCACAGCCAGTGGGCACTACTGCCACTCCGGCTATCAGGGAGATTAATGTGAGTCGTATCATCAGCAAAATGCCGGTAGATGCGGGACCATATCCACCTGGCTTCATCTCTTTCTTCAATGCTTCCCTGGAAACGCACATGCTCCCTTTTAACGCAGTACGACGCAGCTTGCAGAAAGCATCCCGCGACCTGACCGGTGCACATCTGCAATACGAATCTACATTGGGAAATCAGCAGCTGCGGGAACAAATCGCCCGGCTCTCTTTCTACTGGAACGGCAGCTTGTCGGCCAACGATATACTGGTGACTAATGGAACGCTCGAAGCACTTAGCTTTTGTCTGCGTGCGGTGACGCAGCCCGGAGATACGGTGGTAGTGGAGTCTCCCTGTTATTATGGAATACTGCAATGCCTTGAGCAACTGCAACTAAAAGTAATAGAGTTGTCCTGTGATCCGGAACAAGGCATCAATATCGCACAATTGGAAGAAATCATGGACTCCTTTGATATTGCCGCCTGCTTGTTTATCTCCAATTTCAACAATCCCAACGGGGTACTGTTATCCGATGAAAAGAAAAAATGGATCGCTGAAATGGCCGGGAGGCGCAAGCTTCCGGTGATTGAAGACGATGTATACGGGGAACTGTATTTCGGTCCAACAAGGCCAACGACCATCAAAACCTATGATAAACATGGTTGGGTAATGCAATGCTCGTCATTTTCAAAAACAGTGGCTTGCGGCTACAGAATTGGTTGGTGTGCTCCAGGCAGATTTCTTGAAAAAGTATCACAGCTGAAAGCGACTACTAATGTGGCAACGGCAACGGTGCTGCAGCTATCGATCGCCGATCTGCTGAATAGTGGTACTTATCAGCGTCACCTTCGGAAGCTGAGGCCCTTGTTACATAAACAGGTGGTGCTGACCAGTCAGTGTATCGAACAATATTTTCCTGCAGGAACAAAGATCAGTCAGCCTGATGGTGGTATAGTACTGTGGGTAGAACTTCCCAAACAGGTTGATGCCCTGAAACTACAGAAGCTGGCGTTGGAGCAGCATATTAACATCGCACCAGGGCCTCTTTTTTCCAGTACCGGCGGATATAGAAATTATATTCGTATCAGCTGTAATAAGGAATGGAGCCGGCAGGTTGAACAGGCAATTCGTAAGCTGGGTAAGCTGGCAGGGGGGCACTAAAGTAGACAAATCGATATTATTCTTGGTTTATCCATTTTTATTTTGACAGCAATCCTTCGTTCAGCATGTATATCAGCTTAAACGATCATTAATATTGTTATTAGTTMATACAAGATCATATATCTTTTTCATACAAGATCATATATCTTTGATCTCTTTGATACCCTTAATTACAACCTATGCAATTTGTTAAGTACATAGTTATACTACTGACTGTATCCGCTTTTTCTTTTCTTGTAGCCTGCGAGAAAAGCGGTGATAACACTCCATCGCCTGTCCCCAATAAAGATAGTATCCAATTACCTGTGATGGTTAAAGCCTTTAGACTCCTATCGGATACAATAGGAGGGAAAGAGCAGTTCAGTGTTGATACATTAAAATATGTGAACGGACGACTTGATAAAGTGGTGCATAACATTCTTGGACTTGATTTTACCACCTATTCCTTTGGTTATACCAATGACGGGAAAATTGCGTCCATTACCGTGGATGGTTCTGCGCATAATCAAGATTATTACATACACTATGTGGGAAATCGTATTGATAGTATGACGATCGTTGACAGCATACATGAGCCTTTTACGATTGGATCAAAGATGACCTACAATGCGCAATCGAAACTGACCGGTGTTGTTACAGACAGGTGGTATAACGGGAAGCTGCTGGGTCTCTACCATTGGACCTACAGCAGAGATTCCAGTGGCAGACTTGATACGCTTCAGGGTGTATATACCGACGTCGATATTTACAGGTATATCCGCCCGTCTGCAACAGTTTCTCCTGTTAATAAGGCAATGAAAAATGTGTCAGATGCTTATATTTTTTTACGCGCCATTTTCGTGTATCAGCATATTTTCAGACCAGCTAGCCTCAACCTGTACATTCATCATTTATTGAACAAAGAAGATAATGTGTTTAATGATGGACTTATTGATGAATATGGTACCCCGCATAACAACAATATACCTTATTCAAATCAGGCGGTAATGAACGGAGATGGTACATTGAGAGCTTACGAGTATATTGAGGCAAAAACAGAAGATCCATGGTCTGGCGCCAGCGAAGGTTTAATATTTACTTATAAGAAGTTTCCTAAACAATAAGAGAAAGTAACACTAGATAAAAATACCCGGGAAAAGTATATTCCAGTGAATAAAAACGGTTGTAGATCTCTGATTTATAACCGTTTTTATTTTCTACGGGTATCAAAAAACCAGGTTTTCTTTCCCCAATTTTGTGGTAATCCCGTCTCCCAAGTGTATATCAACTCGAAAATGGACAACCGGAAATCTATCTGATTTGCCCACTTTTTTTCCATGCATAATTCAATATTTTGCTACCTTTGCACTTTATGACACGCCAATCAACATATCACCTCCTGTCGATCATTGTCGCCTAACGCAGGCCCACAAAGCATTTTCGCTTTAATACTCACCGGCTACCTGCGTTGAATGTCTTCAATTAATTTATTGAAACCGGATTGCTATGCCTGTCCGCATACGCAAGACAGAATTGTTATACCATGCCGACACTACAGTTGTACGGTTGGAATGAGCATTTTATGCGTCATTTCGAAACAAAGACATCTCAGGACCTCGAAGCAGCGAGAGTGCTGTCAATACAAGGATTTAAACATCTGCTGATCACTGGAACAGGTAATGTGGAAGCGCAACTCGCAGGTGCGCTTATCAACAGCCGCGACCCGGAGGCTTATCCCAAAGTAGGAGATTGGGTGCTGGTGAAACGTTATGAGGAAGAAGGCATCATCATTGATACGCTGCCGCGCATCAATGAGCTCAGTCGCAAAGCTCCTGGTACGCAAAATACAAGGCAGGTGCTTGCCGCGAACATTGATGCGGCCTTTATTGTCCAGGGGCTCGACCGCGATTATAACCTCATGCGCTTGCAACGTTACCTGCAGCAGATAGTGCAGTGCAATATTCAGCCTGTTATTATTCTCAATAAAGCAGACCTCGTACCCGATCCGGAAACGTACCGGCAAGCGGTGCAGGAACTGGGGTACAACTGCCCGGTGGTGCTTACCAGCGCGCTAAATCAGGCGCAGCAAGGGGAGTGGACGAGTCAATATCTTCTGCCCCGGCATACTTACATACTGCTGGGATCATCAGGTGTAGGCAAAAGTACACTGCTCAATAGCCTGCTGGGTTACCGGCTACAGGAAGAAGGGACTACCAGTACCTCCAATAACAAGGGAAAGCATACCACCACCGCCAGGCATCTGGTACTGCTTCCAAATGGCAGCATGATCATCGACGTGCCGGGAATGCGCGAGTTCGGCGTTACCGGAGAGAGTGGAAGTGAAGGTGTACATCACCCGCTGATAGATGAGCTGGCGCCGAATTGCCGGTTTGGAGATTGTACCCATCAACAGGAGCCCGGGTGCGCTATCACAGCAGCTGTCCGCAATGGCACATTGCCTGAGTTAGTGTACCGCAGTTACCTGAAACTATTGCGTGAGCAATACCATTTCCAGGCCAGCGAAGTGGATAAGAGGCGAAATGAAAAGCAGTTCACTAAAATGGCCAGGCAGATATTCAAGCATCGCAAAGACAGCAAGTATTGATATCCGTAATCATGAAAAAGCAGCTGCTTGTATATTTACAGGCAGCTGTTTTAACTTGCCTGAATGCTAAAATATTGTCTTGAAAAAGTAGCAACACTTTGCAAAAATGCAGTTACTAATTTATGTGGATGCTCGGTTGTAGAATGATCCTGCGGAACAAAAAGTGTGGCTATAAAAAGCAATGCTCATTGAGTTCCAGTATTCGCGCTTCTTTTGATGCATCTGTGCCTGTCACCTTAAAGCCGCGACTGTTAAGTAAATCCTGGTATTCAGGATTGAGTCCGAAGTTGCAGTAATATTTTTCTTTGATCTGTTCTGTGCCAAATATCCGGAAGAGCACTAGGATCTCAACGGTTATAAATTATTGGCCTTGTTGAATTGCTCAAGGGCATTATGAAGCACTTCATTCTTTTTATTCACCCGGTCGAACAGGGCTTGTTGATCCTGGTTTAATGTCAATATTTGATCAATCGCTTTTTTCGATTTTTCAGTATCCTTGTCGTAAGTGGCTTCCTGCACTAAGATTTCCTGCCGGTCAGCCATGTGCAAATCTCTCAGTTCTGTATAAAAAGCGATCGCTGCCTCTTTTAGTTCAGCTCCCAGCGGAATACCATCTGCCGATAGTAAGGCTATTTCTTTTATGAGCTGATTAAAGGCCAGTTCTTCTTTATCTACTGCAGCGAGCGCTCCTTTGAGGTCCCTTTTGATCAAGCAATGTAATTTGGTTTCTTCCGGGCCACCCTTACCAACCAGGATATCAAGCGCACTTTGTTCTTTTTGATCAATGGCTGCTTTAAATTCAATAGCTTTCTTCGATTTACAGGCGCTTAGACTTATTAGTATGATAATTACAATAAAGATTCGCTGTTTCATTTCCGTTTTCTTTTGGTGACGGGCACTGCAAGGCATGCTGGATATAAATATAAAAGAATAATCGGAGGATCAGTAATTGCCTGATACGAGCCAGACAATTTTTTGTTGTATAAAAATTAGACGTACACATAGCATATACAACAGATCAGAGAGAGTTGGGGCAAAGAAGCTATTTTTTTAAAAAAAAATAAAGTACGCAGTTCAGCTGCGCAGTTGATGTTGCATATTTGCATTATGCTTGTTCAGCTATTGATTTTAAGGAAACGCATATAGTTTTAAAACATTCATCTCCCATGTCACTGGAAGCATTATACGAAACCATTCACCTTCGGAAGAAGCCGGAAGACGTGGTCGTCCTCATACAGGACGTCCTGGACGGACAGCTCAACGGAGCGGAAATAAAAGTATTGCAGAAGGCTGCCTCGTCTGTCCTGCGCAATGCGCTTTGGAAGTATACGTCCATGCTGGAGCAGTTTGCAAAAGTAGTAGGGGCGGAAAAGCAGGTGACAAAAGCGATTCAATTGTTTAAATTAGATGGAAGAGGAGCAGCAGGTACTTATGATGATCCGGAAGCAGTAACGGCGTTTATAGAGATGGTTAGTCCGCTGATTCATAAAAATCCGGGGTACAATAACTATGAAACGGACCGGCTGAACCGCGAAGAACGGGAAGCTGCCGGGCTGGATATTTCCAAACGGCGATATAATAAATTGTTCCGTTGTTTGCGCAGGCTGGAAAAGAAGCTGGATATCCTGATACGGGAGCACCAGAAAAGTTTTTTCCAACGAACGGGCAAACATGCTTTCGCAGAGGATATCACCCGGGAGGATTTTTTATCAGATATAAACAGTGCCTGTTTTATCGCCTATTATACTGCCCGCTGTAATTTACGGAGTGTATTTACAGTGGAAGGTCAACAGCGGCCCTATGATGAGATTGCGGACATGCTTTTCAGGCGTTGCCTGGCGGAATCACAAGTTGCCAACTGGTGGGCCATTTCGCAGGTATACACCCAACCTGTTGTATTGGAAAAGCTAACACTGGATCAACAGGGCGTTTTACTTGGTAAATGGACATCGCTACTGGAGCAGGTAGCCAACTATTTAGGAACACTGTGGGCGCAGAATGATTTTAACGGTGCTACGATGGTAGTGCAACGAGGGAATGATTCTACTACGTGGAACAATACGGCCGGCGCATGGAACAAAGCACGGGATAGCTGGATAAATTTGCTGTATGCACTGGGAATGGAGTTTGTGTTGGAAGACCTATGCCCGGGAAAAGTGATGCGGTTAATAGCGGCAGATGTAGCAGCTATGCATTATCTCCACGGTAGCAAGAAAGATCCGAATATAGCCGTCTGGAACCGGCTTCCATTCCCCTGGGAAGTATTTTCCGGAAAAGCAGTTTGTCCCCGTTCAAGAGTGGAGGCAGCCTGTAAGCTGGAAGGGCTGCATCCGGAAAAGTCCGGCTGGATAGCGCCAAGAGAACACGGTGTGGTACCTTTTCAGCCTACACCGGAGCTTGTACATGGTGTAGCCATTTCCAATCCTTATCTTGCGAAAGTATTGAAACAACATAAGTACTTTTCCGGGAAAGATGTAAAACCATTTTTCCCCGAACAAAATTAACGGAGTAGTTCAGTGGTAGAACTTCCGGCACGTTATCCGGATAGACGCAGGTTCGAGCCCTGCCTCCGTTTTTACATAATATTTCATTTCCAGACAAGCAGCCGATATCTCCAAATTTTGGAAATATCGGCTGCTTGTCTGGGAATTTTTTTTTAATGCTAATGTGAGATTTTCCCAAACTTCTTTAATTGCTATATCCCGTCACTTCTTTCTCTGGAAGCCAATCGCGATCATTTCGAACAAACTCCTTAAATTCTCTTTTGTAATAGCAAACATTTCATGCGTATAAACATTTTCCTTCTCCCAATGGAACTTAATCAATGCATTCAATGGCCCGAAAGCAAGCGACCAAAATAGTTCCGGCTCCATTCCCTTTATCTCTTTTTTGTTAATCGCTTTCCGTGCAAATTTTTCAACTGCCTGATTAAATGGCGAAACTTCAATATCAGCGCTATTGACCAGGTGTGAATTACGGAAAAGATCGAAAAACATAAAATGAGCTGGGTTGGCAATAGCATACTTTACATAGTTTTCCCAAAGTGTCCATAGGCCGGGTTCAAATAAATCGTCAGAAGAAAAACCCGTAAGCATATAGGTTGAAAAATCTGTTTGTACATAGTTGAAAAGTCTGTTTAATAACTCTTCTTTGTTTTTATAGTAAATGTAGATCGCCGCTACAGAAAGATGACAGGCTTTTGCAAGCTTATTCATGCTGAAGCCGTCAAACCCATGCTGGGCAATAATACTGATGGCCTGTTCCCGAATCATTGCTTCCGTGGTACCTGCTTTTGTCATAAAATAGTTCAATTTAATTTTAACGTAACTAAGTTAGTGAATATTCATTAACTTTATTTCATGTCTATTATAAAAGAATTTCAAACAGGTTTTGTAGTAGCATCTGATGGGACTACAATAGGTTACCGTTATATCGGCAGMGGCCCGGCACTCCTATTAGTGCATGGTGGGCTTCAATCCTCATTGAATTTTACAATGCTTGCCAAAGCACTCTCAACAGATTTTAAAGTATATGTTCCGGACAGGCGTGGACGCGGTTTAAGTGGCCCTTATCAGAAACAGGACAATTTGGCAACCGAGACAGAAGACTTGCTAACATTAATAAACGCGACAGGCGCCCGACAGATTTTTGGATTAAGCAGCGGCGCAGTCATTACGCTGCATGCTGCATTAGTCGGGCAAACATTGGAAAGAATAGCGTTATACGAGCCACCGATACCGGTAGATAATAAACTATTGAAGAAAACAATGGCCGATTATGCCAACGCTATGCGTAAAGGAAACCTGGGAAAAGCGTTTATCACGATCCTGAAAGGAACCGGCGATCCGGGAGACAAATCCATTTTTAACATACTACCGGCTTTTATGACGGTTCCTTTGATCAACATCATGATAAAGGTGCAAGGGAAAAGTAAGAAGGATGAAACGGAATTGCTATTAGCTGACCTGGTGCCTACTTTCCACTACGACAGTAAAGTATCCAATGAATCACTACCACTGATTGAAAGGGCTAAAAACCTGAAAACGGAAGTGCTGCTAATGGGTGGAACTAAAAGCCAGCATTATCTGTCCATCGCACTCGATCACCTGGAAAATGCCATACCACATGCAACACGTATAATATTTGAAAAGCTTGGACATGTTGCGTCAGATAATAGTGAAAGTCCGTTGGTGATTGCAGCTGCGTTACGGAAGTTCTTTTTACCCGAATATTCAGCGCACGAACTAACAGGAACAGCTACCCGATAACATTAAAAAAAGTCGGCAGACTATTAGATAATCCACCGCGTTACAGATCTGTTAAATMGCTAAATACCATTAATTTTTTTCATTTATCCGCCGTCTAACAAGTGTACTTAAACCAATAAAGTTATGAAACGGATATTCTTACTGGTATTTCTACTGTCAGCAATAGTTACCAGTGCTTTTGCAAACGTTCCGGGCGGACACTATGGTGGTGGTTACAGACACAGTACAATCATTATTAATGGTGGTTATGGTTATGGCTACTACAATCCATTCGGATTCTATTATGGTTACCCTTGGTATTCAACTCCGGCAGTGCCTACTAAACTCGATATGAAGATTGCGGATATTAACAATGATTATGCAGATAAAATTAAATCTGTGCGACTGGATAACAGTCTTACCCGCCAGGAAAGACGGGAACAGGTGAAAGAATTTAAACGCGACCGGAAAATGGATGTCATGAACGCGCAAAGGAACTATTATAAATTGTAAAACGTAAAGTTGAAAGGCGTTTACCATGTCTGTAAAGGCTGGTAGACGCCCTTTTTTTGCGTAGGAAGTAATTAATGGGGCATCGCTTCCTGATGGTATTCACGTAATCTCTTTTTAAATTGGCAGCCAACTATCGTCGCTATTTTCATAATTCTCCGGAGGTCGAAGGAATAGATCACAAAGGCAATTCCAACCGAAATAAACAGGATACCCGTTATGGCTAACTGAGAAAAGCCGGTAAAATTTGGATGAATAATCAATAAAATTGACAGCAATATGTTGAGCATACTGGCGATGGTAAGGTTCCCCCAACTGTCAAGGTCCACTTCTTTCATATACCAGGAAACACCAAATAATAAGGTGGCGCGGAACAGCATGGTAACTCCAACAATGTATGGTAACAATATAGCAGATATTCCCGGGTAGGTCATCAGAAAGAGGCCTGCCGCCAATGAAATAAATCCGCTGACAACATACCAGCGCCATCCGGGAATGGTCTTTGAGTTTTTTAGGAAGAAGAAAATTTCCAGGAGCCCTGAGATCATAAAAGACAAACTGAACGCAATTGTCAACATGAGATAAGGTTCACCAATAGAGAACAAAAGATATATTCCGCACAATAGGAAGATACCGCCGCAGATGAATGGCACATACCAATATCTGATTGAATTTTTGAAATGGTCTAACAGGTTTTCCATAATGCATATGTTTAAAGGTTCTTCTATAAAGACCATCAAAATGAAAGAGAGGTGCAGTGGCAGTAGTGGTTTTTTAATAACAATTGAAAAATACCTGGCAGTGCACGTTGTAGTATGAAAGAAGGCTCCTGGAAAGGAACCTTACATATCTTCATACCGACGAAATGGTATGTAACCGTTAAAACAATTCTGCCGGTAGGTTGGGTAGTTTTTACCTGTGTATACCCTCTACTGGAAAATAGGGTCCATCATTTACCTATCCCTTTTATTGTAATGTTGATTGAAATTTTTTTCTTGTAGCGTAATGGACGCCACCCTGTTCATGTCAGGGTGGTTCCATCCCGTTGGTAATGAATAAGGGTTAATGGTGCTGGCGACGAATAAATTCGTCACTGCGCAGGATGAAAGGCCTGTGTTGTCTCTTGTTACGATAGGGATATATCGCCCTGGTTACGTAATAAGAGCATCCGTTATTGCGAGAAAGAAATTGATATGCTGACTGTTTACACATAAACCACATGGGTCATTGAATAACTGATTTCGGTAATGGAGATAAAGGAGCGCCCGTTGGCTAAGCGCCGCCTCTATCATTTTATTCATACCCCAATTTTATTGTGTTGGATAGATGCAGTGACCCTGATGGTATTGCCTTTCCTTGAAAAATTTACAGCTCCTGTAGCAGCAAGCACTGATAATACTTCCTCCAGTGAAGAGGAGCGGGCGATCACGGCACTGAATTGTAAATTCCGGGTATTCGGATCTGCTTCAAATTGTACATCATACCATCTTGATAGCAGGCGGAAGATGTCTTCCAGCTTTTTGTTTTCAAAATCGAAATACCCATTTTTCCAGGCTATTGCCTGTTCTATTGCTGCGTGGTTTACCGGAATAGTAGTGGCAGCTGATTGATGATTGACAATGGCCTGCTGCCCGGGACGGAGTGTAACAGCTGTTTGATAATTGTTCACTATTCTAATTTTGCCAGAAACC
Organism: Chitinophaga sp. 05T412; assembly: GCF_056396465.1. Classification (NCBI taxonomy): domain Bacteria; kingdom Pseudomonadati; phylum Bacteroidota; class Chitinophagia; order Chitinophagales; family Chitinophagaceae; genus Chitinophaga; species Chitinophaga sp. 05T412. The sequence continues at coordinate 20,856 of NZ_JBFTLN010000010.1, forward strand.
AGGGTGGTGAAAGTAAAGGGCTCCTCACTATATGCCTGTAGATTAAAAGCAGTGCCAAGCACCTGTACCGTTTGGTGTTGCGTTGATACCCAAAACGGTCTTTTATCCGGCTGTACTTCCATATACACTTCGCCCTTTACTTCAATCTGTCTTTTATTGTCAGGAAAAATGGCAGGGTATGTGACGGAGGAGCCAGCATTGATCCATATGCGGGTACCATCAGGGAGTACCAGGTTGAATTGGGCGCCAGCAGCAGTCTTTAGGGTGTTATACGTGAGCGCCCCGGAAACCGCGTTGTTGGCGGTGTAGGTGAGCTGCCCTCCCTGCTGTACTATCGTGGTGCCGCCCTGGTGGATCACCTGATGCCCGTTGCTGCTCAGGGAAATCTGCGACTGATCTCCCAGGGTGAGCATGGCTTGCCCCCGCAACAACGATGGAGGTGTTTTCTGATTCCCGCTAAACAGGAACATCGCACTAATGGCGGCTGGCAGCAATACGGCTGCTGCGGCGGTCATCCATCGGCGGATTTTTAGTTGCCTTACTTTTTTCCGATGTGCTGTAATGCCCTCGAAAATTTGCTCACCTAATGCGGTATCTTCTTCATCTGCCAGTGGTTGCTTCCATATTCCGGCCACTATTTGCTCCAGCTCGGGTATACAGGTCCCTTTGCTGATGATACTGAACAGGGTGTTTTTGCCGCTGACACTGATGTCGTCAGCAAGATAGCGGGCTGTCAGATGATGTAACAATTCAGAAGTATGCTGCATTACAAGTCAATTATGTAGGGCTTATACATTAAAGACGCTGTAAAAAGGAGATAGGTGCAGTGCGGAAAAAAATTTTTTTTATCGGCCACCAGAGGGGTCATCCGAGCCTCCTGAATCAATCTGGAGATACCTGTTGGGTGATATAGCATTCGTTACCGATCCCGGTAGGAGACGCTGACGATCTTCCCCATGCCACCCGTGAAGGATTGATACAGTTGCAAGGGGGCATTGGCGGCCGGTACATGATAAATATCGATCATCCCGGAACCAGCGGGAGCGCCAGGGTTATAGGTACACACCACCAGCTTTTGCGAGAGGACCAGGTACCGTTGCGCATTGCCTGCGTTACTGTAGGTAAAGTTGAATTGCTGAAACTTGATCAGCGAAATAGCCCTGGAGCCATAGTCCTTCATTAGCATACTTTGGTTGCTCACGGGATCGTATTCATATACCTTTCCTCCGGTGCTGTAGAAAAGATATCCCAGGTTTGGACTTGCAGCAAACTGCGTGGTGTTGGAAATATCATTGCCGGTAATTTCTCCATAATAATGCTGGGTACCATTGAGCATAAATCGCGCAAGGTATCTTTTATGATTGCTCCTGTCCTGCAATACAGCAAATACTTCTCCGTTGTTGAATGGTACATATTGCATATACAGCAGGTCTTTACCGGTGCTGAAGTTGAAGAGCGTGCCGTTCGTATAGGGGACAGCGGTAGTGCCGCTACCGGTGTACCGATAAAAGGCGCCGTGGAGGGTATCAAATAACACGCAGGCATTCAGGCTCTGGGAGGTTGAGTTCAATGTAATCCAGGGGGAGGCTGGAAATAGTTGACCATCTGGTGTATTATTGACCGGCGAGGTGAAAACGTCACCGTTTGCGGCATACACGTTGCCGTTGACCGACAGTAATCCTTCCTGCCCGAAGTCCATATTCAGCTGCATACCACTCCAATCTGTTACGGCAGCAGGCACTGCTTTTGTCAGGTCATAAGCAGGGCGGTATTCCAGCGTATCCTGCCCGAGAAATACGAATTGCTTACTGGTGGCAACAAAAATAGTCAGCGCCGCTACTCCTGGAGGGGGAAATCCGGAAAAGGCGGTTTTCACCATTACCGGGGCCCCTGTTGGAATAAAAGCAGAAGATACCGTCTTTAAAATATCCGGATATACCGTATCCTTATTCCCCTGATGAGATACCATACTCAGGCGACTGTTACCATCTCCGGTATCGGACAGCAGTAGCCAGCCTTCAAAGCTCGGTACACTCATGGTTAAATAGAAGTAAGCATCCTGGAATAGCTTGGTACGCTTATCAGTAACACGGTAGTACATATAGTAAGTACCAATATAGGGAAGCCGGATAGTGGTATCCAGGTTTCTGGACACCGATATGGTAACGGGCGTCCAGCTAAACCCTATGGTGTGATCTGCCACCCATTGGTAGGTGTAGTTGGCGGTGTCTTCGGGTTGATCTTGTGTGAAAGACAGTAAAGGCGTGATTTTCAGCCGATCACCCAGGTTCAGTATATAGGCACTGTCTATACCAGAAATGCTGATACTGTTGAGAGATGTATACTTATAATTGCCTTTATCCTTCAAACAGGCCGCCTGCAGGAGAAAGATCATGAGCCATAAAAGTATATAGTGCTGTTTACGCATGTTGTTTGTTTCGGAAAATGAAAACATTATTGCACATCCGGTCCCATTACCATGGGCGTATCATTTTCATCCATTACCACATTACCTGCAACCCGCTGTTGATTTAAATAGGCCTGAAATTCCCTGGCAAATGTTTCCAGTTGCACAGATGAATACGGGTTATTAAAGAAACGGTCCAGCGTCAGGGAAAGTACCTGTACCATCAACGTTAGTTTCTTTCGGCTATAAGTGCCCAATACATGCTGGTTAGCATTCCATATATCCGGTTTTACCAGTGTGTTGGAGATGGTAATCCTCAAACGGACAACGGAACGGGGATAATCATTCGTGGGCGTTATCTCAGTTACATTGGCGCCGAAGTAATCGTTCGGCTGCAGTTTAAGGATCAGTGTACGTGACTGATCATATAAATCAGGCGATCGTTTCATAACAAGCTGGATAGTTGTTTGATTGCTGTCTGCCGGAATATAAAAACTATCTGCCGGCGGCCATATGTAATCCCGGCCAGCCACGGCAGTAGAGCTGTCCGATACGGCCAGCTTAAATGGCCGCTTGCTGTGTACTATTTGCCCAACGGTGAAAAAATGAAGTACCAACGTGGTATCCTGCCGCCCTTTATATGCAGAAAAATCAATAACACTGGTATCTGACTGAAAGTACCCTCCCAATACATCTATATCCATGTAGATGCTGCTGCCTCCTTCATAGCCCATCAGCCGCTCCTTTTTACAGGCAGCGATACATAACAACATACAGATACCTATACAGACTCTTTTCATGCGATATTGTTTTATCAGCTCATCATTTATTTACCGGAAATTAGTTTCTGATAACGGTAACGGTAGTACGTATTGCTCATTGCTCATGCTAAAACTGCCACTGCCCGTTCCGCTAGGGATGCGCTGCTGATTGATGCGTTTATAGTAGAAAAATAATTGTCCTTCTCCCCAAAACTCCTTCTCATATTCCTTTGTAATCTGCGCTTGCCGGTCGTTGTTGATGGTCAGCGGAGGCAGGCCGCGGTTACTGCGTACGGTATTCAGCAGCGTCCCGGCGTTGTTATCATCAGCAACCCCTTCCGCCGCGATGTAATACATCTCCGACATTTTTATTTCCGGTTGTAAATGCCGAAAGAGCTGGTTGGGGTCAGTAACATCTGCATACTTTACAAAAGTTTTTTCAATCCTGGATGTGCCGGGATCTATAAAAAACCATGACCGGTACCGGTAGTCGTCTGCATTATGTTCATAAATATTATCCAGCCGTCCCGCTGCCGGAATGAGTATTTGCCACTCTGGTCTTCCTGCCCAGAACCAGGTTTGACGAACAACATAGAGGTTACTGTTTTCCAAACCAAATATTACTTCAGCAGAAAACACCCTGTCGGGATTAGCGATACCCGGTTCTGTTAAAGCCTCCGGGCTCCAGGGAAACCAGTGCCCGGCGTCATTGATTACTGTAGTGGCCATTTCTTTGGCGGCGGCGGTATTACCCTGGTACAACAGCACCCTGGCAATGAGTGCCCGCACCGCAAAATAATTCATACGGCGGTTACGGAGGCTGAAGTAAACATCCTCACCGGTCCCTGCTACATGTACACCCTGGCTACGAACCGGATCTTTCTCCAGTAAAGTAGTGGCATGATAAAGATCCGCGAGTATATGGGCGATCACTTTTGAAGCGGGCAATAGTGGTTGTACATCCCATTTTGGCGTCATTGGATAGGGGATGGCCGTTTTCGAAGAATCGGTTTTGTAAACAGGCCCAAATAACCGCAAGAGGTCGAATGCGACAAAGCCGCGCAGGCCATAGGCTTCTCCCAACATTAGTAATCTTTCATCGGGTGTAAGTATGCTGCTGTCTGATTCCACGTGGCTGATGAAGGTATTCAGGTTTAATATGGCGGTGTAGCTACTGTCCCAGATGGTGGTAGTATAACCCATTAGATTGGGATCGTCATAATAGTATCGGGAGGTGCCACTGAACGGATGATTAGTGTACAGGCGCGATACATTGTAATACTGCGCCAGCACATCCAGAAAAGTACAGGAATAGTTACCACCATATAGCCCAGGTTTCGCGAGGTTGAGATATACGCCATTCAGTGCACTGCGGATATTAGTTCGGTTATTAAACACCGGGCCTTCCAGCAATTGGTCTTCCGGCTGCACATCCAGGTATTTATTGCAGGATACTTGTGTGATAGCCAGGACCAGAAGAAATATACTGATAACACGTTGCATACATGACAATTTAAAAGTAAGCATAGAGATTAAAAGATATCGCTCTGCTGAACGGATAGTCAATTCCTCTCTCAGATTTAATGGTAGACAGCCGGAAAATATCATTCATAATAGCTTCGAACCGGATACCATGCAATGGAGTACGTTGCATCCAGGGATGCTTATTGGCGTACATTTCATAGCCTGCGCTGATAGATTCTCCGGAGATATAACTTTCCCGCTGCATAAAGCGGGAAGACATCGGTGTATTATCGGTGATACTGATACCTTTGAATTCCGCCTGATCACCGGACTGTTTCCAGCGCTGCGTTAAAGCACGTTTATCTTGGTTGTTGACCAGATCATTGAATGATATATTTTCCACTTTGGAATAAAGCGCTTCATTCATGATCAGCTGCCGGATACTGTAACGGAGATAAAGGCCCAGCCGGAAACCTTTGTAGGTAAGGTTGGAGCTGACAACACCCTGTACCATTGGCCTTCCATCCCCAATAGCTACAATGTCTGCCGGATCATAGGTAAACGTTTGTGTGCCATCTTTTTTCAGGAACAATTCTTTTCCGGAAGAGGGATCAATACCGAGGGAACGTACAGCCCACAGTTCATCAGGACTGTTGTTATCCATGTAACGTAGCAACGAATTTTCCTGCAAGGCTGAATCATTCAGGTTTTTGAGCAGGTTGGAAAATCCCCGGTATCTGCTCTTATAAAAAGCGCCCATAATGCCGATGGTCCACTGGATATTTTTTTCAGGAAGATAAAAAGGAGAGAAGTGGATATTGGCTTCAATGCCTTTGCTACGAAGACTACCAACATTGAAGGCGTAGGTGGTTACACCAATGGATGCTGGTTTGGTACCCACCACTACCAGCGGATTGGAATATTTGTCATACACGTCGATGGTAGCCATCAGCCGGTTATGCCATAACCCTGCATCCAGCCCGATGTTGGCGGTGCGGGTACGCTGCCATTGCAGTAGCGGATTTCCCAGTTGCCGCATATAAATGCCGGGTCCAAATACATTGGTGTTATTTTCAAAACCATATACGGAAGTGGATACATAAGTACCGAGCGACTGGTTACCCGTGGTGCCGATATTGGCGCGTATACGCAGGTTGTTTAACCAGGTCAGATGGGCCACACGGGCTTCATTACTGATATTCCATCCAGCACCCAATGACCAGAAAGGAGAATATTTCTTCTCGGAACCAAAAGCAGTAGAGCCATCCAGCCGATAGGTGGCATCAATGTAATAGCGGCTTTTGTAGGCGTAATTAACACTGGCCAATGCATTCACTCTCCTGGCTTTTGTTTTCTGGAAAACAGGCATATGGGCGTATACACCGGGTGTGTTGGGTCCTGGCCTTACGCCGGAAGGGAAACCAACAGCAGAAAAGCCTGTTACGGTTTGTCCCTGCTCCTGTATTTCTGAGCGCAGATTACCATTGATACTATGTATTTCGTTTAGCACTTTCCGGTAAGTGAGCATGGCATTACCCTGATAAGAGAAAGCATCCGTGCGGGTTTCAACATATTGTCCTTTCTGATTGGCATCCATTCCTTCAAAATGCGTATMATCAGTGGGCAGGAAGAGTGTAGCCCTGCCATTATTTTTAGTGATCTGAAAACCGCCGGAAAGCCGCCACACGGGCGTGATATCGTAAATCAGGTTCAGTTGGTCCTGTATCAATAAATTTTTGGTGAGGTTCTCGCCACCCAATTTGGTGTTGTACAAAGGATTGGTGATGTGGAAAGTGTCGGCGAAGGACGAGGAGTTATCGACCATCACCTGGAAAATATCCAGGTACCGGTCGGTATTCAAACTACCATCTGCATTTTTCTTCCGGTAATAGGGACTGAGGTTTACATAATCACTGAAAACACCATAGGGAGAAGCCTGCGCCTTGGTGCCATTGATGTAAAGAGAATTAGACGCCTTTACCTTTCCTTCCTGGTAGTACAGGTCGATCATGGCGCCCCCGGTTTTTCGGTCGGAGCCTTTCATGACACCGTTCAATCCCCGGTAGTTTAAGCCAACGTTATATTGCCACGCATTGTTGCCGCCGCTGACATTGATGGAGTGCGCACCGGTGAAACTATTTCTCAACGGAGTGGAAAGCCAGTAGCTGTTAACGCCCCTCGTCACTTCCGCCAGGCGCTGGTTATACAGGTTATCATTATTGACGTTACCATTATAGAAAGTGGGATTGTACATGCCTGCCTGCCGCTGGAATTCCAGTAGCTCTGCTGCGGTCATCATGTTGTAATCACCGAGCATCGGCGTCTCCAGGCGTAATATGGCGCTGTAAGAAACGCGTAGCTCTCCTGGTTGAGGTTTCACGGTTTCCACCACCACTACGCCATTGGCAGCCCTGGAGCCATASAGGGCGGTAGAACTGGCGTCTTTCAACAACGTAACAGACGCCACCCGGTTCATGTCCAGGTCGATGATCTGCTGCAGCGTTGTTTCCATGCCGTTGAGAATAAATAACGGTTGATTAGGATCATTGGAGAACTGATCTCTGACGGTGTTGGAAGATAGCCCTGTTTTTCCCCTGACCTCCACTTTGGGTATCTGGTTGGGGTTGGAGCCTAATATATTATTGGGTATTAACTGCAGGGATGGATCTAATGTTTTCAGACTTTCCAATATGTTGAGCGTACCAACCTGTCGTAGTTCTTTTCCGGAATAAGTGGCGGTGGCGCCGGAAAAAATATTTTTATTCCGAAGGAACATACCGGTTTTAATAGTCACATCCCGGATGGTTTGAATGGTGGTGGTGAGCCGGATGTTTTTATAGCTTTTCCAGGGTAATAATTCCTGCGGAACATAGCCTACGAAGGATACCACGATAGTGCAGTTTGCATCGGGGATGGTCAGCGTAAAATGCCCGGAGGAATCGGCCGTGGCGCCTTGATGAGTACCTTTTATAATGATGTTGGTACCGGCTAATGGTTGTCCGTTTTCATCTGTCACCTTTCCCCGTAAAGCAGGAGTAAGGGCTGCTAGCGGTGTTGTCTGGGTTTCTTTCAGTTGTTGAATAATCACCGTTTTATCCGGACGGATTTCATAGGTGAGCATGACTGGCCGCAGGTATTTGTCCAGTAGGGTATTGATCGTAGCATCTTTTACATTCACGTTAAAGTGTTGGTTGGACGGCAACATGTTGTCGTTGTAAACGAACCGATAGCCTGTTTGCTTCCTGATCTGCTTAAACAGCCGGGAAAAGGTTACGCCTTTTTCAGATATCGTGATCTGAGCATAACAAACGGACGTCAGCAGGCTACACGCCAGCAACAATATCACATGAATCCTTCTCATTAATAAAACGGGTATGATCGATACGATTATTGTCTGATTGCTCTTGCTTTGATCGTGTTTCCTTCACGGGAGAAGCTGACTGCCCCCGTAGCTGAAAGCTCCGACAGTACTTTGTCCAGTGGGGAAGAATGGGCAATCACCGCGCTGAATAACAGGTTGGCTGTATTGCCTTCCGCTTTGAACTGTACATTATACCATCTCGATAACAACCGAAACACCTCTTCCAGTCTTTCGTTTTCAAAGTTGAAATATCCATTTTTCCAGGCCATTACCTGTTCTACATCAGCAGCCTTCACCGGTATGTTGGTAGTGGGGGTACCCTTTACAAGGGATTGCTGGCCGGGCTGTAAGGTAACGGTCACCTTATTTTGGTTGATCACACTGATTTTACCGGAAAGTAAGGTGGTCAACGTATAGGCTTCTTCGTTATACGCATTGATATTAAACGACGTACCTAGCACCTGTACTGTTTCAAGTGGGGTAGTTACGAGGAACGGTCTTTTGTCGGGTTGTACTTCCAGGTATACTTCTCCGGTAACCTCAATTTTTCTTTCATTATCTGCAAAAGCAGCAGGATATCGCACGGATGAACCGGCATTGATCCACAGGTGAGTGCCGTCGGGGAGTATCAGCTTAAACTGACTGCCAACAGCTGTTTGCAGTGTATTATAAGTGAGTGTGCCGGAAGCTGGCTGGCTGGCGGTATAGGTGAGTTGAGTGCCCTGTTGCACTACCTGGGTTCCGCCCTCATTCATCGCTTTATTGCCTGCGCTATCCAGTGGCACCCTGGACTGATCTCCCAGGATAAGCAGCGCACTGCCTGGTGATAAGGTTGCCAGTGTTTGTTGTGGATGCTTGTTAAAGAAGAACACAGCACCGGCAGTGCCTAGTACTAATACCACAGCGGCTGCCGCTACCCATTTACGGATATTTAGTTGTTTTACTTTTTTCCGGTGAGTGGTGATATTATCATAGATCTGTTCCCTCAGGTCAATATCTTCTTCGGCTGTCAGTGGTTGTTCCCAGATGTTGGCTACTATCTGCTCCAGTTCAGGCGCGTCAGTACCTTCGCTGATCATGCTAAACAATACTTCTTTTTCAGCAGCTGTGATCGTATCAGCGAGGTATTTATCTGTTAGTTGGCGGAACAATGGGGATGTTTCATTCATAGTTACTTAGTTATATACGGCATGTATCCGGTAAAAGATGTCGCGTCGTATTTTTTTAATCGATAATCCTGGAAAGGAGCCAAATAGCCAGCAGCATATGTCCGCCTTGTTCACGGATATAAGCTTTCAAGGTATGCAGCGCACGAATCATATGACTTTTTACCGTAGCGGGGCTGATATTCATTTGCTGGGCAATCTGTGCATGCGTGAGTCCTTTTTCCCGGCTGAGTTTATATACCTGTAATTGCTGCGGAGGCAGCCTGGTAAGGGCTTCCTGTATCAGTAGGGTGGTTTGCTTATATTCCATGACTGTTTCAGGCGTCAGTTGATCTTCCAGCGGAAGATTGTCTGTGAGCATCACCATTTCCGTAGCTTTCTTTCTCAACTGACTTAAAATGGTATTTCTAGCTACTATAAATAGCCAGGCGTCAAAATTTTCCACCTGCGGCAGGTGCGTTCGTTTTTCCCATAATCGGATAAAAACCAGTTGCACGGCTTCTTTAGCTTCGTCGGTATCCCTAAGCATAGCGCGGGCTACCTGGTAAATGCGATTCCAGTGATGGTCAAAAATAGCGCGGTATGCACGTTCGTCACCCGCCGCGGTACTGATCAGCAGGGATGTTTCGTCGTATGATCTGGAAATAGGCAATGTGGATAAAAGATTAAAAGACTGTAACTAATATAACTAAAAAGGGAATCTTTTATCATAGATAAATATATCTAATGTAAACCTGGTGTCCCCCGGAACTTAATGGTCAGCAGGAGGCGCAGTAATAGCTTGCTGGTAAAGTATTACAGGTGACTGTTAGGAATAGTAATAATAGAGGAGATCACCACTGCAATGATCAAAAGGAGCATCACAATGTATTCAACGATGGTAGCAACTTGCATAAAAGTTTTTTTAGTGAAAGAATAATTTAGATAAACAGTTTAAATGCAAATAGGTTGGCTGAAAATGAATTTTCCTTTTGGGGAGATAGCAATTACTTCTTGAATAAATAAAAAAGCCCGTAAGCATGATACTTGCTTACGGGCTGATGTTCCGGCTTAAGGCGCCGCCTTACAGGTGGGCGGCTACAAAAGACTGGGTATACGCTTTAATGATCTGGCGTACCGTTCTGAACTGCTGCATAATATCTTCTTCACTACCGGTGGCTTTCGCCGGGTCAGGAAAGTTTTCATGGAATTTCTGTGCAGTAGTAGGAAAGAACGGGCATCTTTCTTTAGCGTTATCGCAAACGGTAATCACGTAGTCGAAAGGGATACCCTGGTACTCCGTGATGTTATTGGAAGTATGCCCGGAAATATCGATACCATCTTCTGCCATCGTAGCAATGGCGCGTGGGTTCACGCCGTGCGTTTCCACACCGGCACTATATACTTCGGCTTTATCTCCGGCGAAATATCTTAAATAGCCTTCTGCGATCTGACTGCGGCAACTGTTGCCGGTACAAAGGACCAGGATTTTTTTCATGTGATATGATGTTGAAGATTTATACTTTTATAGTGGTGGCGGAAGTATCGTACCATTTCTTTCGGAGCCGGAAGGCTACGTTTACCAGTGCGATGAGTGCGGGTACTTCTACCAGTGGTCCTATCACGCCAACGAAAGCCTGACCGGAGTTGATGCCAAACACGCCAATAGCTACCGCAATGGCCAGTTCAAAGTTGTTGCCTGCTGCGGTAAAGGCAATCGCCGCATTCCGGGAATAATCGGCGCCCAATATTTTGCCCAGCAGAAAGCTTACCAAAAACATAACGACAAAATAGATCATCAGCGGGATCGCTATTTTGATAACATCGAAAGGTATCTGCACTATCAGTTCTCCTTTCAGGCTAAACATTACTACAATAGTAAACAGTAATGCGATCAGCGTGATGGGGGAAATGAAGGATACATACTTTTCCTGATACCATTGTGCTCCTTTCCACGCGATAAGGCCATAACGGCTGATAATACCGGCAGCAAAGGGAATACCGAGATAGATACCAACGCTTTTAGCGATTTCACCAATGGAGATAGCTACGGTAAGACCTTTCATACCAAAAATAGTCGGTAACCAGGTGATGAAGAGGTAGGCATAAACAGGATATAATAATACCTGGAAGATGCTGTTTAATGCGACTAATCCGGCGGCGTATTCACGATTGCCATCTGCCAGTTCATTCCACACAATGACCATCGCAATGCAACGCGCCAGCCCAATCAGGATAAGGCCCGTCATGTATTCCGGATAGCCATGCAGAAACAGTACAGCCAACACGAACATCAGCATAGGACCAACGACCCAGTTCAGTATCAGAGAAGCGGATAATACTTTGGTGTTCCGGAATACTTCGCCCATGTTTTCATATTTCACTTTGGCCAGTGGCGGGTACATCATCAGGATCAAACCTATTGCCAGCGGTATATTGGTGGTACCCGATGAAAAGGAGTTGATGAATCCGGATGAGGATGGAAAGAAATAGCCGATACCAACACCGATGGCCATCGCCAGAAATATCCACAAGGTAAGATAACGGTCCAGGAAGCCTAATTGCTTACGTTGGGCCGGATTACAGTTTTGCATGATGTTGCGCTATATGTTTTTTAAAGGTCTCAAATGATATCAGGCTGGTTGGTTAGCAACAGCCAGGAGGGCAACACGCCGCATCAGACGGTTTTTCTGCATAAACGGTAACGCTGTAGATGCCAGTATCCCCTGAGCGGAAGGCGGCTATCTCTTCGGCGTTGAGGTAGCTGGAAAGAATATCATCCGGAATGGTGATGGTTTTTTCTTTCTGAATGGTGACGTTTTTGAAACCGTTGTTGTGGATCATGTCCAGATACGCCTGTTTTTGAATGGCGCCGGATACGCAACCGGCGTACATTTCCGCGGCCTGTTGGATGCTGGCAGGTAAAGTGCCCTGCAATACAATATCGGAGATGCTGAAGTGACCACCGGGCTTCAGCACCCGGAAAATTTCTTTGATCACGCCATTTTTGTTGGGCACCAGGTTCAACACACAATTGCTGACCACTACGTCCGCCACGTTAGCTGTTACCGGCATTTGTTCAATATCACCCTGACGGAACTCTACATTATTGAAGTGCAGTTTCTCTGCGTTGGCCCGTGCCTTTTCAACCATGGCTGGTGTAAAATCAATGCCTATTACTTTTCCCGATTCGCCGGTTTCCTGTCTGGCAATGAAGCAATCGTTGCCGGCGCCGGAACCTAAATCAATGATGGTATCTCCCTTTTTGATTTTCGCAAACTGTGTTGGCAAGCCACAGCCCAGCCCCAGATCAGCATCCGGATTGTATCCGTCCAGCTGCGAATAGTCATCGCTCATAATCTGATATACTTCGGTAGAACAACAACCGGAGCCGCAGCAGGAAGATTCGTTCGTAGCCTTATCCTGTAAAGCGATTTCACTGTATTTCTGTTTCACCAGTTCCTTCATTTGTTCGTCAGTCGTCATGATAGATACATTATTGTATTATTGCAATATTGCGATTAATTCAGGCAAAAAATATTAGCAGCAGGATTGCTGCAGATCTACGTCTTTAAAGAATGCGTTGAACAGTTCCTTGTATTGTTTCCATACTTTGGGATTGATGCAATAGCATACACTGGCGCCTTCAATAGACCCCTGTATGATCCCGGCAATTTTCAATTCTTTCAGGTGCTGAGACGTGGTTGCCTGGGCAAGACCCAGTTCTTCCACCAGATCCCCGCACACACAGGCGTTCTTTTTAACCAGGTATTGCAGGATAGCAATACGGGCCGGATGCGCCAGCGCCTTAGCCATGGCTGCTATTTCGTTCTGCTGCTTGGTGAATAGATCTGTCTTTGTTGCGCCCATTGTATCATTGTATTATTGCAATATTACGATAGATGTGGGAGGTTTCAAAATTTTTTACGCTATACTGCTGTAAAGTCATCATTGTTGTATGATTATATCATTTATATTTACTGACAAAAGGATGATAATTACTACAATAGTTCCAAAGCCATTTAGTCTTTAGCGGTAATATGAGCAATACAAGTCTTAGTCAAGTCCGGCTGGAGTATTTATTCAATAAATATTACGAAGTATTCTGTCAGTTTGCTTATACTATTGTTAAGAACAATGACGCGGCAAAGGATATCGTGCAGGATTTTTTTGTAAAATACTGGGAAAAATATTTATATGAGCGGCAACCAGATAATTTTGAATCTTACGCCTACGTTTCCATTAAAAACAGGAGTCTTAATTATCTTGAAAGTGAACAGGTAAAGCTACGCCACCAACCAGGCATTGAAAGGGTATTGTATAGCGAAGATGCGCTGCAACCCGGCAATATGGAGCATGAAAATAACAGCATCAAACTTTTAAAGGCAATCAGTCAATTACCGGATCAACGGCGCAAGGTTTTTACGATGAGTGCTATAGACGGTCTGAAGTATCTTGAAATAGCCGCACAAATGAATATTTCTATCAATACGGTAAAAACGCATATCAGAAAGGCCTATCTGTTCCTGAGACAGCACCGTGGAGTTATATCCATCCTTATTTTAGCTACTTCTTGCCTGGGGAGTCACTCTTTTTTTCTTTTCAACTGTCATAATACAATATAATGAGGGAGCATAGACACAATAAGGAGATAGATTGGGAGAAGATCCATCATTTGCTGAGTGAGCAAAGCGAATTACCGTTATCAACAGGCCAGATGAATGATGAAGAATTGGAACTGTTTAAAGAAATAATGGCAATTCGTACGCAGGCCGGTGAGTTGAAAGGGTGGGAAGGCGTAAATACCGCCGAAGATCTTAAACAACTCCAGGCCAGACTATCCTTGCCATACACCGCATCCCGGGAGGCTCCGCTATGGCGTAAAGTAATACGTTATGCAGCGGTTATTTTCATACCATTGGCCATCGCTGCCACCGTCTGGTTGTTTTTTAAACACACCGCCATTCCTGCCGGTGATACAGCTGAATATATTACCCAGGAAACTCCGAAAAATAATACAGCACCCATTTTACTGCCTGATGGAAGTAAAGTCTGGATGAACACAGGTTCCCGGTTACGTTATCTGCCAGCCTTTACCGGTAAGGAAAGAATAGTGGAAATGAATGGAGAAGCCTATTTTGAAGTGGCCACCAATGTCCGTCAACCTTTTATCGTGAAAACCAATACCCAGGTAGTGCAGGTATTGGGAACTTCTTTTAATATCAATGCTTACGGTAAACAAATCATCACCACACTGACACAAGGTAAAATCGCTGTGGGTGCTGCCAACCAATCTGCCACACTGCAGTACCTCTTGCCGGGGCAGCAGGCGGCATACGATACCTCCACTGGCTCCATTCAGGTAAGTAATGTTACTGCCGGGAATGCGCTTGCCTGGAGATCAGGACAAATAGTCTATAGTGACATTGCATTTGATGAGCTGATGAATCAATTGGGAGGATGTTATGGATACCGTATTATTTTTACAAATAAGCAATTCAATCAGCTGCATTACAATGTTCCGTTAATGCCCAGGCCAGCAACTATTTACCCAATATTGGACCTGATAAACGCTACTACGCCTAATCATGTTAATTTTGGCGTAGATACTGTTAATCACATTATTGAAATAAAGTAATATTTATTTATCTTTCAGCATTGGAAGGAAATTTTTGTTCGGCACGATATAATGAGCAGTAGGAGGTAAGCCCATTCTTTTTGTTATCTACCATTATCGCATAAATTTAATGCACCTGGCCAATTGCTTTTTGAGAGAGAGGTTACATTTATCCTTTTTTAGTTACCTGAAATGGTTATTTTGTTTGCCCATTTGGTTATGGACAATGCCTGCAAATGCGCAGTCCCCACGCATTTCAATTCATGTAAAGCATAAGAATGTCATCCAGGTGCTAACGCGTATTACCGAAAAAACCGGTATCACGTTTTTTTACAACATTGAAGAAATTAAAAAGATTCCTCCGGTAACATTACGGGTAGAAAATGAAACAGTTGATCATCTGTTGATGCTCCTGTTGAAAGACCAGGGACTGCAGCCTGTTCATACAAATGGAATTATCGCCATTACGCGGGTCAATAATAAAAACAATGTATCGCTCATAAATGAAGTAAGCGGCCGGGTTGTTGATGCAAGCGGTCGCCCGCTACCGGCAGCTACTATCATTGAATGGGCAGGTAACAATTATACCAAAACGGATACTGCAGGTATCTTTCATATCGAGGTCCCGCTTCCTGCCACGTTGCAGGTATCTTATGTGGGTATGCAAACGAAGAAGCTATCCATTAATAGTACTACGTTCCTGACAATTCCGCTGCAACCTGTATTAACGCCTATTAATGAAGTGGTGATAAACGGATATTCGAGAGTTAAACAAAAGTATTCCGCTGCGTCTGTGACCAGCATTGCTTCCAGTAGTCTGGACAGGCATGATCAGCTTTCTGTAGATAACATGTTGGAGAGCAAAGTACCAGGGCTGGCCATCACGATGAATAATACCAACCCCGGTGCAGCGTCGAAAATAAGGCTGCGGGGTACTGCTACATTGCTGGGAAACAGGGAACCTCTTTGGGTAATTGATGGCATCATCAGTAACCCGCCCATGAAGTTGGATGCCGCAAATGTAAACTCGCTGGACGAAGTAAACCTGATGACCAGCCCTGTTATAGGACTGAATCCGGGAGATATTGAACGAATAGATGTATTAAAAGATGCAGCCGCAACTGCATTATATGGGGTGAACAGTGGTAATGGTGTGATATTGATTACTACCCGCATGGGGAACAAACATAAAACGCCTCATGTCAGGTTTTCGCAAATGACTAATATCACATTCCGACCCAACTATCATTCCCTGAATTTGATGAATGCCTCCCGGCGAATGGCTTTATCAAAAGAAATCATAGATGAGAAATTGCCCTTTGCAAATGGGATACTGCCACAAGGTTTTGAGCAGGACTACACCAGCTACCTTAAAGGCGCTATGAGTAAGGAAACACTGGCCGAAAAGCAGGCCGCTTATACCTCCATGAATACAGATTGGTTCGATATTTTGTTTAACAATGGAGTAACGCAAAACTATCATTTATCGGTAGACGGAGGAGGACGTAATACCGCCTATTATTTGTCTATGGGCTATGCTGATCAGAAAGGACCTGCTATCTTCACACAGGCGAAACAATATTCCGGCATGGCCGGTTTCACCTGGCATCCGGTTCCTGCATTGGAAACGGGTATTAAGTTCTCCGGTGCCAGAAATGAAGGCACCTATCCATATCAGACCAATCCATATCAATACGCATTCAATACCTCCAGAAGTTTGCCTTATACAATAGGGCAGCAGCGGGTGTATTACAGCGCGGCTCCCTTTGCCCCAGCATGGTCACTCGCTAATTACGAAATGGATACTTCCCAGGTGGCATTATCCAATATCGTTACTGAAATGGAAAACAGCCATACCAATACATTGGTGAATACTTATAAAACAGTCATCCACGCCGACTGGACATTTCTCCGCTCTTTTAAATTGCATGGGCTTTATGGTATTGGTACATCAGTGGCAAAAAATAGTAGCTATGCCGGAGCGCAAACCAGTTATATGGCAACAAAATACCGGCTGGGGCTGGCCCCGGGATTAATATATAGTGATGCCGCAAAACGGAATATTATTCTTCCTGACGGAGGTGAATACCAGGAAACAGCTACCACACAACAGGATTATACCATTCGTCATGCTATAGAATATAGTTTCAAAGCACCTGCTCACTATATACAATTGCTGGCGGGAAATGAATTAAGGCAATCAAAGTATAATATCGATAAGCTTTTCTTACTGGGCTATTACCCGGATAGCGGGAAAGTGGCACATGCGCCCGCAGCAGATGATTATCCTTTGTATAAAGCCTTTTTTTCTTATTCCGGTATTCAGCCAAAGGAAACCATCATCCATAAATACAGACAGATGAGTTGGTATGGTATGTTGGTATATGCTTACAAAGACCGGTATACATTTAATTTTAATGTCCGGCAGGATGGTGCCAATTATTTTGCGCAATATGGCAGTAAAACCTGGCAACGAACCTGGGCTGCCGCTGTAAAATGGAGTATCCTGGATGAACCCCTGATAAAGAAGAACAGGCATTCAGATAATCTGTTGGCACTCCGGATGTCGTACGGGTATAATGTTGGGCTTCCGGAAATAAAATCTTCCAAACTCACTATATCCAATTCATCACCCAACATTATATCCGGAGAAAATCAGGCCACGGTAACCGGTTTCGCTAATCCGGGGCTGCGTTGGGAAAAAACATATGTGTTTAATGCCGGCATTGATTTTTCATTTTTCAACAACCGGTTATATGGAACGGTGGAAGCTTATCATAAACAAAGCAAAGATTTGCTGGCCAATATCGATCTGGCGGAAGAAAACGGCGTTGATGCCGGAAGATATAATAGTGCATCGATGGTCAATCGCGGCATAGAAGCAGGGATTCAATGGCAGATTATTCAGCGGCATAACTGGAAATGGAGCATAGGTACCAATCTCTCTTTCAATAAAACCCGCATCTTACAAACTAACTTCACAGATCCCGGAGTAATAGGGAATCAGCAACAATATCTGGATGGAAGCATTATCAAGTCGGGTACAGATCCCAATATGATGTACGCCTATAAGTTTACGGGACTTGACAAAGACGGATATCCAACTTTCCGGGGAATTTATGATAAAGACTACCAGGTACAGCCTACTGTAGCAGAATACTACGCGCACGTTTTTGTACCTGTTGGAAGTCGTATTCCTTTGATAGATGGCAGTTTCTCCACAAATATCAGGTATCGTAACTGGACGCTGATGGCTATTTTCCGGGTTAAACTGGCTTACAAACAGCGATTGGTGAACCTCTACGGGAGTGGTGGATTTATACCGAACCCGACTGAAAATACATCTGCTGTCGTTGAACAGCGCTGGAAGCAGCCAGGTGATGAGAAAAAGACGAACATACCCCGTATGGGCGCCCAATCCGGCATTTATCTGGTAGATCCTATAACAATGGCACCTGTACAATATTATCGCTTCGACCCTGCTACCATGCAATACTTTAATGCAACTGTTCCACTTTACCTGATGTCAACGGCTGCCTCAGAGATGTATAACAATAGCGATATCCGGATCGTTGACGCCAGTCATGTCAGTCTTTCCACGCTTTCCCTGCAACACACCATTTTTTTTCGTAAAAATGGAAAGCAGTTGTTTCGCGATATTTCCTGTTATACACAGGTACATGATGTATTGTTACTGGCAAATAAAAGGCTAAAAGGGCAGGACCCGGAGTTACCGGCAGGAACGATGCCACGGCGACCTTCTCTGACATTTGGCATAGATGTAAATTTCTAACACCATGAAGCATATCACCTTAAAATATATTTTTTGTTTGCTCTCCTTACCTGGTATCTTCAGTGGTTGTAAGAAGTACCTGGATACGCCCGCAGATAACTCGCGTACCCCAAAAACAGTTGCCGATTACACAGAGATGCTGAATGKGGAAGGATGGAGCAAGGCTTTATCGGTGAATAGTGATCTTTCACTTTACTTTCTGGATATGATGACAGCAGATGTAACGGAAAGTATTGGTCCTACTCCTCCGATAGATGAAAGAGGAGCCTATGCAGCGTTTTATACCTGGCAAAATGTATACGATGCGCAATATGATGAAAGGCGTACTCCCTCCGCTATCCTGAATAATACCTGGCTGGGGTTGTATAGAATTATCAGGGTTTGCAATATTATAACAGATGATGGAGAGAAGATCCAGGGAGAGGTGGCGTCCAGGCAATTTCTGTTGGGGGAAGCTCATTTTTCCCGTGCGCTGGCTTACTACTATCTTATAAATATCTGGGGTACACCATATGATCCGGCAAATAGCAATGATTCCATGGGTGTGCCACTACAAACAAGCAGTGCTTTAATGAATAGCGCCCAGCCGAGAAGTCCGGTACATGTTGTTTATAATCAGATCCTGGATGATCTTAACAATGCCCTCAGCTATGTACAGGCGTCCGGGAAAGGGGGGAGCATTTATCATTATTCTCCAGCGGCAGTTTACCTGTTACTGTCAAGGATACATCTTTATCTGCAACATTGGGAGCTGGCTTCCACATTTGCGGAAAAATGTCTGGAAATCAAACCAGCATTGAATGATATCACACAGCAACACAACATCAGGTCTGATTTTTACTCCAGTCTTTTAGGGGTAAGTAATCCCGAGGTTATTTATACCTTCTATAACGATTTAAATCCTGATGTCTTTAATATTTTTGGAAATGGGCATAACTACAGTTTTACCGCTGCCCCTGAGCTACTGCAGCTGTATGATACTACCGATCAACGATTAGCCGGTTATTTTTACAGTTATGATAGTACAACGATAGTTCCGAAAACATTTAATACACTTGGCAATATCTATTGTTTTTCGTTTCGTACAGCAGAAGCTTATCTGAACAGGGCTGAAGCCAATGCGCACCTGGGAACATTCAGTAAAGCGAGGGCGGACCTGGCATTGCTAAGAAGCCATCGTGTGAAAACCAGTATCGCCAATGATCCTGACCTGTTATCTGATATACTGGTTGAGCGGAGAAAAGAACTGGCTTTTCAGCTGCATAATTGGTTTGATCTCAAACGTACCACGCGTCCGGGTTTGGTACATTATTTTACACCGGTTATTAATCAGCAGGCGCGTGCCCGACAGAAATTCATGCTTCAGAAAAATGATCAGGGATATACATTGGAAGTGCCTGCAAAAGCCTTGCAGCTCAACCCTGTGTTGCGGCCGCTTGGCCTTAAGCCACGGCTACCTCAGTAAGTAAATAGATAAAAAAATGCAGCAGCAATAATGCTGCTGCCAGTGTTAATAACCAAAATCGCTATTATTGAGGACCATACCTCTCCGGTAGTTACTGCCTGACAAGTACTTCCTCGTTAACACGATCTGCGCCTGCAGAATTGGTATAAAATGTTTTCAGGTAAATCCGCCCGCTTACCGGGTCATAAGATTGATCAAGTATTTTAAAGGAACCGGCCTTTATTTGACTTTGCATGGTAGTATTGATGGTAACGATCAGGTCTTTTGTAGTACCAGCTTTTATCGCAATATTATATTGCCAGCCGGAACCTCCAAGATCACTATAGTCGACGCTCACAGTACCCGCATATTTCAACGGGTTGGCCACTTTAACACTATTGGTTTTTGATATACTGGCTATGGTACCATTAGCTTGTGTTGTTCTGTAAAGGGTACGAACGGAGGTGTCATTATAATTGCCAGCCAATGGATATCCGGGAAGGAGAATAGGGCCGGTAACATCTTTAGCTGTAGCCTTTGATAAAACAACATCAGATCCGTTATACTTCCCTTTTAAGACGAAACTATCAACGGTGCCGCTAATAATTTCCAGTTCAAAATCGGACCTCAGCCCGGTACCGAGTTGTGCGCCTGGTACCTTCCTTTCCGGATCTGCCAACAGATGAAGGTAAGTGTAAGTATCAAATATAAGCTCCGGTTGTTGCATGGCTTTCAGCCGGTAACTGCTGGTTAATGCCGGTTGATTTTGCCACCTGGAAACTACCCGGTTGCTGTCATTGAACTTAAACCAGAATGCATAAATGTTGTCATTATTATCCGGGTTGGGCAATACCTTTGCCACCCATCCGTAGGGTGCTGCCACCAGGATGGACTGATAATTTGCCAACAAGGCATTTAGCCGTTGGTCTGAAGATTTATCAAAAACGGAAGAATGGAGATCTTTTTTACAAGAAGTAAAAATCATCGCCGCCAATAATATATATACCAGGTATCTGATCATTGCTGTAAGATTTATAGTGTGAAAGAGCGCCTACCGGTGCAGTACATAGTGGATCTGTTGCTGTACGGTAGTTTGTAAACGATAGAAATCAAGGTTATAGGCATCTTTAAAGTAATCCACCACAATTTTTTCTTTCGCTCTCAGTAAACTGATGCCCGTTGGTGTATTAAGACTATCGGGATAATCAGGAAAAGGATGGTAAAGTGTATAATCGTAACGCGCCCGTCCCATTACCAACATAGTAGATACCAGTTCTGCAATGTCTTCACCAGGTTCTTTCCGGGCATAGTTGGTGACAAATCCGAGTGTCCACGGATTCTCTGTGGCGACTGTCCAGTTGCCGGTATAACCGTCCGGTGTTACCTGGTTGAATGCTATTGGATATGTTTTCTTCTGATTCAGGATATGCGTGTATTCATGATGGATCAAATGTGCCATATCCGCAACACCAAAGCTATCTTGCCTGCTATATGAGTTAATACCAAACAACAGAATTTTAAGGCCGCCTTCTGCTAGTCCGGCTACCGCATTACCGTTCGTCTGTAATGCTACGCTGCCGGATAGCATGATTTGTTTCGGCGTATTTATTTTCATGAAAGTACTGTCACCTGCCGTTTTATTGTAGGGGTAAATCCACATGCTGATAATATCCTGTGTTACCGGGATTATTTTATCCTCCGTAGGTGGCACAAGGATCAGACTCTTATCAAACTCTGACTGATCCCATTTGTATTTCATTTCTATATTATATGGTTTTACCATGGAGTCGTAGAGCCATTTGTCAATGGGACCCTGTACCCAGGCATCTCCTCCCAAACCATTAATATTTGCGTCCAGTGTTTCCTTCTTGTTACAGGCCACTACTACACATGCAGTGATTGCCAGCAACAGGAACGATTTTAAATATTTCATTCGTAAGAATTTTATCGGTGGTATATGTTATTTCAAGATGGATACTGTCATATGCAGGCATAAATGAATCATACCTGATTATCTTGGATTGGGGGCTAATCCGCTAGCTTGCGCTTCCTGTGGGATTTGCAATACTTTCCTCGGATCATCCGCACCAATATTGATAGCAGTACCTTTGTCATCTATATGAGTAAAGGATAGTTTGTTTCTCAGGATATCCATCCATCGTAATCCTTCCTGCATAAACTCGGCTCTGCGGGCATCCAGAATGGCCTGGATGGTGGCGCCTAGTGGATCTGTTGCTTTATTGTAGTAAGTGGTTACTTTATCTAAAGTGATGTTGTGCAAAGCAGGATTATAGTTGATCACCCTGGTACTATAATAGGTATTCAGATCAGCAATGGCAGTATTAAAGTCACCGGTCCGTGCACTGGCTTCTGCATGGTTAAAGAGTACTTCTTCTGCTGTAAACAATGGAACATATATATAAGGGTTACCTACGTTAGGGCCGGTTTCAACAAAATTCTCCAGCCATTTTTCAATACCATCATCATTATTATTAGAACCATAATAGAACACATTGTAGGCCAGTGAACCGTTGGTGATACTTCCGGAATAGTATATATCACCAGTGAGCGCGGCATTTAACCCATACTGGTATCCTATCCAGGCCCTGGCCCATACGGAGCCGGTGGTAGCCAGCAGGAGGTTGGCTTTTGTGTCCGGGCTGGTAAATCCGGCTCTTCTTTCCGCACGGGTAGCCACGTTCCAGGTGGTATTAAGCGGCCGCAGGTAATCCACAAAGTTGTTACCGGGGAAAACCTGACTGCTATAGGTTAATGCTTTTGCATAGTCTTTCTTAAACAGGTAAAAGCGGGCAGCAAAGGCATTGGCAGCAGCTTTATTAAAATGGAAAGAAGGTACTTTGTAGGCATTGTTATCAATAAGCGGTAAGCCTTCTGTTAAATCCTTTTCAATCATCTCATACACATACTTCACTGTTTTTCTGTCATAGCGTGGATTGATCGTTTTTTCCGGCGCCAATACATAAGGAATGCCGGGATCAGCGGCGGCAGTGGCAGGATCATATGCCTTCGAGAAAAATGTTACGAGCATAAAATGAGCGTATGCTCTTGCCAGTAAACCTTCTCCTTTGTAAGGATTATATGCAGTCTGGCTACTGGCTTTATTAATAGCATCTAATGCCTGGTTGGCAGCAGCAATAGCTTTATAACATGACTGCCAGTAAACATCCGGTGATCCCTGATTGGTGCTGGCATAGTCAATAAATTTATAAGCATTAATATTTACCAGGGGATCACCACTATATTGATCGGTGGCATGACCTCTGTTGCCAGCATTGTCAGACATGGATTCACTAAAGCAGATGTAGTCGGCATCCGGGTAAGCTGAAGTTAGCATCTGGGCCACCTTATCCGGTGTATCCAGTGTGGTTCTGTTATCTGGATCTACCTCCAGGTATTTGTTACAGGCAGTCAGTAACAACATACCGGTACACATCCATATTCCTGTTTTTATAATATTTTTCATGGTAATTGTTCGTTTAAGAAATCCTTACAAACCAACTTTTAAAGACATCACTATCTGGCGTTGCAGCGGCTGCGCTACGCCTCCTGCATTGAAAAATTCCGGATCCTGTCCTTTTAATTTACTATCGGAGTATAATAACCACAGATTACTGGCAGATGCAGTAAATGACACGTTGCTTAAACCGATATTTTTAATCAGATGAGGAGGCAGCAGATAGCTCAGCGCGATATATTTTACCCTGATAAATCCGCCATCCGCTACTCTTGCGGAAGAATAGTTATAGTTGTTGTAAGGATAGGCATCAGTCATCCTGTAATTAGTGAGTGCATCTAATATGGATGGTACATTGGTTTTCTTTTCGTCACCCTGTAATGTCCAGCGATCCAGGAATTCCCTTGGGAATGCGTCCAGGTCAGAATAAGTTGATTTAAATACAGGATTCAGTCTGATTTTATTTCCTGCCTGATACGTAAGGAGTATATTCAGTGATAAACTTTTATACCGGAACGTATTGGAGAAGCCGCCGGTAACGGGTGGGTCCACGGGACCTTCATATACCAGGTATTTGGTGGTGATATCCTGCAGATTTACTTTGCGGGAAACTTGCCCGGCTTCGTTTACAAATAAAGGTATCCCGGTGTTGCTTTCCAGTCCTTTGTAGTCAAGGGAAAAAAGACTGCTCACAGGATAGCCTTCTTTGTTGCCTCCTTCCGGTTTTATCTGGTCAAATATAATAGGGGTATTTTTGGCATTGGTAACTTCATTGGTGTTGTAGCCGAAGGTGACGTTACTTCTCCATCCTATATCCTTATTACGGATAATATCACCACCAATGGTTACTTCTACTCCTTTCGAGCGCAGGTCCGCATAGTTGGCGAATCGCACATCCTGTCCACCTATGCCGGAAGTTTTTATTCCTGCGATGAGGTCAAACCCACTCTTACGATAGAGATCAACGGTGGCGGTGAGCCGGTTGTTAAAAAATGCCGCATCTACTCCCACATTCAACGAGTATTGTTTTTCCCAGGTGAGATCAGCATTTTCAAGATCAATAATCTGAATGCCTGACTCAATTACCCGCGCATATTGCCGGTAGGTATTCTGGGCTTTCAATACCGCCGCTGAATTGGTGGCAGATCCTAAATCTGCTGTCAAGCCGTAACTGGCACGTAGTTTAAGCATGTTCAGCTTTCCGGCATCTTTCAGAAAATTTTCCTGCTCCATATTCCAGGCGCCGCTCAAACTCCAGGTAGGCAGCCAACGGGCGGAAGGAGATTTCCCCATACGGTTAGAACCGTCTGTACGTACAGCGCCTGTAAAGTTGTAACGATTGTTGTAGGTATACCCTGCAGTGGCATAAAACGCGGCGTAACGATCATAGGTTTGCTGCATGCCAAAGTAAGGGAGGTTTGCTTCAGCGGCCTGTTTAAAGGCGAGGTAGTAAGGAAATACACTGCCACCATAATCGTATTGGTAACCATATCCCGTATTTAACGCATTCTGCCTGTTGGCATATTTAACTTCCTGTCCTACCAACACGTTCAGGTCATGTTTACCAAATGATTCGGTATAATTCAAACTATTTCTGAAGTTGTAATTGGTAAGCGCATTTTCATTTCTGTTATAGAATCCTCCGGCCGGTAATACAATCTGTGGGAAAGCATTGGGGTTATCCGGGTCCTTATACAGGAAACGATTGGCATTGGCGATAACAGAATTGTAGGCAGCTCTGTAGGCTCCCGCTTTATTGGAACTTTCATTTATCAGGTCTTCCTGGCTGGTTTTGGCATACCGGATAGCACCCAGGAAGTCGTATCGGAGATGGTTGGTGATTTTGTAAGATAAGCTACCTTGTAATTTCACGTCAATCACCGAGAGTTTTAACGTATTATTCCGCAACTCATTGAGGATATTAAATGGCGCATAACTTCTGGTAAAATATTCCAGGTCACCATTTTGGTCATATGCTGTCAGTGCACGGCTGGTGTTTAACGCGTAGTTGTAGGGATTAATGTCAAAGTCCCTGTTTATTTTTCCGGAGAACGCATCTGTGGTCCGTGCAACCGTACCTGGCGCTTCCTGTTGTCTGACAGATCCTGTGGCAATAAAGCCGACAGAAAGCTTGTTAGAGAAAGTATAGTTGTTTTGAGAATTAAAGGTGAAGCGTTTGACTTTGTCGGCTACTGTCCAGCCATTATCGTTATAGAATCCGGCTGAAAAATAGGACTGCATTTTTTCTGATCCACCGGAAAGACTGATGGTATGTTCCTGTATCAACGAATTGCGAAACAGGATATTGAACCAGTTGGTATTCGCCAGGGCATAACGTTGCAAGTAAGCGCTCCTGCCTGCCTGGGTATTTTCAAGCAAAAACTTTCCAGTAGCCCGATCATAGGTTTGCAGCTGGTCATACATTTTACCATATACGCCCTTGTCGGCGCTGTTACCAATATCACCCAGGTTGAATAATCCTTTACGTGCTATTTCGGCATCAACAGACATTTGTTCTGCTGAATTCATAATATTGAAATTGTTGTAGCTGGGCTTTAACTGCGTGCTGAAGTTACCGGTATAGTTAGTGATCATTTTTCCTGATCGCCCTTTCTTGGTGGTGATAACAACAACACCATTCATCGCTCTTGCCCCGTACAGGGACGTGGCGGCAGCATCTTTCAGGATGTAAATATCTTCTACGTCATTCATGTTCAGGCCGGCAACAGAGGAGGCCAGTAAGGTAGACGGGTCGCCACTGGAAAGTTGGTCATTTGAAACATCAATCACATCTTCCAACGCAATACCGTCTACTACCCACAAGGGTTTGTTTTCGCCTGTTAGGGAAGTAACGCCCCTGATACGCACTTTAGGCGCAGATCCAAACGTGGACGACACATTTTGAATACTCACGCCGGCCGCCTTTCCTTCCAGCGCACGACTGATATCCGTAGTTCCATCCATCCGGACATCTTCCGCTTTTAATTTGGTACTCGCGCCGGCAAATTTTCTTTTATCAATTTCCTGGAAACCGGTTACCACCACTTCATTCAATCCTTTTGTCCCCTGGGTCATCACAACAGTCAGGTATTTGTTGCCATCTACTGTTTTTACAACGTCGGAATAACCAATAAAGGTGAAGGTCAGCTTGTCGTGGGATATGGCGCTGATGCTGAACTCTCCCAGGTTGCCGGTTACAGCGCCTTTTTTACTGTTAGTAGCTCTTACCACCACGCCAGGCAATGCGTTTCCTTTTTCGTCCGACACCTTGCCGGAAACGATGATAGCAGAATCTCTGGTAGGGGACGGAGCTGTCTCCCTGCCTGTTTTCTGTTGTGCTGTAGCGGTGCCGCTTGCTGTGAGTACTAATATGAAAGCGGTGGTGATGACCAGTGATAACTGTTTGGTCATACAAGCCTGCCCTGCAATTGTTTTGGTTGACATGCATAGGTTCCCCCTGAGGAACTTTCTGTAAAGATCCATATTCATATTGTTATAGCATTGTTTACACTCCCCTGTAGTCGGGAGCTGGTCAGGTTTAGTCTTGTCTTTTTAGTGTGGGCCCACTACTTGATTCTAGTCGATTGTATAGTAATTTCATTTGTCTTCAAATGGAATTACTGCTATACGACAGGTGAGAACTAAAAAAGGGTGACCGGGAATAAAAAAAATCTGAAAAAGTGCGGGGGCAGTCGTAAAACTGGTATTCAAATACATTTGTTACCTTCAGGTTAGTATATTCCCGGCTCCAATCATCTTATCGAAATCACCCGGCTATGTTTAACTATCAGTTTGCCAAACCAGAGCACCAGCTATTGACACCTTACGTTGAATATTTTGTTCAATTAGACGGCGCAGGTACCTTGCTTAAATCCATCTACTCCCGGTTGAATACTTCTTTTATCATGGATTTTGACCGCCATACTTTGTATGATGGACAACCACTGAAAACAGGTTTGCTGGGCGTGAAGGAAAGAATCGTCAGATTCAGTCCTATGCTGAATCAGACGGCTCCGGCAGATAAATTTTTTGTCAGCTTTACACCTTACGGCCTGAGTGTTTTTACCAAACAGCCCCTATCTGAATTAAGTGATGGCGCCATCAGCGGAGAAGATCTTTTCGGGAACAAATTGCAACAGCTATATGAGCAGATGGAGCCTTTGTCTTTTACCGCAAGGGTAGCACTGTTTGAAGCCTTTTTATTGAGCCGGTTCGTAGCACCACATGCCTCACACCAACTTATTTTTAACCTGGCCGATAGTATCAAAAATAACGTGGAAGACGCTCCCTTCGCACAATTGAAGCAACTGCCACTAAGTGAGCGGCAGATAGAAAGGAATTTCAAACGGTATATCGGGATTAGCATCAGCCGATTTCTGAAAATTTCCCGTTTTGAAAAAGCCAAACAACTGATTGCGCTGCATCCTTCCCGGCGGCTGACAGACGTGGCCCACCTGGCCGGGTATTATGATCAGTCGCATTTTATTACCGACTTCAGGCAATTTACCGGGGTGAATCCTAAAAATTATCAGGACTGCTGTTACCGGCAGCATTCGATAATGTCGGTCTGATACAATTCTAAGAGCGGGCGTGATGATAATTTTGAATAGCTAAATTCAAAGTTATCTTATGCAAAACAACCACCGTATTATTTTAGTTATTGGCGCTACCGGTCAGCAGGGCGGAGCAGTAGTCCGTGCTTTGTTATCCGCCGGATGGCCCGTACGCGGATTTACCCGTGATACCGCCGGAGCCACTGCACAGGAGCTGACTGCAATGGGAGTGGAGATGAGGGCCGGAGACCTGGCCGACAAGGTCTCCATTGCGGAAGCGATGGAAGGAGTATTTGGTGTATTCAGCGTACATCCGGGACCGTTAGCCAACCACCAGGACGAAACACAAGCCGGCAAAAACGTGGCCGATGCTGCAAAAGCGCAGCAGGTGACGCACCTGGTATATAGTTCTGCAATTGGCGTAGACCAGGCGGAAGAAACCGGGATACAGCTGGAGAAGGCAGCCGTAGAAAAGTATATTCGTCAACTCGGTATTTCCTATACCATCTTGCGGCCGTCATCTTTCATGGAAAATTTCCTCAACCCCCGATTCGGGGTACAGGGGTCTTCTTTTATTACCGCCGCGTACCCCACCACGCAAATGCAATTAATTGCGCTGGAGGATATCGGGCAACTGGCCGCACTGGCCTTTGCGGACCCAGAAAGGTTTAATCATCAAACCATTGAACTGGCGGGTGATACCTTAACACCCGTTCAAATGGCGGAAGCGATGCGCCAAACCACTGGTCTCGATATGCAGTATGAGCAGTTGCCCATGGAAAAACTGCGGCAGCTAAATCCTCGATTTGCCAAAGGCTATGAAATTTTGAACGCCAACAAAACTACCCGGGCCGACGAAGCAAGCCTCCGAAAAATCCATCCGGGACTGATGACATTTGAATCCTGGCTACGAAAAAAAGGAGCAGCTAAAATAAAAGCCCAGGCGGGCGGTGTGGTATAGCGGAAATAGCAGCGGGTGTTTTACAACAATAAAACACGCGCTGCTATGATATACCTGGTGGCAGCATGAAAATCCCGAAATCGCTTATATTCGCCTATCAGCAATCTTATATCAGTGAATTTTCTACGACTACCATTCCCGGGTTATCCGAATACGAACCGAAAGCGCGCATCATCTGTAGCTTTCGGCTTGTTCGTTTTTATTTTCCTTTCCCTGTTTCAGCCTTTTGGTTTGTCTGATTATTCAATGGKCCCGCTGCTGCTTGTCTGTGCTGGTTATGGGGTGGTTACCCTCGTGGTGATGTTTACCTGTATCTGGGGCATTCCCCGGTTATTGCCACGGGTATTCGATGAATCCGCCTGGACAGTGGGCCGGCAAATGGGGATGATGCTGATAACGATCTTCTGTGTGTCCATCGGCAATTTTCTGTATTCCCGCTTTCAACTGCATGCAGGGTTCTCTCTGCAGTCGATGTTGTTATTTGGCGGCATGACGATTGCCGTGAGCATCATTCCGGTTACGGTGTTAATATTATATAATCAGCTGAAGTGGCAACGGAAGTATGCCGGTGAGGCGGCGTTGATGAATGCACATGTACAGGAAAAGAAGCAGGAAGTACCGGCGCCACTTCTCTTGCCAGCAAATAGTATACGCATACCCGCTGAGCAGTCTAAGGATGATCTTACACTGGAGGCAGCGCAGTTGATCTGTATAGAGGCGGCCGATAATTATATCCGGGTGTTTTATGAAAGTGAGGCCACCCTGAAGCAGGTATTGATACGGGGCACGCTGAAAGGGGCGGCCGAAAGCCTCGAAAAAAAGGATCATTTTTTTCGTTGTCATCGCACCTACCTGGTTAACCTGGACCGGGTGGAGGGCATCAGTGGAAATGCTGCCGGCTATAAATTACGGCTGCAGCTGTTACCGATGGAGGTGCCGGTATCGAGAAATCTGCACCGGGAATTGTCGGATCGGTTGCAGTAGCT
Organism: Chitinophaga sp. 05T412; assembly: GCF_056396465.1. Lineage (NCBI taxonomy): Bacteria > Pseudomonadati > Bacteroidota > Chitinophagia > Chitinophagales > Chitinophagaceae > Chitinophaga > Chitinophaga sp. 05T412. The sequence continues at coordinate 50,823 of NZ_JBFTLN010000010.1, forward strand.
TTTCCATTCACCCCTTGGTCCCGGAATGCCTTTCCATCCACCCCGGAAGCTTACTGGTAGCCCCTTTTGAAAAATAAAGCCATGGGAACAGCGCATTTTTGCAGAAACGATTTTTGTATGCAACACCTGTTCCAGACAATTCTTATCCTGCACATCATCGGTGGTACCCTGGCACTGATTACTGGCTCCTTTGCTTCCCTCACCAAAAAGGGAGGACGCGCACATCGCCTGAATGGAAAACTTTTTACCGTGGGCATGACCATTGTTTTTGTCACCGCTGTGGCAATGTCGCTGATGAAATCACTGACCTTTTTGCTGATGGTGGGCTTCTTTAGTTATCACCAGTTGCTGCGGGGATACCGGGCGTTGTACCTGAAAAAACTATATAAAGGGATGCGTATGGGCTGGCCGGATTATTTGATTAACGGCATCGGCGGCGCTTTCAATCTTTGGCTGACGGTGTGGGGAATCATGGGCGTGATCAGCCAACACGCTATGTTGGGGTATGTGGCCATTCTTTTTGGTGGCATCGGCCTGCAAAGCGTAGTAAGAGATGTCCGCAAATTTTATGTATCTCCCAAAGACAAACAAGACTGGTTCTTTACGCATATTTCCGGGATGTCCGCTGCTTATATTGCTACTGTGACGGCCTTCCTGGTGGTGAATGTCCAGTTTTTACCGGGACTGATGGTCTGGACAGGTCCCACTATGGTAGGACTTGTGGTAGTAAATATTACCATCCGTAAATACCGGAAACAGTTTGCCCCGAAGAAAGTGGAGGAAGCAATATAGTCGCATGATTCCAATTAGTTGTCGCAAATCGCCCCTTAAATTGTCACATTGAACCCTCCATTACTAAGAAAGGGTGAGGTACATTTGGATAAATCTTTACATCATGCGAAAATTAATGATGAAAATGTCCATGACCAGCGACGGATTTGTTGCCGGTCCCAATGGAGAAACCGACTGGCTTTTTAAAACGGGCGATACCGAATCGGCCGCCTGGGTGTGTGAGCTTATCCGTACAGCGGGGGTACATGCGATGGGTCGCAAAAGCTTTAATGATATGGCAGCTTACTGGCCAACTTCCAATCTGCCGGTGGCGGAGCCGATGAATGCCGTTCCCAAGGCGGTATTTACCCGGAAAGGAATGGCTGGTTATGATCTGGCTGATACCACTACCGCCTTAAAGAGTGCCCGCCAATATGATGCTGCCGCTGGTGTGGAGCCTGCAGTAGAACTATCGCCTGCTGCTGCTTCCTGGGCTTCACCGCGGATTTTTACCGGTGATCTTGCCAAAGGTATCCGGGAACTCAAAGCAGAATCAGGCAACCCTATCCTTGCACACGGAGGCGCCGGATTTATGCGCAGCCTGATTGCCACCGGCCTGATAGATGAATATTATTTGGTCACACATCCGGTAGCCATTGGAACAGGAATGCCGATATTCAGCGATCTGCTTGCACCGCTTTATCTGAAACTGGTAGATGTGAAGGTATTTCCGAAAGGAGTCATTGCACGTACTTATCACCCGGCATAAGCTGCCAGGGAGGATCGCGTGATGGAAAGAAAAGCAGTTAGCTGTTAGCAGCTAACTGCTGGCATACCCAGCCTGTTATTTTTAATTTTTTGTGAAGACGTTAAACGGCATGCTGCTACCCGTTAGCTTCAATATTATTACCCCGTGTGGCGGAAGGTGATAAATCATCTTTTTCCCGTTTGGAACTTTTGTGTCTTCGTGTTTCCAGAGATCACGTGCAGTCACTGGTTTATCAGGATGTAGACTAACCGCTTCCGCATCCAGTTCGGCAACAGCCGGTGCATTGGTGGTATTGAGCAGCGCTACTGCTACTTGTCCGCTGGTTACACTGATCAGTGGTTTCGCCCAAAGCTGCACCCCCAGTGTATCGCGGAATTTTCTGGCCTGATAACAAAGTGGGTCCTGATTCAATGCAATCACTTCTTTATTGGTAATGATAGATAATGTTTGCGGAGATATCTTCCGGAGATCATTGCCCAGCAAGAGAGGAGAGTTCATGATACACCACATGGAAAAGTGGCTTTTGTCTTCTTCATAAGTCATACCACGGCCTACCTGCAACATATCCATATCATTGAAGTGCCCGGGAGAACAATACGGCCACAGATCTGCGTTGAGTGCAATGATCCGGAGAATAGAAGCGAAGTGATTGTCGATATCGCCGGAAATCCGCCAGGAGTCAGCTACCAGCGGCGCCCATTTACCGGGAAACTGCCAGCGGCAAATATTGAATACTACTTCCGGCTTGATGCTTTTGATCCAGTTGGAAATTTGTGTATAGCGTAATTGCTCATCCAGTCCCAGATCTTTTCCACCACACCAATCTACTTTCAGAAAATCGTATCCCCATGTTTTCAGCAACAGTGTGAGGTCTTGTTCATCATGTCCGTACAATCCTGAGCCAGACCCGATGGTATCCTGATCCCAGATAGATGCACAGGTATTCACGCCAGCCTCGGCATAGATGCCGGCTTTCAGGCCTTTACTATGGATGTAATCAGACAATCGTTTCATGCCGCCGGGGAAGCGTTGCGTGTTATGCAGCAGTGCGCCCTTTTCATTCCGGCCACCAAAGAAGCCATCATCGATGTTGAGGTATTGATAGCCGGCTTGCTTTAATCCGCTTTGCACCATCGCATCGGCCTGTTCCCTGATCAGTTGTTCATTGATATGCACACGGAAGTTGTTCCAGCTGGCCCAACCCATGATAGGTGTTTTCGGTTTGGCCGGCACGTTTTGCGCTATCGCCAGCTGCGTGAAACACAGGAGGCAGGCGGCGATAAACGTCCATCTCATTTGTTTATTTATCATGTGAGGTAAATTAGTAAAAAAAAATTACGGATTGAGCAGGAAACTATTTTCCCATCAATCCGTAATTCATAAGTTGAAGGTGGTATTATTTTTTCTGTTGCGACAGGAACGTCACCAGTGATGCAAACTCTTCATACGACAAGGCATTGGCCAGGCCGGTTGGCATCATAGACGTTTTCAGTTCCTTACGGGTAAGGATATCCGAAGTTTTAATGGTAGTCACTTCACCGGCAATATTTCTCATCACCACTTTAGCAGATGTTTCTTCCGTCACAAATCCCATATAGGATTTGTTGCCTTTCGCAGTGATCATCACCGTAGCAAAGCCCTGGGAGATAGATGCGTTAGGTTTGAGGATAGATTCAGCGATCTGCTCACGGTTCATGATAGAGCCGATTTGTCCCATGAAAGGTCCTTTCATCACATCGCCTTTGTTGATAGCATGACAAGCCACGCAGCCTTGTTGCGTAAACAGGATTTTTCCTTTCGCAGGATCTCCCTTTAATTTATTTACTGCTAACAACACATCTTCGATAGAGGATTTACCTACCTGACCTTTTTTACTTTTGATTTTTTCCAGGTCAACCTTAGGTTCTTTCGCTACCGGTGCTGCAGGCTTTTTCTCTGCTGCGAAAGCAGGAATATTCATTCTGTTGCGGGCATCGAGATCTCTGTAGAATGCCAGTCCGGTTGGACCTGCTTTCAGAGAAGTTGCCTTCAGGAATTTTTCGATCGCAGGAGATCCTTCCCAGGTCACATCTTTGTAGTAAGGGCCATGTGAATCCGGTCTGGTACCCCACCACCAGGATGCATCATAGGTATCTTCTTTTTTATAAAGACGCGCTAATGTTACGACGATTTGTTTTTTTACTTTTTCATTTTTAGAAGTAGCGTAAGCGCTGATTAAGCCATTTACGGCTTTCTGATCGTGCATATAACGCAACGCCCATAATGCAAGCGTACCATTTTCTGTGTTGATAGYAGCTACTGCAGCATCCACCGCATGCATACTTACCAATGCGCGAACGGCCAGGTGAGGCAGCACAATGGCGGCATTAGGCGTAGCATGAGGGCCTTCCACATCTTTTACCGGTGCGGTAAATGAGGCAGGTACTTTCGTTTCCAGCAACGCGTTCGCCGTTTCAATACGGTTTAAACGTCCCAGTCCTACGATAGCGGCCGACTGTACGCGTGGATTAGGATCTTTCAATCCTGCCAGGAATGGTTCTGAGGATACGTCGTTCAGGAAGGCTTTTCTGTCTGCCAGCGCACGCAATGCGTGTTCTCTTACGGCAGGATCTTTGGCCAGATTGGTTAAGGTAGCAATACCTTCTTTACCGGCTGCTTGCGCATAAGTATATAAACCAGCAACGCGGGCATATAATGGCAGCTGTGCATCGGAAGCGATGGTTAATGCAACTGATTTATCACCACGGGCAAGTAATTCCTGGGAAGCGCTCATACGGGCTACTGCACTGTTTGATTTGAGCATGTTGGCCAGATCAGCAATAGCTGCTTTAGCTACATCCGGGAATGCTTTATAGGTCCAGTCGTTTGGTACTACGCGCACCACATAGCCTCTGTCGGGGCTGCCGGAGTAGCCAGCGCCATCCCATGCAGAGAGGTAAAGTCTGCCGGAGCCATCTACATCCAGATCGGTGATTTGTGGTAGCTCGATAAAGTCTTCATCTTTCTGTGTGAACGTAGGACCATCGGGAGTTACGCGGTGAATGTATAACATGCTGCGACCCCAATCCGCCATCATCGGAACGTTGTTGTATTTCTCCGGCCAGCCTGGTTCTGCCATAAATAAGGCGCCGGTACCGGAACCACCGCCGAGGTCGGCCAGGGCGGGGATGATTTCATCTGTGAAATGCTGGAATAATACGGGATAGCCATATTCGCCGGACTGAATGTGGTGGGAAAAACGCACATTCCATCCACCGCCGTCATTGGTGTTTTCTCTGGTGAAAACATTCATGTAGGGGTCAATCGCTACATCATATACGTTACGGGTACCGTGGGTAAATACTTCCATCTCTGTACCATCGGGACGTACGCGCACAATACCACCGCCCAGCATGGTCAGCTTCTTACCGGAGCGGTCGGTGGCGTCATGGAATCCGAAATCGCCTACGGCAATATAGATCCAGCCATCGATGCCCATTCTGATACCATTGGTGGCGTGGTCGGTACCACGTTCCTGGATATATTTAGTATTGCTGAGATGTTCAACCAGTGGTTGCGCAGGGCCATCGGCCTTGCCATCTCCATCTTTATCTTCAAAAACAACGAGGGCCATGCCGGTGGCTTTACCGGTTTCTTTGGAGAAGGTGGTATGTAATACATATACCTTGTTGCCCTGGACAATGATGCCACGTGGATTATCTACCACCGCAAATTCAATGTGCTCATCCATTTTGCCGTCATTGTCTTTATCAATGAGTTTCAGGATGCGGCCTTTTCCCATGTCTTTTCCTAATGAACCGATCATGTCCACACCAACAAATACTTCGCCGGTAGGCGCCACTGCAAGGCAGGCTGGGCTGGGCGTTACATCGGGCCCCACAAATCGCGTGATGTTTAATTCCGGTGGATTCGGACGTCGGGTAGAAGTGGGGTTATCCCCAAGAAATGATTGCGCGCCAATAAATACTGCAAGAGGATAGATCAGGCCGAGTGAAAATTTCATCATTTTGTTCGCTGAATTAATAAAATAGTATTACCAACAATGTTTTTTCTATAGCACTGGTCAAGATAGAAAAAATAAATTTCCATGTGATAATTATTTTGGGAATGGTATAAATACGCGCTGTTTGGCGGAGCTCGTGGGTTGAATGGTGAGGATACCGCGTTATTATCTTCCGTAAAAAAGCAAAAGAGTTTTATCCTTTTTTATGCTTTTCTGGTGAAAGTTTCTCATTTGTTAAACACACGGAAATAGAAAAGCCCGTAAGATTTACTTACGGGCCAGGTGCTCTTTAGTCAATGTGTTTGATAGGTGGTAGGTTTTTAGGAGGATATTGGTAAAAAATAAGTTGGATTTCGGGAGATAAGAAAAAGAAGGGGTACTTCCTTGCGTCAGGCAATGCCCAGGTGCGTCATCACATATTTCACCACCCGGTCGCAACGGGAGGCGTGGAAGCTGTATACATGATCTTTCATATAGCCCTGCAGGTTTGCCCGGAGCATGGTTTTAGCCCGGTTCAGGCGAACTTTTACATTCACTTCTTCAATGCTCAATACGGCTGCGGTATCGCGGACGGACATCTCTTCAATTTCCCGGAGCATGAATACCAGCCGGTATTTCTCCGGTAATTCCCCGATTGCCCGTTCCAGTATATTACTGAGTTCTTTGTTAGCCAATTTATTTGCTGGCGTTTTCATGTCAATAAAGTTATAGGATTCATTCACAGTAGAAAGGTGATGGGCCTTTCTTTTCTGTTCCAGGCGCTGGTTGAGCATAATACGTATCAGCCAGGTACTGAACATGGAACGGTCATTAAAATCGGACAAATGTTGATATGCATTGATATAAGTTGTTTGAATAGCATCGGCCGTTTCAGCTTCATTGTTCAGCACCGACATGCCTATTCTATACAACCGCTGGTGGTGTTTACGAATGAGGAACTCAAATAGTTGCTTTTCTCCTGCTAATATTTTTTCGATGATTTCTGTGTCTGAAACCGTTGTTGTCATTGTAGTTGACTTTTCCTTCATATAGCAATCGCTGAGAATTCTTTATCTGTTAGATGAGCAGAAGGAAAAAAGGTTACAAATTTTTTCAATAAAAAATCGGCGGGTATCCCTGGCCGGCTCCAGTTAGGCGCAACAGCAAAAAGACCCACCAGGATATCTCCCGGCGGGTCTTTTTATTCCGCATTTATAAAAGCAGTATGCCTTACGGCCATATGCTGGCCTGTACTTCGGCGATATGTTTCAGTTGTAAAAGGAGCATGCAAAGTCTGGATTGACCAATACCGCCACCCATCGACAAGGGGTAAGTATTATTCAATACCTGGCTGTGGAACTCCATTTCAGCACGGTGTGCACAGTCTTTAGCGTCGAGCTGTCTGCGCAGGGCGGTAGCATCAACGCGAATACCCATGGAAGAAATTTCCAGTGCTGCCTGGTGTGCCGGGTTCCAGATGATCAGATCACCGTTAAGACCCGTATAGCCGTCGTCGTTAGGTGTGGTCCAGTCGTCATAATCCGGAGCCCTGTCGTCGTGTACCAGACTGTTACTCAGCGGGGCGCCGATACCAATGATAAAGATGGCGCCAAATTCTTTCGCACAGGCGTTTTCTCTTTCTTTGGGCGACAGATCAGGATATTGTTGCAGCAGGTCTTCACTGTGTACAAAGTGAAGCGTTTCCGGCAGCTGAAGGCCGGGCAGTCCTTCTTCCTGTATACGGCTGTTGGTAGCGCGTAAAGCCTGATAGATCGCTTCCACTGTTTCTCTCAGGTAAGGAATGTTTCTATCGGTAACGGAAATATGTTTTTCCCAATCCCACTGATCCACTAAAAAGCTGTGAATAGGAGAGGTTACTTCATCAGGTCTGATGGCACGCATATCTGTTACGATACCTTGTCCGGCTGGGATTTCCAGTTCATGTAAACGTTTCCGTTTCCATTTGGCGAGTGACTGTACAATTTCAACACCGTTATCTACGCCTTTTAATTTAAATGAAACAGGTCTTTCAATGCCATTGAGATCATCATTCAAACCGGTACCTGATTTAACAAATAATGGAGCGGCAACTTTTGTGAGGGAGAGTTGCTTGCATAACTGCATAGAGAAATAGTCCTTAATAAAAGCGATGGCTTTTTCTTTTCCCAGCAGCGTTGTATAGCTGGTTGTTTGTGTAGCGGATGACATAGACTTTCTTACTGATTTTTTGTTTTGATGATGATGATTTAATAAATTTTATTAAAAAGGTGGTTTTGTGATATAAAAGTCATTAAAATAATCAAAACGGTAAAATATTTTTAAGGAAAACTAAAAATATTMGGTTTTTGTTCAAAAAATCAGAAAAAAATTGGGAAAAACTAAAAAAGCAGGCTCTTATTGAAAAATATTCGGCCTTCCCGGTGCAGAAATGCCACTCCTGCTGCACTTTTTAATAGTAATAACGATGTGTTGTACATGGCAGAATTGTACAATTTTACGTTCATGGGCCTTCCTAGTTTTGCGTTATCAAAAAAAACTACTACTTATGAATCGCGCAAAGCTATTACTATGGCTGCTTGCAGGCATTATATCTGCCTTGTCTGCTGTAGCTACTCCTATGGCAGACCGGTATACGCCGGCAGACAGCTGTTTTACAACATCATCCCGAACCAACTTTACCACCATGGAGAAATTCGTTATTGCAAAATTGTTTATTCAGCCTGCAGCGGTAGCTGAATTCCGGCAGGCGCTGGAAAAGTTGGCCATACAAACCCGGAAAGAGCCCGGTTGCCTGGACTACACGTATTACCCGGAACCGGGCCAACCAGGCGTGTTTGCGCTGATTGAACATTACCGCGATGTGGCAGGACTGAAGTTTCACTTCCAGCAGCCTTACCTGGCGGAGTTTGTAAAAAAAGTGGAGGGGTGGAAATCAAAGGACCTGCAGGTTTACTTTTTATCGTCGGAGCCAGATGCGCTAAAAGACGCCAAATAGCAATGTTGATCAAGTTTTGCTGGAGATAGAATTACTCCGGGCCGGGCACCGTAGAATCTCCTGCAGGCTCTGATAAAATGTGATTGGTCATAGTACCCAAAATCAAATGCCACCGGCAGATAATCTTTGATCTGATGCGCCAACAGATATTTCAGGGTGTTGTTGAGTCGCGCCGTTTGCTGAAACGACTTCGGCGTAGTGCCCACGTTATTGGTAAATAGTCGTTCAAACTGCCGGTAGCTTTTCCCCAGGTGTTCGCTGAAAGACACCAGGTCCGGTATCTCCAGGTTGTAATATAATTGCTTCACCGCCTCGTCTACCAGGGTATGCGGGCGGTGATATTTCTGTAGTAACAGGAGCAGGAAGTCGCTGATAAGCGACAGCTGTTGCGACAGGCTTGCGCTGTCCTGCAACCGTTCCGTCAACTTTTTTCCTTCATCTCCATACAACTTGCAAACATCGGGAAATTGTTCAATGCTGTCAGCCACCGGTGTCGGAAAAAAATGCCGCAGGGCGCCCGCTTTAAAGCGCACCGCCATAAAGTAGTGTGCGTGATTGATGCGGGCATGGTAAGGCTGATGACGAATACAATAAATCGACTGTAACGGGGGCGTATATACGGTATTTTCTTTGGTAACAAGCGTCATGGGCGCTTTAAGCTGGAATATCATCTCTGCTCCGGTGCCAGCCGCCATGGTAGGCGCTGCGTAGGCGGCAGCATTGCCTTCGCCGGTCCAGAAGCGATCGATATAAGGACGAAGCGGAAGTGGTGGCAGGTAAGATGTTTTTTTAAACAGGGCATCCATGGTTTAAAATTACAGCATATTTCTGTTGATTCATTACGGATGGATATCAGCCATGACGGTAGGTTGTCTGGCACCAGCAATGCGAATATACACGATCAGGTTTCTCATCGCCTCAACGGTCATACTATCCCGGAAATGATGAGCGCCAGTATAATTCCATTCTTCTGCAAGGAACCGGGCATAGGCATCGCCCGCTTTTTCCAGCGCTCTGCTGTCCTGGATGTACCGGATAAAATATTGCGTGGATGGCGCCGGCATTCTGTCAAAAATACCCACCAGCATCTCATTATCATGCCCCTGTTTTACCGGCATGCGGTGACAGCTACTACAGTATTGCTGAAACAAGGCTTTCCCCTTATTGAAGCCGACTACCAGTTTGATAGGGATACTGTCTTTTCTTTCCGGAACCGCTGTCGGAGCAGGAGGTGCAGTATGGCAGGAGCTAAAGGTGGTGACCCCAAGGTATGTTAACAGGATAAAAAGGAAGGGACGCATAAAGTAACAGATATAATAGTAAGATACAATTATCTCCCATTATTTCAGGACCTTTGTAATCGCTAAAAGCAGGCAAATGAACGAACATAGCCCGAATCTGAATTGCGTGTACCGAGTGCTCCATTTCATAGAACAGCACTATGATCAGGCTATTACGGTAAAAGAACTGGAAGCGGTGTCTCATTATTCCTACCGGAATATCCAACGGATCTTCCGGTATACTTGCGGCGAAACCATTGGCGCCTATCAGAAAAGGTTGCGGGTAGAGAATGCATATAAGCTGATGCTATATACCAAAGAGAATATCACCGCCATCGCATTAAATGTGGGATTCGCCAATCTGGCCTCTTTTTCAAAAGCATTTAAACAACATTTTCATTGTTCTCCCAAAGAAGCCCGATCTGGTAAAACGATATTATTCCGCGAGGCAGATATTGTGCCCCTTGAATCCGGGACAGTATTAGCGCCTGAAATTATTTATTTCCCGCCGGTAAAGGTATATTATGAGAGTGCTACTTTATCTTATGAAAACGGGGAGATAGAATTACTATGGGAGCGTTTTCTGCAACATCAGTTTCCCGGGTCCGGTACTGATTACTTCGGGGTGATTGCAGACGAACCGCTAATAAAGGAGGCACTGGATTGCCGCTACGATGCCTGCGCTTCACAGCCCGCCCTGCGAACGGAATTGCCATCAAAGATGATAATGGGCGGTCGTTATGCGCAATTTATACATAAAGGCGCTTATGATACAATAGAAGAAACTTACAGGGATATATATGCAGGCTGGATGCTGGAATCAAAGCTGGAGTTTGGACATACACCGGTGATAGAAAGGTATATCAAACATGCGGATAATACAGATACTATCGAAGAACAGCTGACCGGTATATTACTACCCCTGAAATGAGATTGTCAATTTCGGACAACATTGACGCCGTTGCCCGGCCYAGTTTTGCTGTATTATTCAACACAGCAATACTTTTTAAATTATGCAAAAAATGGAAAATCTACTCCTGCTTCTACCTGCATTATTAGGCTCCTGCTCTGCAAAAGATGAGGTGGCTACACCAGCGCCTCCCGATACGGCGATTGTATATACCATGCCGGAAGAGTCTTCCCCACATGAAGGTACCTGGCTCCAATGGCCGCATGAATATCAATATGGTAAAGCCTTCCGCAACCGTCTGGACCCCACCTGGGTGGCCATGACAAAAGAGCTGGTAAAAGGAGAAAAGGTACATATCGTTGCGTACGACGAATTTGAAAAAGAACGGATCACCGGTTTGTTGGAACAGGATAATGTTCCTTTAGCAAATGTGAACTTTATCATTAGCCCCACCGATGATGTATGGGCAAGAGATAACGGTCCTATCTATGTAAAAGACAAGAACGGGCAACTGTTTATAGAAGACTGGGGATTTAATGCGTGGGGAAGAAAAGCGGCCTATAGTAACTGTGATGTGGTGCCTGCAAAGATCGCCGCGTTGCAGCAAATACCCCGGATAGATCTGAACAAGGTCATGGTAAATGAAGGCGGCAGCGTTGAAATTGACGGGCGGGGAGTGCTGATGGCATGCAAAAGCTCTGTTTTAAATAAAAACCGTAACCCGGGAATGACGCAGCAGGAAGCAGAGGCTATTTTTACCAAATACCTCGGTGTCACTAAATTCATTTGGTTGGATGGTGTGGCCGGACTGGAAATCACGGATATGCATATTGATGGATTTGCCAGATTTGCCAATTCAAATACCATCATCACCATGAGCAATGATGACCTGGATTACTGGCAGGTACCGCAGGAAGATATCAGCAGATTGTACACCGCTACCAACCGCGAGTCAAAGCCTTACCAATTTGTAAAAGTACCGCTCACACAAAATGAGGTGGTGACTACTTATGGTAAAAATCTCGGCAAAGCGTCTTATATCAACTATTACATTGCCAATAACAGTGTATTGGTGCCCGTTTATAGCGATCCCAATGATGCGGTGGCGCTGAATATCATTCAGCAACTGTATCCCGGAAAGAAGGTAGTAGGCATTGATTGCCGGAACCTGTTTGCCAATGGAGGCATGGTGCATTGTGTAACGCAACAGCAGCCGAGGTAATTCAGTGAATAGTTAATACACTGTCTATCCATCCGGTTAACAACCGTTGCTGATCTGCATTTAACCGGGCATTTGCATGCATCAGTGTATAAGATTGGAGGGGCATTTTGCCCGTTGTTACCTGCTCCTTCATTCGCTTTAATTTATTCCGTTGCCGTTTGGCGGAATACGTGCCATACTCATCAAAGTTTAATTCCTTTTTACCCTCGCTGACATGTTGGGCCATCAACCAACCGATGGGCTGAATATTCGTGTACCACGGATACCGGGTGTTGTTGCTGTGGCAGTCGTAGCAGGCGTTTTGTAACAGGCTTTGTACTTCCGCAGGAATCGGATAATATTGACTAATTGCGGTAGGGGATGGATGGGCAGATTGATTTTTGGGTGGCCGGATAAATTGAGCCGCCACCAAAATAATCCCTGGTAATAGCAACGCCATAGTGAGTTTTCGCATACAACCATTTTAAAGTGTTTATATGTTTTCTGTAAACAGATGTACAGCTGTTTACAGAAAACATATAGGCGTTATCGTTATTTTATAATCGCTTTCACGGACCCACAGGTAGCCATTTTGCTGCCGAAATAAGGGTTTTTGATTTCTTTGGTTTCACTTAACCACAAGGCGCCTTTGTTATTGTCGTACATAGGGCAGTAGTCCTGGTACAGCGATTGTCCGCCACCAAAGGCTTTTACCAGCGAAAATACATCTTCACTCATCTGGGCAAAGTGTTCGCGTTGATGTTCTACGTTGCCTTCGTTTTTACCGATATGCTCCGCATGTTCTTTCAGGTCATCTTCATTTTGGTTATACAGCTGTTGTTGCTCAGGTGTTAATGCTGCTTTGTTCAGCTGCTCCATGGCGCTGGCCATGGCTTTACCGCCATTGGCTGCTTCAGTGGAGTTATCACCGGCGAGAGCGTTTTTAATCTGCAGATAATGGTCGGTTACCAGTTTCAGGGAGGTGGCCACGGCAGGATCTACGTTTGTGAATTGAGGCGTTAGCGCCGTCAGTGATTCATCGGTAGCAGCTGTTACTGGAGTGGCAGCGGCACCGGTAACGGCGGTAGTGTCGTGGTGGTGGCCTTCATGGGAGGACTGGCTGTTGTTGCAGGCGGCAAAGGTAACGGCGGCAATAGCCATAGTGGCCATCAGGATTTTTTTCATTTTTTTTTGTTTGATATTTGAAAGATGGAATTATTGAATGGTTTCTTTTACGGCTCCGCATGTCAACATACTGTCTCCGAAATACGGATTCTGAATCGTTTTGCTGGTGCTGATCCATACGGCGCCCTGGTCGTTCATGGCCATGGGACAGAAGTCGACGTACAGTTGTCCGGTTTGTAGTCCGGATTGTTTGATCAACGCCAGCAGGTCGTTGCTCAGCGAAGCAAAAGCAGTGCGCTGTATTTCAAGATCCGCGGTAGCGGTGATTTTAGCCGCGCTGGCGCCCAGCTCTGAGGCGTTTTTCATTTCTTTTGCGCCGGCTTCTATCGCATTGCTGGCAAACCGGGCTTCTTTTATATCGCCTTTTACCAAAGCTGTTGTTAATAGCGTGTACTGTTGATATAAGGCATTTAGTTGATCGTCTTTCAACTGTACGCCTGTTGTGGCGGGGGGAGCTGTGGGAACTGCGGTGGCGGCAGTTTCAGGAGCAGCTGTCTTCTTATCCGCTACTTCCCCACAGGCGGCCAGCAGTACCAGCGCCAAGGTGGGTAATGCAACTGTTGTTACTAATTTCTTCATGGTGGTAGATGGTTTTGAAATGAGAAAAATATTTACATGCCTGCCATCGGGTCGGCGCCTTTTTTTAGGAGGTACTCAGAATACAACAGGTAAGCGCCGGTCACCACAACGGTATCGCCTTCCTGCAGGCCGTCTGTAATTTCTACGGCGTCAAAATTTTCCATGCCGGTTTTGATTTTGCGCGGCTCAAATTTTCCGTGGGATTTTTCAATCCATACATGCGCACCTTTACCATCGCGGATCACGGCATCCACAGGTAAACTCATGACATCGCCTTTGCTTTTCACCGGTAATAAAATATTGGCTTGCTGGCCCGGCTGCCAGCGATTATCCGGATTGGGAATGGTACCGCGCAGCTGCATCAGCTGACTACCGGTCTGCAACGCAGGATTGATAAACTGAATGGTCATCATCTGTGGTTCGTTCTCCCAGCCTGACACCAATACCTTTACGGATTGTCCCACCTGCACGGCCGAGGCTTCCGCGGGATATACATCCGCTTCTACCCAAAGCTGCTGATAACCTTCCAGGCGCATCACGGCGCCACCTTCCGCCACGTACTGGCCTTCTGTTACGCTTACCTCCGATACTACGCCGCTAACAGTGGCAGGATATACCACGTAAGGATTTACTTTCCCGGATTGCACCAGCTGGTTGATCTGTGCATCCTGCTGATCATACAACGTTAGCTTTTGACGGGCTGCCTGCTCTATCTGCCGGAACCGGGCATCTTCGGGAAACTGTTTCACCTGTGCCACTGCCAGCAAATATTCCTGTTGCAGGGACGCCAGCTGCTCCGAATAAATTTTATATAAAGGCTGTCCCTTATTTACTTTCACACCAATTTCTTTTACGTACAGTATTTCTATACGTCCCGGAACGCGGCTGGAGATCACGGCGGTTTTCTCCGGATCGGTGGCGAGACGGCCGTTTAACTGTTTGAAGTTGGATAAGGCGCCGCTGCCCACTACCATGGTGGTGATGTTGGMCAGCGCTACCTGGTTTTCTCCCAGCGTCAGCGAAGCATCTTTGTTATTTTTATCAAACGGTACCAGGTCCATGCCGCAGATGGGGCAGGTGCCGGGTTTATCCTGCACTACCTGTGGATGCATCGGGCAGGTATAAGTTTGCTGTTTGGCGTGGGCGGCATCTTTTTTCCCTGCTTCTTTACAGGCGGCAAGGAACAATGCGGGTGCCAGCGACACCAACGCAACGGTTTTTAAGAAATGTGTTCTTTCCATATCGCTATTGTATTGAAGGGTTGGTTTTAATAAAGCTTTCACTGTCTACCAGATAGTAGGCATTCGATGCCACTTGCCAGTCGCTGATATTAGTTGTTACCTGTATCATATCTGCGGTTGTTACGCCGGTTTCAATGACTACTGGCACATAGGCACCTTTCGTTTGTCTGAAAACCACCGCCTTGTTGCCTAGTCGCCACACGGCTTTTTTAGGTAGCCACCAGCCGGAAGTATACACCACTGGTATATTCGCTGTCAGCAGTTGACCTACCTGTAGTGCATGGTCTTTCAGATAAACGCGGGCGCGGGTGAAGTTGATGCCGTCTTTGAAAACGGGTTCTATCAAGCTGATGGTACCGGACTGCATGGCGTTTTCATCGCTGTTGGGAAAGAACAATATTTTCTGTCCTGTTTTAATTCTGGCAGCCAGCGGTGAAGGAAAGGCCAGTTCCGCCACCAGTGTTTGCGCCTGGTAGATGGTGAAAAGCGATTGGCCGGCGCTGACATACTGCCCTTCACGCAGTAGTATCGGTGTATTGGTGGTGGCAGCAGGAGCGGGCGTAGGCGCGGCCGCTCCACCACCGCCGCCCATGGCACCCATGCCATCTCCGGCAGGAGCGGCTGCGGGCATGGCGGCTGGCGCTGGTCCGGCGGCAGATTTTTCCAGGATGTAGCCGTCGCTGTTACTGTACACTGGTACGCGGTAGATAATATTTCCGCTCTTTATTACCTGTTCAATTTGCGCAGGCTGCATCCCCAGCAGTTGTAAACGCTGTTTGGCGGCGGTTAGCATCTCCGTTCCATTGCGGGCTACGTATAGTAGTTCCCGTTGTGCCGCTGCCAGATCCGGAGAATATATTTCCATGATCAGTTGCCCTTTTCTCACCGGCTGATAATTATATTTAATCAGCAGCCGTTCTATACGGCCGCCCACTCTGCTGGCTACACTGGTTTGATTGCGGGTATCGTAGGTAACAATACCGTTCACCGTGGAGGCATAGATGCGGGTACCACTTTCAGGACGGATAGCCGGAATAGTGGCTACCACCTGGGCGTTCACGGGTTGCGTAAGACTCGCCACGCTGCTGTCCATCGCCGGTTCGTGATGTGCATCGGCACGGGAAGTCTGTTCCGCTTTACGGTTGCAGGCGGCAAGTCCCAGCAAGAGGAAGCTTCCTGCGAGTATTTTAACGATATAATTGTTTCTCATAATCCACTATCATTTCGTAGAGTTTCAATTTTTCATCCAGTACGTTGGACTGCATCATGGTCAGCGCTTCCCAGGAATCTATCACATTGGAAAGGGCCAGTTTATTTTCCTGATAGTTCAGGAAGTTGGCGTCCAGCGTTTGATGCAGGGCAGGGATGATTTTTTCTTCCATGGCCTTAATGCGCTTTTCCATGGATTGTATTTCGTATTGCATGCCGTACAACATGCCCTGCGTTTCCTGCAGCATAGCGGCTTTTTCTTTTTCCATGGCCTGCACATTGTATTGCATGGCTTTTATTTCCGATTTATACATTTTGGAAGACCAGGGTGCAATGGGGATGCTGATCATGCCCATGGCGCTGAAAGACTTTGGCATGGCCGCGTCCAGGGGATACATGTGATCAAACCGAAGCCTGAAGTCGGGCTTCTTCTCCCGTTTCATACTTTCTATGTTCAGCTGCATGGAGTGGATGCCCTCATTCATTTTAGTGACATCTTTTCTGACAGTAGCCAAAGCAGCGGTATCATAAGAAGCCGCCATTTCAAATTGTGGCTGGTAAGTGGTATCGATATCGAATGCCTGGTTGCCGGGCGCATTCATCAGGCTGTTGAGCCAGGACATTGCCTTGGCGATATTGCCTTCCTGCATGCGGATCATGTTGTGGTTATCTTCGATCTTCGCGTTGGCTTTGAATACGCCACTTAACTGCGACTGGTTATAAGGAAAACGTACTTCTTCAATTTTCTTCATGGTGGCCATGATCTTTTCATTTTCCCTTAGCACTGAAATACGTTGTTTGGCAATGATCCAGTTGAAGTAAAGGCGCTTAGCCTGTGCTTTCAGATCATTCAGCGTAATGTCACGCGTGGCTTTTTCTATATTGCCCTGCGAAGCGATATATTTCTTTTTGGCGCTGAGTTTGGCCGGATTCGGAATGTCCTGTTCCAGTTGCAGCATCAGGCTACCTTTGTCTCTGCCGTCCATGACCATTTGTCCGGGATAGGGCGTCATAAAGGTGCCCACGCCCACCATAGGCGCCATCCAGGCGGTGGCGGCATCTGCGCTGTATTTATAACCTTCCGCCTTCAGGGCGTAGGATTGCAGTAATACGTTGTTGCGATCTACCCGCTGCAGGATACTGTCCAACGGCAGCACCGGCATTTGCTGGGCCATTCCCCGGAAGGGCAGCGCCAATAGCAGCAGGGATAAGTATTTAATGGTGTACCTCATGAATTTCCAATTTTCCATGCTTGCGTAATTCATATTCCTTCGTCATTAAAAAAATCAGCGGTGTTACCAGCAAAATATGCGTGGAAGACGTTAACACGCCGCCAATCATGGGTAATACAATGGGCTTCATCACATCTGTACCTACGCCGGTAGCCCATAACACCGGCACCAGGCCAAAGAGCGATACGCATACAGTCATCAGTTTAGGCCGCAACCTTTTGGCGGCGCCGTATATAACTGCCTTGCGTAAGTCTTCCGGGGTCAGCGTTTCCGCACTATTTCCTTTCTCTTTCACTAACTGTTGCATGGCATCATTCAGGTAAATGATCATCACAATACCCGTTTCCACCGCAATACCAAACAAGGCGATGAAGCCTACAGCCACTGCAACAGAAAGGTTTACGCCCCAGAAATAAATCATGTACGCACCGCCGATGAGGGCAAAGGGCACGGTGATCAGGCTCAGGAAAGCTTCCCGGATGGAGTGAAAAGCAAAATACAGGGAGAAGAAAATGATTACGAGTACTACTGGTGCAATCCACATCAGTGTTTGCTGGCCACGGATCAGGTTTTCGTACTGACCGCTCCATTCCAGGTAGTAGCCTTGCGGTAAAATGCCTTTCGCCTGACTCATTTTGCTGATGGCTTCACTCACCGTGCCACCGAGGTCTCTGCCCCGTACGTTGAAGAGTACAGCGCCACGCAGCATGGCATTGTCGGAAGTGATCATAGGGGGACCGTCTTCAAATTTTACATCAGCCACAGACGACAGGGGTACTTCTCCCATAGCAGCAGACATAATAGGGATACGCTTAATATGCTCTACACTGTTGCGATAATCCTGTGCGAGGCGTACACTGATAGAAAAGCGTTGCCGGCCTTCAATGGTGTTACCTATAGGCGCACCGCCCAGTGCGGTTTCCACGGTTTGATTCACATCATCTACGTTCAGTCCGTAGCGGGCAAGGTCCTGCCGGCGTACATCAATGTTCAGGTATTTACCACCGGTAACCGGCTCTACGTACAGGTCTGCGATACCCGGGGTACCTTCCAGTTCCTTTCTCACCCGTTCAGATACGGATGCAATGGTATCCAGGTTTTGTCCGTATACTTTAACGCCCACGTCTGTACGAATACCCGTAGCCAGCATGTTGATACGGTTGATGATGGGCTGTGTCCAGCCATTCACCACGCCGGGAATCTGCAACTTCGCATCCAGTTCGTTGATGATATCTTTTTTTGTTTTCCCTTCCMGCCATTGGGCTTTGGGCTTCAGCATGATGATGGTTTCAATCATGCTGATGGGGGAGTTGTCGGTGGCCGTGCTGGCGCGTCCTGCTTTCCCCAGTACCTTATCTACTTCCGGCACCGATTTAATGATTTTGTCCTGTACCTGTAGTATCCGTTTTGCTTCTGCATTAGATACATCCGGCAGCGTCACCGGCATGAACAGGATGCTTTGCTCATCCAGTGGTGGCATAAACTCACTACCCAGGCTTTTCAGCAGGGGAATGGTGATCACCAGCGCAATGACGTTGATGGCAATGGTGGTTTTACGCCATTTCAGCACACCTTTGATGACAGGCTCATAAATCCTTTCCAATACCCGGTTTACAGGGTTGGCGTGATCGGGTCTGAACTTGCCCTTCATAAAGAAAGAGATCAGTACAGGCGCCAGCGTAATCACCAGGAAAGCATCCATGATCATAATGAACGTTTTCGTATAGGCGAGTGGGTGAAATAGCTTGCCTTCCTGCCCGGTGAGCATAAACACCGGCAGAAACGAAGTAATGATAATAATGGTAGCGAAGAACACGCCACGGGATACCTGTTTGCTGGATTGTTCGATTATTTTTAGCCTTTCTTCTTCCGTGATCCAGTCAGGTGATTTCTTAAAAATATTTTTCAGCCAATTCATATCTGGTTATTTTTTTGCTGTTCTTCCCATTTAGCATATCGTTCCGACAGGTGTTTGTAGGCATTTTCACTCATGATGATACCATTGTCTACAATTACCCCGATGGCCAGCGCAATGCCGGTGAGCGACATAATATTGGAGGAGATGCCAAAGGCATTCAGCAGGATGAAGCTGGCAGCCAGCGTAATAGGAATCTGTATAATGATGCTGAGCGCGCTGCGCCAGTGGAAGAGGAAAATGATAACGACTACGGATACCACTATCATTTCTTCCATCAGCGTATGTTTGATGGAGTCTACTGATTCGCGGATTAATTCGCCCCGGTCGTACACGATATCGAATTTCACGCCCTGTGGAAAGCCTTTGGCTACTTCCTGCATCTTCGCTTTTACTTTGTCGATCACAGCGGCGGCGTTTTCTCCATATCGCATCACTACGATGCCGCCTACACGTTCTCCTTCTCCGTTCTGATCAAATATGCCCAGGCGGGTTTCTCCGGTCATTTGCACGGCGGCTACATCAGCTACGCGGATGGGAATACTATTCTGCGTTTTTACGGGAATGTTTTCTATTTCGGCGATAGACTTCAGGTATCCGGAGGTTTTGATGATATAACCAATGTCGCTCAGTTCAAATTTGCGTCCGCCGGATTCGTTGTTGTTGGCGCGTATGGCATTGATCACTTCCGCTACAGATAGCCGGTAGTAGAGGAGTTTGTTGGGATCTACCGTGATCTGGTATTGCTTCTGGAAGCCGCCGAAGGACGCTATTTCGCTGACGCCTTCTACATTTTGAAGGGCAAATTTTACGTACCAGTCCTGCAGGGCGCGTTGTTCTCCCAGGTCCATGCCGGGTGCGTCCAGGGTATACCAGAGTACATGTCCCACACCGGTGCCGTCAGGCCCCAGTTGCGGCGTAACGCCGGTGGGCAGGGTGCGGGAGATGGTACTTAATCTTTCCAATACCCGTTCTCTGGCCCAGTAAATATCTACGTTGTCGTTGAAGATGATATAAATGAAGCTCATCCCAAACATGGAACTGCCGCGTACATATTTGATTTTGGGCAATCCCTGTAAATTGGTGACGAGGGGATAGGTAATCTGGTCTTCGATGAGCTGGGGACCGCGTCCCATCCATTCGGTGAATACGATGACCTGATTTTCCGATAAATCGGGGATCGCGTCGATGGGATTCTTTTTTACCGCAAACACGCCCCAGGCGAATAAAGCGGTGGCCATTACCAGTACAATAAACCGGTTGCGCAATGACCATTCAATAATACGATGTACCATAACTGTTCTTTTCTCAGGTGCCGGAATAGGCAGTAACTTTTAGGTAGCGGCATGACAAGGGCCATCGTGCTATGGGCACAGCGTCATGATCTATATTTTTCTAAAGGAATGTAGCAGGAGTTACCGGCGTAAGAAGGCTACGGCATGATAGGGAATATATACACCGGGGGAGGGTGCTCAGATACGATAGGTGCAATTCAATACGTGCATAGGTACTTTGCTGCTTCGTGGCGGCGCATGGGTAACCGGATGCAGGGTGGCCAGGGAAAAGCTGTATGCGGGCGCCGCTTCCATAAAGGATATTGGCGTAATGGTGACTGCCAGTTGCATGGCATGCACCGTATTTTCGACCAGCTTTTGATCTTTCTCCAGCTTCACCGTTTTGTGCTCATCTTTGCAGCATTTTTTGTTGCATTTGTTCAATGCGGGCTTCGTGCATTGCGGGCATTTTTTTACCTCGCTACCTCTCAGCCCTGCATCTATCAGCTTTCCCATGCAATAGTGCATGTGGAAAGTGGCGCCGGTAGAGGTGCCCATGTATAAAACAGCTAATAGGAGCGCGAGGAGCTTTTTCATATGAACAAAGGAAACATCAATTACCGGATTAAGTGTTATATAATTTGGGGAAGATGTTATATTATTTCTGCCCGGCTAATATTGGTACACATATTCCAGGGCTTCATCCCGGTTATTGATAAAGTTTTTAGCATGATAGGTGATGGGGTGGTCCGGTTGCAGCGCGCCTTTCTTACCTTTCCAGACTTCCCAGTATCTGGTGGAATAGCCAATGATCATTTGGGTATTGGGTAGCCGGAATCCCCGGTTTTCTCCAAAGCAATTGATATTACCACTGGTCATTTGTCCGGCTAAAATGGCGTGGGTATTCCGTTTGAAGAATACGGCATTCATCACGGCGGAGGAGAACGTGAGTTTTCCAATCAGTACAAACAAATGCCCTTTTTTATTCAGGTAGCTATGCTGAATGCTGTCGAGGAAAGGATACAATACGCCGGAGTTACCGCCGTCATTAAAGCGCAGGTCTACGATGATTTTATCAGGATGAACGCTGTTAATGGTAGCAAATAGCTGTGTATTGAAGGCCTCAAAGGGTTCCTGTTGATCTTCTGCGCAGGTGACATAGTTGAAGTAGAGCGTTTTAGCCATGGTATCATATTCATACCAGTATTTTTTATTCCCTTTTTTGTAGGGTAACAAGGTTTGATATTGGCTGCAGGTGGCTAATTTTGTGCTACCTTTAGGAACGGAGGTTAGTGTTATATTGAATGTTTCCTGCCTGGCGTTTTGTAAAGTAAAGGTGCCGCTTTGATCCGACGTAAGGATGCCCAGTCCTTTCAGGAATGCCGGATTGTTCAGGAACTTTTGCCGGTAAATTTCGAAGTAGGATTTGTTATCGGTTTTGATGACTTCTTTAAATTTCCGGTTCATGGCCTCTACTGACCAGCCATTAATGGCCACCAGTTTGCAGGCGAGATAACCGGAGTCTTGTGGAAGGATACCGGTAACAAAGATGCCTTCGTCAAATATTTCAAATTTAATAGGTAAGGACAGCTTGAACCTGGGTTCTATCCTGGTATGTTCATCTCCGATAGCGGCGTTTAGTTTGAAGAGCTCAATCATGAAGCCTTCTTCACTCAGCGTATCCAGTTGGGACGCTATCCTCGCTATGCTGTTATCAAATTGCGCCTTGGTGATTTTGCTATAGAGTTTAACATGTTTCGCGGGCAGGGTATCTTTGTAGTACATCAGATCCTGGCGCAGTGCGTCTTTTGTGAGCTGCTGTGCAATGGCATCTTTCGTAATTACAAAAGACAGGAAGGCGATGAAGCAAAAGTTTTTTTTCATGAATACTGTTCTGGAGATTTACCTTAGACTTAAGGTACACAAATTTTATACTTTAAAATGTATTGTCTGTTGTTTTTATTATATAGGGAGATGATACATGAAAAGTTGCTATTAATATTAAAATTAATCAAGAATGAAAAGAACCACTTTATGTATCCTGGCATTGGTCCTGTCATTCACCGCCGGCTTCGCCGTCAATTCCTTTTTTAATCACACCACTAAACAAATTCACATGAAACGGGTAACCGGTATCGGGGGCATTTTCTTCAAATGTAAAGACCCTGAAAAAATGAAGCAATGGTATAACACACATCTGGGCTTTGGCGCTGACCCCTATGGCACAAAATTCGGATGGCGGCAGGAAGCGGATAGTACCAAACAGGGGTACACCTTGTGGAGCGCTTTTCCGGACAAGTCCAAATACTTTGAAAAGGAGTTTATGATTAATTACCGGGTAGAGAATCTGGTGGAGCTGGTAGAAGAATTAAAAAAAGAAGGAGTAACGATTTTAGATAAGATAGATGATTCGGAGTATGGCAAGTTTGTGCATATCCTGGATGTAGAGGGGAATAAAATTGAGTTGTGGGAGCCGAAAGATTAAGTGCAAAAGTAGATAAGTTGTTGTGCCCTCGCTGTACCGCCCCGTTCATTTTCAAACGTCCGGTGTTCATATCCGGACGTCCGGGGGGCGGATGAAATGTGTAAAGCCATTATACTGTGGGAGTTGCGCCTATGGCAGCGTTTTTGTCGTCCTTCCCAAAATTGCCAATTCATGTTAAAGAGTAATACTAAGGTGGCCTGGAGGAATCTCCTGAAAAACAGGACCTTCTCTATAATMAATATCGTAGGGTTATCTACCGGTATGGCAGTAGCTTTATTGATTGGGTTATGGCTGTACGATGAACTGACCTACAATAAGAATCATGCAAATTATGACCGTATTGTGCAGGTAATGCAGCACCAGACTTTTAATGGAGTGGTGGGTTCGCAAACCGCCAATCCTTATTTGCTGGGAGATGAAATACGGGATAAGTACGGCAGTGATTTTAAATATGTGGTGATGTCGTCCTGGACTGATAAGCATGTCCTGGGCCATAATAACGACGCTGTTTCCAGCACTGGCAATTTTTTCGAACCGGACTTCCCGGAAATGTTGACACTTAAAATGCTGAAAGGTACCCGTGCCGGCTTAAAAGATCCGGCTTCCATTCTATTGTCCGCCAGTACAGCGAAAGCTTTGTTTGGCACAGTGGACCCAATCGATCAGTTGGTGAAAATAGATAACCGGCTGGATGTGAAAGTAACGGGTGTATATGAAGATCTGCCTTATAACTCCAATTTCAGGGACCTGGGATTCATGTCGCCCTGGGAGCTATATCTGAGTAGTGAATCCTGGATCAGGCAAATGGAGAATCCCTGGAGATCCAATTTTACTCAAACGTATGCACAGCTGGCAGATAATGCAGACCTGGAAAAGGTATCTGCTAAAATAAAAGATGTAAAGCTTCGTAAGGTGCGGGCGGAAGACGCCGCCTTTAAGCCCGAAGTATTTCTGCATCCTATGAGCAAATGGCATTTGTATTCCGACTGGAAAAATGGGAAGAATGTTGGTGGGGGGATTCAGTTTGTATGGCTGTTTTCCATTATCGGCATCTTCGTGTTGCTGTTGGCTTGCATTAATTTCATGAACCTGAGCACCGCCCGTTCTGAAAAAAGAGCAAAGGAAGTAGGGATAAGGAAAGCGATTGGTTCTGTACGGGGGCAGCTGATTATGCAGTTTTTCAGCGAATCCCTGATGGTAACCCTGATCAGTTTTGTACTGGCGTTATTGCTGGTGCAGTTTGCTTTACCGGTATTTAATACGGTGGCAGGCAAGAAGGTTAGTATTCCGGTATACAGTCCTTTATTCTGGCTGATGGGCTTCGGGGTAACGATCTTAACCGGGTTAATTGCCGGTAGTTATCCTGCATTATACCTTTCCTCTTTCGAACCAATCAAAGTATTGAAAGGCACTTTCCGTGCCGGACGTTATGCTGCCATTCCCCGCAAAGCTTTGGTGGTGATACAGTTCACCGTATCCGTTATTCTTATCATCGGTACGCTGGTGGTATTCCGGCAGATTAAACATGCACAAAACAGGCCCGTTGCCTATAATAGGGAAGGACTCCTATCTATTCCGGTTACAACAGAAAAATTAAAAAATAATTTCAACGTGATCCGTGATGAATTGATGAATGCAGGTGTGGTGGCGAACATGGCCCGTTCGTCCGGTGGTACCATGGATCTGCGTGCTATTAATAATGGCTATACCTGGAAAGGAATGGCGCCAGGTACACAAGGGAATTTCGGCGCCGTGCGGGTTACACCTGATTACGGTAAAACCATTGAATGGGAAGTGATTGCGGGCCGCGACTTTTCCAAAACTTTTGCCACCGATTCTTCGGCTATCATCCTCAATGAAGCCGCGGTGAAGTTTATGGGCTTTAAAAACCCGGTGGGAGAAATCGTGAATGTAGACAATAAGCCATTCCATGTTATAGGCGTAGTGAAAGATATGATCATGGGATCGCCATATAGCCCGGTGTTTCGCACCGTTTTCTCCATGGATACTGACGATGCCTTCACCATTAATGCCAGAATCAGTCCTAATAAGAGCGTACCGGCGGCAATTTCCCAGATAGAAGCCGTCTTTAAAAAATATAATCCCGGGGTTCCTTTCCTTTATGATTTCGTAGATGATGACTATGCCGTAAAGTTCGATGCGGAACGTCGTGTTGCTAAACTATCCAGTTTCTTCGCCGTATTGGCCATTTTTATCAGCTGCCTGGGACTCTTTGGTATGGCTTCTTTTATGGCAGAGCAACGGGTAAAAGAAATTGGCGTCCGCAAAGTATTGGGTGCATCCGTAGTCAATTTATGGGGACTGATGTCAAAAGATTTTGTGATACTGGTATCTATTTCTCTCGTATTGGCGATACCAGTCGCTTACTACTTCATGCATAAGTGGCTGCAAAATTATGATTACCGCACAGAAATATCTGCCTGGATTATTATACTCACGGGTGTAGGCGCATTGCTCATTACATTGCTGACCGTCAGCTATCAGTCTATTAAGGCTGCGATGATGAATCCTGTGAAATCACTGCGGTCGGAATAGTAGTAGGAACCTTAAATTAGAAAGCTATTGAAACGATTGACCATGGCGGATATTAACGCGCTTTTGTCAATCGCTTCAATAGCTTTTTGCTTTACGCTTTGTGCTTTTAGCTTTTTATCATGTTGGTTAATTTTAGCAAAGAAAGGATCAATTTCAGCATATATCCCTACCCGTTATTCCACTACATTCGTAATACAAAATCGAGTCGAGACAATTGCAATAGCAAAGTGTGTCAGCAATCCCGTTTATGAGGGCTTGTATAAGCCATTCCTGTATTTCAACCAAAGCAACCAAAACAATATTGAATCAACTGAATTGAATTTTTAAACCCTGCAGGTCAATAAATATCTCCAATTCTACCAGCTGATTTATCACTCAAATAATAATCTTATGAAGTAGACTTATTCCCTTACAACCCGTATCGCAGGCCTGTTGGTCTGTTTCACGTTTTTGATTTTTGCAGATAGCAGCTGCTATCGCCTGTTACTCTAATGTCCACACTTTAAACCTCTTATATGTTACCATTATCACGACAGATAATAGTGGGATTGCTATGCCTTGCCATTAGCGGGGGAGCCATCTCACAACAACGAAATGCCCCGGCCCCGTTGCCTGACCACTGTTCCTCTTCAAAGGCCATGCAGGAGCTGTATAAAAAGCATCCCGCTTCTCTGCAGGCCGCCCGTGCCCAAGAGAATAGAATTAAAAGTATCGTAGCGCAGATGCGCAGTGCGCGGCTGGCAACGCTGGCCCCTACGCAATACACGATACCCGTTGTGTTTCACGTCAATGATGCCGTGAATCCTTATAAGGTAACGATGGCGCAAATCCGTTCCGCCATCGATATATTGAACCAGGACTACAACTTGTTGAATCCGGACTACAGCCAGATCGATTCCCGTTTCATCGGGCTGGCCGCCAATCTGCATATCACGTTTCGACTGGCTGATATAGATCCGCAAGGGAATCCCACTACCGGCGTTACTTATCATTACAACGACCTCGACGGCCGTTCTCCTGATGGTACCGGAAGTGCCGTCAAAAGCGTTTCTTACTGGCCCGGAGAAAAATACCTGAACATCTGGATTGTGAGTGAGGTAGAACAGAAAGGCGTGTATAATAACTCCGGCTGGACTTACCTGCCAGACGACTGGGTAGCGGCCAACCACCTGGATGGTGTAGTATACAACTGGCGCTATCTCGGTGCGCCGGGAGTAGGTAGTTCCGAAAATGGATACGCCTATATGAAAAGAGTGCTCACCCATGAAGTAGGTCACTTCCTGAACTTACAGCATACCTTTGAAAATGGCTGTAGCGCCCCCGGGGATGAGGTAGATGATACACCACCTACTTTGTCGAACTACGGCGGCTGTAACCTGAATGCCAACTCCTGCGGTCCCGTGGCCAACGTGGAGAACTACATGGATTATTCTTCCTGTACCAAAATGTTTACCACTGGTCAGAGCGACCGGATGATGGCAGCGCTCACCGGTACAGTGGCACAACGCAGCAACTTATGGTCGGCGGCTAATCTGGCAGCTACCTTGTTGCCGGATTCCACTAAAAGAATAGTGCCGGGTTTCACCCTGTTCAATGAAAGTGATGTGAACAACGGGTCAGTACCGTTAACGGATACACTAAAAATGATGGGCAGCGGTCAATTTGCTTTCAGCAGCGGCAGTATGACCCAGGGCACTCATTTTACAGTGCAAAATGTGCCTGCCGGTTTATCAGTGGCTATTCAGGTCATTAACAATACCACGGCACTATTATCTTTCAGCGGACAAGCTACCCAGCATAATGTCAGCAATAGCACGGACAGCATTAAAATTACCTTCCTGAATGCAGCCATCCAGGGTGGCGCTGCTACGCTGTATCGCCCGTATGTTAACCTGGGTATTCATTTCCTGGACCCTTATAAAATCGTGTATAATGATATCCCTGATATTCTGGTGAATAGTACCAGCAACTGGACCTTTTTTAGTTTTAATACGGGAGATGCGGACTTCGGTGGCTGGTTCGATGGCGGCAAACTCCGCCTCGAGGCCTATCAGAAATCGGTGGTGTGTGAAGGTACGTCGCTGAATATTTCGCCGGTGCCTGCGAATACCATGATTGCAGATACCTCTTCTTTTGTGGCAGGAGGCGCCTATCCGAATGAACATAATATCTACAGCACCACCTATGCCAAATGGGGCGGTAAGTCAGCCTATATTGGCGTTAAATTCACCTTGAATGGCAAGGCGCGGTACGGATGGATACGGATCAGCGTTGCCGCCGATGGCAGCAGCTACGTTATCAAAGACTACGCCTGGAACCAGGCGCCCAACACAGGTATCCGCGCCGGTGATGCAGGTAGTCGTACTTTGTCCTGGTCTAAAACCCAGTTCAGGGAAGCATTGGCCAACAACGGTAGTATTGCCGACACCGCCGAAGTAAGCATACTGGGTAATACCTTTGCCATCAGCTCCGGCAACTTTACCAATAATGTACACTATACGGTGAGTAACGTGCCGGCAGGATTGAGCGTACAACTGAAAGCACTGAACAGCACTACAGCCAGTCTGAAGTTCATTGGTAATGCCAGTGCCAACGCCGCCGCCAACAGTGGCGCGGTGAGCATTAATATACTGCCGGCAGCTTTCAGCACCCAGCAGGCCGCCGATAGCAGCCAGAAACAATTACAGATCAACTTCCGTGATCCGTATAAAATTAAGTACGTAGACGTGAATGATACGGTGTATACCATCAATACTACTAACAACTGGTATTATTTCCTGGTAGATAATATTTCGGATGCGGCCTACGGTCTGTGGGCAGACAGCGGCAGATTACGGTTTGAAACCTATAGCAAACCAATGGTGTGCGTAGGAACTACCAAAAACATTGCACTGTTACCTGCCAATACAGTGATTAGCGACACCTCCCATTTTGTGGCTGGTGGCGCCTACCCGGATGAKCATAACCTGACTACTGCTACCTATAGCGCCTGGAAAGGACAAACAGGCTATGCCGGGTTTAACTTTACCACAGGTGGCGAAACATTCTATGGCTGGTTCAGGTTTAAAGTAAATGCTAACGGTACCAGCTATACGCTGATGGACTATGCATATAATACGTTGCCAGGCGGCAGCATCAAAGCAGGACAAATGTCCTCAGCACCGTCAACAGATTCCAGCGTGCATGTCAGCGATTATTGCACCGCCAGCACCGCACTGAATTATAACACCATTACGCGGGTACGCTTTGCCAACCTGGACAACAGTTCCGGATGGGACGGGTACAAGGACTTTACCGCCCAATCGGCTACCGTAGCCGCAGGCGGCAGCTACCAGTTGCAGATAAATCTGAACGTGGAATACTGGCCTGATATTTCAGTGGCCGCATGGATCGATTGGAACGGCGATAAACAACTCAATGATACCACCGAAAAAGTATACGTGAAACGTGGCAGCGGTCCATTCTCCCAAACCATCACAGTACCGGCCAACGCTAAAAGCGGCGCTACGTTGATGCGGGTGAGAATGGGATATGGCAGCGATGTAAAACCTTGCGGTGTTGATGGTTATCAGGGAGAGGTGGAAGATTACACTATTAAGGTCACCGGCGGCATGGCGCTGATGGAGAAAAAACTCCCGGCTACTCCGCGGTTCAGTGCCACCAGTCCATTTACGGATCATATCAATGTCAATTACCAGTCTGTGGTAACTACACCAGTGTTGATACGCATGTATAACTTCAACGGATATATGATAAAAGAAGAGAAAGGAAATGTAGTGAAGGGTGACAATATATTGCAGTTGAATAGTTTGTCGACCTTACCAGCGGGTGTATACATCATTGAGATATACCACAACGGGCTGCGTCATACTACTAAAGCGGTGAAGCAGTAATTGTGATAGCAGAAAGCTGAAAGCAGAAAGCAAAAAGCTATTTTAGCGATTGATAAACGCGAGTATTTAACTACACATTCGCTTTGGGCAATCGCTAAAATAGCTTTTTGCTTTCTGCTTTCAGCTTTCTGCTATTCAGAAAATACAAGATCAATGACCTMATCCAGGTTGGTGGCCGGGGGTAGGGTGCCCCAGCTTAAATGTCGTTGTGAGGAAAGCCGCGCTTCGCAAAAGAGCGGCGCCATCAGGGTGGGGGATATGGCGATCAGTTCAATAGCCTGAATAGCCAACGCCATTTTTTCTACGAGGATGCGTGCGGAGTGTTCAGCCGGATGTACAATGGAAGTACGAAGACTTTCCAGGTGCGCGTCCAGATGATGATCCAGGCCTTTTGCCGCATCGAAGTACTGCATCAATGCCGCAATGCTGGCGGGTTCTTTGTGCATGGCGCGTAAAACATCCAACGCCTGTATATTACCGGAACCTTCCCAGATGGCGTTGACAGGAATATCGCGGTATAGTCTGGGAAGAATGGAAGTTTCCACGTAGCCATTGCCACCAAGACATTCCAGCACTTCGCCCATTGCCAGTACGGCTCTTTTGGTATTCCAGTATTTGCCGATAGCGGTAGCAATGCGGGTAAAGTGCAGGGCGGCTTCATCTGTGCCGGCATCATCGAAACCCTTTGCCAGTCGCATGGCCAGGGTAGTAGCGGCGGCAGATTCCAGGCAGAGATCGGCCAATACATTTTTCATGAGTGGTTGATCGATCAGTTTTTTGCCAAAAGCATTTCTATGCCGGCAATGATGAATGGCTTCTGCCAGGGCGCGTTGCAGGCTGGCGGCAGATCCTATGGCGCAGTCGAGCCGCGTATGCCGTACCATTTCCATGATATTGGGCACGCCTCGTCCGGATTCCCCGATCAGTTGCCCCCAGGCGCCGTGAAACTCCACTTCCGACGAAGCGTTGGAGCGGTTGCCCAGCTTATCTTTCAGCCGTTGGAAATAAAGCGTGTTTTTTGCACCGGTGGGTGTAAACCTGGGCACCAGAAAACAACTGAGTCCTTTATCTGTTTGTGCTAACACCAGGAAGGCATCACTCATGGGCGCACTACAGAACCATTTTCTGCCGGTAATCTGGTAGATGCCATTGCCCTGTGGTACCGCAAACGTCGTGTTGGCACGGACGTCGCTGCCACCTTGTGGTTCGGTCATGGCCATGCCAAAGGTGACGCCGGTTTTGTCAAACCACGGAACCGGTCTGGGATCATATTCGGTGGAAAGTACTTTGGGTAACCACGCAGCGGCGATGTGGCTGTCTATTTGAAGGGAAGGCACTACCGCAAAAGTCATGGTTAAAGGACAGCTGCTGCCTTCATCTATTTGCTGTTTCAGATAAGACAACGTACTATGTGCCAGGTAGGCGCCGTGTTGATGGGCGGTCCATGCAATAGACGGCACGCCTTCGCGGATGGCGGCCCCCATCATCTGATGATAGGCGGGGTGGTATTCTACCAGGTCGATACGATTACCAAAGCGATCATGTGTTTTCAGTACCGGCGTATTTTTATTGGCCAGGTCGCCGGCTTCCTGCATCGCATGGCTCCCCATTAATGCGCCAAAGGTAGTGGCCCGGTCATGTATCCAGCCGCCGCCATATTGCTGCAGGACTTGCTGTAACAGCGGATGGGAGGTATACGCATTGTAGTTTTCAAGAACGGGCGCCTGGTTAAACGAAGTATCGAAATCAAAATCATCGAACGGCATATCACGCGATATTTGATGTACCCTAATTTAAACTATTTGCCACAAAGCCCCATCGGCAGCGGCATAAAAAAAGGCCGCTCCACGGGGGAGCGACCTTACGGGTTGGTTGGCTTATAGGTTATCTTCTTTTGCGATAAATCAGCAGGGTAGTGGCCAGTATCAGCAAGGCCGCCGGCAGTATACCAAAGAAAAGTATCCGCATGGTGAGAATACCTTTGTCATCGCTGTCAATCACATCCTGTGCGGGTTTAACGCCTGTATTCAGGGGGAATTCTCCATTGGTAAACCAGCGGAATAATTCCGTCGTAAAGTAGGGATTCCAGACGGCAGGCTTGCGTCGCGCAATTTCTATGCTGCTCATAAAATCAACATCGCCGGTAACAATAATGCGCTGTGTTTTTTCAGATTGCTTCCTTTCCAATGCCAACGCCAGCGGTTGATTGTTCTTTGATACGAGGAGTGGCGTTGTCTGGAAGTCGGCGCCGGACGTATATTGGAGGTTCACCGCACCAGACATGGACACGATGCCGCTGTCTGCCTGCCATGCACCCAGCGTAGGCGAAACTTTGCCGGCTTCGGGTGAGAAATGTGAGAGGATAAAATCCGGCGTATAGTCGCGGCTTTCTTCCTGTACTGGTGTGTTACCTGCCTGTATGTGCAGAGATTGCAACAAGCCGGATAATACGGTGGCGGATTCCGGTTCTACCATCACCATCAGGTTACCGCCCTGGGCGATATATTGTTGCAGTTGTTTTTCTTCTTCCGGGGAGAAAGGTGTTTGTGGTCCGGCAATGACGAGTATAGAGGTCCGCGCAGAGATGGGCTGTAGCGACAGGTTTACCGTATCTACATCAAAGCCCTGGTTGATCAGTGCACTGCGATAAGAACCTTCTTTTACAAACATTTTCAGCGCAGCATCGCCTGCTTTGGAAATACTTCTTTCGCCGTGACCGCTGAGGAACGTTACCAACGGCATACGGGAAGGCGTTACCAGGTGCTTCAATGCCGCAGTGAATTCCTTTTCACTGGGGTAAATCATCATATCGTTGTAATACCGCAGAAACGTTTGTCCGTCGCCGTATTGGAGTAGCCTTACCAGTTTGTTTTCTTCCGGACGAAGGTCTACAATTTTGTGGATAGCGGCGGGCGGCAGTATTTTTTTGAAATCAAGCTCCTGGATATCGGCTACCTTTTTCGCAATGGCCACATCCGTTTCTCCCGGATAATTTTTATACAAAGTTTTATTATCACCAAAGTCGTAATAGTACACGTAGTTCATTTCCATGCTGGGCAGGAAACGACGATAAGGCGTCATTAACCTTTCATCTGCACTTTTCTTTTCCGGGGCGCCCAGGTAAAAGTTATCATCGAAGATGTTGATGTAGGTGGTAATTTTTAATGGCTTATCCATTTTTTTGATGAGCTCCCTGCTTTGAGGTCCCAGCGTATGTTTGCGGGTAGCGGTCATGTCAACGTAGCCAGTCGCCATTGGGCGGGAACTGATATAGCCAACGAGAAAACAAAACGCTACGAGGCCAACGTATCTGGCTATACGGAAATAACCGGATTTGGCTTCGCGCTGATCCTGTAAGCGCATACAGGTAATGGTCAGGAAGAAGCCAATGACCAGGAAGAAGTAGAGCAGATCTTCCGTGCTGATTAGTCCGGCGATAAACTGTTCTGTTCTGCCGGATATGGACATGAAATAGGTGATGTGTCGCACGGTATCATTACCCTGAAACAGGGTGCCAATAAAGTTCAGGACTGCCAGTACCGCCAGCGTACTGATAGCGGCTACTACCTGGTAGGTAGTCAGGGAAGACATGAATAAACCAATGGCAGCGTAGGCGCAAATCAGCAGATATAGGCCCAGCGCGCCGGAAGCCAGTAGTTGCCAGTCGATATGTTGAATGAAATACGAACCGGAGATGGCATACAGACAAATGATCGTCAGCAGGATAGCGCCATAACCCATCATGGCCATGTATTTCCCCAGAATAATATCTTTTACTTTTATGGGAGATGACAACAGGAGTTTAATAGATCCGCTGTGTGTTTCGCGGCTGATTAATCCCATTGTCAGCAACGGAATATAAAAGTATAATGTGCTTTTGACGCCGGGATAAAAACCTTCTTTGCCGCCAAAAATCATGGCGGTAACGTCGGTGAAATGGTTGCCCATGCGTTGTGCGCGGCCAATCATTTGTATGTAGTAAATATAGTCGATGCCGATTTGTATCGGGAACACAATTAATATGAGCCATGCTACCGGTGAATGAAAGAGGAGGCTCAATTCCTGCCGGGCGATGCGTATGATGATTTTCATGATGGTAAAGCAGGTTTAGTTTTTTTATTGGATAATTGGGCGAAGATGGCGTCCAGTGAACTTTTCTCAAGCGTGATTTCTTTGAGTCGCCATCCATTACGTACACTCATTTCTACGATGCTTTCCGCGATATCTGCTGTTGGGTCAAAGTGCATGCGGATGGTATTGTTGCTGAGAAAGGTCACTTCGTTAATGCCCGGAATCTGTTGCAGTACGGCCTGGGTGGGAGGAGCCATCATGGTGGTAATCAGGCTGTCTGGTTCAATGTAGTTGTTGAACGATTCCATGGTATCTTTGAATACCATTTTGCCACCTTCAATCATAATGATATCCTGGCAGGTAGCCTGTATTTCAGAGAGAATATGGGAAGAAAAAATGACGGCACGGTCGATGGCAATTTCTTTGATGAGTTGCCGTACTTCCAGGATCTGGTTGGGATCGAGGCCATTGGTAGGCTCGTCCAGTACCACTAACATAGGCCGGTGTATGAGGGCTTGTGCAATGCCAACGCGCTGGCGGTAGCCGCCGGACAAATTGCCGATCAGGCGATTGCTGAAATGAGCCACCCCGCATTTTTCCTTTACTTCCGATACGGCGGCTTTAATCCTGCGTTTGTCCACAAACCGCAGATGGGCGCAGTAGGTGAGGTATTCATCTACTGTTTGTTCTAAATACAAAGGGGCATTCTGTGGCAGGAAGCCAATTCTTTTCTTGGCATCTTCCGGGTGGGTGCGCATATCAATGCCTTCAATCAGCACGGTACCTTGTGTTTGACTGAGTACTCCACAAAGAATGTTCATGGTGGTGGACTTGCCGGCGCCATTGGAGCCGAGTAATCCTACAATCCCCTTTTTATTGATTTCAAAGCTGACATCCTGCACCGCCCAGTCTTTGCTGTAGCGGTGAGAAAGTCCTTCAATTTTAACGATGTTTTCTTGCATGGCGGAAAAAGTTAAAGTCAACAGGAAAGTAAGGGTGCCGGTATTTCCGGCACCCTAAAGAATAGGGAAGGACAAAACAGTTATGGGTTTAGTGGCCAGTCCGGGTTAAACACCGTGGCATCCGGCCAGAGCTGACGCAGGTATTGATTGCTGTTAGGCGCCAGTTCATACGTTTTACCTTCTGCTACGTGCGTGATTGTTTTCGCGAAACGTGGGTCTTTGTTCAGGCGTTTCAGGTCAATCACGCGTATGCCGGTAAAGGCCAGTTCCCGTCTTCTTTCTTCCAGTACAAAGCGCAGTACTTTTTCTGCATCGTTGTTGAAATCGGCCGGGGTAAAGGCTTTGTAAGCAGCTGGGGTAATACGGTTTACGCGTAACTTATTGATGTCTGCGAGTGCATCACCCAGGTTGTTGGCGCGGGCATTACATTCAGCACGATTGAGATACATCTCTGGAACGTTCAGGAAGTTGCTGTAGTAATCGCCCCGCAGGTATATTTTTACGTGGTAGCGGTTCATGTAGTTGAAGGGCGGCGCCGGAGGCCATCCATCTGCATAGTATAATACCCAGCGACGGTCGTCATTGCTGAAAAGGGCCGTCAATTCCGGCGAGGCGCAAACATCCATGCCTAAACCAAACGGGCGGAGGAAGTGGCGGGCCACAATCGTTTCTTTATTGAACTGAGCATCGGGGATATCGGTCCATCCGAGTGGCGAGCCTGGTACATTAGGGAAAGGCCCCGGCTTGGTAATCGTGTAGTCGTTCATGTTAGCCAGTTCAGATTGCAGGGATAAGGTTTGGTCTGCATTCTTTTTTGCATTGGCGTAATCTCCCATGAATAGATATGCCCGGCTTAAAGCGGCATAACCACCGGCTTTACAGGATCTGAACTTAGTCAGTTTATGATTCACCGGAAGATCTGGAATAGCCGTATTCAGATCGCTGATTACCTGGTCATATACTTCCTTAACCGTGTTTCTTTTAAATTTAGCGTTGATATCTGCAATCAGCGCGATGGGAATGCCCGGCTGGGTACCAGCAGTAGCAGCATCGTAATGTTGCGCGTACATATTTACCAGCAACAAATGCTCCATGGCGCGTCCGAGCAGGGCTTCTGCCTTTAAGCTCTTTTTAGCCGCTTCCGTTCCCTCGGTGGCGTCTGCAATGTTATTGATCACCGTATTAAAGTAAAAGATTCTTCTATATCCTTCACTCCACTCAAAGTCATTGCTACCCGCTTCAAAGGGAACCGTATTGAAGGTATATATTTTCCGGCCCCATAGCTGCTGTTTGCTAAACAGGTTACCGGGTTCTCCTTCCGGCAGGAAAGCATCATCCGACAACAGGTCCCAGAAGTAATCGTTGTAGTTGACGTTATAGCCAGAATTAAGGAGGCTTTCGTAATCAGCTACCGTAATAGGAATGAATTTATCTTTTGGCTTAATATCCAGGAATTTGTTACAACCGGATAATAGAACCACGCATATTAGTATAGAAAATTGGATGTTCCTCATGATGCTTCATTTTAAAAAGTAAGATCTAATCCCGCCATATAAGCCGCCATGATGGGGGTGCCTCTGTTGGCATAATAAGAAGATGGCCAGTAGCTTTCCGGATCAATACCATGGCTGTTCTTAAACCAGTGGAAAGGATTTTGTACCTGTAGTGTGAACTTCGCGGATTGTATTTTTTTCGCGGAGGACAGCAGGGAAGCAAAATCATACGATAAGGAAATATCTCTTACTTTGATATAGTCTGCTTTTATTACATTCTGATCAGCGGCAAACCAGGTTTGTTGGTAGTAGATTCCTCCATTGCCTTTAAGGTCAGGTGCAGGCGCCATCCCGGGAATTTTTTCGTCTCCCGGTTTGCGCCAGAAGTTCCTCACCCGGTTGTCAACATTGGTAGTGAAAATACCGGAAGTGATCAAGGGTACTGCATCACGTGTCACATGGCCACCATTGGCGATAATCATGATATTCAGTGTGAGTTGTTTCCAGGAGAAGGTGTTGGTAAAGCCGGCAGTATATTTAGGACGTACTGTGCCACTGTATTCCAGCGCATTGATATCCGTCATGTTCGATACAATGGTGCCGCCCTGGTCATAGTTTTTTACCACTTTACCGGCAGCATCATATAGCAGCAGGGAGCCATTGGTTGGATCTAAACCGGCAGAGCGGAAACTAAACATCGCATCTGAAGGATAACCGATTCTGTTTACACCATAAACGGAGGTCATACCAATAATGGTGGGATCTTTGGTGTTGATTTCCGTCATCTTGTTTTTATTCAGGCTGAATGTCAGGTGGCTGGTCCAGTTGAACTGCTTATGCTGAATATTCTGCGTGTGTAACGCCACTTCAATCCCTTTGTTAACGAGGCTGCCATAGTTAATCAGCGCAGAACGAAATGCATTGGTAGGGTCCGTGGACTTATCTCCCAACAGGTCAGTGCTTTTGCGGACATAATAATCGATGGAGCCGGAAATACGTTGTTGGAACAGTCCGAAGTCTACACCTATATTGGTGATCGCTGTTTTTTCCCATCTCAGCGATTTGTTGGGAGGATAGATAATTTCTGCCCCCATGGTTTGGGCTTCTGATACAAACGTGGATTTCGCTTGTAGGTAAGGGCCTACGTTACGGGCCACGTTACCACTTAAGCCGTAGGTGGAGCGGATGGTCAGGCTGCTTAACCAGGAAATGGATTTCATGAATGCTTCTTCTGATATTCTCCAGCTGGCGCCAACAGACCAGAGCGGCAGATAGCGGTAGCGTGGATCAGTACCAAAGAGATTGGAATTATCAACGCGGACGCTTCCTGTCAGATTGTATTTCTCATTGTAGGTATATCCCGCATTGCCATAGGCAGAAATATACCGGTCTTCCGGGTTGGTGAAATAATTTCTGCCATTGTAATCATAATAGAAAACACTTCCCACAGCTTCGGTGCCTTTCAGGCTACCCAGCAAGTTCTCATTGATAGGGAGAAACTGGAGGTTGTTGTCGTTGTATCCCGCTCTGAACAACCCTGTTCCGTCTGAGGTAACCACTCTTCTTTCGGCGCCGGCCAATGCGGAAATATGATGACGGGTACTGAAGTTGCGATCAAAGTTAAGCTGGGCGCGGGCGGTATAGGATCTGTTATTCCCTCTGAATTCCTGTATCTGACCGCCATCAGGAATATTTTTAACGATGCTGTCGCCGAAAATTTGGGTAGCGTCATTAATCATATGTTTGGCGTCATAGGAGTTGGGGCCGTAATAGGTCCTGGTATAGGTACTACCCCGTTCGGTCTGGTATTTCAGATCGAGGCTAAGACCTTTAATAATTTTCACGGTAAATCCTCCCTGCAACCGGAAGTAACTGGAGTTACCGCGGGAATCTGATCTATCCAGCTCATCTAATGGATTGTAGGTTTCATCGAGCAGGCCTTCCTGTTTGAGCCTGTTTATTTCGCTGGGTGATTTCAGGTAATTCCAGGGAGAAGAGCTGCCATCGGGATTCCGCATCAGTTCGTACGGCATGCTGTTATAAAAGTTGCCTGGAGGTCGCATTTGATTTACAGCATTGGAGGTGTTGGTAAACACACCAGCTTCCGCATCCAGCCATTTAAACACTTTTACTTTTTCCTTTAAACTGATGTTAACCGCCTCTGAGGTATTTCTAAGTCCATAACCTTTGTCGCCGGTATAGTTCATTGTTACCTGGTACTGGTGCAGGTCATTACCGCCACCGGCAGAAAAAGCATGTCGCTGCTGGAAATAGTTGCGGGTGTATAAGTTCGTCAACTGGCTTTGTCCATCAGATTCTCTTAACCTGTTGAGGGTCGCATCCAGTTGTGCTTTGGTGATTTCCTGCTGTTCGTATTGGTATAAGGCTTCTACTGCTTTAGGTTGTGCATTTCTCATCATTTGGTCGTCCATAGAAGGGTGCCACTTGTTAAACAGCTCCTGCTGCAGGTCTACCATTTGCGGAGAGTTCAACAGGTGCATAGCGCCAAAGCTTGGTTTAGGCTGCAGGTAGAGTGTACTGGAGAAAGCTACTGTTGGTTTTCGCTTGCCACCATAGCGGGTAGTAATAGAAATAACACCATTGGCCGCGCGGGTACCATAGATGGAAGCGGCGGCCGCATCTTTCATTACCGTTACATTGGTTACATCGGCAGGATTAATGAGATTCAGGTCGCCTTCGTATGGAAAACCATCTACTACGTATAGGGGTGTCCGGTTGCCGTAGAGTGTGGATATACCACGGATCGTCACAGTACCGTTTTGCATCACCATACCCGGTACCATGCCTTCCAGCCGGTCGAGGATACTGGTTTCCATCCTGGCGCCCAGTGCTTTTTCTGTGACAACGCCAAAGGAGCCTGTTGCCCTTTCCTTAGGAATCAACTGATAGCCGGTGTTGGCGATAACATTTAATTCGGAGAGGGTAGCCGGCATGCCCTGCAGTATGATATTGCCTGTGGTGCCATTTTTTAGCATGGCGGCGGTGATGTGCAGTTCTTTGGTCTTAAACCCAATGTAACTGATACGGATCACATTACCTGCATTGGCGGTAATGGTGAAGTTGCCCTCAGTATTAGTGACTACCGCCTGAGAGGTACCGATCACTGTTACCGTAGCACCTGGGAGTGGTATGCCGATACTATCCGTGACATGGCCGGTTACCGGCGATTCTGACACCGCTTCACTCATGGCATCGGTCTCCCGTTTAGCCGATAGCATAATGGTGTTGCCGGCTATTTTGTAATTAAATGGTTGGTCTTTGACCAGCAGGTCGAGAAAGGTTAATAAGGGCAAATCCCGAACATTCACACTGACGGCATTGGCCTGTTTTAATACATCTGATTTCCCCCAGACTACAAAACCAGTTTGCTTTTTAATGGTGGCAAATAATTTTTCCATTGACACGTCCTTCCCTGAAAAGGTGATGGATTGTGAATAGGTACTGGCTGAAAGATGTAGACAGATGGCAAGAAGAAGGATGGTTGTTAGTTTCATAATCCGGAGGATTTTGGTCGGGAGCCGGCATGGCATATCCCCACCGCTCCAGGAAGCAATTTTTTGCATAGATTTGCAGCGTTTGGTTGTTTAAAAATGGTGGTCGCGAAACCCTGTTTACTAGTCAGCCGAACAATCCTTTGAGTGATCAAAGGCAACCGGAAGTGTTAGTCGCACTCCCGGTTTTTTATTGTGGTTGACCCGTTGTGTTCATCTTTTTTAATTCACAGTATATGTTGGATTAAGGCATTACCACCAGTCGCCGGCCTTCTTCCAGCCGGAAATGTACTTCGGCGCTTTCCAGGCCCGACAACACATCCGACAGCTTTAAAGACCTGCTCATTTCTCCGAAGAAGCGTACATCGGGCACATGGCCTTCATATATTACCTCCAGGTTATACCAGCGTTCCAGCTGTCGCATCATTTCTCTTAGTCCTACGCCCTCGAAATTAAACAGCCCATTTTTCCATGCGATCGCTTGTTCTATGTTGGCATCAGGTGCTATGGTGAGCTGCTGATCTTCCCAGCGGGCCTGCTGCCCCGGTTTTAATATTACCGGGGGCAGTATGGCATGCGGCAGGGATACGCGGACAGATCCTGTGATCAACGTAGTGGCAATGCTTTCTTCATTCGTATAGGCGCTCACGTTAAATCCGGTTCCTAATACGGCTATCTCCAGTTGTTTGCGTACCAGCACCTTAAAAGGCTGTGTAGCTTTTGCTGCCACCTCGAAATAAGCTTCCCCGCTAAGGTCTACCTGTCTTTCTTTACCGGTAAAGGCCACCGGGAACTGCAATACACTGCCCGCATTCAGCCATACCTGTGTACCATCCGGCAATACCACATGAAACTGTTTGYCTTTAGGCGTAGTAATGGTATTGTAGGCTACCGCGTTGTTGGCGGCGCCTCCCGGCGTATATTGGAGACCGTTATCTTTCAGCATTACGCGGGTGTTGCCCTGTGTAGTGATCACACCTTTGCCGGCGCTGTCAAGTACCACCTGGGAACCGTCTGCCAGTGTGAGTATGGCCCCGTTGTTGCCGGGCGCCACATCCGGCTGATGGGGAACCGTTACCAATGCAGGTGGCTGCGGCCGCTGATAGTGTTGCAGCAGGTAGGCCGCTGTTCCCAGCAGCAGTACTACTGCCGCCGCCCAGCCCCACCTGTGGAGGAAAGGCAACCGGTGCACCGGTGTTGTTGCCGGATCAGCCGGCAGCTTGTCGGCCGCCAAAATCCGGTCTGCCACCGACATCCAGTGGTCGTGCTGATAGTCGGTCGTCGCTTCCGAGGCGAGTAGCTGCGCTACTTCCTCCATCGTAGTCCCATTGTCCTGCTCCATCAGCGCGGTAAGCTCGGTGAGCTCTTCCGGCGTGGCGGTATGGGCGACTAACCGCTCCAGTAAATATTGTAGTCGGGTGTGTTGTTCCATTTAATGTGTGGTGAATACAGGTAAACGAAGTCCTTTATCTCCCCCTCTCTATTATCAGACAATTGAGCGGAAAGATGGTACCGAAAAAAAATAAACTTTTTTTAAATTAATACAGGACGTCAATGAAAAGGGCCAGTAGGAGGGGATATCCGGACTTTTGAAGAAACTGCCGGATACTCTTTAATGCCATCACCAGCAGATTTTTGACGGTGCTCACCGCCAGATTCATATGGGTGGCTATTTCGGAAATGGAGAGGCCTTGTTCGCGGCTCAGGCGATAAATCTGTTGCTGTTTTTCCGGCAACTGCGCTACGGCTTTGTTGACCAGCTGCAGCAGCTGTTGAAAATCGATAGGGTCTTCCACACCCTCGTGTTCAGGTGCTACCACGGCCATTACTTTGTCGCGCACCGTTTGCCGCCGTACATAATTCACTGACAGAAAAAAACAGATTTTTTTAATCCAGGCCGCCGGATGCATCACATCTGCCAGCTGATCACGTGTAATCCATACCTTTAAAAAAGTGTCCTGCACCAGATCATCTGCCACCGCCACAGATCCCGTTATCCGCGTGGCCATCGCCAGTAGTTGTGGTGTATGTACCTCCAGAAGGCGTCTGAAGGCCGCTTCGTCGCCGTTGGCTACACGGTAATACAAGTCGGCAGCATCAATAGAAGGACCGTCGCTCAATTAAAAGATGTTTTTATAAAACAGCAAGTGTCGGTTAAAAATAGCATTCACATCTGACAATGTAAGCAAACAAGATATAAAATAATCAGCAGAATGTATAAAGGGGAAAGTAAAAGTGCTACAGCATCTGTCAACAATGTAATTGTAGCAAATGATCAGCGCGCGGATTTTGTACACAGACAAAATCCGCGCTGATCACCTGCAATGATAGTTTTCTACTATTTCAAACTAAACCGTAATACGATAAATGCCTGGTCAATAGGCGCCGCCATATTTTGTATACGCAGCTGCCAGTTTTTGATCGCATCTGTTGGCGCATCCAGCGTGCCGCTTTTTAAAGAGCCAATAGGCGGACTGTCCACCAATGAAGTGCCATTAATAGAAAACAGGGCAGTTTGATCACTGGTGGCAAGGAATACATCCGTCACTTTCATTTGCAGCGACGTATAGGCCGCATAGTAGGGCAGAAAGTTGATGAGTTTTCCCAGGTCCATGATATGATCACCCTGCGCATCTTTGGTGGTCATGGCCTTATGCCATTCTGTGGGGAGATCATGTTTCAGGTCTGCAAATACAAATAAGCCTTCTTCTTTTGCCAGATCATCTGTTTTTTTGATGAAGTTGCTGACACTCTTTGCTGCGGCCAGTTTAAGACGATCGCCTCCATCGGTGGCGGTATAACGGATCGCAATAATAATATCAGAGATGGTGTTATAATCAAATTGCCGGAAGGCTGGTAACTCAAACCGCCATTTACTGATGACACCGGCTCCTTCAAAAGGAAGGTAACGTTCATCTTTAAAATTCAACTCAAACATACCGCTGTCGTTCTGCCCGGAACTGGCGGTGATAGCTGTTATGGGCGCCAGGAATTTGATAAAGCGGTCATCATCTTCATCGGTTTTTTCCGGATAGTTACTGGCTGTTGCTAATGCGGAGTTGCGGCAGGTATGGTCCAGTAAGCGCAGGGTAGCGTTTAATCCGGTGTAAGGACCGGCAATACACGGAACGGATAGGGACACTGTTTTGATCCTGCGTTTGTAATGTCCGGGATAGTCCATATCAAAAATATATTCAGGAATGGAAAACTCACAGGCGCCGGTTTCTTTCAGCGCCAGTAATGCCAACGGATTCAACTGCCGGATGGAGACATGCTTGGTGATCTCATAATCATATCCGCGGTTTTCCTGATAGGCTGCCTCCAGTTGTTTCAGGCCGACATACAATTGTTCGCCGGCCAGCAAACCATCGTGGCTGGTATCCCAGCAGCCGCTCTGGATAAAGCTGGTAGCCGTAAGGCCTCGTTCAAAGCGATAGGTTTTTTCCGCTTTCTGCGCCAGGTCATAGGCTACATTGTATACCTGCCGGTACATGGTTTTCAGTTTTCCTCTCATCCAGGTATATAGTGCACTGTTGGTATATTTATTTTTCAGGAAGTCTTCTACTTCCTGTGCGTTATCAATTTGTTGCTGTTGATTCACCAGGTCCTGGTTAGCCATGGCTATTCTTATTTGTTGCGTGGCAATCTGTTTGTCTATTTGCTTAATCTCATAACCTGCTGCATTGGCCTGCATTACACGGTCTTCCAGGGCACGTTTAAATACACCTTTTTTGGCTGCACTGGCAGATTGGTAAGACATGTAGTTGGCGGTCATCAGCAGGGCTTTAGACATGGTTTGCGCCGCCTGTCCCAGATTAGTGCCACCAAAGCTGGTGCCTACGCCTACACCGAAAGGTTCTGCAGAACCGGTAATCATAGGAATGGCAAACAGTATCCCTGCGATCACCTCCGGTGTGGCGGCTGCCAGCTGGAAGCCCGCTGCCAGCGCTGCCAGGTTCATGTCTTCCTGTTCGTATGCAATTAATTTTAATCCGCTGTCGTCAATGGGTGTTTCAATGGCATTGGCAATTTCTKAATAGTCGGTATCGATATCGGGTACCTTG
The DNA here is from genome assembly GCF_056396465.1 of Chitinophaga sp. 05T412. Classification (NCBI taxonomy): domain Bacteria; kingdom Pseudomonadati; phylum Bacteroidota; class Chitinophagia; order Chitinophagales; family Chitinophagaceae; genus Chitinophaga; species Chitinophaga sp. 05T412. The sequence continues at coordinate 94,402 of NZ_JBFTLN010000010.1, forward strand.
CTGGCATCTTCCCCAATCAGCTGCAGGAAGTATTGCATACGGTATACGGGAGATTTACGGTTTTGCTGTAAACCTTCCAATGCCGATTGCGCTTCTTCTACTTGCTTTTTCCTGATTTCCATCTGCAGTTGTTGCGTCACATTTTCGTGTTTCGCGCGAATCAGTGCCAGGGCTTCATTATCGTCTTTTTCTATAGCAGACAAGATAGCGGCGCCCATTGATTTAAGTTCATTACAGAGCTCCAGCGCTTTTTGCAGCAGATAATAAAACCGATAATTCGGCATCGCAGCATTCAGGTCGTTCAACACCGCATCTATGCTGAGTCCCTGAGCAGCGGCATTTACCAACAATGCAGGATCTATGGGCGGTTGGAAGAGTGGCAGCAAGCGGAATACGCCCTCAATATTTTCAGAATGCCGGATCTTAAAAAGGCGGTCATCCAGGGTATCCCAATAACCCATGAGTGTTGGGTTGTTGGGGATACAGAAATAAAGCGTGGAGGCGAACCCAAAAATATTGGCGTATTCAATTTCTTTTTGTGCATTGACAACGCCAGGAGCTATCAGCTGATTACTGAATGGTGCCACCAGTTCCAGTTCCACGATGGCGTTGCCGAAGGCATCCCATTTGTTCAGGAGCGACTTATATGTTTGCGGTTCCACTTTTCCGCGTGTAGGAATAAACATGGGCCGTTGGCCCAGTATATGATAGGCCAGGATGTACAGCTGTGTAGCCTGGTTAATACTTTCAATACTATCCTGCCGGAATAAATAATCTCCCCAGGCCACCAGGTTATCAATATATTTCATCACCACCCACTTCATATAAGCTACCGGCCTGTTACGGGCTACCACATGTGGCATGAAGGGGTTGTTACGCCATTCTGTGATATCTTCTCCGGCTGCTGTATTGGCCTGGAGTTGATTGAATATTTTGTCGAGCGTATTTTTGGTATCTATCTCCTTAAAAGGTGCAAACTGCCAGAACCGGGTATCATTGGTACCTGTAGCCATCGGATTGAATACATAATGATACCATTTCATGGCTTCTTCAAATTGTTGTCCATCACTCAGCGCATTGGCCAGCATCATGGGTGCGTGGAAAAATAATTCCCAGTTGTACAGTGAATAAGGCCGTTTTAACTCATGATACGTAATGGACTGTTGCTGCGAGTAAGCACCAAAGGCATCGCCTTTATTAGCAATGCTGGTCAGGTTATACCGGAAAAAGCTGGCAATATCCGGTAAGTTGATTTGTCCCAGTAGCGTGCTGCTGTCGGGATAATTGAAAGTATCGGTGCCTGGTAAGCCGCTGGAGGTTTCCTGCTGATCCGGGGCATCAAAGTAAATGGATGTATTAATACGCTTTTGATTGGCTGCGGCAATTTGCCAGGAAAACAGATTCCCATTTGACTGGTTGAAAAAGTCGATAGGAATCGGCTCTGTGGTAATCGGAGAGGCATTGCTGATCACATTGCCATTAAAGCTGAAGGCTGCCCGGAAAGTGCCGTCACTGTCGTATTTATCGTCTACATTGATGAGTACATGATCGCTGTATACCACCGGCACAAATTTGAAGTATTCGATGTCCTGTAGTAAGCTGATGGGAGCGGAGTTAAAGAAGTCTGCGCCTATTTGTTTTTGTGTCCACTTACCATTCTGGTATTCACTCCAGCCCATTTTTATTTCGTAGTAGTCAACGGGTTTGTTGTCGTTGGAGCTAGTTTTGGCGAGATCATTGAAAGTAGTGCTACCATTTTCAGCGGGCTTGGTTTTTCTTACCATTTGAGGGAAGAAAACCAACAGCCGGTTGTTCCATACCACCGGCACCAGGTAGCAGCCATTGGTATTATGGGTGCGGGTCAGCAGGCCTACGAATATGCCCGTGAAATTGTTCTGGTCCCACGTGGTTTGCACGATGATACCTACCGCCACACCGTCGAGTGCCGGAACATAGATACTGATTTTGCCCAGATCAGTAATGTTTTGCAAATGGCCTTTCCAGGTCCAGTTACCGCCAAAAAAGTCAGGCGTATTGGGGAGGTAATTTTTAATACTGCAATCAGTCAGGGAAATGTGCGTGCTGGGCGACACAAACTTATGGGTACCTGAAATGATCATCACAATTTCCTTGTCTGTAATATCATAACTGGGCACGTCCAGTTGCATTTTTTCCCAGGGATACCAGTTGCTCTCTACCAGGTCGAGATAACGATAGTAGAAGAAGAAAGGCGTATTCCGCGTGCGGGAGAATACATGTAGTTTGGCGCCAGCGCTCCATTGGTTACCATTGGAAGTGCCATCAATATAAAATCCTACTACTTCCATATTCGATATCTCATGTACTTTGTAGAGGTAGGATTTCAAGGCATCAAGGACATTTTGTTTATTGATATCTTTCTGTAACAGTTCACTTTCCAGTTCTGAAAAGAAAGCGCTCTTATCATCACGGAGGTTACTATCAATCCAGTTTTCGGGATACAAGAATACTTTGCGGTTGGCTTCCCATAAACGGTAGCGCTGCATCCAGTCCCAGCGGTCCCGGTCCAGGACGTCATTGGCGATGCCTGATTTGTCTGCTTCCAATCCAAGGAAACAGCGTTGTATAAATAACTGCACAGAAGAAATGGCCTGTACAATGCGGGAGGTTTCCATGACGGCATCCATCTGCACATCGATGAGAAAATATTCAAAGAGGCCGTTGGCATCTGTTACTCCCCAGTTTTGTATTTTTTCATCTACCAGCAGATAGCCGGTGAGTGCATCTCTTTGATCATTCCTGAGCTGATCGTTGGCCGGTTTAATCACCTGTTCCCAGTCGCTTTGTTTATACCGCGCATGAATGGCTTTGTCGATGCTGCCGGCAATGGTATGACAGGTAGGGAAGTCGGCGCCGGGTTGCGCCCAGTCAAATAACAGGTTCGCATCCATGCCTATTTTGCCGGTTACACTCACCGCTTGTTGTAGTGTGAGCAGATTGATTTCATTTTTGAAATAAGCAGAATCATTCCAATTAAAATGTGCCGGTGCTATTAATTCGGTAATAGTGGTCGCATCCCAGTTGGTGAGTGCCGCAATTTTGGGTACCAGCTGGGTATTGTCGATATTAGGGCTGCCGGTCCATTGCAGGAATTCGGTAATGTTGGTACCGGTTTGCGGAAGGGAGTTGCGCAGCCGGGTATACGCTTCCAGCCGAAGCCATTGCGCCATATCCGGTGCGTTAAAGTCCACCCCGAAATCAGCGGGATGTTGGAAGATATAGTTCACTTCGTCGACACTAAGATTAAATCCGTTGACCAGCATGGCCGCTTTGACCAGTAGTGTAAAAGCAGTGGTGGTACTGTTGCTGGCGAAATCCGGTAGCAATACAGCGGATGGGATAGCCGTAGGCAGGGAAGTAGCTGTTTTCCAGCTTAAATCTTTTAATGAGCTTTCCAGGTCATTTACGTGAAATGGATATACTTTTCCGGCCAGCAATTGTGTGGGTACCGACCACCATTCATTGGTAGGATCGGCCTGTTGAATAAAAGGAAGGGTGGTGTTACCCAGTTGAATAACGGGCGACTGAACAGTGCTGCCATTTTGTACAATAAAGGTAACCACGGTGTCCGCAGCCGGTATCAGAAAGCCATTCCAGCCGGTAGCTGCCGGGGCACTGCTGTTTTTTATGCTTTCAAATACGCTGTATACCGACAATGGTGTTGGAATAGCAGGTACCTGTAAAATAGTAGATGCCAGTAAGTCTGTTACTGGCAGGTCCATACCCGTTTGATCCGATAAACGGCTGATGATAAACGGATGATATAGTTGTTGGCGCAGGTAAGGCAGGAATACCTGCAGGAAGGCCAAACGCTTCACGGGTGCGGTGTTGGGGTCAGGCTGCCCAAGGGTCATCTGATTGGCGGTAACAACAACATCTCCCTGCAGCAATACATTTTTTATGGAATCGCATACTCCTGCCAGCAGGAGTTTAAATTGTTTGTCTTGTTGTTTAGCGATGCGATCCAGTGCGGGCGCCCATCCTGCGTCATTGCTCAGTGCATTGTATGCAGTGATTTCTCCGGCTGTGAAAACACCTGTTACCTGGATACGACCGTTGACCCAGTCGTAAATGAGTTTGGTACGTAGTGATATCAGGTCTGGTGAAGGAGGGCTAGCGATGGTATCATTTTTACTATCCAGCCCATCTCTAACCGGGTTGAGTTGTATAGGCGCGTTTGTAGTGAATAGGTTGGCGCCATTGAGTATGCCCATGATCAGCGTTACAGAGGCCTGATCGTATAATAAACTTGTTTTGGCTTTTACCAGGTCATTGGATGCCTGGTTTTGCAGATCCGCTAATTGATCATCCGGACTGGCGGTAGGATCTGCGGGGACCAGATCCGGATTGGAGGTGTCAATGCCATTCAGTCCATCAAAGATGCTCTTGGCTAGTTGCAGGATGGTGATCAGTGTAGGAGTGAATGGCTTTTTAGTATTATCTATTCCCTGCAACACATAGTTGAGTTGCCGGTAGTCAAATCCGGCGTCGTCCATTTTTGTCCAGGATTGTATGAAATTCAGGGTGGTATCTGCATTGGTAAATGGATCACCAAATAGTGGCTGTGCGGCAAGGAAATCAGGCATGTGCAGGCCCAATACTTTTGTCAGCAACGCATAGCGATAAATGAACGATACACTATCCAGCGTTAGATTCACCAAAGTGGGTTGCTGCGCGAGCAACGCATTGATATCGTTCGCCAGCAGGTTGAAGGCCGACATCAGCACCGGTAAATGAGCGGTAATAGCAGTAGTAGCGGTGAGATAATTGCCGTCGCTGTCCGGCTGGAAAACGGTGTCTTCTCCGGTAATATTATGTGTAAGTAATAAACGTGCATAGAGAGAGGGATCTCCGGTGGTACTGATATCGGTCCAGAAGGTGAGTAGCTTCAATAGTTCCAGCCCGGTCAGGTCCAGCAGCTTTTTCACGGCTACCAGTTGATGAAGAAGGTATGGGTTGATGTTATAGTGCAGGAGTACCTGCAGCTGTTTGTTTTCGCAGTGGCAGTCGCCAACAGCTTTAGGCTGACATGGAGGGGTCTTCACTATCACTCCCGGCATGGCAGACAAGCTCATAATGGCTTTATCTGTTTCGTCGATGCTCCAACCCAGCTTTTGCCACAGGCGGATAAACCGGTGAAAACGATCGTATTCCACGGCGGTAAGCGGAGTGCCGTCTAAATGGATGATCTCTGTTTTAGAGATATCACAGGTATCTGTAAAATCGGTCCTGGTAAATTGGTTGTTCCGGAAATAGCCGATGGTCTTGTTATTCAGGACTACCGTCCCGGTTAACTTTTTAAAGGCGTCATTATAAGATTGATATTCTCCTTCAAACGTAATGATACCTGTTTTACAATCTATGCTGGCTATGCGGATATCCTGTTTTCTCGTGACCCGGTATAGCACACAATCTTTTATCTCAAATTGCAGGTCCTCCGACATGTTGGCGTTGGCGATATTGTTGTCGGATCGTTGGAAAACGACGGTGCCATCGATACAATGGCAGCCATCGTCCAGCACAATGATTTTGCCCACTTGTTTGAAAGAGCAGATCAGCCAGTGTTCCAGTTCCCGGTCCTCAATGGGTTTGATTGTCACGGATGGTTCGCAGGGATTGGGTACTGGTTTTCTGAAATGCAGTCCTTTTGCTGCTGCCCACTTTTCAGGATGTTGAATAGCCGTCAGCTGTTCAGCAAGGGTGAGTGTCATCAGGTAACGATAGCTGAAGGGGAGACTTTCCATGATGGTGAGGGCGCGGCCTGTTGGCATACAAAAGTTCAGATACTGTGTTTTCAGTAAGGTCACCAGGTCGGCGTATTGAATGCCGGTACGGGGAAGTAACTGCCGTTGAACAAATTGTAGCCCTATTTTGGTGGAGGCGTCGTTGCTGAGCATATCCGCCGTGTTGGCGGCCGTTGTTTTGGAAGGATCATCATATCCAAAGTAGTCGCAGGTAGGCTTTACCTGGATGGCGTCCTGATAGGCGGTAACGGAGTTCGGATGATTGCATTGCAGGTCCCACTGTGCTTTGCTGACAAATGCTTCTTTGGTCAGTATAATATATTCTTCCTGTGTGATATGAAGAAACTCTGCGTCAGTGGCGCGTTGGAGGTATTCGTTGTGGAACCCGTCCAGTTGAATGTTCCGGGGACTTGCAGGATCAGGGTCCGGGCTGGTGACGTCTGCATCGTTGTTTAATGGATTGGGCGTGGCGGTGGCATTGATTTGCCGGGGCGAACGGAAGGTATCCATCAGTTCATAGCGGCTTGTTTGCAGAAACTCCAGGTACTTCCGGATCACATCAATGGGTTGATGATAGGGAAGGATAAAAGGATAGACAGCCTTTGACAGAATCGTGTAGGCATTATAGTTAGTATGCTGTGGTTGGGCCAGCAATTCGCTGCTGGTTTCGTTACTAACGTTGAATGCTTTTAGTTTTTTGGGATCATTGTATATCACGTATTGTTCCATCACCTCATTCACAAGATCTACGTAAGGCAGTATGGTATTGGTATTGGCGCAGGTGAGTTCCAGACAGCCGAGATCCGGGCGGCGATTGAATAGTTTTTGCAGGGGAGTACCGGAAATGTCGGTAGGGTCACTTTTTATTTTGATGGAGTTATCGGCGCCGCCTTCTTTCTCGCTTAAATTATTATTCCGCAGGTATTGCAGGAGTTCTACAAAGTAGGCTGATGCGCTATATACGGAGGTGCATTCACCACATTCGCAGAAATCGGCATCGGCAAAAAGGGCGTTCCAGTCCAGGGGGCTTACGGGCGCTGTTTTGGTGGTGGCGCCTTGTATAGATTGATCAATCAGGGCTACGCCGGTGCCACGAAGGGTTTCCACGGCAGACATCATGGCTTGCTCGTTGGTAACACGTCGTGTCATGGCCGTTTCATGAATCTGTGCAGCGGTATTTTCATCCAGGCCGTTGGCGGTCATCATACTGGTGAACTGTTGTTTCGGCATATCACTGATGCGCTGGCCGGTGGTAAAGTTGGCCGACAGCAATGCTGGTACGGCCTCGGGAGCAGGGCTTACCCGTACTATTCTTTGTAGTGATTTTAAATCCTTGCTTACCATGTCCTGGGTTTCGGGAGAGATGTTGCTAAACACATTTTCCTTATTCAGCAGGTCATAAACAGGATGTTGCCGAATGTTAAAGTCCGGGTGTTGTGTGAGCAGGTTCGCTATAGCAGCGCCGGATGGCGTATTTAAAAGTGGTACCTGCGGATCTTTCACCATATTCACTACTACCGCGGTAGGCTCTTCCTGAAAAAGCCGGGTATGTAGTGTTTGGGCATAAGCCGCTTTCGTGCTTCCTGCGGGTACGGCGTCGTCTGGTATGTTTTGAGCGAGGGCGGCTCCACTGAATTGCAACGCAATATCCCGGAGGCCATTGGTGGTGGTGTCTTTTTGAAAACGTTCTACTACCTGGGCATTGTTATCTGACCAATGGGCCAGTGCAGCAGTGAACTGGAGTTTGCTCACCAATGCGGGTGAAAAGGCTTTGTTAGCTGATGCGACCGCAATGGCAGCGCCGGCGTCTCCATCATGGGATGACAGCAAGGTGGTAAATGGTTCCAGCAATGCGGGGTCATTGCTGAAATCAGCATGGAAAAGGGGCGTCGAAACTTTTTTTGGGGCTATCATAAAATAAAAAGTTTTAGTGTTTGTTGTTTATAACGGTTACTCACACACGTAGTAGAGTTGACTGGGTACCTCTGAGCAAAAATCTTTTTTCGGTTTGGAAGCATCAGGGCCTTTTACGTTGATACCTCTTTCCTGTAGCACGCCTTTCATGAATTGGGCTTCTGCTGAATTGACCGTTTTCATAAGCGGCGTTTTGGACTTGAGTAAACTGGAGATGAGCCCTGGCAATCCAAGCAGTGCACCGCCAAGGGTTTGTCCTATAGAGATGGCGTCTCCCAGCATTTTAGGTCCGGAAATACCGTTGTCATATCGTTTCCAGGGCGATTTGGTAAACAACGACACTAATAAGCCCACAATAGCGCCGATGATAGCGCCTACGATGGTGCCTATGGTGCCGCCTATCATGCCAAGGATCGGGAATATACCGCCTACGTTGATGACAAAGAAGATGTCGTCGTATTTGTTTTCCGCCTTTTGTAAGCCGTCATACACATTCCGCCATTCCTTTTCAGAGAGCTTTCCTTTTTTCGAGTGTCCTCTGCTAATTACCCCTTTGTCCTGCATCAGTTCCATGGCTTTTTCGTTGTCTCTGACTACTGCCATAAAATCCTCGAAGCTTTTGCCGCGTACCGCCAGATCCGCTTCCGGATACATGAGGTGCCCCAGTCTGGGGCCCAGCAACACTTCTGATGAATGATAGTGTGCATCCTGGATGGGGTGTAATAGATCTTCACCGGCATCTTCCAGGCTGGGGGATTCAGCGTTTTTGAATTTGTTATAAAAGTGTTTGACTTTCTCTTCTCTGCTGGCGTTGTACAAAGCATGTTTTTCTACATTTACCTCTTCACTGTAGTCGGTGGAAAAACTGTTTTCAGTGGCATCCAGCCGGTTGATCCGGTCGGATACATTGGAGGCGCGGCCAATATCAATGGCTTCTTCATCGCCTACATATTGCGAGGCGATGAGGGTAGTGAGGTATTGGTGAATAGCAATATCGGCCCGGCCATTGACATCTGAGCGGGTCACCGCATTGTTACGGGCATACCGGTATACATTCAGGCCGGCGCCGGTGCCGATAGGGTCTGCATTGCACCATCGTCCCAGCCAGGGGATGTAATAGCGGGCGGTATGATATTCCAGTCCGGTTTCTTCATCGCGCTCACGGCTGGTATAACGATAGCGTTTAGCCGCTGCGGTTATAGCTGCGTTGTTTGCCTGATAGGCCGTGGTACCAAAAGGATGATACTCTTCATAGTTGATGATGCGTGCCTGGTCATCCAGTTCCAGCGAAACGCTGTCGAGGTGATTATCCAGCTGATACCGGACGGTACGGCCTGCCGGCGCCTGCTGCAGGCTTCCGCCTACCACAACAGCTTGCGCAGTTTCAGTATCTACCATGGCGATACGGGTTTTATCATCCATCAGGTGAAGGGTTTCCCTCACCAGCCCGTTGTCATGTTGGTATACTTCGTAGCTGCCCAGGTACAGGCGCTCGTCTTTTTTCACCGGTGCGTTACCGTTAGTAGCGGCATATTCGGTTACTTTCCGGATTCTTTGGCCGGAGCTGTCATATACATAGTACGTGGTTTCAGGAGTGCCATTGTTTACCACCTGTTGCGAGGTGGCTTGTATTTCTTCTTTAAAGTTCCATTGCATCAGGGGCAGGTGTGGCATACTGGTCATGAATCCATGTTGTGCATGGTGGGGGTATACCCAGGTTTGCTGGCCAATGGACGTGCTTTTTATCCGGTTGTTGTGATCTTCATAAAGATAGTTTCTGGTCCATGAGCCGGCGCCGGCACTGTGGAGCATTTGCTGCATATTGCCGGCAGCGTCGTATTGGTAACGCTGACTGTAATTGCGCAGGGCGTTGTTGCTGGTATCCGCCTGCCGGTTAATGAAGGGCGCGTCATTCCAGTTGTCCGTTTGGCCAAATGTGACCACCGTATCGCCTTCCCTGCCGGTGGCGTAAATGAGACGGTACAACGCATCGTAAGTATATTCACTGGCGGCCTGCACTTGGATATTTTTGAAGAAGATATCCGGTAGGGCGGGGTCATCTACCTGTAATACATTACCAGTAGGATCATATACATAATGTAAATTTTGCAGGGGCATGGCGCCGCCATTACTGCTAACAATACCGGCTAAACGAAATGTAAGCGGATCATATTGGTATTTGGTGACCACATCATTACCATAACGAATACTGTTGCGTTGTCCTTTTTCATTATAGGTAATACTTTTTACAAACGGGCTATCCTGGCCATTTTCCGTAAGGGTAACCGTTGTCAGTAATCCGGCCGCATTAAATCCGGGAGTAGTGATGTTGTTGTCCGGCGTAGTCTGCCGGATCATGCGGTTGAGGGCATCATAAGCAGTATAGGTAACGAAGGTATAGTCGGGCGTATTGTTGAGCAGTTGATCCGGCTGGGCGATATTCCAATTGGGAATACTTTTGTAATCCAGTGTGAATATCCGTGTACTTTCGAGCAGGTTACCTTTACAATCGAAGCTGCCGGAGATGACTTTCCCGGCGTTGTCGTATAGATATTCCGGCTGCCCGATGTGGTTCATTGCCTGCGCCGCTTGCCGCGCCGCGGGGCTCATCCCGGGGCTATCTCCGTAGATCACCCGTTCATATAACGTAGATGGGTACACGACGTTGTCGCCTCCCAGTACGGTTTTACCGATGGGACGGTGCAGCGCGTCATAACTAAACGATAATTCGTGAAAACGTTCATCCCATATTTTTACCGGCTTATTCATAACATCCGGTAGCGTCCAGCGCTGACCAGTGTCTATGCTGATTTGCCGGATGCGTTGCCCGGATATATTGTAGTGCCAGGTCATCACGGTATTGCCGCGGGGATCTGTTACAGACAGCGTATTTCCGGTAATATCCATGGTGGTATATCGGAAGTATTTTTCCTCTTTTATTTGTTGAGAAGGATCTTCCCAGCGATTATGCTCTATKGTCAGTATCGTTCTGCCCAGGGTATCTGTGATGGCACAGGAAGGGGTGTTGTAATGGATGGCCGATTTTACCGCAGCAATTTTTTCGGGATCATTGGCATTGGGAAGTGCTATGCGCGTGGCGTACCAGTCGCTGTCTTTTACAGTATCGTTTACATCATAAGTGCATTGCTTCCAGGCATCAAACGCCACTTTATTAAACGTCCCATTGGGCAACGTAGTCAATGTATTTCTGCCGGGAGCATCATAGTAAAGGGTCGGGGATACACCTTTCATCACCCAGGCGGGATCATTTTCATAAGCCGGGGTGGTGGAAAAATAAGGTTCATACTGATGGATCGGATTGCCTTTATTATTCCGTACGGTGCGCCCGGTGCCCACCCAGCGTAATTGGCTGCCGGTGTCGATGGTACTGTTGTCGGGGAGTGTTACCGGGCCGGCTTCAGCGGGTACTTTCTTCATGGCTATCTGGCCAAATCCATCCGCATATTCAAAACTAATCTGCAAAGGACTATTGGGATTCACAGCGGCATGTTGTTCCCGCTTTATACAGGCCGCTACGGCTGGCTGGCGACTGAAATCATATACAATTCTTACACTGGCATTTTGCAGTAATGGCTGTGCCGAGGCACGCAATTGCGTATAATCACAAACGTTAGGTGCTGTCGTATTGGCCAGTGTAAAAAATGCGGTAATATTTGCCTGCTCCGTTATTCCGGTATAGTCGGTAATACCGGTTAAATTGTCCGCTTCCACTCCTTGTAAGGGATCATTACCTGCCTTCCCTTCAATGGCGCTTGCCTTTACCAGCCCAAGTTCATCAGTGATCACCGAAGTAATATTTAGATTGGGGTCCAGCATGCGCAAGGGGGACAAGGTGCGGTAGCTGAAATCGAGCACCCGGGTTTCATTGTCATGTGCATCGCGGAGGCGTTGCAGGTATAAATAATCGGCATCATAAAATACGGTAGATATACTTTGCAGTGGATCGGTATAACTCACGGGGCTAAAAAACCGATGTTTAATATCATCAATCGTTTCGCCTGTTGCCGCATATTGTATGGTACCAGATGGTATCCACCAGTTGCCGGCAAAGGCTGCAAACCCACTTTGTTGTAGGTCGGCAGCGCCTACTGTAAAAGGTTGCGAGTAGGCGCTGGGTACAAAAAGACCGGATAACAGCGAAGGGGTGTAAGAAAGCTGATAGCTTTCATAAGGAATGCAGCGTTCTTCCATATCACCGTCCGCGAGTGATTGGGTAAGACTGGCATCGTAGAAGTTGGTTTTGGTGTGTGCTGTCAGGCGCTTTTGCGGCGACAAATTATTGGCCGTTTGTTGATAGTCAATTTCCGGGATACTATTAAACAGACCTTTAAAATCGCTGATCGTGTATATCGTATTACCTGCTGCCGGGGTAAATCCAGTGAATTCATAAGTTTGCGTTTGCCAGTTTTTTCTCAGGTAGTAATTATCGGGAGCAAGTATATCTTTCGTAAAATCCTGTCGCGTAAAGGAGATCCATTGTTTTTGCTGTGCTGCAATTCCTTGTAGCTTGGCTGCTGTGGTGGCGGGTGTATCTGTGGCATCGGGCTGTAACAGCGGCTCGGGTTGTAGCCTGGAATATACCACTGCTACAGATTCCAGCACGTTTCCCAAATCATCTGTATCCAGTGTAAGGGTATGGGCGATGCGAGGATCGGCGGCCTGGCGTTCATACAGGTAGTTAATCGATTCATTTTGTCTGACGAGGAATGCTGCGTATAAGTTGTCATTATTTACCTGTAGCAATTCAATGGCGCAGTTATGTGTGGCCACGGAATAAGGAATTTGTTCCGTTTCCTGAGCTGCTGCAATGAAGGCGAGGAAATCGGGATCATTGTCTGCATAGTTTTTGGCGGCTTTTTCATCCGCAATTTTTTGTGCGGCATCGAGTCCGGATATTTCCTGGCGGAGCACCATACCTTTACAGGCGCGTAGGGCTTCCCGCCACGTTACCGCGTTGAGTTGATCCATCGGAAATCCGCTGAGCTGGGGATTCGGTATTAACACGGCATCGGGCAATGCATATTCTGTGGCGGTAGTATGATAGCCATTGTTATTAAAAAGCACAGGCCAATATTCCTGACTGAATTGCGTGAGCAGGCGTTCCCTGTTGATGAAAGCGCCCGTGTGATACCAGGTTTTGGTCAGTACAGGCGCCTGGTGATGTACTACTGCGATGGCGTCAAATACATCAAAGTCTTCGGCATCAGTTTGTTCTACCCGGCCAAATCCGCGAAACTCTCTTTCTGCATGATCATAATATCCATGGTGATAGGTATACTGTGTTGTATACCGCGTATTGGTAACGGCTTCGGTAACGATGGTTTGTGCAATCACCTGTACCGGGAAGGGTAGCTTGGTGATCCAGGGAGTGCCATTTTTTTTATCCGCCAGATAATAGGAGGTAGAACTTTTATATACCAGGGTAGTTTCTTTTCCCATACCGTTACTATGCCGGCACATGATATGAGGTTTGATGCCCCCCATTAAATCAATGTAACGCATCGGTGCGTCGCGGTAGGCGGGTAGTTCGGAAGACCATACAAGACAGGCCGTTCCGTTGCCGGTTAAATCGGTAACTGTAATTTTATTGGGTTGTTCAGTGGGTAAGAAAGGTTGAATGGTGGTGGCATCGCTCCAGCTGTTGCCACTAAGGTTCAGGTAAGCATTGAACTCATTTTTGCCGAGATAAATAAGATCGGTGGCGCCGGTACCACTGATATCTGCCAATACCAGCCACGAAGGATTAAAGAGTTCTGGTGTATCAAACAAAGGGGCATTGTCCATGGTGATTTTGGCGCTAAAGCGGCCGTATCCCATGTTGGCCCAATAACATATTTCCCCGTTGCGGATGCGTACCAGGTCGGTGAGTCCATCGCCCGACATATCAGCGAGAAAAATGCGTTGTGTGGGGTCCGAGAAGAGAATAGCGGCGCCTGATTCCTCCTCATAGGGCTTGGGCGCCAGCTGTCCTTTACGATAGCCGGTTTTACCTTCACTTTCCCAATACCAGAAAGCGCCCAGGTCCGAGAACAGGATGTCTGGTTGCCCATCTCCGTTGATATCGAGCAAGCGTATATTAGGATCATGGAGGTCGAGGTGCAGGGTTTGCAGGAAGGCACGGAAGGGTTGCCAGTGGCCGTCGTCGCCTAATTCAAAATAGCCTTGTACGGCGGCGGAGTTGACAACGATTTGTTTTTGTCCGTTTGCCTCCAGGTCCTGTAGTTGCAGCGTGGCATTGCTCAGCCCTGTGAAGTTGGGTTTGGGCATCACGGGGTGGGCATGTTCAAAGCACAGATCTCCATTTTCGTCGGTGCCATTATTTGATTTGTAGAACCATCCGCCGGCCTGCTCGGAGAGTATGCCGTTGATGCCTTCGTTGTATAAGTCTACCCATTGATAGTTGCCAGTAATGCCCGTAGGCGCATGTACCAGGCTGTCGGGAGGTACCGCTTTCACCGTGGTATCCCAGCGAAGCCATTGATAGTCGAATGTAAGTGGGGGCAAGGCCTGGGAGGTATAGCTGTTTTGTTGCCAGATATATCCTTTCTGCGTAATGGCGGCGAGATAGGTAAGTGAAGTAGGTTGATCACTTTGCATATCGGCTGGTACATAAGTAAAGTCGAGTGATTTCACCAGTGTAGGCATGCCGCCGTTTAAGGCCGCAAAAGTATGAAACAGTAACACCCGCTGGCATAGCCGGTAGGTACGTAGTTCAAAGCCGGCGCGATAGCTGGAGAATGGATCTTTGCGCACAGTCCAGTTGCCGGTATCGCCGGGTTGGGGACGTAGTAAATCATGTTCTCCATAATCAAACAGCAGTTGAAAAAAATGTGCGGGATCTGCCGGTGGCGTTACTTCATACGTAGCAGTGGGATAGTAGGGTGTTTGGTTACCGTATTGAATGCTTTTAAGGTATTTGTTGGTAAAAGGCTGGAGGTGATTAAACCTGTTTTGCTCCGGCAGGTCTTGCGCTACACTGGTAAGATCTTCTGCCTTATACGTATACCAGATGCAGGAGCCTTTGTCGTCGAAGCTGCACTCCGGCAGCCATTTAAAAGTCAGGGAATCGTTGTCCGGGTGCGTGACGCGGCATTCCGGGCTATACCCAAAAAAAGTGACTATATTTTGCGCGGTGGTGACGCGCCAGTAATATCCTTTATCTGCATGAAAGATGCGTTCTATCCTGGAAAATCCGCTTTCTATTCTGGGGCGGTATTGCCGGATGGTAAAGCTACCGATGGTTTCCTGTTGTACCTGCCATTGATTATTTTTCCAATACATCAGTGGTACCAGTTCTTCTAAACCGGTGAACATAAAAAGATCTTCCGTGGCCATGGCGTCCGTATCATTGGTATCCAGGTAACGCGGAATTTTTTTGTCGGTACTGCGTTGAATGGCTGGCAAGGCTATTTCCCAACCAATACCAAACAGGTTGTTACCGGCGCCGGAGTTATAGGAAAGTGATAGCTGTGGTTGGAATCCATTTCTGGCGGGTGTGCAGGGGAGTGGAATACTAAAAGAAGCCGTTCCATTTGCCGCATTGACCTGAAATTTTTCATCGATACCCTTCAACGCACCTCCGCCGGAAGGTAGTGATATCCGGGGTATCTGCAGTGCGGGAGAGGGAGTCCCTGCCGGGCCGGACGCAGAAAATGAGCTATTCATTTCCTCACGGGCCATATCATAATGATTCATAAGGTTCGAATACTTTTGGGGTGGGGTGTCTGGATTATTTGGGGGATCAAAAGCTAAATGCCTCGCAGGTGTTTCATCTATTCATGATAAATATAAGAAAAACCGGACTAATTTGAGCAGAAAGCATAAAGCGGAAAGCAAAAAGCTATTGTGGCGGATGATCTTAGCGGATTTTGTCTTTGTACAGGATTAAACTGATTATGCTGATTACTTTTTTTGATTAAAAAAGATTCGCAAGATTTGTAGCATCATATAGTCATACACTTTTACCAATCTTCCAAAATCTTAAAAATAAAATTCAGGAAAATCAGTATAATCAGTTTAATCCTGTACAAAGACAAAATCCACTAAGATCATCCGCCACAATAGCTTTTTGCGTTTCATTTTTTGAGTTCTGCTCATATTTTAACCAATTAAAGGTTAAAATCCGTATACATTGGGATAATTTTTATATACTCTGCCCTTCAGAAATGAAATAAATTGGCGTCCAATAACCTGGTTCCAGTGGCAGTAACTAATTCCGATAAAAACATCGCACAAATTCCTGTACAACGTAGCAGCAGTGCTACCGGAGAAGGATTGTCCGTTTTTTGGAATGAATTACAGCAACACAACGAACATGGGTTGTATAAAATCTATCATGCATTATATGATAGCTTATATCATTATGGGATATCTGTTGTACCAGATACCCAAATGGTGAAAGAGGGCATCAATGATGTATTTGTGGAGTTATGGAAGAAGCGGGAACAGTTGATAATGCCCGATCATATCCCGAATTATATTTTTATCTGCTTTAAGCGCCGTCTCAGTAAATTATTAGGGAAAGAAACCAAACGCTCTGCTAAATATGCAGGAGAATTATTCCAGGAGCCGGAGGAACAATCTTATGAAGCCGTGCTGATCAACCTGGAATCCGAYGGACAGTTGCGGCATAAAATGGAAAATGTGTTGGCGCAGTTAACCGCCCGGCAAAAAGAATTTATACGGCTACGCTTTTATGAAAATATGAGTATGGAAGAAATCTCCCAGCAAACCGCTGCTTCTGTACGGACCATTTATAATACCCTGCACACTGCCATTGTACAACTCCGGAAGATCATGTCCTTCCTCTTTCTCACACTTATGTGGTATTTTGAAAAATAAGTTATTTTTCTTTGGTAAAAATTTAAGCAACCATTCCTCTTTACTTTAAACAGGCGATACATGAACCTCCAATTCTTCATGGCGGAAGACTTTATGCTGAATGACTCTTTTGTGCGTTATTGCCTGCAGAGCAATGAGGAAGATGTGGCATTCTGGAACGACTGGATAGCCCGCAACCCTCATAAACAGGCGGAAACAGACAAAGCGCGGGAATGGGTGTTACGTTTAGGCATAAAGCTGAATGCTGAACAAAAGCTGGAGGAATTCAACAAGCTGCGGGCCATGATTGAAATCGATCACGAAGTCGCCACACGCAGGAGGAATTATATTCCTTATGTAGCCGCCGCTGTATTAGCCGGCTGTATGGCTTTTGTCTGGATGTGGAAGAAACAGTCTACCGATGTAAAACTGCCGGCAATCGCTTACAAAACGTACCGCGCAGACAGCGCCCGTAAGCAAATTGTACTGGCAGATGGGACTACTGTTATTTTAAACCGGAACAGCGTATTGCAGGTACCGGAAAATTATAACCAGCAGGACCGCCATTTAATACTTTCGGGAGAAGCCCTATGCGATGTACAAAAAGATGATACGCGTCCATTTACCGTGAGTGCCGGTAACACCAGGGTACAGGTATTGGGAACGGTTTTTAAAGTACGCGCCTATTTATTCGACAGTAGTGTAAAAGTATCCCTGCTTTCCGGGAAAGTAAAAGTAGCCGCCGCAGATGCATCCAAAGAGTTGCTGCCCGGCGAAACCCTGGAAGCGCAGGATGGCAGACTGATTCCCGGCAACTTTGATGTGGCCCGTGAACAGGACTGGCGCAGAGGTAGATTATTTTTCAGAGATGCTTCCCTGATAGAAGTGGCCGCGGAATTGGAAAACTGGTACGGCATTAAAGTCCATATTACACCGGGTAAATATCCGGCCATTCATTTTAACGGTGAGTTCATGAATAAATCTTTGCCGGAAGTACTGGCGTCTATTAGTTACATCACAAATCTTAAAACGGTTATTCAAAAGGACGAGTTATTTATCAACCATTGATTATAGCAGCTGTGCTGCAATTCCATTCTAAACAATAAACTTTCTAATGTTATGAGAAAGAAAAGTATCTCTTGTACCTACAAGGGTATGGCCCGACGCGTGCTATGTATAGCGATGGCAGTGTGTTTGCTGTCATGGGTACAGATCACCGAAGGACTAAAAAACAAAGTAGAAGTAGGGTTTTCTCAATCCAGCGTCATCAACGCATTACGCTATCTGGAGAAAAACACCGCACTGAAATTTTCTTACAACCGGGACGACCTGGAACGTACTGCCAGGTTTTCGATCGACAAAAAAGTTCGTACTGTAGAAGCATTACTGAAAGAGATTTGTAATGCTACTGGCCTGGAATATAAAATAACAGCGGACATGATCCTCGTAAAGCCAGCCGCTCCACCCGCCATTTCCCAAGTGGATCAGCAAAAGGAAGACAACCTGAAGGGCTCCGTGAAAGCATCCACCGGTGAACTGATGCCGGGTGTGAGCATAAAAGTAAAGGGTACTTCCAAAGGAGCTTTAACCAATGAAAATGGTTCCTTTAGCCTGGTTGGCGTACCTGAAAATGCCATCCTGCAGGTATCCTTCATCGGATATGAAGACCAGGAAGTAAAAGTTAACGGCCAAAAAGACCTGAGCATCACCCTGTATCCTTCGTTAAAAGTATTAGACCAGGTAGTAGTAGTAGGTTATGGTACCCAACGTAAAGGGACCGTAACCAGCGCCATCTCCTCTGTGAAAGGCGAAGCTATTTCTACCATGTCCACCAATAATCCTGTAGATGCACTTCAGGGAAGAGTAGCCGGTTTAACAGTAGTAAATACCGGCGGCCAACCTGGCGCAACGGCAGATGTACGTATACGCGGATTAAGCACCATGGGCGGACACAGACCCCTGTTTGTTATCGACGGATCTCCCGGCGACCCTGCTTACTTAAGCAATAATGACATTGCCTCTATGGAGGTATTAAAAGATGGTGCTGCCGCATCTATCTATGGTTCTTCCGCGGCTAACGGTGTGGTACTCATCACTACTAAAAAAGGAAAGAAAGGGGTGCCGGTAGTGGATTTCACCGCTTACTATGCTGGTGTAAAACCTACTGGTCAATATAAATTGCTGGACGCAGAAGGGTATAAGTCAGTGCTGAAAATGATGTACCAGAATGCGGGCCGTCCACTCCCTGCCTATGTAACTAAAAATACGGGTGTARATACCAACTGGCAGAAAGAAGTAACCCAACCTGGTACCGCTGAAAACTATAACCTTAACCTCCGCGGTGGTGGTGATTATATCACCTACGCGCTCAGTGGTGATATCACTAACGAGAAAGGTACTTTCATTGGATCTGATTTTAAGAAGAAAACGCTGCGCTCCCGTAATGAATACAAAAAAGGTATCGTTACTGCAGAAGTGAATGTGGCTTATTCTGAAACAAAATCAAGTGTACAGAAATTCTCTTCACGCGAATCTTATTTCCAGTCGCCTTTATTACCTGTATTTGACAGCAAAGAAAAATATGGTTATGGACTGCAGGTAGATAATCTGCCGAAGTACCAAAACGCGATGGCGGCAGATCACTATTTACAAAATAGCGTTACTACCCAGTACCTGAATGCCAACGGCCGTTTTACCCTGGCTTTAGCGAAAGGACTTAAGTTTACTACCAACCTGAACCTGATCAACGAAAATGATTTCAGTTTCAGCTACCGCCCTGCGGTGCGTATTAATCCGAACGATGGTGCGGTACCTTATGCTAATCTGTACAATCAGCGCTCCAATTACCGGGATCGCCTGATGGAAAATCTCCTGTATTACGATTGGTCTAAAGGTAAGCATAGCGTGAACCTGCTGGCAGGTTACACCGCACAGGAAATTACCAATCAATGGCTCAATGTAACCGCAGATGGTAAAACAGTTGTGCGTACCATACAAGATGGTGTACTGGTAGAAAAAACAGTGCCTGGTGGTTTCCTGGACCCGGCTTTCGTAACCATGGATGGTGCTTTGGGTGGTACATTTGGCGCTGGTGGCAGCAGAACAAAATATGTGCGTATATCTCAACTGGCGCGTGTCAACTATTCATATGATGACCGCTACATGTTACAACTCGCCATCAGAAGAGATGGTTCTTCCAAGTTCGACCTCGACAAACGCTATGGTATATTCCCATCAGTGGCCGTGGGCTGGAATCTGCAGAAAGAGGCCTTTATGAGCAATGTTACCTGGGTGGATATGTTGAAATTACGCGCCAGTTATGGTGAGTTGGGTATAGAACAGGCATTAACACCTTACGGTCACCTGAACCTCATGTATGTAGACAATACCTGGGCTGGAGGTTATGTACAGGGCAGTGGCGCTACACCATGGCCAGGTATCATTGGCCAGGACCTGCTGGGCCGTGAACAGCATTGGGAAACCAATCGCTCCGCCAACATTGGTTTTGACTACGCCCTGATTAAAAATCACCTGAGTGGTTCCTTCAACTACTTTAATAATCACACCATTGGTTTGCTGGTAACCAAAGAAGTACCACCWTCTTCCGGTGTAAACAATCCAACCCTGAACGTTGGTAAGTTCAACAACCGTGGATGGGAACTGGAAGCTACTTACAGCAACCAGGTACACGGTCTGCAGTACAACATTACTGGTACAATCAGCAGTGTTAAAAATGAAGTAGTGGAATTGGGTAACAATGGTCAGTCTTTAAATGGTACTGGTCTTAAATTTGGTTCGGATCATATTGCTAACCAAACCCGTGTAGGTAAGGAAGTAGGTGCTTTCTACCTGTATGAGGCAGATGGTATTTTCCAGACCGACGCAGAAGCCGCCAATTATAAAAATAAAGCCGGCGTTCCGCTGCAACCTTCCGCCAAAGCCGGTGATATCCGCTTTAAGGACACTAATGGTGATGGTGTGATCGATGATAATGATAAAACCTATCAGGGTTCTGGCTTCCCGAAATTTGAATATGGTTTGAATATTAACCTGAATTATAAAAATTTCGACCTCACCTTATTTCTACAGGGAGTAAGTGGAAACAAAATTTATAATGGTAACCGCTTCGAACTGGAAGGAATGGATGCCGGCCGTAATTTCCTGACCACTACCTTAAATGCCTGGACGCCGGAAAATACCCATACCGATATGCCCCGCGCTATTCTGGGTGACCCTAACAGAAATGCGCGTGAATCCACCCGCTTCCTGGAAAAAGGTGATTATCTGCGTCTGAAAACCATCCAGCTTGGTTATACCTTGCCAGGCAGCTTCCTGAGCCGCTACAAAATTCAGAAAATTCGCTTTTATGCCGCTGGTCAAAATCTGCTGACCTTCACTAAATACAGCGGATTAGATCCTGAAATTTCCAGAGCTTCTGTATTAGATACTGGTCTGGATCGTATGCAGTATCCGCAGAATAAAAAAGTAATGGTGGGTGCGCAATTGTCTTTCTAAGCATAAAATCATTTAAAATGAAAAAATCATATTTATATATACCCGTTGTCCTTGCATTCCTTGCCCTTACTCCAGGTTGCAGTAAAGATGTGTTGGATCAACGTTCTCCGGATAAACTGGATGTGGAACTCTACTGGACTACCAAGGATCGGGCGTTATCTGGTTTGGCTGCAGCCTATTCACAGGTTGAGGGTTTCGTATACTGGGATAACTATGTGGAAGCACGTTCTGTTCGCAGCTTCTACCGCGAAGACTATGTAGAGCCAGGTGATGATGCTTATAACTACTCATGGTGGGTGGAACACTATAATTTCAACTTCACCTCCGGCAATTATGCGATCGACCTGTTATGGCGCGAGAACTACCGTGGTATCTATTATACCAACCAGGTGTTGGAAGCTGTAGCAGCCATGAAACCGGAGATGATCGATGACGCTTCCAAGAATCAGATCCTGGCGGAAGCCCATTTCCTCCGCGCTTATTATCATTATAAACTGATCGTTGATTTCGAAAAAATCATTATCCGCGATAAGGTACCAAAGGGTGAAGCAGATCTGCCAGCCACTTTATCAGAACGTAAAGCTGCCTGGGATTTCATCTGCAGTGAGCTGAAAGCCGCAGAAGCAGGATTGCCGCTGCGCGCCGATCGTCCGGATAATGAACTGGGCCGCGCTACCAAAGGTGCTGCACAGGCGCTGTTAGGTAAAGTATATTTATACCGCGCCGGAGAAGATAAAGGTAACGCTACCGCATTGCTCACAGAATCATCCGATTGGCTGGGTAAAGTAATTGCCTCTAACCAGTATCAACTGAACAGCGACTATATGTCTATGTTCAACGGTGCTGCCAGGAATACACCCGAGTCTATTTTCGAACTGCAACAGTCTTCCGATGTAAACAACGGCGCTGCTTATGGTTCATACCTGGGCGACTGGGTAGCTGCATCTGACATGGGTGGTTACGGTGAAATTTATGGTACGCCACGCTTCCTGACCGAGTTCCTGAAAGAAGGCAAAACTGCCAGCGATCACTTATATGATCACCGCGTATATGGCACCATCCTTTTTAATGACGCCTACTTCAATGATGCTTCCAAAAAAGCATATGGTTATACCTACAATGACATCTTCGGTGCAACCGCCAGCACCATTGCTTTCCGTAAATGGGTACCTGCTTCGCTCGACCGTTTAGGAAATGATAATGCCATCAACGTACCATTAATCCGTCTCGCAGATGTAATGCTGATGCAGGCGGAAGCCCTGAATGAACTGGGTAAACCAGGCGCCATGGCACTCATCAATAGCGTACGTGACCGTGCTAAAATGCCGGCCCTGAACCTCACTGATAAAACGGCCATCTTTAACCAGATTGTACACGAAAGAGTAATGGAGCTGACCCTGGAAAGCTGCCGCTACTACGACTTGCGCAGATGGGGCCTGCTGGAAAAAGAAATGAAAGAAGCCAACCGCACTTTCTCTTTGGATAAAGCATTTTATCCGCTTCCACTGAAAGAAACCGTGAATAATCCGAT
Source organism: Chitinophaga sp. 05T412 (assembly GCF_056396465.1). Lineage (NCBI taxonomy): Bacteria > Pseudomonadati > Bacteroidota > Chitinophagia > Chitinophagales > Chitinophagaceae > Chitinophaga > Chitinophaga sp. 05T412. Next base: position 116,986 of record NZ_JBFTLN010000010.1, read on the forward strand.
GGCTAATTAAGGAGATGTATGTATAATAGATTATTGTTGTTATTGGCGTTGCTCCCCGTAGTTACTACCGGTCAGGCACAAACGAACGATTGGGAAAATCCACATAAGGTAGCAGAACATGTATTAGCACCGCATGCCCATTTCATACCCTATATCAACGCAGCAGCAGCTGTACGCCGGGACTCCGGGCGTGCAGCTGTTAAACTGCTGGATGGTACCTGGCAGTTTCATATTGCCCGCAACCCTTCGGAAAGACCGCTGGACTTTTATAAGAAAGGAACAGATGTGTCTCACTGGAAAAAAATACAGGTACCTGAAAACTGGCAAACAGCCGGATTTGATAGCTACATTTTTACCGATGTAGAATATCCTTTCCCGCCCGATCCGCCAAGAGTACCGGCCGACTTTAACCCGGTTGGTTCTTACCGCCGTGATTTTACGGTGCCCGCCAACTGGAAGGATAAACAGGTGTGGATTCACCTCGGCGGCGTCAACTCGTTTTTCTATCTCTGGATAAACGGACAATACATTGGGTTGAGCAAAGACAGCAAAACCCCTTCTGAATTTGATATCACACCTTATCTGCAGGCAGGCAATAATAGTGTAGCCATACAAGTGTTCCGCTTTAACGATGGCTCTTACCTGGAAGGCCAGGACATGTGGAAGCTCAGTGGCATTGAACGCAGCGTATACCTGGTAGCCAGGCCTAAGCTCTGTTTATATGACTTCTTCGCTAAACCACTGCTGGTAAACCAGTACAAAGATGGCCAGCTGAATCTTGCGCTCACCCTGAACAGACTGCCTACTCCCGCTGAAGCCGGACAACGTATGCAGGTACAACTGCTCGATAACGGCAAAGTAATGCTCACCAAAGAGTGGAAGATAGGGAAAGACAGTACCTGGCAGATGGAGGCCCTTTTCAAAGATATTCAACCCTGGAATGCAGAGCATCCGGCATTATATACACTCGTCATTACCCACGTAGATAAAAATGGCGCAGTACTGGAAGGCATGGCGCACCGCATCGGCTTCCGTACCGTGGAAATTAAGAATGGACAATTTTTACTGAATGGCGTGGCTATCCGCATCAAAGGTGTGAACCGTCATGAACATGATATGTACCGCGCCCGCGTGGTATCTCATGCCGGCATGGTACACGACCTGGAAGTGATGAAGCAATATAACATCAACGCTGTGCGTAACAGCCACTATCCTGACACGGAAGAGTGGTACGACCTCTGCGATGAATACGGTATTTACCTGGTGGACGAAGCCAATATAGAATGTGATGGCATGTCGTTCCACCCCTGGCAAACCCTCTCTGATAAGCCCGATTGGGAGCAGGCCTACCTGCATCGTACCAGACGCATGGTGGAACGCGATAAAAATTATTGCAGCATCATCACCTGGTCGCTCGGCAACGAAAGCAGCTTCGGACAAAACTTTATTTCGACGTATAAATACATCAAAGCAAAAGATAATACCCGGCCGGTACAATACGAAGCAGCCGGCCACAATGAGTGGACAGACATCATTTGCCCGATGTATAAATCCATCTATACCCTCGATAAAAAATTCCTGAACGTAAACGATAACCGCCCTATCATTCAGTGCGAATACGCGCACATGATGGGTAACAGCGGCGGTAACCTGAAAGAAGACTGGGACCAGATCTACCAGAACCCCCGCCTGCAAGGCGGATTTATCTGGGATTTCGCAGACCAGACCTTCCTGAAAAAAGATGCCAACGGTCGCCAGATATGGGCTTATGGCGGCGACATGGGCACTGTAGGCGCTACCAGCGACACCAGTTTCTGTGCAGACGGTATGCTGGCAGCAGACCGCTCCCCGCATCCGCAGGCGTTTGAAGTAAGAAAAGTATATCAAAATGTACAGGTAAAACAAGAAGGCGATAAATGGCKCGTATTTAACCGTTTTGATTTTACTAACTTAAACGCATACACGATTAAGTGGAGAATCAGGGGAGACGGAGCTACTATTGAAAGTGGCACCTGTCCTGCGCTCTCCATTGCCCCCGGCAAAGATTCCCTGATTGCCATTGCCTTGCCTCACTTTACGCCTACGGCAGGAACACGCTACTATATTCACTTCGAAGCAGTAGATAAAAAGAATAATGTGGTGGCTACCGAGCAGTTTTCATTACCGGATTATGTACCGGTAGTAAAACAAACGCTCACCGGTCCCGCACTGGAAGTGAAGAACGATGGCAGTATCGGCAACGCTTTATTCCACGCAGGTTTTAATAAAACAACCGGCTGGCTGGAAACGTATACTGCCGGTAACAACGCCCTGATGCAAGGTCCTTTACAACCACATTTCTGGCGCGCCGCCACCGATAACGACATCGGCAACAGCCAGCAGATGCGTTGCGAAGTATGGCAACATGCCCTGGAAGGTGCAGAGCTGAAAAAGTTTGAAGTAACGACCATCAGCGCTACGCGTACGCAGGTACAAACCCTGCATTATCTCCCTAAGGTAAAAGTAAACTACGCTACTACTTACACCATTGCTGTAAATGGCGATATCACCGTAGCGGTGCAGTTTATGCCTACAGATACCACCTTGCCGGAAATTCCCCGCATGGGCATGCGCATGATCCTGCCGTCCCGCTACGACCAGGTCAGCTGGCTGGGTAGAGGACCTTTCGATAACTACGCGGATCGCAAATACGCGGCCGACATCGATGTATATCATCTGGCAGCAGATGAACTGTTCCATCCTTATCCACGCGCACAGGAAAGCGGCCACCGTACTGAAATCAGCTGGATGGCCCTGCAGGATAAAGACCATGCCGGATTCATGTTTGTATCTGATACGTTACTCAGCGCCGGCGTATTGCACTTTGATATGGCCAACCTGGATTTTGATCGGAAACAAAATAAACATGGTCACTCTATGCTCAATGAAGACCTGATCTGGTGGAATATCGACTACCTGCAATCGGGCCTGGGCGGCGATAACAGCTGGGGAGCCAAACCGCATCCGCAATACCAGCTGCCTTGCAAAGCATATCAGTATACTTTTACGTTAAGACCTTTAATGGCCGGCGCACAACCGGTACAACAAGCTAAACAAAGATTCGAATAATATGAGGAAATGGTGGTGGTTACTCTGCTGCAGTGCATTAAGTGTGAACGCGCAGCAGGCCGACAGGCAGCAATTTGCAGACKTATTGGATATTACACATCAGGTAACAGATACTTCCGGCGTAGGGGTAAGTTTTTTCTCAGATAATGGCGCATGGCACGCTTATTCATTGCCGGTACGCGCTGCCCACTATGGCGGTTTCGTAGGCCCGTTACTGATGGATATGGATGGCCGCTGGCTGAGTAACGCCATTGCCCGGTTACATGTACTCGAAGGAGGAAAGGAGCTGTTGCCCGAAAACGGCACCCAGCATTATTATCCCGGCCTGCTGGAACAAAGCTACCAACTGTCGGATATGAAGGTGCGCCTGCAACTGATTTTCACCAGCGCTACCACCGCCATGATAAAGGCTACAATTACCAACCAGGCCAATAAGCGCCGGCAGCTGGAGTTGCAGTGGGAGGGAAGCAGCCTGTTGAGTCAGCCTAACTGGAAACAAAATAACCAACAGCTGCAGATTAACGGTAATGGGCATACGTTTTATATCGATTACCTGTCAGCCGCCAAATGGAAGATTACAGCTAACGGTGCAGGCTATACGTCTACAAAAAAAATCCAGCTGCCCGCAAAAGGTAGCTGGCAGGAAACACAGCTGCAGAGCTACCGCCAGCCAGCTACCGGCGGCGTCGATTTTAATATCGCGTTGAAGCAAAACAAACAGCGCTGGGATGGTTATCTGAAAGCGGCTTTCACGACGGATACCAGCCAACGTCGCCTGATGGTGAAATGTATTATGACATTGCTCACCAACTGGCGCACCGCTGCCGGTGATCTGAAGCACGAAGGCATTTTTCCGTCTGCCAGCTACCAGGGATTCTATGGCTTCTGGGCCTGGGATAGCTGGAAACAGGCTGCTGCCGTGAGTATCTTCCATCCTGAACTCGCCAAAAATAATATCCGCGCCATGTTCGACTACCAATGGCCGGATGGCATGGTGATCGACTGCATCTACACTAACAGTAAAGAAAACAACGCCCGCGATACGAAGCCACCATTGGCCGCATGGGCCGTATGGGAAGTATTCCGCCACACAAACGATACCGCTTTTGTAAAGGAAATGTATGCCCCATTGGTACGCTATCACCGCTGGTGGTATGCTAACCGCGATCATGATGGGGATAGTCTTTGTGAATACGGCTCTACCGATGGTACCCGCATTGCCGCCGCCTGGGAAAGTGGCATGGATAACGCCGTACGCTTCGATCATGCCCGTATGCAAAAAAATAATGCACAGGCGTGGTCATTGGATCAATCATCCGTAGATCTCAATACCTATCTTTATGCAGAAAAGCAGTACCTTGCGAAAATGGCATCGCTGCTGCATTTGGAAGATACCTGGACCGCACAGACGGCCTCGTTGAAGCAAAAAATCAACCAGCAATATTTTGATACCGCTACCGGTTTTTACTATGATCGCCGGAAGGAGCTGATCAAAATAACTGGCGCAGAAGGATGGATTCCGCTGTGGGCAGGCATTTCCAGCCAACAGCAGGCAGCAGGTGTAGCCGCCATCATGGCACAGCCGGGGAAGTTTAATACCAAAGTACCGTTGCCGGTGCTGGCCGCAGATCATCCCAACTTCGACCCTCTCAAGGGCTACTGGCGGGGACCTGTATGGCTGGATCAGTTTTATTTTGGTATCGTTGGACTGAAAGCATATGGCTACCAGGACCTGGCCAAAGAGCTGTCCGATAAGCTATGGCAAAACGCTACCGGTATGAGTGACAACTTACCATTGTATGAAAATTATCATCCCTTGACCGGCAAAGGACTGAATGCACCTAATTTTAGCTGGTCGGCAGCACATACGTTATTGTTATTGCGCGAGTAAATTAAACAACATGGATATAGCAGAAATGAAAGCACTGGTGCAGCAGCACTACGGAATAGAAGTAAGTGTACAGGCGCTGGACGGCTACGAAGATCGTAACTACCTCCTGGCAGATAATGCCGGGCAGCAATACATTTGCAAAGTGGCGGACATCAACAGTGATCTGCACCTGCTGGATGCCCAGTTGAAAATGCTGCGCCACCTGGCGCAAACACCCGTAGCTAAAGGGTTTCAGCAAGTGTTGCTAAATCAACAGGGAGAAGAAATCACCAAACTGCCCACCGGATACATGCGCATCCTTACTTTCCTGGAAGGAAGGATATGGGCAGATGAAATAGCACATACCCCACAGCTGCTACTCAGCCTGGGTCATTTTATGGGCCAGATGGACCGCGCACTGCAAAGCTTTGCACATCCGGCCGCTTACCGCATCTATAGCTGGGACCTGCGCAATACCCTTGCGGCCCGCACTAATTTACCTGCTATCAAAGACCATGAACGCCGCCGCATGGTGGCCTATTTTCTGTTGCAGTTTGAAACAGAAATAGTGCCGCAGCTGCCACAGCTGCGCATGGCCGTGATTCATAACGATGCCAACGACTACAACCTGCTGGTGAAAAATGAAGCAGTAACCGGTTTGATAGATTTCGGTGATATGGTATACACGCAGCTGGTCAACAACCTGGCCATTGCCTGCACCTACGCCATGTTACACCAGGAAGATCCGTTAACTGCCGCCGCACAGGTAGTGAAAGGATACCAGTCGGAGTGGCCGTTAACAGAACAGGAAATTGCCTGTCTCTATTACCTGGTAGCTGCGCGTTTATGCATCAGCGTTACTAACTCTGCGCTCCGCACGGCAGAAGGCAGTAACAATCCATTCCACTTTATCACAGAAGCAGGTGCCTGGAAATTATTGTATCAGCTGATCAAAATCAACCCCATGGCTGCTACCGACGCATTCCGCGTCGCTGCCGGAATGGCGCCACTGATTCAGCCCGACAACGACTATGCACCACTGCTGGCGGAAAGAAAGCAACGCATTGGTCGCAATCTCAGCATCAGCTACAAACAACCACTGAAGATATGGAAGGGCGCTTTGCAATACCTGTACGATGATAAAGGCCGCACCTTCGTGGATTGCGTGAATAACGTGAGTCATGTAGGGCATTGCCATCCAACCGTAGTACAGGCGATTCAGCAACAGGCAGCTCGTCTCAATACCAATACCCGCTACCTGCATGATGAGCTGGTGGACTTCGCACGACAGCTCACCGCCACTTTGCCGGATTCCTTACAGGTATGCTTCTTTACCAATTCCGGTAGTGAAGCCAACGACCTGGCCATCCGTATGAGTCGCCATTATACCAAACAAAAAGATGTGATTGTACTGGATCATGCCTATCATGGTACGTCTACCGTTGCCATGGAACTGAGTCCGTACAAATTCGATGGTAAAGGAGGCTTCGGGAAACCGGCGCATACGCATAAAGCCATGAATCCGGATCTGTACCGCGGTCCTTACAAGTATAATGATCCTAATGCCGGCACTGCTTATGCGCAGGATGTGGCAGATATTATTACCCGGTTATCGGGAGAAGGAAAAGGCATTGCGGCCTTTATTTGTGAAACATTGCTCGGCGTAGGCGGACAAATACCATTGCCTCCCGGCTACCTGGATCAGGTGTACAGGCATGTGCGCGCTGCAGGTGGTCTTTGTATCGCTGATGAAGTACAGGTAGGCTTTGGCCGTGTAGGCAATGAATTCTGGGGCTTCCAATTACAGGAAGTAGTACCGGACATCGTGGTACTGGGTAAACCAATTGGCAACGGTCATCCGCTGGCGGCTGTTGTGACCACGCAAGCCATTGCAGATGCCTTCAATAACGGCATGGAATACTTCAATACCTTCGGCGGTAACCCGGTGTCTATGGCCTGCGGTAAAGCCGTATTGCAAACCATACAGCACGAAGAAATGCAACAGCATGCCCTGGAAACCGGTGAGCATTTCATGGCAGGATTACGGGAGCTGATGGCCAAGTATCCGATCATTGGCGATGTGCGGGGTCATGGACTGTTCATCGGTGCCGAACTGGTACGCAGCCGCGAAACACTGGAACCGGCAGTACCGGAAATAGATGTAGTGGTAGAGAAGATGAAAGACCGCGGATTCCTGATCAGCACAGATGGACCATTACATAATGTATTGAAAATAAAACCACCATTAGTATTCAACAAGGAAAATGCTGATACCTTCCTGCAGCATTTGGATGTAGTATTAGGGGAGTTATAATCATATAATCATACACCTTTGCTAAAGAAACGGGCATAGCTATACAGCTATGCCCGTTGTTGTTTCAGGGGGGTAACATTTTTCAGGTTCCGTTGATATATAGGCAGACAACCACAAAATGTCCTTTTATGAAAGCAATAACAATTACCCTCGCGTTCATCATGTACTATGGCTTACATCTGGCAGCCCAGGATAACAGGCCCGGAACTCCTATTGGCGGCATCGTTGTAAAAGGAGGTAAGAACCCTGTAGGAGATACAGGTAAGCCATCTGGGAAAAGCATCAGTGAAAAAGGCGTTTCCGGCCCGCATAAAATAGTTGAGATAAATACAGACGATCACCGCACCTATACCGGTGGTCGCAAAACAGAAGACCAGTCAGCCGCGAAAAGTATCAGCCAGAAAGGCGTTGCCAGTACCCGTGTAGAAGATGCCGCTTTTTTAAACACCCTCTTTGCCAGCAATGGAAAGGAAAAAATATTAGACCCCGCCTTATTTGTGCAGGTGACCTCCGATAGCGAACTACCAGGTATGCGGGTGGTTTTCAGAAAAGATCATAAAGTATATAAGTATTTGGGAGATGAGCAACGCATTATACAAATCCTGCGCTCCGCCAATCGCCCGGCGGCCTGCACTGATTGTACCACCAGGGAATGTAACGGAACGGCATATGATTGTGCTTGTGTAAATGGTTTTTGTTACTGTATCCTTTGCCCGGAAATAACAAAACTAAAAGAGCTGGAGGACTAGGAGAGGATCATAGTTAGGAGTCAAAGCCCGTGCAGCTAATTTTTCGGCTGCCGGGCTTATGATTTTTAGTGTAGCGCATTAATTGGTCTCCGATAATATCTCCCGGATACTCGCGAGGTGATGATCATCATGTTCTGCTACAAAATAAGCCAGGTCAATAGCACGCATAGGTGTTTTTAATCGCGGATGCAGCGCAGTATGTATGAGTTGTGCATCGCTCAGTTGCAAAAGTTTCGTTACCAGAGAACGCCTTCTTTCCCGGAAGCGTTTCAATAATACCCTGATTTCAGTAGCATTGTGATGGGCATTATGCGTAGCCTGATTCGTTAAATCAGCAACTCTGAGTTCGGCCAGCCCGTGGGTAAAATCGTCCAAACGGCCAGACCACAAAGGTTCCAGATCTCCCAGATGGCCTATTTCTTCTTTTACAGACCAGCGGTCGGGTAATTTATGGGTAAGCTGGGGCGGCGCCAGTTTTGCCGCAATTTCTTCTGCTCTGGCAGGGGTGCCACTTAAACGTTCAATAATGGAGGGCATCATACCGTTGTCTTCAATAGGGAGAAACACTCTTTCAAACCAGGGAGTTCGTTTCATAATGGGTTACATTTTAATTTTAGGTGGGTGTAAGTTATTTGTTTTTTAGCCAACCTAAACTCATTTCCAAAAAATAAGCGTATTTGCTTTTTTAAAAGGAAAGCTGCAACTTACAGTAAAAGAAACCCTGTTTAATTTTAACCTATATGAATTCGGCCAATACATTTGAAGCAACCGTATTATCTCCGCACGGTATTGAAGATCTATTACAACTGCTACGTAGCAATCTCAAAAAACATATTTCACCGGAAACGGCGCAGTCGCAGGGCTTCCTGACTTTCGAGTACACAAAGCCAATGGTGGAAAGGATGATGGCCGATATGGCGCAGCCGGTAATCATGTCAGGAAATACCCTGGCAGGATATGCGCTGGCCACTTCTGTAAGTGCCTGCACCGACATAGAAATTATGCGTCCTACGAAGGATCTGGCGGCTACGCTGACGCTGAATGGTAGTAACGTATCCGATTTGCGACACTACTTTATCGGGCAGATCTGCGTAGGGGAAGGCTGGCGCGGACAAGGACTGTTTGATGCCTTGTACCAGGCGCACAAAGCGCTTTTTTCCGGGAGCCACGATTGTTTGATCACCGAAATAAATGCCGCTAATACCCGCTCCCACGCCGCTCACGCCAGGGTTGGATTTCAGATAATACATAGTTATGTGGATGAAGGGGCACAATGGGATGTAGTAGCGTGGGACTGGCGGGCATAATAGCCTTTAAAGCAGTATCTTTACGATTTACATCGCCGCCGCATTTATGGGTATTATATTGTCACCCGGTCATTACTTCGGCGAGGAGCAGCAGTCTAATGAAAATGCTGCCTTTAAGCTGAATATTACGGCTTACCAGCCGGCCGTGCATCTTCATGAGCATTATCATGAAAATGCATATCTGAGTTTGTTGATCAATGGTAGTTATGAAGAAGTAAACAGACAATCGAGCAGCTACATCATGCCCGGCGAAGTGCTGTTCCGGCCCGCCGGATATCACCATGCCAATCATTTCCGTGATACCGGCGGCCATTGCCTTAATATTGAATTCAAGCAGGCCGACCTGCAACAGCTGGAACAACGCATTACCTTGCCCACGAAAATGACCGTGTATAAAACCGGTACTTTTGATTATTTATATCGCCTGTTATATTTTTTCTCCGCAGATCCCCATGTTACATTGCAGGAAGAATACATCCTGAACTGGTTATCGGAATATTCCACGGTGCATGTTCCGCTGCGCCTGGCCTGGTTGCCGAAGGTAAAAGCGATATTGGAAAACGAATTTGATACGCATCACACTATTAAGTCGCTGGCGGCGAGCGTATTTGTACATCCTATATACCTGGCCCGTGCGTTTAAAGAAAGAGAAGGCATGACCATCGGCGAATACCAGCTTAAAATGCGGGTAAGAAGAGCGATGGAGCTGATCTTTACCACTACGCTACCCGTAGCAGATATCGCGTATGCTGCCGGTTTCTCAGATGCTTCTCACCTGGTTCGCTCTTTTCGTTTCTTTTATATGGCCACACCTCACCGGTTTCGTAGTCTCCTGAAAAAGTTAATCTGATACCATTTTTTTGGAGGGCCATGTCTTTACTTTGTATAAAAAAAATATGTGCCGGGTTCTAGCCTTTATATGCCTGTTGTTCCCTTCCTTTTTAGCTGCCCAGCATCAACTGGACTACCAGCTAAAAGCCGCTGTGGACCTGCAGCAGCGTACTTTCACCGTACAGGGGAGTTTGTCGTTTGAAACCACACCGGCTTGTGCTGATTCGCTGGATATTGTAGTAAGCCGGGGTATAGGTAACGCCACCTGGCAGATGAAAGGCGCCACAGGACGTATGGATACCACGGTGAATGCCGGTGGAGATATCGTTTACCGCTGGTATTTTCGTCCTGCGTTGAAGCCCGGTACCCATATACAGGTAGGATATGCATATGAACGGGGAAATGCGCCCACTTTTCAATATTATCTCGACAGCACTTTCTGTATGGCAGGTGGATACGGGTCGGCCTGGTATCCACAGGTGATTTCACGGGAAGGCGATAGCACCGGTAGTTGCGTCCGTGGTACGGGTAGTATTGCCGTAACAACGTCGGCAAAGCTGATGGCGGTAATGGCGGCGGCCACCTGCCAAGTAAATACGGAAAGGGATAAACGAACTTTTACTTATCACTATACTCAACCAGATATTTTCTCCCTATACATCGGAAATTATTCCAGGCAGGAATACAAAGGAAACCATGCCTTTTATACTTATAGCCTCAGCCCGGGGATTGATGGCAACGACTTATCCACCAAAGCGGCTGCCGTATTAAGCTTCCTCTCGGAGCGTTTCGGCCCGCTGACGATCCCTAATTTCTCTATTATMGAATTCCCGGATGCCGTGTCAGAGTTAACCGGTATCGGCGGCGCCAGTATTTTGGGCGGTGTAGTAATGCCTACTGCGGCACTGCGACAATTTAACTATGCCCTCTTCGGCCATGAAATAGGTCATCAGTGGTGGGGTAATAAAGTAAGGCCCAGGGGCACAAAAGGGGAGTCTTTGATTTCAGAAGCGCTGGCACAATACAGCTCGCTGCAGGCGGTTACTTATTTCGATAGCGCCCATGCCATAGATTATCGGCGAACCGGCTACCCAGGCTATCTGAGAGATCAATCCGGATTAGGCTATCTTAAAAATGCCGCTGCCGGTAATGATGAACCGTTAGTAGCGCTCACCGGCGCCAACGATCATATCCTGGCAGATAGCAAAGGCTTCCTGGCATTTGATCTGTTGGCTGCTACCGTTGGCCGCCCCTTATTTAATAACGCACTGCGAAACATCGGTGAAAAGTATCAGCAAACAGGTGTTAGCTGGGGCGATTTTCAGCGGGAGATAGAAAAGGCCTACGGCCAATCTCTGCAATGGTTTTTTGACCAATGGTTCGAAAGAACCGGCGCCCCCGCATGGCAAAGCAGCTGGCAACAACATCAAAAAGAATTACAGTTAAGCATCACCCAACCAGACAGCGTATATCAGTTGCCGTTAGAAGTGCTCATAACCTATGACAACGGTACCTCTACTATGCATCACCTTACTATCCACGATCGTTTGCATACTTTTATGCTCCCCGTCAACGGAACTGTGAAAGCCGTACAAATAGATCCTTATTTCCGCGTACTGCACTGGGATGAAACCCTCACACGATTGGCCCAATCCCAGGCGAAAGTAGTGCGTGTACTCAATCTCCGTATGGTAAATAAAAATGAGGAAGCGGCGCAGTTGGCACAGTCGTACCTGAAAGAAGGCATTCCAGATGACACTACCGGCGTCGCCTCTACGCTGCTCTATCACCTGGGACGTATAACTGCCATGCAAAATAAACCGGAAGAAGCGCTGACGTATTATATGCGTAGCATTAAATGTGAATCGCATGCACCGGAGCTGCTGGCCTATATCTACTATCGCGTAGCGCAGCTGGCAGCAGACAAAAAAGACAACAAGTTGTTGCAATGGGCTTGCGATCAGGCGATAGAAGCAGATAAGCGGAATCGCCGGGCAGATGGTATGGCGGCTAAAGTAGCGCTGCTGTTGGCCAAGGTAGGCCAGAAGCCTGCATGAGTCACGTTTTAATTACCCCATCTGCCATGGATGGTATTTTCTTCCAACTGCGTAGTGCCGTTGCCGGTAGATCGCTCTCTCAATAATTCCCCGGCAATGGCGTAGCGGTGCGCTTTAGCAGGATTTGCCCTGCATTGCCCTACTATGCAGTCTGTTAAGCTGGTAGCCAGCTCCAGCCGCGGCCAGGCCGTAAAAATAGCATTGGCTGCTTCGTCGGTAACAAAGGCCGTGAGTGGGCCGCCGAAATCCATCACAATACCCATACGGGTCAACAGGGGAATCGTTCCTCTTCTTTCTGCAATACCAGAAGATGTATGTAATGCAATGGCCTGCCATACAATATCGGCCTCCTGGTCACTGAAAGAGGTGTTAGCCAGAAACTGTAAGGCCTGGTCAGCGCCTTCCACTTCAAATCGCTGAGGACCGTTACCTATGTCCGTAAGCCCCATATCATGAAAGAGGCAGGACAAAAACAGCAAGGTTTCCTTGTAATCAGGTTCCTGCTGTAATCCATTGTGGCTGGCATATAAGCGGGCAAAAATAAAGCTGCGGATGCTGTGATGATAGATCGGTAGCGACTCATGTGTTTTTACAAACTGCAGGGCTTCACGGCAAATGTGATCATCCGGTAATTGTAACATCGCTGTAAGATGGGAGGGAAGTTGTTGTTGCATGATAGTGACTATTTAGGGCATAGCAATGCCATGATGAAAAGAAAATGATTTCATATCAGTTGTTGTTTAGGAAGATGGATACCTGTGTGTGGCGCTTAATGATGGTCCTTTGCCAGGGAGGTATGGAATGTTTTCCGGTAGTCGCTGGGCGACAGTAACAATTGCCGCAGAAAAATCCGTCGCATAGATACGATACTGCCAAATCCACATTTCTCCGCAATGGCTGCTATGCTCAGCGAGCTGTCTTCCAGGTATTTTCTGGCCAGTTCTACCCGTAGTTTTTCCATAAATTTAGCCGGTGATAATCCTGTTTCACTGGTGAACACCCGGCTGAAATGGCGTGTGCTCATATTCACCTGCTCCGCTAATTCCGGTACGCCAATTTGTTGATGTGCGTGTTTTACCATCCAGTTGCGTAGCTGCCCCGCAAGGGTATGCTCAATGGCATATGCCGGTATCAACCCGCTGAACGAGGCCTGAGAGCCCGGACGTTTTAAATAGAGCACCAGTTTCCGCGCTACCTGCATGGCGATATCTCTGCCATGGTCTTCCTCTATCATCGCCAATGCCAGGTCCATGCCGGAAGATACGCCACCAGAAGTATATACATTGCCGTCTTTAATAAAAAAGGGATTCGGGTTTACCTGTACTGCCGGATAGCTGCATTGCAGTTGTTCACAGTATTCCCAGTGCGTAGTCACCTGTTTGCCATTGAGTAAACCCGCTTTGGCTAACGCAAATGCCCCTACGCAAACAGAGCCAATTCTTCGGATGTCGGTTGCTGCTACTGATAGCCAGTTATAAAAGTCATCATAATATCGCTGGTTTTCGGCGTCGCTGTCGTAGCCTGCCACCAGTAAGGTATCAATAGCACCGACATCAAGTATAGAAGTGGCACAATGTAACTCCATGCCTCCACTGCAGGGAATCGCTGTCGTGCGACCTGGCGCCGCTACCACGATGTCATAATCCGATGGCAGGCTCCTGGCGGCCAGCATTTTAGCTGCTGTGGCAAATACATCTACCGGTCCGGCTATATCCAGCAATATATTCCCTGACATGATTACAATGACAGTGACCTTTCGTTCGCGGACAACCCGAACCGATGGCTTGTGGCGTTTCATACAGCAAAAATACAACGAAGCAGTGTTGTCTCAAACGACATAAATGATACAATTTAGGACATGGGCCGGGTAATGGGTTAAAGTGGTGCGCTGTTGTTAGGATTGGGTGCCATTTGTAGCCACACGGGAATACGCCTGGTAATTTTTTCCTTCGGAAATAATGCGAAGAAAATAAGCTGAATTAATTCAAGTATTATTAGACAACAGCATGTAAGGAAACTGCTTGCTATACAATAAATCCAGTCAGGAGCGCCTCTGGGGAAATAATATAAGTTCCATATTTTTGGGGCGCCCATTAATTGGTATACGCACCAGCCACCTATAAAAGTAAGTATAATAGTGAGAAAGGATTTTAGAAGCCTGTGTAAAAAGCTATTATCTGTCACCGTACATATTTCCAGCATGTTTATCACTACTAATGCGCAGCTTAGTTCATACGTAAACAGATCCCTTTGAAGCGGAATTTTATTATTCCGGATCACTTCATCCCATTGAGGACAGAGGAAACCATAAAGATCTTTGTTATGGATAAGCATTGTTATCAGGTAAATAAGCATAAAGCCAATTACAATGACAGCATAAGGAAGTATTCTTCGTAAGGTCATAGAGATACTTAAATTACAAAAACCGTTGCTGGATCAATTCCATGAAACCCGCTCTGAACTTATCACTCAAAGGAATACTTTTTCCGCCAATAAAGATATGATTGTCCTGAATTTTATCAATACGGCCGGTATTGACAATATACGAATTATGTACCCTGATAAATGGCGGCCCCAGTTGTTCCGCAATATCTTTCAAACGCTTGTACACCAGCGTTTCTCCTTTGATCGTCACTACGCGTACATATTCTTTCTCCCCTTCAAAATAAAGTAGCTCCGGCAAACGAATCTGTTGCAGCGTTTTCCCTGATTTTACGAAGAAGTAATCCGGTGTAGAAGTGGTGCTGGCATCCGGCAAACGGGCATGACTAAACGCCGTTACTATTTTTTGCTGGGCAGCCAGAAAGCGCTTTAAGGTAATAGGTTTCAGCAGGTAGTCGATGGTTTGGAAGTTGTAACTGGCGGCGGCATATTCTGCATAGGCGGTAGTGAATACAATTTTTACCTCCGGAGGCAGCAGGGCGGCGAGTTCCATGCCATCCAGTTTCGGCATATTGATATCGAGAAAAATCAGATCTGCTTTATTGGTTTTCAGAAAAGCCAGGGCTTCAAGCGCATTGTAGCATTTGGCGAGTAGTTGCCAGTCGCTGGTTTGCTGTATATGCAGCTCCAGCAGGTTAACTGCATTGGGCTCATCGTCTACAATAATACATTTCAGGCTCATATGGGAACAGATAAAAAGGCGGTGAAATGAGTGGCGTTTTTTTCCGTCTGTAACGTATAGGCATCACCGTATAACAGCGTGAGTCGCTTCCGTAGATTGTCGATGCCGGAACCTCCTTGCCGTTGGCCGGAGGCATCTTCCGGTAAACTATTCCGGGTGGTAAACAACAACTGTTGGTTTTCCTGTAATAAGGTGATATCAATGACATTATGCATACTGGTTTTGTCGATGCCATGTTTAAAAATGTTCTCTACAAATGTCATCAGCAACATGGGCGGAATGCTGCTGCCATCGGCTACCTTACAGTTAAAGGTAAGCGTAATTTCATGGCGGATACGGATCTTTTCCAGCGCAATATAATTTTCGAGGAAATTTATTTCGGCAGATAACTGTACCAGGTCTTTCGGACTTTCATCTACAAAATACCGCATAATTTCCGATAGCCGTTCTATCAATACCGCGGTACGGGGAGCTTCCCGGTAGGCCTCATAGTAAATATTGTTCAGGGTATTAAACAGGAAATGAGGCTGTACCTGCGATTTCAACAGATTCAGTTCCGTTTTGGCATTTTGTAGTACCAAAGCAGCTGCCTGTTGTTTCAGCGAAAAATAAATGATAGCAATCCGGAAAATAAAGCTGAGTAAGAACAGCAGCGGAATACCCGCCATATACCGCAGTACAATGGAAATAGTAATAGGCCGGAAGCTGGGTGCAAACCAGGTAATATAAAGCCAGTCCAGCAGGTAGGCCCGGATCAGCCCTGTTACGGCGAGGAATAAAACAGCCGCCAGAATATACGCCACTATCCGGCCCTTCAGGTACAAGGCCGGATACAACCAGCTGATGTTGCCATAGACCACAATCGCATAAAAGCCCAGGTTGAGCGAGGAAAAAAGAGCCGCCTCATTAAACCCATCTTCCGGTAACATGGAAAAAAACATCATCAAAAATACAATCAGCCATAGGAGCCATTGTAAGCGGGTACTCGCGGTCATTTCCCTGATAAATTGCATACCCCCAATGTACGAAGGTTTTAAACTTATTCCATATCACGGGCGCCGTTATTCAATGAAATAGCCTATCGGTTCAACCGGTGCTGCGCTATTTTTAACCGGTATATGTTGAGGTAGACCGGGGCATTCATTTAAAATATGGCCCGAATGATTGAATTCATTTGTTATCCTCCGGCAAACGGGAAAACTTTGATACCAGTAACCTATGCATACTTACCGTTTTACTAACCTTAATCTTAAGCAAATATGTATCGTACGTTTTGTCAGCGACTCACTTTACCTGTACTTATCTTGTTGTTAACCGTAGCGCGTGCCGGCGCACAAACAGACACCGTAGATCAACGGCATCATCCGCTGAATACCAGCCTGCTGAAACCAGGTGTAAAGCAATACCTGGTTTATTTCCAGCTGCCCCATCGTCCGGATATGCTGAGCCTGAGCCTGTGGGTACGCGAAATAGAAAAGACCAGCCAGGATAATAAGCCGGTGTTCAAAATCACGCAACACTGGTATAGTGAAGATACGGCCCGGTATCGCGTATTCCATTCCGTGAATAGTGCGGCCGACTTTTCGCCGCTGCATCATGCAGAAACGAGGGGGAATGAAAAGCAAGCCTACAACTGGTCCCTCACCGGTATTGAAGGCGATGCCACACCGGATAACAAAGCCGCTGCGTTTAAACTGGCATTTGATCAGCCCAATTACAATTGGAACCTCGACATTGAAACCTTTGAAATGCTGCCACTGGCCGCAGGCAAAACATTTGTGATCCGGTTTTATGATGCCGGCCTGGAACCACCGGCTTATGTCACCTACAAAGTAAGCGGCAGCGATGCTTTACAAACACTCGATAACCGGACGGTAGATTGCTGGAAACTGTTTACAGAAGGAGATTCGCCAAGGGGACGTTATACGCAGACTTTCTGGATCAGCAAAGCTGGTCATGAGCTACTGAAAGAAGAAGATAGCTTCGGAGGCATGTACCGCTACAAGGTAAAACTCCCCGGACTGGCTACTCATCTCGAAAGCCGGTTTGCAGCCGCGAAGTAATGGTAGCATGGTAAATACGGGGAGGCGTCAAACTTTTTTTCTCCCGGACCGTTATAGGCAGTATATTGAGCGAGCTATTTTAGCAGCTTAGGCGCGCCTCGTATTTTACCACCATTAATCAGCACCGTATCCATGGACATTCAACAATTCGAAGACAAAGGACTGGCCCATTACAGCTACGCTATTTACAGCGAAATTTCCAATGAAGTAATATTAATTGATCCTTCCAGAGATCTGGCGCCTTACCTCGCTTACGCGGAATCATTAAACGCAAAAATTACCGGGGTGATTGAAACGCATCCCCACGCAGATTTTATCAGCGGACACCTGGAATTACATCAAACTACCGGCGCCGTGATTTATTGTTCCCAACTGGTAGGGGCGGCATATCCGCATACCAGTTTTGATGAAGGCAATACCATTGTTTTGGGAGATATCACCCTCAGCGCGCTGAATACGCCCGGACATTCGCCCGATAGCATCTGTGTGGTACTGAGTTATAAGGAAGAAGACCGGGTAGTATTTACCGGAGATACTTTATTCATTGGCGACTGTGGCCGCCCCGACCTGCGCGAAAACGCCGGTAATATTACTGCTGGCAGAGAAGCCCTGGCGCGGATGATGTATCATTCACTGCGCGAAAAATTAATGGTGCTGGCAGATGACGTATTAGTCTATCCCGCACATGGGGCCGGAACGCTTTGTGGTAAGTCGCTCAGCGACGAAGACAGCAGCACCATCGCGGCCGAAAAAGTCAGCAACTGGAGCCTCGACGAATTAACAGAGACGGAATTCGTACAAGAGCTGCTATCCAGTCAGCCGTTTATTCCTAAATATTTCCCTTATGATGTAGATGTCAACAGGGCAGGAGCCGCACCATTAGCCGCTTCCCTCGCGAAGGTGCCGGTATTGTCGGGTACTCCGGCTTTTGAAGCAGGTTCCCTCATCATAGATACCCGCCCGGGCGACGCATTCAAACAGGGCCATCCCCAAGGGGCCATTAACGTGCTGAACGGCGGTCGCTTTGAAACCTGGCTGGGCAGTATCGTTGGTCCGGAAGAATCATTTTATTTACTGGCCACCGACGATGAAGCACTGCAACAGGTAATCAACAAAGCCGCTAAAATTGGCTACGAGCCTTTCATTGCAGGCGCAGCAGTATATACAACAGGTGGCGCCCACATGGATGCGGTGCCATTGGACGATTTCGCCGCACATCCGCAAAACTATACGATCATCGATGTCCGCATGTCCAACGAAGCGGCAGACTATCCAATTTTTGATAATGCGCTCTCCATTCCACTGGACCAGTTACGGGAACGGATCAACGAAGTTCCGTTGGATAAGCCGGTGGTAGTACATTGTGCAGGCGGCACCCGCAGTGCTGCCGGCAGTAGTATTATTGCGGCAGCATTAGAAAATCAGGTGAAAACGTACGATCTCGGCAAAGCCGTTAAACAGTTTGTGCCTTAAGGAATAGGACTGTACCGCGGTTGTTTGGGGGCAAGGTGTTCTACTCCCCAATTATGCAGGTGCATGACCGCAGCCACCAGCGATTCCCCCTTCGGAGTAAGGCTATATGCTACCTTAGGGGGGATTTCCGCAAATATTTCCCGCGTAATTAATTCATCTCCTTCCATCTCCCGCAGCTGAGTGGCCAGCATCTTACGACTGATGCCAGGCAATTGCTTCTCCAGCAAGCTAAAACGATTCATTTGCTGCGTAATCAAATGCAGGATCAGCAACTTCCATTTGCCGCTGATGAGATTCAACGTCAGCGCAGTTGGGCATAACGCTGGTGGATATATTAAAACAGGTGTGATCTCTTTCTTCATATCTATTCTTTTAAGGGTAGGTAACCAAAAAAGTGGCTAAGTGAGTTTTTGGTTACCTATAGGCGCTTCTGCGAACAAGCAACAACTTTGTGAAAAAATAAGCAATGAAAACATTACAAAGAACCACTTTTTTTACTGCCGCGTTGCTATTGCTGACTGCTATTCATCACGCTTATGGCGCTGTTATTTATCACACTCCCTGGCGGCTGCATGTCTTGTTTGTAGCCATACCAGTCATGTTACTGGTGTATGGATTAGGCTGGCAGTTGCAACGGCATCCGCATAGCAGGCTGTTGCTGGTATGCTATCTTATTTCTGTACTGCTGTTTCCTTTACTGGTCATCGGTTTATACGAGGGTGTATACAATCACCTGGCTAAAAATATTGTTTTTTTAGTAACCGGTAACAATTCTTTTTTCAGGATGTTATTTCCGCCGCCTACGTACGAAGTACCCAATAATATCTGGTTTGAAATCACCGGTATATTACAGGCTTTTGTCTTTTATCCCTTGCTGGTTAGTGTTGGTAAGATGATAAAGGCCGCTGTCCACTATCGGCGGCAAATGGTGTAACAACGACTATTGTCGCAATAGCACCCCTATTTTGCCTTGTTCGCACCCCTGACGATTGCCGTAATGGTTGTACATTTAAGGTGATATCTTTATTGAGCAGGCCGCTGCGGCTTGTATTCTTCACCAGAAAAAAATCATTACTTATGTTTAAGAACACCAAAGCATACAGCGGATTTTCTGTCAACGATCTGCAGGCAGCAAAGGATTTTTACAGCAAGCAACTGGGAATAGACATAGAAAGCAATGGTGAGTATATGTTTAGGCTGAAAATTGCCACCGGGAATCCTATTATCGTTTACCTGAAACCGGATCATACTCCCGCAACTTTCACCATTCTTAATTTTCCGGTAAGCAATGTGGAAGATACGGTGGATCAGCTCACCGCAGCAGGAGTGGAGTTCTTACAATACGGGGGTGCTATTAAAACCAATGAGAAAGGTATTCATCGTGGCCCAGAAGGGCCTACAGTCGCCTGGTTCACCGATCCTGCCGGAAATATATTATCTGTTGTGAGTGAATAGCAGAGTTTTCCCTACTTTTGCCGGCTAAATAAGGAAAATTTATGGCTACCAAGATTACAGTTAATAACAATGGTTCACTCCGGGTGGAAGGTGAATTCGAAATCGTAGATAAAGACGGCAACAAGTACGACCTGGGCGGCCGGGAACTGGTGAGCATCTGCCGCTGTGGCTTATCTGCTAACAAACCTTTCTGCGATGGCTCTCACAAAGGACATTTTGAACACGAAGCAGTAGCTTTTGCGCTGCCGCCAAAAAAATAAATAATAACCTATTAGAAAAGCTCAGTAAGCTGCAATCGCTGTTTTACTGAGCTTTTTTATTCACTTCTACTCGCTACAATAGCTTTTTGCCTTCTGCTTTCTGCCTTCTGCTCCTCCACATCTGATATGGTCGAAATCGCCACTTTTGCATCTGTTTTTAACGGGGAAATATTAGCAATTTTGTGAGATAATCACAATCCGTAGCCCATGAGTATTCGCTTTTTCCAGGTAGATGCATTTACGAATCAGCCCTTTAAAGGCAACCCTGCCGGTGTATGTCTGTTGAACAGCATGCCGGACGATAAGACCCTCGCGGCTATTGCCGGCGAGAACAATCTCGCAGAAACCGCTTTTCTACTACCTGAACAGGATGGATACCGCCTGCGCTGGTTTTCTCCCCTGGTGGAAATATCACTTTGCGGACACGCTACCCTGGCCAGTGCCCACGTACTATGGGAAATCGGCCTGGTTCCCCGCACAGATACCATTCATTTCTATACCCTGAGCGGGCTCCTCACCGCCACTTACCAGGATGGCTGGATTACGCTCAATTTCCCCGCAAGAGAACACGCACCGGCGGTGTTACCGGAGGCGTGGCAGTCAATGTTTGATCAGGAAATAATTAATGTAGCGTATAGTGTTGACCGTTATATAGTGGAGTTGTCATCTGCGGAGGCCGTGGCCAGTTTCATACCCGATCGCCAACTATTGCTGGCACATAAATGTATCATCACTGCCAAAGGTGCTGCCAACACACCCTATGATTTTGTTTCCCGCTTTTTTGCTGGCCCTATTGGAGTGGACGAGGACCCGGTGACGGGCTCCGCTCATTGCAGCCTTGCGCCTTATTGGGCAGAGCGGTTACATAAAACAGCGTTCTTTGCGTACCAGGCATCCCCGCGTGGTGGAGAGTTGCAGGTAATTTGGCAGGACGATCGCGTGCTGCTGAAAGGACAAGCCATTACCGTGATTGATGGTACCTTCCATATCTAGTTTTTTACCCTCATAAAAATAGGTCATGAGCAATTACGAATTATTTAAAAGTCTGCATCATCAGCCCACACCATTGCTGTTGGGTAACGCCTGGAATGTAGTCAGTGCGCGTATTTTGCAGGATAGCGGTATCGCTGCTATCGGTACCTCCAGCTCTGCTATTGCGGATACACTGGGTTATGAAGACGGCGAGCAAATCCCTTTCGATGAACTGTTTTTTATTATAGAGAAAATTGCCCGCCATACCCGGGTGCCACTATCTGCCGATATTGAGCGGGGTTATAGCGGTGATCCTGTAGTGGTAGTACAACACATGGAGCAATTACACGATATCGGGGTGGTAGGGGTAAACCTGGAAGACTCCGTCGTAGGCGCCACCCGGGAGCTGGTGTCGGTGGACGCTTTCAGTCGTACGCT
Source organism: Chitinophaga sp. 05T412 (assembly GCF_056396465.1). Classification (NCBI taxonomy): domain Bacteria; kingdom Pseudomonadati; phylum Bacteroidota; class Chitinophagia; order Chitinophagales; family Chitinophagaceae; genus Chitinophaga; species Chitinophaga sp. 05T412. The sequence continues at coordinate 139,007 of NZ_JBFTLN010000010.1, forward strand.
GTACTTCATCAAAAATGAATTGGCGCGGAAAAATATACAAATGTTCATCAACGCCAGAACAGATACCTTTTTACTGGACATCCCCCACAAAATGAACGAAACGTTGACCCGCATAGCAGCTTTTGAAGCAGCGGGGGCAGATAGTATCTTTGTGCCTTTCATCCGCGAAATAGCAGATATCCGGCAGGTGACCGCGGCCAGCAGCTTGCCCGTGAATGTATTGTCCATGCCGGGATTGCCTGCTTTTGATGAACTAGCAGCAGCAGGGGTGAAGAGAATCAGCATGGGCGGAAGCGTTTACCGCGCCGTCAACAATGCACTCCACCAACAACTGGCCGACATTACATCAGCAGGGTCATTTACAAGTGTATTCCCTTAAATATCTTGGGTAAGAAGTAATAGTTATTTTGAGTGATTTACCGCACGCCTTCCGGGGCGTGCTTTACTTTAATACCCAGTAGCCCAAAGCCAGCCACAAAAGGCCCTTAATGAGGAAGAAAAGGAAACCCCAGAAGCCGATCTTTTTAAGCCACTTAATGATTTGTGCTTTCCTGTTATTATCTAGTGTCATAACGCAGCGAAAATACGGCTTTTTATGATTAGATAAATGTATCTTAACAAGCGAATATATATGCCGCTTATGAAATTATTGTTATGGCCGGTGGTAGGATTGCTTACCCTGTGCCAGTCCCTCAATGCCCAACAGCTGGGCCGTTCCGCCAACAGAGCTAATCAAAGTCCTTCTACGGATATCTCCGATCATCCCATCATCAAATGGCAATTTAAAACCGGTGGTAAAATAATGTCTTCTCCGGTGATCAATGGAAATTATCTTTTTATTGGCGCTGCCGATTCGGCGATGTATGCACTGGATCGCACCAATGGAAAAGCCTTATGGCAATTTAAAACCAAAGGAGCTGTAAACGCTACCGTGGCCTGCGATAGTACGGCCGTATTTTTTATGAGTGAAGATGGTAACTTTTATGCGCTGGATATGCACACCGGTCGTCCGCTATGGACGTTCCGCACCGGCGGGGAACACGCCGTTGATCCATGGGATTATTTCCTTTCTTCCGCCACCGTACATAAAGGTATTGTATACGTAGGCAGTACCGACGGACATATATACGCCTTAAACGCCCGTACCGGGAAGCTGAAATGGAAGTACAAAACCGGTGGCGCTGTACACGCCGCGCCTACAGTGGCGGAAAATATTGTGCTGGCCGGCAGCTTCGATGGTTTCTTTTACGCCATTAATACCGATGGAACCCTGCGCTGGAAATTTGATACGATAGGTGAAAAATATTTTCCACAGGGAGAAGTGCAGTTCCATGCGGTAGTAGCCGATAGTTCTGTGTATTTCTGCTCCCGCGATTACAATGTATATGCCCTGCACCTCCGCACGGGAAAAGGGTTGTGGGTGTTTCATGAACCCGGCAGTTGGACCAGCGTACCCAGTCTGGCTGGCAAACACCTCCTGGTATCTACCTCCGATTCCCATCGGGCTGTGGCCTTTAGTGCCGCCAGTGGCCGTTTTCAATGGCAGGCGCCGATAGAAATAAATGCTTTCGGCAGCATCGCCAGCACTAACGCCTATGGCTATATGGGTAGCCTGGATGGTAAAATATTAAAAATGAAACTGGATAGCGGTCAAAGCACCACCATATTTCAAACAGCCGCCAGCAGGCAGGAAGAGCACCGCTTCTTTGATCCGGTGTCTCACAAATTAATCCCCGATCTGATGGCCAGGTATAAAGATGACTACATTAAAATGTATGCAGATTTCCTGGATATGGGCAGCATATTATCTACTCCCTGGCTGGAAGATGGCGTGTTGTTTTTTGGCAGCACAGATGGTTATGTGTATGCCCTGCAATAGCCAGTAGGAATAGGGATTTATAGGGAGATGATATAGCAATGACCCGCTATTATCTTCCTATAAATCCATAATCCGTCATTCTTAACTCGTAATGCTTACCTTTGCGCTCTTTTAGCAATGATTTTTTAAAGATGCGTGGAGCAATTTCTAATAATAAAATAGTCTTTTCCCTGTTGTTGGGCCTTTGTGGTAGCGCGTCTGCGCAAAAACGGACCGATAGCATCCCGGCCACCCGTCAGCTCGACGAGGTGATTGTGCAGGAAAACAGACTGGCGGCGCCTGTAAAGGCCATTAACCGCAACATTACCATCATTACCCGTAAACAAATAGAAGCGATGCCGGTATCTTCCCTGACGGAAGTATTGGCGTTTGTGCCCGGCCTGGATGTACGCCAGCGCGGCCCGGAAGGTATCCAGGCGGATATTGGGATCGATGGCGGTACCTTCGATCAAACCCTGGTGTTACTCAATGGCGTAAAAATCACCGACCCGCAAACCGGTCATAATATGATGAACCTGCCGGTATCATTGGTAGATATCGATCATATTGAAGTGCTGAGAGGAGCCGCCGCCCGCATTTACGGCATTAACGCCCTCAATGGCGCTATCAATATCGTTACCCGTAAAGCCACAGAAAGTGGGCTGACCGTCAATGGCAGCGCCGGTAGCAGCTTTAAAAAGAACGAAAATAATAAGCTGTATGATGCCTATAGCCTGGGCGCCAGCGGCGCTTTGGTAAAAGGTGGTAATAGTCATTCCCTGTCGGTAAGCCGCAACCAGGGTAATGGTTATCGCTATAATACCGCATACGATAACTACCGCGCCCTTTACCAGGCAGGGTTTAACAATGATTCCCTGCATCAGTATAATGTAATGGCGGGCTTCATCAACAATGGCTATGGGGCCAATGGTTTTTATGCGCCGCCAGGTGATCTCAACTCTGAGGAAACGGTAAAAACTTTTCTGGCAGCTGTGAGCAATACTTCCCGCATTACCCGCAACTGGGTGATGACACCTCGTATCAGCTACCGCTATACCAAAGATGATTATATCTATATCAAACCGAATAAATACCGCAACCTGCACAATACCAACGTGCTGGGCGCAGAACTGAATAATACCTTTACCACCGCTATCGGTACCTTTGGCGCCGGCCTGGAAGGCCGCTATGAGCATATCAAAAGTACCAGCCTCGGTAATCACGAAAGAACCAATCTGGGACTCTCCGGTGAATATAAATCCATCGCTGATCGTCGCTTTAGTTTTACCGTTGGAGGCTACCTGAATTATAATTCATTTTATGGCTGGCAATTCTTCCCGGGCGCCGACGTGGGCTTTAATATCACTCCCGACCTGAAACTCTATGCCAACGCCGGTACCGCACAACGACTACCAACCTACACCGATCTCTATTACAAAGGACAAGGCATTATTGGTAACGAAAAACTAGGGCCCGAAAAGGCCAGCTATGCAGAAGCAGGTATCCGTAAATTCAGTGGGAACTTCTCCTACAGCGCCTCCATGTTCTATCGTCAGATCAGCAACTTCATCGACTACGTAAAAGATACAGCAGGCGTGGCGAATCCGGCAACTATCAACTGGCAGCCACAGAATTTTCAACGGGCAGACATGACCGGCTTTAGGTTGAACGCGGGCTATAACACCACCTTACAGCCACATTACCTGTTCAATAGCATCGGTGTAAACGCGGGCTATAACTACCTGTCGCCTTCTTTCAAAGGAGATGCTATTACAACAAAGATTTCCCGCTATGTCATCGAAAGTCTGCGTCATCAGTTCACGGCTAATGTGCGTACAGAATTGTTGCAACACTTCAGCATTTCCGCTGCTGCACGCTATTGCATGCGTATTAACTACAAAGACTATACGCTGATTGATGCACGTATTGCGTATAAGCAATCCCGTTATCAGATATATGCAGACGCCAGCAACCTGCTGGATGTAACTTATGTGGAAACAGGCGCAGTAGTGATGCCCGGCAGATGGGTAACTGTAGGAGCGAGCTTTAAATTATAAGTATAAATAGATGAAATCAGTGCGATTTTTTGTCTTTGTACAGGATTAAACTGATTATACTGATTTTATTTTTTTGATTAAGAAAGATGGGAGATTAAAGCAGGTATATTTGCTTTAATCTCCCATCTTCTTTTAAAATCTTTAAAATGCAATCAGTATAATCAGTTTAATCCTGTACAAAGACAAAAAATCGCACTGATCCCCTTTACTACTCAGTTCACCACCAGTCCTGCATATACCAGCGCTTTGTTATCGCTTCTGATAAATACCGTATAAATTTTTCCTGCCTCCACAGCAAGGTTATTGAGCCCCTGTTGTTGTATGGCTACGGCGGAAGCACCTTCTCCGGTACGTACCAATAACGAAATCGTACCTGCGTTTACGTTAGTGAATGGCGCACTGTCGTATGCCGATCCCTGCAGATTACTGCCACCTGCCGCACCATAAGGGATGTTGTTATAAAGCGTGGTTTCCGTTCCCTGCTGTTGGATTCTCAGGCTCACCGCACCGATGCCGGCGGCCAGGTGTACAAAGCGTAGTTTGGCTTTACCGGCAGGAGGAGCGGAGAGGTCATCATAAAAAAGTATCAGGGTATCTTTGTTCGCATCATTTAGTGTAGGTGCCGCGAACACAGTATGGTAGTATCCGGCAATAGGACCGTTAGGACCTCCGCTGGCGCTATAGTTAACACTGTTGCCAAACTGCCGGGAGGCTTTGTAGGCAGTGCCGCTGCCTTCTGTAAAGTTTATCTGTACATTTCCGAAAGTAGTAGACACATACGGGGAAGCCGCACCAGGAAGGATACCCGTGGTGGTTACCTTTTGCGTGAAAGCCCAGAATTGTATGTCTGCCGGCTGGGTACGCGCATTCACAAAACGTATGTTCGCTGATAAAGGTGGCCGGTCGCCCGCATTTACATCCAGGTAATCTGTTTTGCTGCAGGCGCTGAAAGCCAGTATAGTAAAGCTGCTCAGGACAAAAGAAAGCTTATTTTTCATGGGAAAAAGTTTGATTGATTAAAAACGCGCGTATAACCGTACAAAAGGCTGTATGCCTGCACTACCATTCTGTATACCTACAATAGAAGGATTTCTCAGACCAGAAATAGCCACATCGGTATAATCTCCGAGTACATTAAAGGCATTGTTTACGCCAACGGTTGCCTGCACTGCTTTGCTGATACGATAGCCCACAGAGAAGTCTGTTACCCAGATGGGGCGTAGCTGTTGGAAGTAGTAATCGGGTTTGGGAAAGTTCGCATTCTGCGCAGACGCGGTGGTGACAGCACCGAAGTAAACCGTTCTTGCCAGGAAGTTAAATCGCCCGGTATTTAGTATAGCCTGTAACGTTATCTTCTGCTGCGGAATGTTGGTAGTGACCCGCGCCTTTTCTGACTCGCTGAAAATAACATTTTTGTACTGCTCCAATCCTTTAGGCGTATTTACAGACGTTACTTCATTTTTCACGAAATTGCCGCCAGCCAATAGCTGCAGGGTACTGCGCTGCAAAGGTATTTTGTAACTGCCCGTGAATTCAATGCCCTGGGTACGGGTACTAAAAGCATTATAGAAAAATTTTGCTTGTGTGGTACCGGTCGCGAGTAGTAAGGTTCTTACATCCGCCGGCAGATTAAGATCGGTGGCAGAGAAGTTGCCCGTATTACCCACCCGGTTTTTAATATCGATAAGATACGCATCCACGCTCAACTCCACGTTTTTTGCAGGTTGTGAAGTAATGCCGGCGGTATATCCCGTAGATCTTTCCGGAGTCAGCGAAGGAATACCGAGGGCTCTTGTAGCTGCATTTTTATTGGAAGCTGTTACCTGGTCAATAGCCCGGCCCTGCTGAAAACTGGTAGACGTTTCCGTATAATAGAACTGCGCCAGATCGGGTGCACGGAAGCCGCTATTTGCAGAACCGCGAATACTCAGCCACGGCGCAAAGCTATATCGCGTGGCTATTTTGCCGGTGGTAACATTGCCGAAGTCGGAAAAGTTTTCCGCCCGCAAGGCGCCGGATAGCAGCCACTTTTCGGTGATGTTGAGTTCCAGGTCCAGGTAAGCCGCCACAATAGCGCGACTTACATTCACTTCATTCGACGGCCGGAATCCCGCGTGGATCTGTGATCCGGGCGATAGCCCATTCAATGCAATGAGTCCGCCGTCTGTTAAATAGGTCACGCCATTCACACTGGTATCTACTTTATACACCGGCCGTAGATCTGCTTTGCTGTAAGAGGCTTCCTCTCCGGCAATGATCTGGTAGGTTTCTGTGCGGTACTGTGCCCCAAACGCTACGTTGAGGCCTTGTAGCACGGTGGTGAAGTAGCGGCTCACATCCAGGCTGGCGGTGTTCTGCGAGGCATTGTATTTACCGGCGTCAAAGGTAGTGGGACTTTTAGCGCCTAAACTCGCATTCAGTGAATTGCTGATCACATTACCGAAATCATTTTTGCCATATACATTGGAGATATCCAGATTCCAGTCGCCCGCATGAGCTTTTAATCCGATAGCAATAGATTTATCAGTGATGCTGTTATCCATGGCAGGTAGAAAACMATCGGGGTACAGGGAGGTGTTGTTGCGCTCTGTCCAGCCGGGGAGCCGGTATACGGCGGTAAATTGCGAGTTGCGGTGACTGATACCGCCGAAGGCATATACTTCTGCATGTTCACTAACGGGAATGGCTGTATTAAAAAATAGCAGGGCGTCTTTAGCTTTGTTGGAACCTCCGCCGCGTTGATCAAAGAAGTGCCGGTCAATGCCCCGGCTTTTCAGAATGGCGTCATCTATTTCTTTCGTGTAGATATTATCGTAGCCGCGTGTGTTGGCGCCACCACCATAAATGGGCCCATTGTATAATCCCGCATCTTCGCGGCCGGGCTGCAGGGAAATAGCCTGGGTGGCAAATTCGGCGGTAGCGTTGAGGTAGCCACCGCGTGAGCCTATTTTAACGCCGTAGTTGATGTTGGAGCGTGTAGCGGCGCCGTCGCCTCTGCGGCGGATGCTGCCCGTGCTACCCACAATTACATTCGACGATTGTTTTTTCAATACAATGTTGATCACACCGGCAATGGCGTCGGAGCCATATTGTGCGGCGGCGCCATCCCGCAGTATTTCAATGCGCTCGATGGCGCCGGCGGGAATAGCATTCAAATCATATCCGGTGGCGCCGTTGCCCAGTCCGCCCCAGTTGACGTTGGAGCTTTTATGGCGGCGCTTTCCATTCACCAGCACCAGCAGCTGATCTACGCCTAAGCCTTTCAGCTGTGCGAGACTGAGGGCGGAGCCGGCATCACCGGCATTGGTGCCGTTAACGGAATGGAAGGAGGGAGAAATGTATTGCAACAACTGCGTGATACTGGTTTGTGGCGCGGATTCCTGCAGCGATTTAATGTCAATAATATCCACTGGTACCGGCGAATTCAGTTTGGTGCGATTGGCACTCCGGGAGCCTACAATCTGTATTTCTCCCAGTTGTTTGGTAGTATCTGCAAGATGTTTTTGCTGTGCCGCTAAGGTGGCAGAAAGTAGCAACAGAGGGGATAGTATGGGCAGTATATTTTTTTTCATGCGTTGGTTGATTTTTATGGTTAGTGGCGCGCCACTTTAAAGCGGTCATCGGTGAGTGCGATCAGGAAACTTTCAAGGTCTGTCATCTCGTCCTGGCTCAGGTGCAGCGGCTTGTTAAGTGATAAGTCCCGGTGGATGCCATCATGTATAACGCTGTCGGGTGAATTATAATAGGTGATTACTTCTTTCAGTGTTTTAAACATACCGTTATGCATATACGGTGCGGTGACGGCCACATTGCGCAAACTGGGTACTTTGAAGAAACCCAGATGGGCGCTGTCTTTTGTGGCATCGAAGCGACCGGCATCTTTTAAGGTAGTACCGTTATAGAGACCGATGTTTTTGAAGCGATCCGCCGTAAAATCTTCTCCCGAATGACAATTATTACAATTGGCTTTACCTATAAACAGCATACGACCACGTATAGCCGAAGGCGTTAGCGCGCTGTCGTTTCCGGCGATGTACCGGTCGTACGGACTGTTCGCCGTTTCCAGGGTACGCTCAAAGGCCGCCAGTGCCTGTGATAAATTTTTAGCAGTGGGCGCGCTGTTAAATACCTGCTGAAAATACAGCCGGTAGCTGTCGTGTTCATTCAATCGCTGCACGGCTTCTTCCACGGGAAGTCCCATTTCATCGGGATTGGCAATAGGTTGCAGCGCCTGATCTTCCAGGKAGGCAGCCCGGCCATCCCAGAAGAAGTTAGGGCGTCCGGAGAGATTGGTGATGCCCGGTGTATTCCTTTTAGTAGCGGTGTGATGAATACCGATGCTGAAGGTCAGGGTATCTGCAAATCCAAATTGCGGAATATGACAGGACGCACAACTGATGCTGCGGTCTTTCGACAACAACGGATCAAAAAAAAGTTTTTCTCCCAACTGGGCCTTACTGAGTGGATCGGCAGAGCGGGGGCTGATACTGAACCCCGCGATGAAAATGCCTGCGCATAACATGCCCGGTAAAATGAATATCATTTTTCTACGCTTCATGGTGGTAAAAATTATGGAGGGCATACGATACCCGGTAGCAACATGGGGGTTGCAAATAATTGGTTGGTAAAAGTTCGTGTTGCTGTAAGGAGGCTGTAAAAAGAAAGGTAGATTGGCATTCCCGGGAACATGGGCCGGATTGCCCATGTTCCCCAGGAATTATTAATGGGGTAGTAAAATAATGAATGGATTATTTGGAAGCTGCTACCAGCAATACATCCAGATCAAAGTCATCATAGATGGCTTTGTCGCCGATACCTTCAAAGAAGCTCTTGGAACCGTATTTAATATTGTATTTGGTACGATCCACTTTAATAGCTGCTTTCGCAGTGAGCTTATTGCCGGCAACCGTTACGGTAGCAGGGAAAGTAACAGGATTAGTGATGCCTTTGATAGTGAGATTGCCGGTTACTTCGTAGTTACCGCCGCCTTTGGAAGTAACGCTGGTAGTAGCAAAAGAAGCGGTAGGGAACTTCTCTACTGCAAAGAAATCTTCACTTTTCAGGTGGCCGAGTAATTTGGCATTGCCGCCTTCATCTTTGATATCCGTTACCAGAATGCTGCGGGTATCCAGGGAGAAGGTGCCGCCTTTCAGTACGTTATTGTCTACTTCCAGTTTGCCGTCAGAAACATTGATGGTGCCCTGATGTTGTCCGGTGACTTTTTTGCCGGTCCAGTTCAATTTACTTTCTTTCGCATCTACCTGGAAAACAGTAGCCTTGCGGGCAGTAGCAGATTTGGCTGGTTTTTCTCCTTTGTTGACAGTCGCAGGTGTAGTGAAAGACATTAAAAAGATAGATCCTCCAATAAAGAACAGAGATGCTAATCGTTGCATATAAGTGTGTTTAAATTTGGTGCTAATTTAAGGCGGACCAGCGGATGAACGTTTACGAAATCGGGAAATAAATGTTAAAGTTATTTTTCCGCAATCAGCTCGTCCAGGTCGTGATTCCATTTGGCTACATAGTCTTTGTAGTATTGGCCGGTAATTTCGCCAGTGTAGCCGGTATGTATTTGTCTGACTTCCCCTTTACGGTCTATGATAATCGTTGTGGGGAAAGCCATCATACGGTTGAGCGCTGGTAATTTCTCCGATGCCACTTTCTTATCAGCAATGCCACCAAAAAGAATATCATATTGTATGTTGTATTTCTCTTTTAATTTACCCAATGTATACTTGGCATATTCCAGGTCATCCTTCTGCTCAAACCCAATAGCAATGGCTTCTACCCCACGATCTTTGTTTTGATTGTACCAGGGGGAGAGGAAAGAAGTCTGATCTGTACAGTTAGGGCACCAGGTACCAATAATTTCTACAATCACCACTTTCCCTTTATACTTTTCGTCACTCAGCGATACATTTTTGCCTGCGAGGTCGGGGAGCGTAAAGTCCAGTTTTTTATACCCTTCTTTCAGGTAAGTGAGCTTGTATGGATCGGGGAGTTCCGCTGCTGCATTCTTATCGGCATCGAAGCGGATGTTGTTGTAAATACCCAGACTGATTTCACCGGTAATAGATTTGTCATCATTTATTTTTCCTTTTATGTAGATGGGGCTGGGGCCGGTGAAGCCGGATAATTCAAATTCATCCCCATGTACACTGCCTTCCAGCTCGCGACTATCGCCCACTACAGACATAATCACGCCGGTGAGCTTATTGCCATCCTGCTTCAGGAGGCCAATACGGTTAGGTGTAGGCTCTTTAGCGGCTATTTTCAGCTCCCATTTACCGCTGATATCGAAGGTGGGCGCGGCTTCTGTGCCCGCTTCAGCAAAGCGGTAGCTTTGTCCGTGTTCCGCTGTAAATGGTAAGGCGTTGCCCCGGAAGTTAGGAACCAGGCTTCTGTATTCACCGGAAATTTTTCCATCAGACTCTATATGAGCCACCAGCGCGGCATCATACGTATTCATTTTAATAAATAAGGAATCGTTGCCCAGTCGTTGTACATGGAAGTTATCACGACGGGTACCATTGATCAGCGTGAACACGGCATGTTCCGGATCTTTTCCTTTCAATTCAAAATTAAAAGGTACTTGTGATTCGCTGAGCGTGAACACACCGCGCCAGATACCTTGTTTTACAAATGGTTTTTTAGGGGCGGCAAATGTATGCTGGCCAAATAATCCTGCCACCAGCAGGCTGGTAAGGAAGAAGTGCTTATGCGTTTTCATGGTTGTATTTTATTGGTTGAACAATGCAAGTCGGGGCCGGTCCTGGTGGGGCGACTAAGCGGTGTTACTATTAAAACTGGTGGTGAATACTGATGGAGTGGTGGCTTTTATCAGCGGTGGTAGCACAAAGATAATAGGCAGTTTTGGTATCACCAAATAAAAGTCTATAAATTTTGTAGACTATTCCGAGAGGCAGAAAGGATAAGGCGGARAGCATAAAGCTATTTTCGCGATTGATCAAATTGAATAGATGTTATTTGCTTTAATCAATCGCGAAAATGCTTTGTGCTTTCTGCTTTCAGCTTTCTGCTCAACAAAAATTGTCCTAAATTTGCGGTTTAAACCTTGCGCTTTGAGCAATTCTGTTTTCTTAATAACGCCGCCATTCACACAATTGAATACGCCTTATCCGGCTACGGCTTACCTGAAGGGGTTCCTGAATACCAAAGGGATTCCTTCCTTCCAGGCGGATCTGGGTATTGAAGTAACCTTGCGTTTATTTTCAAAACAGGGACTGGAACAGCTGTTCGCGTATATTGCGGCCACGCCGCCAGTGGAGCCGTCGGAGAATATCGCCCGCATACTGGTGTTGCAGGACGACTATATACAAACCATTGATGCCGTTATTTTATTCTTACAGGGTAAGAATCCCACACTGGCACATCTCATCTGTAAACGCGATTATTTACYGGAGGCAGCGCGCTTTGCACAACTGGACGACCTGAACTGGGCCTTTGGCTCTATGGGTACACAGGATAAAGCCAAACACCTGGCTACCATGTACCTGGAAGACTTGTCGGACCTGATCATGACTTGTGTAGACCCTCATTTTGGCTTCAGCCGGTATGCAGAACGCTTAAGTCGCTCTGCCAACAGCTTTGACGAATTATACGATGCCCTGCAGGCGGAGTATACCTATATCGACCGTATTTTAACCGATCTCCTGGCTACGCATATGGAGCAGGTACAACCCGCTATGGTAGCCCTTTCGGTGCCATTCCCCGGTAACCTGTACGCAGCATTGCGCTGCGGCCAGTGGGTGAAACAACACTACCCTCACGTGAAAATAGCGATGGGTGGCGGTTTCCCTAATACAGAGCTGCGCTCGCTGGCAGATGCCCGCGTATTTGAATTCGTGGACTTCATCACACTCGATGATGGCGAAGCACCTATCGAAAACCTGTTGCTGTTCCTTGAAGGAAAGAAAACAACGGAAGAGCTGAAACGTACTTTCCTGCTCAACGAAGAAAAGGTAACGTACGTCAACGATAAAGCCACACACGATTACAAGCAGTCGCAGCTGGGTACACCCGATTACAGCGACCTGCTGCTCGATAAATATATTTCCGCTATCGAAGTCGTGAACCCCATGCACAGCCTGTGGAGCGATGGTCGCTGGAATAAGCTCACCATGGCGCATGGTTGCTACTGGGGCAAATGTACGTTCTGTGATATTTCACTGGATTATATAAAGATTTACGAACCCATTACGGCATCATTGTTATGCGACCGGATGGAAGCCATCATCGCCCAAACCGGTCAAAATGGTTTCCACTTTGTGGACGAGGCCGCGCCGCCGGCGCTGATGCGCGCGCTGGCGCTGGAAATTATCCGTCGTAAGTTGACAGTGAGCTGGTGGACCAATATCCGTTTCGAAAAAAGCTTTACGCGTGACCTCTGCCTGTTGCTCAAAGCATCGGGCTGTATTGCCGTTTCCGGCGGCCTGGAGGTCGCTTCGGATCGTTTGCTGGCCCTTATACAGAAAGGTATCACTGTGGCCCAGGTAGCGCGCGTAAATCGCCATTTTACAGAGGCCGGCATCATGGTGCATGCATACCTGATGTATGGGTTCCCAACACAAACGGCGCAGGAAACGATTGACGCACTGGAAATGGTGCGGCAAATGTTCCAGGCGGGCATCCTGCAATCGGCGTTCTGGCATCAGTTTACCATGACGGCTCACAGCCCGGTAGGACTGGACCCCGCAAAATTCAATGTGCAAAAGGAAACCAACGATACCGGCACCTTTGCCAATAACGATATTATGCATATCGACCCCACCGGCGCAGATCATGAAACCTTCAGCTATGGATTGAAAAAGTCGCTGTTGAATTATATGCACGGCGCCTGCTTTGATTACCCATTATCGAAATGGTTTGAATTCAAAGTGCCGAAAACCACGGTGAATCCGGATTTCATCACTACTGCACTGCTGGAAGAGGAAGCAGGCACCGTGAAGCCAACGTCTAAAGTGATATACCTGGGCAAGCAGCCATCTATGGAAATAATTACCAAATCCAAGAAGGGGKCTACCTGGGAAATGTCTTCCTTAACCTTCCAGGGTAAAAAAGAAAAAATGAATATCAGCGTACAGCCGTCACAGGGAGTATGGCTGACAAGCATGTTGCAGACATTGGCAGTGGCCAACCCCAAAACGTATACCCTGCAGGAAGTAAAAGATAGCTATGAGGCAGCCGGACTGGAAGACTTTGAACTTTTCTGGGATAACAAGCCGGTGAATACCTTGCATAAGCTAGGGCTGTTGAAATTGTAGCAAAAAGCTAAAAGCAGAAAGCAAAAAGCTATTGTCGCGGATGGTTATACGCTTTAAGCACTCGCGAAAATAGCTTTTTGCTTTCTGCTTTTAGCTTTTTGCTATACCGGGTTTTTTCCCGGTATCAGACATGCGGAAAAAGTTAAATATTTGTTTCCACTAAACTGACCTAACAATGAGCGATCAAATGTCACTTGCCGGCTACGGTTGTAATAGCCAGGGCCACCTGAATCCTATTCCCGAACAACTGGACTACAACATGCCGTTTACGGGAGAACCGCAAACCTATGGTATGCCTGTTACTGTTGCAGCTTATTTCGGAATGCTGAACAACTTTTATCTGTTGTTAATGAAGTATCCTGAATTGCTGGCGGCTTTCCAGGGGAACTTCTTTGTAGATTTCAGTAAAGCATCATTGCTGCGTATCCTCAGCCAGGAAGGTTGTGAATACATCCGTTTCCACTATGCAGTACCTGGTGCAAATGAAAAAATCACGCTCGTTGCAGAAGGACTGGATGCAAATCAAGACCAGGTTGCCTATTCCGCACTGCTGGATAAAGCTACTACCGGCAACATGTTGCCTGCTGGCGGTGATCCTAAAATTGAAGAGAGAGGAAATGGTAAAGTGCCAACACCTCCATTCAGACAATTGTTTGATCTGTTGAAAGCGCAGGGTTCTCCGTTGGCCACCGCTGACCTGGATGTTGTATTTCCATAATATTAATACTGCTTAAATCTTTGTGCCGATGAACGGATGGGTGTATGCTTATTATGTACTGTTGGTAGCCTGCTTTATTTTAAGCCTCTTTCATTTACAATATAGAGAGGTGAAGATATTGAGCGCGTTGCTGGGGGTATCTATTGTTACGGAAGTAATTGTAGAGTTGATCGGCAAAGAGGGTTTAGGCTTTTTTATTGTATACCATTTTTTTGTGGTGCTGGAATATAGTCTGATTACTATAATACTCCGATCAGGAATCAAGGACTATCGATGGCGATTGCTCATGGGAGTTTCCATCTTCGTATTCGGAATAGTTTCCCTTTTTTACAGCTTTGTATTAGGCGGATGGCGTGCCTTTCCCGGCATCAACATCACCATAGAAAGCTTCCTGGTCATCTGCTGGTGCCTTTTATCCTTTTTTTCCATAACCCCTGAGAGTGAGGCGTCTATATTCCGGCACCCCATTTTTTGGATAACCCTTGCTTTTTTTATTTATTTCGCGGCTTCTGTCAGCGTAAATGCCTTTTATAACCTGCTATTGGAAAATGATACCACAAGGGCCAGGCATTTTTTCGCTGTGTTGAACTCAATATCCAATTACCTGTTGTATATTATGCTGATAAAAGGCGTAGTATGCTTCCGGTTAAACAGGATCTCTTTGTAGCTGTGATGTTTATTTCACTGTTGGTTACCATCATGGGACTGGTGGTTGTATCTGCAGTGTTTAGTTATAAAAAGAAGCAGGATGCTTATTTACATCAGCTTAAACTAATGAAGGAAGATTACGACAAACAGCTTATGTGGTCCCAGATTGAAATGCAGGAACAAGCCTTTGCCCACCTGGGACAGGAACTGCATGACGATATCGGCCAACTGTTAAGCAGCACCAAACTCCTGATCAATGTTACCCAGCGGAGTATGGCGGAAATACCTGATACACTGCAAACCGCAGAAGAAACCCTGAGCACCGCCATTCAGCATCTACGGGCACTATCCAAATCTTTCAGCCGTCAATGGCTCGATCAATTCAGTCTCATCGATAACCTGAAAGCAGAAGTGGACCGGATTAATTCCAGCAGAGCCATTAAAGTAAAATTTACCCATGAACTGATAGTGCTGCCATTACAGGCGGAACCACAAATCATCCTGTTTCGCATCATCCAGGAAGCGATGCAAAACTGCATCAAACATGCCCGCGCACAGGTCATTGATATCAGTATCAGGGCCGCCGCTCAACAACTCATTTTACTCATCGCCGATGATGGCGCCGGTTTCGATAAAGCCGGTATGTCGTCTGTTGGCATGGGTATCCGTAACATGCAGCACCGTACCAACCTGCTCGGCGGAGATATCCGCTGGGAAGTAACCACGGCAGGTGGCACCGCAGTATTGATCACATTACCCCTTGAATAAACGTTATGAACATCAACATAGGCATTGCAGACGATCACCAGCTATTTCTTAAATCACTCAGTTTACTGATCAGCGGCTTTAAAGGCTTCCACATTGTAGCGGAAGCCATGAACGGCAAAGAAATGATCGATAAATTAAGCCACCAGCCCAACCCGCCGGACATTCTCCTGCTGGATGTAAACATGCCCGTGATGGACGGCGCCAGAACAACAGAAGCCGTGCTGAAATTATATCCCACCATTAAAATAGTAGCATTGTCCATGAAAGATAATGACGCTACCATTATCGAAATGTTGAAAGCCGGTTGCTGTGCATATCTCCTGAAAGATATTCATCCCACAGAACTGGAAAAAGCATTACGGGAAATACATACCACCGGCACTTATTACAACGATGCATCTAACGTTAATTATCGCCGGCTGCTGTTACAATCAGAACAAAAACAAACACTCACCGACCGGGAACGGGAATTCCTCAGCCTCGCCTGCAGCGACCTTACCTACAAAGCCATCGCCGCTAAAATGAATGTAACAGAGAGAACCGTGGATGGATACCGGGAAATATTGTTCAATAAGCTAAATGTGCAAAGCCGCACCGGGATGGTGCTGGAAGCATTACGCCGACAGCTGGTCACCTTGTAACCAGCTGCTTATTCTTTCAGCTGCTTAACAGGATTCATTCGGGCCGCTATCCAGGTTTTATATCCTACCGTGGCCCAGGACATCAGCACCGATAAGCCTACTGCCGCTATAAAAATGCCACTGCCTATTGCCGTATGATAATGGAAATCCGACAACCATAGCTGCATACAATAATATCCCAGCGGCGCCGCCAACAAAAAGGCGATACCGATTAATAACATAAACTCACGGGAAAATAGTAACAGGATGCTGCCTACAGAAGCGCCCAATACCTTACGGATGCCCACTTCCCGCGTACGATGTACTACCATAAAGGAAATAAGTCCATATAAACCCAGGCAGGAAATAAATATCGCCATGCCCGCAAACAGTTGGAACAACCGGGAGGTAATCACTTCAGACTGATAATAATCACTGATCCGCTGATCCAGGAAGGTAAGGTCGTACATATAAGAAGGGTAGATGCCGGTGAAGGTTTGCTCTACCGTTTTCAACGTGGCCATCATTTTCTCCGGTTCCAATCGCAGGGCCACAAATTCGTAACCATCTTTTTGCGGTCCCATAAACATAGGAACAATGGCCTCATGCAGGGATTTATTGTTGAAGTCATGAAATACGCCCACAACAGGATACTTCGTGTCGCCGAGGGTAAGGGTTTTGCCAATGATGGCCTCCGTAGAAGAAAGCCCCAGTTTTTTTACCGCCGTTTCATTGACAACAATTTCCCTTAAAGTGTCACTGGCATAAGGCGCTCTGCCTGCCATCATCCGAATGTCAAAAGTGGAATAGAAGCCGGTATCCACCGCTTTCGCCGAAATCCGGAAAGATTGTTTTACCGGGTTGGTATCAAAATAAAAATCCTGTTGAAAGTCCCTGTCGGAAGAAGGGGCCTCCCCACAAAGACTGGTCGCCAGCACACCAGGTATTGCCGCCAAACGATTCAGCATATAATCGTATTTCAATTTCATGGTGCTATCGCTCGGCAAATTAATCAACACCACCGCATCTTTGGCGAATCCCATCGACTGCTGCTTTACATATCGCATTTGCTTTACCACCACCAGTGTACCGATGATCAGCAGCTGCGCAATCATAAACTGAAATACCACCAATCCCCGGCGTAGAGAAGCCCCTCCGGCTGATTGGGTGCTGATCCTGCTTTTAATGGCCAACACCGGGTTAAAGCCGGATACGACTGTTCCCGGATAAAATCCCGCCAGAAAAGTCACCGCGATGGTACAAAGTATCAGCGTAATCCAAACATCCGGTTTCGCGAGGAATGTCAGTTGTAACGGTATATTGATCAGGGTACTGATATTAGATATGGTGACTGCTACCACTGTCACTGCAATGACTACCGCTATCACCGTGATCAGCGCAGTTTCCATCAGAAATTGAGAAAGCAGTTGCAGCCGGTTACTACCCAATACTTTTCTAACGCCTATTTCTTTCGCGCGACTGACAGACAACGCAGTAGCCAGGTTAATGAAGTTGATACAGGCCACCAGCAAGAGGAAAATACCAATCAATCCCAATGCCCATAGCTCTTTTGAGGTAAGTGGCGCCGACACAAAATTGGGGTAGTTCTTGTCCAGGTGCATCGCCGCCACCGGTTGTAGTCGAAGCTGTACCCGCTGTGTAGGCTGATCTTTATAATGCGTATTCACGAAAGCTGGCAGCGCTGCAGTAACGGCAGCTACCTGCGCTTTGTTTTTGAGGAGAACAAAACATTTGTGCCAGCTGCGTATAGGGTCCCATAAGGTAGGATCGGAAAATGCATCTGGTACTAACTTCCTGACGGTAGCCAGGGAAATGCCCAGTTTTATGGGTATGTCGGTGTTTGCTGGCAGATCTTTAAATACGCCGCTTACCTGTAACGGTATCCGGTAGGACCACATCTGTATGGTACTGCCTACTGCTTTATTAATGTCGCCAAAATACGCTTTGGCAATACTGGCGGAAATGACTACGGTGTTTGGTGCAGATAATGCATCTGCATTACCAGCCAGCCAGGTATAATCAAAAATGCTATATAGGCTGGGGGTGGTAAAGAAAATACCAGATTGCTTGATTCGCTTCTCCGCCGCGCCACCAGCGCCGGGTACGTATATCTGTGCATCGCCCGTTTGGGAAATAGCAGCGGTGTTTTCCAGTATGGGAAGCTCCGCTTTTATCCGATCCTCAAATAATGGAGGCACGCTGCTCAGCCGGTCAGACACCTCTCCATTACTCTTCTTAATAACGTCAGTGGTTATACGATAAATATTCCCGGCGTTACGATGATAAGTGTCATAACTGTTTTCATACCGGATCACCAAAAAAATAACGAGTGCCGCAGCAATGCCTGTGGCTAGTCCTGCTATATTCAGAACGGCAAAGGTTTTTTTCCGGGTAATGCTGCGAAAAGCTGTTTTCAGGTAGCTGTTTATCATAATGGAAAGATAGCTTACAAAAAGCAGGTCAAAAATATAATGTATTCATATTCAATTTATAAACGGTGTGATGAGGAGGGCTGGGCGTCCGGTTACGGACAATGGATACCGATTCCGGACACTTGTTTAAACCATTCCACCGGTTTCACCGCTTTAACCCTGCCTTTTACCGCTTTTTCTCCCCGCTTGGCCTTTTTGGATACCGGCAGTCGTCCCTGATGTAGTACTTTCGGACGGTCAATATAAAACTAAATCTGCCGAGATGAACAATCTACCACCGTTGCCCGATACCATCCTGGAGGTGAATCAGCTAAACGTGCGCTATGGCGCTTTTCAGGCGGTAAAAGACGTTTCCTTTGCGGTACAGGGAGGCGAAATATTCGGGTTGCTCGGACCTAACGGCGCCGGCAAAACGAGCACACTCAGTGCAATAGAAGGACTACTTCGCCCGGTATCAGGAACGATTACTGTATCTGGATTTAATGCACAGGAAAAACCGTTGCATGCCCGCGCCAATATGGGAGTACAATTGCAGGCCACCAGTTTCCAGCCCGAACTCACCATCTCAGAAATTATTCGCCTGTTTGCCAGCATTTATGGCGTAGATCTCAACGAGGAAAAGGTCCGGCAAAAGCTGGAGGAAATTGGTCTGGAAGCAGCGGCAGACAAGAAAATTGCGCAGCTCTCCGGCGGCCAGCAACAACGGGTATCACTGGCTATTTCTACTATCCACGATCCGCAGCTGATATTGCTCGATGAGCCCACCACCGGATTGGACCCGCAGTCGCGGCGACAACTATGGGAACGGATTGAACACTTCCGTAACAAGGGACATGCCGTGCTGCTGACCACCCATTCTATGGAAGAAGCGGAGGCGATCTGCGATCGCATCGCCATCATCGACCATGGCCGCGTTATCGCGATAGATACGCCGGAAGCATTGATAGATAAGCATCGTCAGGACCCAGAGGTACTAAAAGTAGTACGCAAGGGAAAAGTAACCCTGGAAGATGTATTCATTGGATTAACTGGTACGGCTGTTCGCCCCTGATAAAATGCTTAACATGCAAACAAGAATTCCTAAAAATTCCGTAGTGATGTCTGCGTTATTGCGGGCCGATTTTACCACCTTATGGCGCAATCGCCGGTCTTTTCGGCTGGTATTGATTGTACCACTGATTATATTAATTTCCTGGAAAGGACTCGTTGATAAACTGGGCGGCGTATTTGTGTTGTCGTCCTGCATTACCATTGGGCTCACGAGCATTGGACTGATGGGTTATTCCAACAGCGTTGCGCGCGACCGCGACAAGGGCGTGTTTCAGCGGTTGCGGGTTGGCCCGGTGTCGACATGGACCATTATGCTTAGCCGGATTACCGTGCAAATCGCGATGATTATGCTGATGACGGTATTGATTTTTGTAGTAGGATATTTTGTGGATCACATACAGATGTCGCCGGCTGGTTATGCCGCAGGACTGCTGATGGCGATGCTGGGTGGTGCCGTATACCTGGGTTTGGGACAGGCCATTGTAGCGCTGATCAAAAATCCGGATACCGTAAATTCTACTACGCGACTGGTATACTTTGTTTTTATAATGATAGGAATGTTTGGTGAATTTGGGGTGTTGGGAGACGTGATCAAAAAGTTAGTGACCTGGTCGCCATACGGGGTGGTGCGGCAAATCCTGGCGGGAAGCCTGGAGCCGGCTACCTGGCAGCTGGATACTACTTATGCATTGCTGGCTTCCATTGGCTATACGCTCCTTTTTGTGATAGTGGGTGTGAAGTGGTTTAAATGGGAGAGTAAGTAGTGAGAAAGGTATTTTAGGGAGATGGATACTTATTCCATCTCCCTGAAATATTAGATCTATGGCTTCGTTACTTTCATTTTTGAGTCAATGAACTCCCATTCGTTGAGATGCGCATTACGGTGCTCTTTTTTTACAATAGCGTCAAAAGCGGGCAGCATGGCGGTATGTGCCGCTGCCACATCATGATTTTCTGCGGGATCGGTACTCAAATCATATAATTCCCACGCAGCATCCGGATTTTTCTTCAATCCGTTTTTAATCGCTTTCCATTGTCCCATGCGAATGGCTACTGCGCCACCTTTTTCCGGATATTCAAAATACAGGTATTTACGATCGGCTTGTAACTGATGCTTGCCCATCATTTCCGGCAACAGGGAAATGCCATCATTGGCAGGTGGCCGAATGCCGGCGATATCCGCAAATGTGGCCATCATATCATATTGTACGCCGGGAAGCTCCGACGTTTTTCCGGCAGGAATTTTACCCGGCCATCTGGCAATGAGTGGTTCCCGGATACCGCCTTCGTAAAGGTCCATTTTAAGCCCTCTGAGGCCCCCGGCGCTGTTAAAGAAGGTAGCGTCCACACCGCCATTGAAAGTAGGCCCGTTATCGCTGGAAAACATAATGACGGTATTGTCGTCCAGTCCCATGCTGGCTACAAGGTTCATGATAATACCAATCTGTGTATCGAGGTAGGTGATCATGGCGGCGTAGGCAGACCGTGGATATTTATGTGGCGTATATCCTTGCTGGCCGTAGTAGGGCTGTTCATTGAACTGGCCCAGGTAGTGTTGCACGGCGCTGTCGGGTACCTGTAAAGAAATGTGTGGGATAGTATAGGGGAGATATAGGAAGAAGGGTTTCGCGCCATGGCTTTTGATAAACTGGGTCGCTTTCTTCGTCATCTCATCTACGGCATAATCCTTTCCTTTGAACTGGTCAAAGTCTTTGTCGGTAGCAGTGGCAGGCGAGAAGGTCTGGTGTACATTTACCCAGGTGTTTCGTAAGCTGTCCGCTTTACCATTTTCCCAGAGATGGGTAGGGTAGTAGTTATGCGCCTGTTTTTGATCCAGGTAGCCGTAGAAATAGTTGAAGCCCTGTTTGTTGGGATCGCCGGTGCTGTATTGCATGCCCAGTCCCCATTTGCCGACAGCTGCGGTGGTATATCCGGCTTGCTGCAGCATTTTTCCTACGGTGATGGTGCCTTCCGGTAAAGGCATTTGTCCGCCTTCGAGTGAATCCGCAAAGCCGCCCATTTCGTAGTTTCCGCGGATGTAAGCATGTCCGCCATGCCGCCCGGTGAGCAGCATACAGCGGGCGGGCGCGCATACGGGGGTGCTGGTATAAAACTGGTTGAAGTGAATACCTTCTGCCGACAGCCGGTCCAGGTTAGGTGTCTTTATTTTCTGTTGCCCGTAGGGGCCGGTTTCTCCGTAACCCAGGTCATCTGCATAGATGAAGATGATGTTGGGTTGTTGCCGGTTCACTGTCTTTTTTTGCTGCTGCGCCACACTGTTCATGGCCGTAAGGCCGGCCAGCGCTAGCAGGAGAATACTTCTTGCCATAGCCATCAAAATATTTGTGCGGAAGATAAACACGTTATGGCAGAATGTTGATAGGGGCGGCATTTATTGCGCAAGCGTTTGCGTACAGATAATCACTTCATCAATGCGGTGATGATCCATTTTTCTGATTTCAAAAGTTACCTGATTCAGCATTACTTTTTCACCTGCCGCAGGAATATGTTTAAGTTTGTCGATTAGTAACCCCGCTATGGTAACATCTTCCATTTCATATTCCCGTAACCATTCGTAGTTCAGGGTTTCACGGATATAGCTGAGTTTCGTATAGCCGTAAGTCAGCCAGCTTTTATCCGGCTGTTGCACCAGAAAACGTTCGGTGGCATTGAATCCTGGCAGGCTGCCACCGAGTAATCCGGATACAATGTCGTGGTAAGTGATTACGCCCTCACAGGCGCCGTATTCATTCACCACAATACCCATGTTGGTGTTTTCCTTTCGCAGCTGCTGGAAAATATCATATACTTCCTGGTTGCCCGACAGGAAGGAAATAGGCGACATAATATCTGTAATGGCTTTGTCGGGGTACAGGAGAAAGTCTTTCGCACCCAGTGCACCCAGCATTTCCCGTTTGTCGTTGGCTATAGGAAAGGTGCGGTGTATACTACGTTTAATCGTTTCCGTTATTTCTTCCCGGCTCATTTTTTCCTGTACAAAGGTAATCATGGTAGCGGGTGTCATAATATTTTCCGCGGTGAGGTCATAGGCAGAGAAGAGATTTTTGTGCAGGGTAAATTCTCCTTTGTCAATCAACCCTTGCTTGTAAGCGGTGGTGAGCATACTGCGTATATCGTTCTCCGTTAGTTTCTCTTCCCGGATGGTATTAATGGAAAATAGTCCGAGGATAAGCTTAGTACTGGCGGTGAGCAGTTTGATAAAAGGGTAGGTGATTTTGGAGAAGATCATCATGGAAGGTGTGATCAGTATAGATACTTTCAGCGGATTCACGAGTGCCAGCGTTTTAGGAATCAGCTCGCCGATAACGATGGTCAGATAGGTAATACTGCCCACGCCTGCGAGCAGGGCGGTTAAGTGCGCCCAGGAGCTATGCATGCCCCAACGAATGAAAACGGGTTCAAGCCAGGCGGCCATCAGATCGCCTCCGTATATCCCTTCCAGTATGCCCACCAGCGTAATACCTACCTGTACCGCGCTGAGGAATTCATCCGGTTCTTTGATCAGTTGTAATACGCTCAGTGCTTTCTTGTTACCGTTATCCGCCTGTTGTTGCAGCAGATTTTTGTCGACCGATATCAATCCAATCTCCGCAACAGAGAAGTAAAAGTTGAGTGCAATGAGTATGAGTATGATGATAATAGAAGTCATAAGGAGCAAGCTTTTCAGAAGGATAACAACCCGAAGTGTTGATTGTTTATAGAACGGTATACTGAAAAAATATTGCAGTGAAAATTTGGAAAAATGAAATGGGTGTGTATCTTTGCAACCCCTGACACGATATCAGTTGCCCAGATGGCGAAATTGGTAGACGCACTGTGTTCAGGTCGCAGCGCCCGCAAGGGTGTGCTGGTTCGAATCCAGTTCTGGGCACGATAAAAGGTTGTAGACGATTGATCTACAACCTTTTTTATTTCCACGAGTGTCAAAAAACCACGCTTTTTAGTGCTTTCTCCCACTATTTACGACACTCAATTGACACCCACAATGACACTCACTTTGTTTGTGCTTCCTTACTGCAGCCGAAACCATATTGATGTTAATGGTTGCTGTTATTACTGGTTATGAAATTTGCTTTTTCTTAAATTGAATAATTTCAATGATTAATTTTTCTGGCAATGGTTGATTGTTGGGAAACTGTACGGATGCTTTGCCTACGACATATTCCGATAACTCTTTTGCAAAGTTTTGCAAAATCCCTGTTCCTACATAAAATCCTGCAAACTTTTTATACCCGGCAATCATAATTTGTTTGTCTCGTTTGCCGCCTTTTACTAAAGCGTAGGCTGGAATATCATAATTAATTAACTCTTCCGCATTGGGAGCAGTTTTTAAAATTATTTTCTTTAAAGCAAGTAATGTTTTTTGGGTATCTTCAGGTTGCTTTGCAAAATACTCTGCAACTGTTTTAAATTTTGATGTTGCCATGATTGCTAACTTTAATTGTGATTTGATTTTTGAATTCTAATAAGTTGTACGTTTAAGATTATTAGCCATACCAAATAAGTTAAAAAAAGTAAACGAGGTGGATAGCCTAATGGGACATCGGGTCCATATGCGTAGTCGCCTTTTGGTATTACATAAATAGAGAGATGAATAATAAAACCGACTAAGCCAAGTAATGGTATAACTGATGTCCATATCAAAACTTTCTTTGCCGCAGCCCATGATTTATTTTTTAAAGCAATGCTTATGTTAATCAATAACGCAGCAATTGGAAAAAGAAACAAACCTGCCATACCTGAAAACATGTGAATTAAACCTGTTGTTGATATTTTATCAGGTGCAGTCGTTAAAGGGTCCGTGGTAAACACTCCAACACAAAAAGTTCCTGCACAGCAGATAAATAAAATGACCAATCCAAGTTTTCCAAAAAATCCTTTTACATACGATTTAATATTAAATAGCAATATTCCATAACTGAATGATGAAATAATAAATGCTAATGACATCATCCATCCATAAGAACCAATGGCGTATTCACTTAATGGATGCCAATATGGGTCTAAGTCCGGTCTAATGAAAATTAATACACTTATTAAAAGATGATAAGTCATTGATGCTGCTATAGAAAGTTTTGCCAAAACAATAGAGGTTTCTTTATTTATCATTTTCTTGAAATTTAGGATGTAAAGATGCACAAGTATGATAAATCGAAGGCTGTGCAAACACGCCATACATAGGGTATTTTGAGACATTTTTGTCACAAACCGAGGCGGAGCTTTAACTGATCCGGATTCTTTTCGGTGATCAGCCGGATGATTCGTTTTTCCTGTTTGTCGTTCAGCTCCCGCCAGGCAGGCCGACGCCTATTATCTTCATCCAGTGAAGCCTTTCCAATATTCGATCACCCTTTTTCGAAGTTCCTGTTGTGCATCCTTGCTTAGTTACTCCCATGTTAAGGGGAAACAATAATAATGGCCCATTCGAGGACACATGACTATTTACATTATATTTGTCCTTGATAGGTGAAAAGCCTTTAAAAGCGTGTGAAAAGCACATACTCACGTAATTTCAAAAAATTACGACACTCAATTGACACTCAAGGTCTATAACATATTGATACCCAGATAAAGTTAGATGCTAGTTCTGGGCACAAAAATGGACAAAACGAAAATTGCTTCGTTTTGTCCATTTTTATTTTGAGGTAATCCCACGTCCTGCGTGTATATCAGCTTTACGGCTTCGTTGAGTTCGGCGGTTCGATAATGGATTCCGTCAAAAGTGAGTTTTTCAGGGAAAATCGAACTTGCTTTCTTCTATAATTGAATTATTCTCTCACTGCATTAACTGTCAATTAACGCATATTATTCTTTTGGTATCTATTTTCAGGTTATTCATTTAACCTGAAAAACCTGCACTCCTCCATATTGGACTGCGGATAAAGAATAAGTACAGTGGTAAAACAGAAAAGCGTAACATTCATCGAACAATCATTGTTCATTGAGCTTTCGCAACTGATCGAGCAAAGTCAACGGCAAGTATTTTCGCATGCTAACAGTACTCTTACTGTACTTTTCTGGCGGATTGGCCAACGTATTAATGATGAAATCCTTCAAAACAAGCGGGCCGGGTATGCTAAACAGATTGTGTCGACACTGTCGACATAATTAAAGAATCAGTATGGAAGAAAGGCACAGGCCCAGGGATCAGAAAAACACATTAGATAACTTACCATCGTTTGAGATGGAAATTTTTTAACAAAGAAGCCGGCTCGAAATAAGAGCCGGCCTCCTTTCTCCGGGTAATATTTTATATTACCAGACTACGAGGAAGGCTCCATCCAGATCTTCGGGAACAACTTTATACACAATAATAACGTCTCCTGTAATCGCATGCGTAAATGTTAACACGTCACCTGCCTGCACCTCTACATCTTTATACCAGATATTCTTAGTTACACCGGCAGCACCTGTGTTATTGTTTATCACCTTATATGTTTTGGTGTTTAATGGAAAAGTCGTGGCAAGTGGCTGGAGCCCTACCGACTGATGGGTACGCGCCCTGAAAGTACTTTTGTTTACTTTCGCTCCGTTCGTAGCTTCTGCAGCCGGATTTTGAACAAGGAGGATTGTAAAAAGAAGAAGGATAGAACAACATACTTTTTTCATACAAATGAAGGTTAAAATGAGTGAAGAATATTCCTCATTAGGGTAAACAAGGATTGTTGATTTGTCGCCTTAAAGATATTATACGCAACTGCTGCAAGCTTGCATTCACATTATTACTCATCTGCAGTCACTGTTTTTTTTAATTAGAAATCCTTCCGAAATTTTTTTTAACACCTTTTCTCACTTCTTTCTCTAACCTGTCATTGTGATCCCCAATTTCCTGAAAGAACATATGGACTGGGCAAATACCCGTATCAGGATGTACACCTTCGGGTAATCCAGATCGGGAAGCACTACAGGATTTGATGTTATCGATGCCAATAAAGATGCTCAGGAGGTCCCGAACTGTTACACATGGCAAGTGCCAAAGTCACCCATCTATATGGGGGCGGTTTTTTTTATTTTATGTTAAGCATCTGAGAATTAAAGAATTCCTTAAATTCGTAATCTTAAAAACACCCTCAAAATCACACATTATGGCAAGAACAAAAGAACAAGACAAAACACTGGCTAATTCTTTAGGGATTAGTTATGAAGAGCTACAGCAGACCGATTGGGAACTTGCTGTAGTTGTGGATGATGGTAATGATATAGCAGAAATACCACTTGAGGTAATTGTTAGATTTGGTAAAGCATCACCTAAACATATCCTGGCCAAGATTAAAGGTCTTAATGAGAATAATGAGGTAAGCCTCTCACCAGGAGATGCAGGTGAATAGTTACTTACTGGCAAAATGCCAGTATCTTACAATAAAGATGCTGGTAAATCAAACAAAGCCATAAATTTATTTAACGGCATTTGCAATTCCTAAATTTTCAAACTGTAGGCTGTATAAACTTTTTATTGCCACTGGGAACAGGTTCGTCTTTAACGTGGCTTCCGCATAGTTTAGTGGCAGGCTATCCAGCACACGGGGGGGAGGATGCCAGATATCCAATACCTGGTGTTTATCACTCCGTGGCAGCCATATTCTCATGTTCATTCTTTCACCTATTTCTGCGAGTAACGCTTGTATCCTGATTGACTCCCGCTGGCATTTCCCTGTGTTTTTTATTTGAATGTATTTTGGGTTTCATACACGATCTCCCAGAACGGCGTGAAAGCAATATCTTCAAATGCAGCATCATGCAGATCACCGGTAGGCGTTTTATAAATAGTGGCAGACATAGTATCCTGAATAGAATTGATAAAATGCCAGTTCCCGCCAGCTGCTTTTTGATCCCAGCTTCTTTTGCTGTAAACGGTTTTCTTCGCATGCAAAGCGCGGGATAATTCAAGTATCTCTTGCGTTGGGTCTGTTTGTAAATCCTCTGCCACTGCTATAACGGCAAATAAATCGAATCCGGTAATGGAGCGATGGTAGGCTTCCGGCGTGTTGCACATGCTKAAATAAATATCCGGAGATGCGCCCAGCTTTTCACAAACACCACGTGAAGGTGTCCAGATATCCAGGTGATGAAACCGGCGATGCAGCTCTTCAGATGTAATCGTCCATTTTTCATGTGAATCACTATTCCACGCCAGCTTTCCGAATTTAGCAGTTTGAAAATAGGCAGTATCCGGCTTGGGAATATATTGAATAGTACCCAGTCCTGTTTTTTTATAGTGTGGAGAATATCGCAATACCTTGTCCATTGCGGGTTGTATCTGTTGCAGCCAGATTGTTTTTTTCCACGGTTCCTGCTGTTGCACCGTATCGCCAAAGAGTAAATAAAAGTGATAGTATCTGTTCCAGCTCATCATCAGAATATATAGAAAGTAAAGCTATCCCTTCTGGTTAAATATCCMAAATTGAATTGTGGGAGGGAACGGATAATTCAGCTATGCCTTGCATACTGCATTCTGATAAGCGAAAAATTTAGCGTAGAATACTTCACCGCATTCGCCAATCCTGTAATCGAAGGCATGAAGCGCAGCTCTACATTGCGTTTTAACATTTCGTCCATCACATTGTAGATAGGTTTTACGCCCAATGGAGTAATTGTTTTTTGCGCAATATAGTATCCCGCACATTGATCAAACAGCACGAAATCATTTCCCGGAAATTCATAACAATAAATGATCGCCTGTTGAATACGTTTCAGCCACGCTGATTCTACTGCTATTACGTATGCGGCAGTTGTGTGACCCAGGAACCGTGCCTGATCGGCTGCTGATGTTTGTGGCCCACAGTAGTAGGCAACGCGTGGGCAATCGCGCGGCAGGAGGTAATTATGCAATAAGGTACCTGATATGGCAAACACTACATCCGACAACATCCGGTGCGGATAGGCGGTTGCCGGTCGCGGTTCAAAAATCTTGATCTTCGGGTCTTCCGAGATATGGTAGAGTTTCTCCATGGTAAAACTAAATAGAAAATTTCCTGATTTACGGATTTGTTTGCCATAAATCAGGAAATTGAAAATTCATCAATTATTTAATCAGCCACATCTTCGCATTCACATCATCGTTGCCGTTATACTGGCTGCTGATGGCTGCCTGGTAGTTGCTGCTGTTATAGGTGATTTCATCCTGTGGATATTCCCAGCGGAGTGGAATCATGTTATTGGCAGTACCAATACCTGCACCTCCCTGACTGAATGCAGGAATACCTGTTCTACGCCAGTTGTAATAGGCTTCAAAGCCGGAGTTCATGAAAAAACCAACATACTTCTGCGTCAATATTTGGGTAAGACCATTGGCGGGGTTATAGGCTACATTAGGGTCTGCCAGGAAGGTATTGACGTCTGCTATAACGGTGCCATAATTGATTTTGCCATCTACGCTGTTAATGGTCAGCGTTTGTCCCTGCGACAAGCCATACCATTTCAAAGAAGCATTGATGCCTTTCAGGTACCAGGACGCAGCATCCGCTGATATCCAGCCACGGTAGGCTGCTTCCGCGATGTTGAAGCATAGTTCCGTATAGCCGAGTACGATATAAGGCTCTGCATTCGCGCCGCTGGCAGAAGACATATAACGGTTATAGCTCAACGAAGAATATTTACCATCAGCAGAAAAGCTGGACATAAGTCCCTGTGACTTACCATTATCTTCTCCTACATAGGCAGTAAAATCACTCGCTTGCTTTCCTCCGGCCAATTGTGCCGGCGCTGGTATGGTGAGCGTAAATATACGTGGATCTTTATAGGCTGCAGTGACGTTGAAGAAAGTCTGGCTGATATTGGCACAGTTGTTATAAGGCGCATTACCGGAACGGTTGGGCGGATATAATGTAACGGTGGTGTACCGGTATGCGATGTTATCATCGCTGGAAGCCATCACCKGGTATTTATCGGGGTTGTTCACAATATCTGCAAACTGTGATTTGATGTTCAGGTCAGCATTATCGTCTGCTCGTTTGCTGAGACTGATCAATACCCGCAGGCGGTACGTGTTGATCACCTTGCGCCATTGCAGGTAAGTACGACCGAAGATATCGCCGTTTGCATCCACCATGCTGGAGGAAATGCCAGGAGCGATCATGAGTGTGCCGAACATGGTGTTGGCACTGTCGAGCATAGCAAGACAGTTCTTATATACATCATGTTGTTTGTCGTAAACCGGGGTGAGGTTATTGACGTCGCCTGCCTGTGACATCGGGATATCTCCCACACGCTGCGACAACCAGATATAAGCATAGGCTTTGAAGAACTTACTAAGCGCAAAGTAAACGTTGGAGGTATTGCCATATTGTTTTTTAGCCTGTAACTCCAACTGATTGCAATAACGGATCATGTCATACGTATGGTTGGTGTTGGACCAGTTATATGCATTGCTGCCGAAATAGTAAGAATAGTTAGAAACGATGTTCTGATTATAGCGGTACACTGTAGAGATAACCGGTTCCTCTTCCCGCATCATATTCGAGGTGAGGTGGTTGAGGATCAGCGATACCGGCACGGTGGCGTTTTCAGCGGCCACGTTCGGATTGGAGAGTAAATCCCCTTTCTGGCAACCACTGATCACAGACGCTATGGCCAGTATTACGACGGTGATATATTTGAATGATATTTTCATACGGATGATTTATAAGAATTAGAAACTGACGTTGATGTTAAAGCCATATCTTCTTGCGGTCATGCTCTGGAGAATACCACCATTATTGAGCGAACGGTCTGTATCATTATAACCGGAGGCAAACTGGTCGAGGTCAATGTCTTTACGTTTAGCCCAGTACAGCAGGTTGCGGCCAACCAGAGAGAAGGTGGCCGACTTGATGAAACGGTTGCCTGACAGGAGTTTAGCAGGCAGGCTATAACCAATGGTCACCTCGCGCAGCTTCGCAAAAGAGCGGTCCACCATCCAATATTCGTTGACGCCGCCAATACCGGAAGAGATGAAGTTCTGGGTGGTAGTCGCCACATCGTTCTTCGCGAAAGTCAAGTCTTTAAAGTTCGTGATCTGGCCATCTTTGTAGACAGGCGTACCGGAAACGATTTTTACGCCATCAGCCACATAGTGACCGGTAGGCGCCTGTGTGCCACCGTTGGTGGATTGCCAGTCGGCCAGGCGGGATACGCCAAAGTCACCACTGGCGCTGGCGAGCGCCGTGCCGCCATTCATGCCATCATGGTATACTTCGTCATAAATTTTTCCACCAATACGACCATCAATCTGGAAGCTGAACGTGAAATTCTTATAAGCAAAACGGTTCGTAAAGCCGAACGTGAAATCCGGGTTGGCATGTCCGAGGAATACGTTGTTGCCAATGTCAGAAGGGGCACGTAGCGGAAGGCCACCACTGTATACGATTTTGCCGGTAGGGTCGTGTACAAAACCAGGGGCGTAGATGGCATCCATTCTTTCTCCTACACGGTAAGTATGGTTGTTAAGCGGTACACCGGGTTCATCGCCATAGATTTTGTCCAGTGTTTCCTTATAAGTAGAATAGTTAATACCCAGATCCCAGTTGAGTCCACCAGGGTTCCTCAGTGGTGAAGCGGTTAGCGAGATCTCATACCCTTTCTTGCGGGTAGTGATGGCATTTACGTTATGTTTTTCGAAACTGGACGAAGGGGCTACACCCAGCGGAAAGATCTGTGGACCGTTTAAGCTGGTGAAGTAAGTGAAGTCCACTCCAAGTCTGTTATTAAACAGGCGTAAGTCGGCACCCGCCTCATAGGAGGTTACGCTGAAAGGTTTCAGTGTAGGATTGGCGATGATGCCGGAGAAATCAACGGAAGGGGTATTGTTGTAATAACTATTGTAACTGTAAGCCATCTGGTTGGCATAGGTAGGGCCATCATAGGAAGTATAAAGGTCGGTGCCATAACCCAGCAGGCTGTTGGTGCTCTTGCCTGTTACCTGTGTATAAGCAGAAGGTACAGTAGGAGAGGTGAGTGCCCCCTTCACATTGGCATAGGAACCGCGTACTTTCAACAGTGAAATAAATTTCGGCAAGTTGGTGTAGTCGCTGATCACAGAGCTTAATGATACTGAGGGATAATAGAACGTATTGTAGCCATCGGCGAGCGTAGATAAATGATCAACACGGCCGGTGTGCGACAGCGTCAGAAACTTGTCGTACGTGAAGTCAATGGAATAGAAGCCGCTATACACCTGCATCTTGGAATTCCAGGTGAAAGAGGCAAAGGCTTCTTTGGAATTCGTAAGTGCATAAACGTTCGGGAGCGCGAGGGCCTTGGTAGTACCCCAAAGGGAGTTATAACTGAAGGAGCGCATGCTTGTACCTGCCAGACCGGAGATATTGAACTTGCTGATCTTCTTGTTATAATTCAGGATCAGGTCGGTGTTGTTCTCAAAGAGATTTCTGCGGTCTTCGCGGTAGTCGCCGTACCAGCCGAAGTAATACCACGGCGTATAGGTGTTGAGGTTAGTACCGGCAGGCACCTGTTCCGTTCTTAACTGATTCCAGGTAGTAATCTGGGTACGGAGGTTCAGGTCGAGTGCATCGTTGAATTTGTAGCTCGCTTTGATATAACCATTGATATCGGTTTTATCGTGTGAGCGTAGCCACTTCTTAGCAATGAACCAGGCACTGTTTTCACGGCCATATTCCTGTGCATACGGGATCAGGTCAGTTACACCCTGTGGTCCTTTGTAGATATCTTTCAGGTCATTGATGTTATAATCTGCGGAACCATATACCTGGAACATATAGATATAGGAATTGGGACCGTAGTTAACATCAGGGATATTAGGAGAGTATTGTTTGTTGATATTCGCACTGGCTTCTATCTTCAGCTTGTCGGTGATTTTGTAACCCGCACTAAGTGATAGTGCATAGGTATGCAGCTTAGTGTTGGGGTTCATGCCTTTCTGGTTCATATTGGATACGGATATCCGGATATCTGAACGGTCGGTGGCGGTAGACAGGGAGATATTGTTAGTATTGATCACTCCTGTTTCCATGAAGTGCTGGAAGTTGTCTTTGCCGCGGGCTGTCCATGGGGTGGCGGTCCTGATGCGGGTAGCAGGGTCCCAGGGACTGTCGTATTGTTTGATGGGTTGTTCTTCGAAGCGGGGCCCCCACTCAGGAAGGCGCTGGCTGTTATCATAGAGCTGATCGCCGTAAGAATATTTGAAGTTGGTACCACGACCATATTCTGTCTGGATTTCCGGCAGCGCGAGGAAACCTTTTTCAAACAAGGTGCTGCTATTGACATCTACCTGCCATCCTTTCGATGACCGGGTGCCACGTTTGGTGGTGATAACGATGGCGCCATTGATACCCCTGAAGCCGTAGAGAGCGGCAGCGTTGGCGCCTTTCAGGATGGTGTAGGACTCGATGTCATCCGCATTGATATTCCAGGTATCAGAGTTGATGGGAACACCGTCCACAACAAAGAGCAGGTCTTTACTGCCGCGTAGTACGAGGTCCGGCCGACCCAGCATTTCAGGATTGGCGCCTACAGACAGGCCCGCTACTTTACCGGCGAGGGAGTTGATAGGATTGGCATCGCGGGCCTTTACGAGGTCGGCACCTTTTACTTCCTGTACGGCATAGCCCAGGCGTTTAGCCTCTTTACGTATGCCCATGGCTGTTACTACTACTTCATCAAGACGTTTACGGTCTTCCTGTAAAATAATATTAAAGCTACTGTTGGAAGCAGTAGCTACCTCCTGTGATGAATAACCTACATACGAAAAGACCAGCACCGCATCGGGGCCGCTGGCTTTGATGGCAAATTCGCCTTTGGAATCGGTAAAGGCGCCACCAGGCTTGCCTTTCTCCCGTACACTGGCACCTGGGATAACAGCGCCATCTGCTGCTGTCACTTTCCCTTTGATCATCTTTTCCTGTGCAATGGCATTGCCTGTAATAAGCAAAAGGGCCAGCCAGAGAGAGAGAAATGTACTGCGTAGCGTAAATAATCTCATTTTCATGTTGGGTTTTGGTAATAGTTAAATAGGTACCAACACAAAAATGGAAAGGTGGTGAAACTAATACGACAACGCCCGATGGGCAGGTCAGAGAAACGTACAAGCCATGCGGCAAATACACGTATATCTGCCACCATAGCAGATATAGGTATTGTTACGGAATTCTTAGGGAATTGTTACCGGAATGTTTTGCTGGATATTTTTCCTGTAAACAGATGGTGTAATGCCAGTGATCTTCTTAAAGTAATTGTTGAAAGATGATTTGGAATTAAAACCACAATCATATGCGAGGGATAAGAGGTTAATATCAAGAGAAGGATCTTTTAATCGCTCTATGGCCACCTCAATACGGTATTCATTGATAAAAGTGTAGAAATTCCTGTTCATGTGCTCATTCAACAACTGCGTAATATGATGCCTGGGTATTTGTGAGCGGTCAGACAGCTCCTCCAGTGATAATTCCGGCTCCAGGTATATCCTGCTCTGATGCATAAATTGCCGCAAGGTACGTTCATAGCCTGCCATCATCTCCTCATCTACCCCGGATTTCTTATATTGTCGTAATGTAGTCTGCACCACACTTACCTCGGGTGACGCTACAGATACGGATTCTATCTTATAACGTAAAATCATCACTACCAGCCACACAAAACAGAGATAAGGTAATATCCATACGTTGAGATCCCAGCGTCCGGTAGAGATAATATATATGACCATACCTGTCAATGCCAGTAATACACCCGTCAATATGGTACGAACAATGGCTACCAGCAGTCTGCGTTGGGGATTTGCAGCCGCTTCATTTCCGGGTTGCAATAACCGCCACGCCAGCAGGGGATAGATAAGCAGGGAAGCGAAAGCGCCCACTTCATATATGTTGGCATAAGTGTGCATGAACTGCGGTGAAATAGCGCCTTCTATATACCCCGCACTATTCACCAGGAACACGGATACCCCAAAACCAAGGGGCGACATATGCAATAACATCATGCGGAAGCTCACCTCCCGTTTCAGGTAGAATAAAGTGGTCAGGTACAACAATGGTCCGTAAGCAAAACCAAAGCCACTGGGACTGTTATTATACAGAAAAGCGCTCTTCCATACCACCAGCAAGGATAATTTGATACCCAGGTGAAATAGCAACAGGGTCAGAAAGGCATTCAGTGCTTTCTCAAAGCGGTCATTCGGGCGCAATAGGTTAAACAAGTAAATAGCGACACAGGTCAACAGGTTAGTACCTGACAGTAATATTATGCTCATCATATCCGGGGTAGTTAATAATACTAATATAAGAGGCTAATGTTAGTGGGATGTTAAGGGCAATAATTCCTTTTTATGATTAGTCATTATCAATACATTACGTCAATAGGTGTTAGGAGAAAAATAGGATTTGCTCCCGCTGGAGTTCAGTAGGTTAATAAAGTTCATGATATCTAAAGTCAGCGAAATCGTTTTAACGGTCGACAGGTCCGACGACAGGATATGGAAATCCTGTCCGACGCCAATCCCTGGGGCTGCGTATTTTGCGAAAAAAGCAAAATGCTTATCATGTCCGGCAAAGATGCCCCTGTTCCTCTTAACAGGCACCAATATTTTCACGTAATTTTGGGGATACCTATATTTAAATGAAATCTACGCTGTCACGTCGCCTTAGTCTGTTTATCTTGTTTTTGCTGCTAACCTTTTGTTGTGCTGCCCAGGACAAACTTTATGTAGTTGACGGACAGGAGTTGGGATATGTAGACATKCTTACTTATACCTACAAAAAGGTGGTGGGTTTACCAACAACATTCTTAGATTTAGCTATTACACCGGACGGGAAATTCTATGGATTGGGCTATGGGAGTATCTATGAAATAAATCCTGTTACTGGTGATTGCAGATACGTTACCGTAAAACAGTCTTTTTCCGGTAATGCGCTGGTGAGTGACCGGAACGGGGATTTGTTTGTAGCGAGTTCCGGTATCCTGTATAAAATTGAAATGAAAACTGGTAATGTGTGGCCTATAGACGGTTTAGCCTATGAATCAGGTGGTGATTTGTGTTTTAGTAACGGCAAATTGTACCTGGCAACAGCCGGAAATGGTTTACTGGAAGTTACATTGTCAGCAGATAGAAAGCGTATTGTTTCCAAACGGTATGTGGGACGCTTGAATGTAGCAGGGGCCGTTTTCAGCATTGGAACAAATAAGTATGGCATCTGTTACCTGATCAGTACAAATGGGGAGTTGGCACTGATTGACCTGGAAGATGCTACTACCTACATTATTAGCAATCCCGTGAAAGGCCGTATGGGTTCGGTGTATGGTATTGGTATGGTAGGAGAGGGAGAAAATGATAAGGAGATTGAAATTTGTGGAAATGGTATTGATGATGATCACAATGGCCTTACAGACAATGAAGACATGGCTTGCCGTTTAAGACGAGGAACATGTAGTTCTGCCAGCAAAGAGATATTCAGGGAGGATTTTGGAACAGGTGTGGGATTCGGTAATCCTTTACCAGGGCTGGGAAGTGGCGCTTACCAGTTTTCCAATACGGCACCATTGAAGGAAGGTCACTATACCATCGTAAATAATGCCCGCCTTGCAGCGGGCAGCACACAATGGAAGCAGATGAGAGATCAGAGTGGAAAGCCGGACGGACGCATGATGGTCATCAACGGGTCTTATTTTCCGGGCGAAGTGTATAGAAAGAAAATCGATAACCTTTGCGGCGGTATGCAGTACGCACTTTCGGCAAGCGCCTGTTCGGTTATTTCTCCTGATATGTCCTGTGGTGCTAATACTACACCTATACCTTCCCGCATCCGTTTTCGTATCGAAGATGAAAATGGAAACATCCTGGGACAGTTATCCGAAAGATATATCCCGGTAGATCCAAACCCAGCAGGCAAGTGGAAGGAATACGGACTGATTTTTACTTTGCCGGAAAATGTTCGGACCATACAAATAGTGTTGCTTAATGATGCGCCTGGAGGCTGCGGAAATGACCTGGCAATAGATAATATCGTGTTAAGTACCTGTATGCCGGTATTACCGGTTAAAGTCAATAATATTAATAATAAGACAACGGCCTGCGTGGGCGCTGCTGTTTCTTTCAAGGCAGATCTTAGTATGGTCTCCATGAAAGATCCACATTTTTTATGGCAACGATATAATGCTGCAGCCGCCAGTTGGGTAGATATTCCTAACTCCAATACATCCAACTTTGTGCTGAAGAACTTTGCATTGACAGATGTTGGTCGTTTCCGTGTATTGGTAAAAGACAATACCACCGGTGCATGCGTGAACGAAGCTGTTTCCGTGGTGGCGGAGGTAGGTGTAAAAGAACCACCGGTGGTAACAGGTACTACTGCCATTAAACTCTGTGAAGGGGAGYCATTAAAAATGAAGGCTTCTACAGCTGTTGCACCCGCAGAAGTTACATGGACCGGCCCAGACGGCAGTAGTTATGCAGGATTAAATGCTTTGATCACGAACGACGTCGCCGCAAAGCATGCAGGCGGGTACCAGCTCACCGCTAAATTTGCAGACGGATGTATCGCTTCTTTAAAAACAGAGGTAACGCTAAAGGAAGGGAGCAGCTTCGACTTCACCCTRGCGGATGCAACCTGTGCAGGGGAACCGGTGAAGATGAAAGCCAGCAGTACGGCTAAAATTGATAAATACCTGTGGAGTACTGATAACAGTACTATCGTCAACAACAATACAGCGGCGCCTGAAATAACCTGGAATACACCAGGCGTGCATACCGTAAAACTAAGTGCATCGGGGTATTGTGTGTCAAAAGCACCGGTCAGTCATGATATTACAATTCCGGCAAGAACGCCGTTTGACTTTACGGTTTCAAACGCATGGGTATGTGTGGGAAGTCCCGCGTTAGCCAAAATAACCAATGCTGGTGGCATCGACAATTACCAATGGAATGCTGATAACGGGACTATTATTAATGGAAATACGGCATCCCCCCAAATTACCTGGAATACTGCCGGAGCGCATGCCATTACGCTGAAAGCAACTGGCTATTGCTTGTCAAAGGAACCCGTTAGTCATGATATTCCGGTATCGGATAAAAGCCCGTTTGATTTTACGCTTCCGGTTACCAGGGTCTGCGAAGGAAGCCCCGTACAAATAAGGGCCGGCAGTGCTGTTAAAATTGACCAGTATCAATGGACTACTGATAATAGTACTATTATCAATGAAAATACAGCTACCCCTGACATTACCTGGAAGGTGCCTGGTAAACATACCATTGTACTGAAGGCATCGGGCTACTGCGTATCAGAACAACCCGTTAGCCATGAGATCGCAGTATTGGAAAGCACTAAATCCGGCGAGATTAGTTTTGAAAGAGATGTATGCCAGGGCGCACCATTGAAGATAACTGTCAATAACTATTCAGCGGGCGCCTTTTTATGGGACATTGCGGGTGAACCGGATATACAGGGAACTGCGGGTAGCGTGGTGGTTGCCTGGCATAAAACTGGGATATTTCCGGTGAAATATTCTATTGAAGGAGTCTGTGGCCGGGTGGACGCAGAAGCATCACAACCAGTAATAGTAAGGCGACTACCTGTAGTAGATCTTGGCCAGGATACGATCGTTTGTCGTGGCGTTAAACTACTACTGAATCCTGTTTATAGCGGAGATGTAAACACGATCAGCTGGCAAGATGGGCCTTTCCTTTCCGAACGGCGATTGCTTACCAATGAACCGGGAAAGTATAAAGTGAAGGTGAGGAATCAATGGGGATGTGAAAGCCGGGACCAGATACAGCTACAGGAAAAACTATGTGGATGTGATATTTACTTACCTACAGTATTCACGCCAAATGGAGACGGAAAAAATGATATGTTCAAGCCCGTTGTATATTGTGTTCCCAAAAGATTCAGATTTCAGGTGTACAACAGATGGGGACAATTAGTCTTCAGTACCACTAACGCAGCTGAAGGATGGAATGGAATGGTAAGAAGCGGTAGCCATGCAGAAATAGGAAACTACGCGTGGATAATAGAATACGAGAGCTTCGAATTCCCGGATGTGATAAAGAAAACAGGCGTGGTAACCCTGGTGCTGTAAGCCTTTCTTTTGATCCCAGCCCCTTCTTTATATCACCGTCTTTGTAAAGCGGAAGGGCTACACGGAATTTTGGCTGCCTTGCTTTCTATTCTATAGGGTTTGTTGACGGCGTTAATTTAAAATTCAACACAAGGCTATCTCCTTTTGAAAGAGTAATCTTCTTTATAGATAGTTCATGGTACATATATGCCGCGCCCGTAAAGTTATATTCTCCTTCAGCTAACTTAAATGTGAACCTTCCAGTTGAATCCCCTTGATAATGCCTGTCGTTTGCGGTTATTCTGGTCATTAAGCTATCGGAATAAGGACCTTTTATACTGATCTTTCCTGTTACAATTGCACTGTCATGACCTCCACCTACGCGTTTCAGTCTTACACCCTCAAACTCATTTCCATTCTCTTCTGAATGTTGTTTAGTACCCAGTCCTGATTTATACCATGACCTGCAAGAACCCAAAAATAAAAGAAGGAATAGACTTATCGATAGTTTGTTCATATTCAATGGTTTTAGTTTTTATTGTACTTAGTTACAGGCTCTTTTTCCTTTGGGCAATATCGTGGTACCATCACTTTGTACTACAGATGATGCAGTTTGTTCCGCGTCAAGAATTGCGTTTATTCTGTCTCTGTCCGCCTGTGGTAAGTTCCTGAAGTACTTGGTAGTCTGTAAGCCCCCCCCAGGCCATATCAGCGTAATATTGGCTATTAAGTACATAACCTGACGCCCGGCCAAATAATTCCAGATTGTGAGCTATGTCATTAATAAATGACCGTACTATCTCATTATGGTGTAGCTCATTTAAATCATTTTTTCCGTTCATGAATTCTTCAAACAATTTTGGATAGTCCAGTGCTGCCTTCTGTTGGTCACTCCTAAAGGCATTKACTAGCCAGGCATGAACGCCTTCATGCAGCATAGTTCTTGCAATTGATAAGTCCGTTGCAGTCTTCAGATATCCTTCATCAAAAGTAGATATTATTGATTCCTGGTTGGGTATGGGACTTGTATTAGCGTTTGTCTTTCCTCTCGCATTTCCTATCAACAATGTCCAGCTGAATGTTGAGATCTGTCCTGTAAAATTATTAATAATTGTCGCAAACTCACCCGTCCTGATCCCCAATAATTTATTAAAGATGTTTCTTGCGCACACTGGCAAACTGAGTTCATTTGTGCGTTGATCAAAGCTTTGTAGTAACTCTTCTTTTGAAAGCTCTCCCGCTTCAGGGTCTCTGGGAGCAGGCCAGCAATGACAACCACCGCCACCTCCTCCAGTACCGTCCCCACTTGTACATTGGGTTGTAGAGTAATTATAATGACAGTCCGTTGGATAGCTACCGACCCTGGCACAATTGTACCAATCGGTTGTAATGCAAATTTGTTCCGTTGTTACATTCCTTTTACTTTTATCAGTTACCGTAGTAACTACGTTATACTCAAGTCCATTCTCATATTTATAACTCGATTTGATTTCTCCGTCCCAATCTTCAACTATTATCATACCTGAGAATACTCCCTTTTTTGAATTTTTATCGGGAAACAGCAAAACGACATCTGCCTGCTTACTCTTATTCTTATCACTATAAACTACAAGAAAAGACGTGCCATTAAGGGACCGCTTTGTTCCGCTCATATCGGTTGTTATATATATATTGGGAAGATTAAGTGGTACGACTACTGTTTTTCCCCATCTTAGGTTCTGGACATCCGCCATTTTCCAATTTGCAATTTTTCCCAGAGGAAGTCTGTTATTGCTCTCTACAATTGGGCTTTGTGTGAGCTTACCAGGCAATACTTCCTTCACAAAATAATTTTTTGCATCTTGAATTAGCTCAGTATTGGCGTCCATTGGTGCAGCCTGTTCGTTATTTTTATTGCAGGAAAAAAATAGGTACAGCAGAGATAGTGTAGTGAGTAATAAAGATTTAGGGTTCATAATTTTTTTTGAGGTAACATCGCTAAATGCTGATACTAAAATAAAGTGAAATATTGTTTCTCTAGAATAACCTCCGCATTTTCTCACAACCTTTTGAATCTGTATTTACGCTTATGGTCCGATCTATGCTTATAATAGGGGCTTTCAGGTTAATTAAGAGGTTATATAAATATATGTAATAATTTAGTATTGTCCCGTTAAAATAAATAAAAAAGTATTTTTTCAGAGATACTATTATTACCGGAAAGAACTTGCGCTATTCAATAGCCCAGTAGGAGTTGATATCGCAGGGGAAGACTTGATTTTTGGGTAAATCTCTTTTTTCAGGATTTAAAAAAAGAACCGTTGGAAATATCGACTACACAAACAATGAATCGCCATCTGCTATCCAATGCTGTTTATCTGCTTATTCCTCTTACGCTATG
Organism: Chitinophaga sp. 05T412; assembly: GCF_056396465.1. Classification (NCBI taxonomy): domain Bacteria; kingdom Pseudomonadati; phylum Bacteroidota; class Chitinophagia; order Chitinophagales; family Chitinophagaceae; genus Chitinophaga; species Chitinophaga sp. 05T412. Next base: position 179,860 of record NZ_JBFTLN010000010.1, read on the forward strand.
TGGAATGGGGGAAGCAGGGATCTTTTTTGCTGTTCCTGCTTTGTTTTGTGCGGTGTTTTTCGGTATGGGCCGGCGGTTTGTGCGTACGTTACGGATTCAGGAAGATCAATTAGTCATTGACTATGTGAAATCTTTTCGCAGGCGTACCGCTTATTTTAATATAGCAGATACCGTATTAGAGATAAGAAGATATGATGAATTACGTTCCAGCGGAAGATGGCCAACTGGCCCCATTTATCAATATGATTGGCTGCACATCATCGAGCGTGGCAAAGACAAATTTTATGTAGATGGCCGGAAAGGCTTTTCCAGCGAACAATTCATGACCTTATTGCAGGCATTTGCGGCAGCGAAGGCGCAGTTATAATATTTAGTGGAAGTGATTGATGGTAGGAGCGGCAGGACTTGCCAATACTAAAATGGACAAACCGGATATAGATCGGTTTGTCCATTTTAATTATTAATTGATAGCTTATCTTATTGCCCCACCGCTTTATTAAGCGCAATAATCGCGTCTTTAAATTGTTCCCGTGTAATAACAAATTGGAAATTGACTTTTCTTAATGCAACGCCTACACTTAAAATATTAATTTCTGCTTGTGCTAATGCCGCTGTAGCCTTGGCTAATAATCCCGGTTGATCCATGTTGGAGCCAATCAGGCAAACGATGGAAATAGGCACTACACTTACATGTTCATATTTTTCTCTCAGATCTTTTAGCAGCTGCTGGTTCAAATCATTTTCCCAGATAACGATGCTGATACTGTTGGCGCTGGTGGCCTTAAAGGTATAGCTGACACCATAGCGGGCAAATACCTGCATGATATCAAGATCGCTTCCCACGGCGCCTACCATAAGCGGATCGTAAATGTCGATGAGCAATTGCTGGTTCGAACCAGTGATTACTTCCACTCGTTTATGTTCGGAAACATAATTTTTAGTAATCAATGTGCCGGGATGTTCCGGTTCAAAAGTATTTTTAATCCGAAGATTGATCAATGCAATCTCCAGCGGCTTCGCAGCTTTAGGGTGAATAGCTTCCATCCCTACATCCGCCAGTTGATCTGCAATATCATAGTTGGTATAGCCAACGGGCTTTACATTTTCTATGCCTACCAGCGCCGGATCGGCGGTGGACAAATGATATTCTTTATGTATAATCGCTTCTTCCGGGCGGAGGAGTTCCGCGATTCTGCTGAAAGTTACTTCGGAATAGCCGCGATCAAATTCCCGCATGATCCCTTCCGTTCCTTTTACATATCCTGTAGCAATACACAAACAGTTTTTAAGATTGATGCGCTCAAATTCTTCTCTGATGCGTTCATCAATTGTCAGCGAGCGACCATCACCCAAACCGCTGAGGTCTGCCAGTGCTACGTTAAGTCCCTTGTTTTGCAGGATGTTGGTCAACACAAAAGCAGAATGACTTTCACCTACAGACGCCAGGATCTCCCTTACTGCCAGCAAAATACCTTCATTCAGATATCCGGAGGCCAGCATGGTGTTGGCGCTGTCAAGATATATCAGCACCCGGTCAATAATACCATCTGTTACTTCATCAGCAGCAGCTACATTGAGTGCAAGCGGTGCATAATAAGCATTCAGTTCTTTCAGATGAATCCTTACAGAGGCAAGTGCCTGATGATAGTCGCCTCCAGTGGCAAATTGATGATAAGCGCCCGGGGCTTTCGTTTTTTTATTCTCTAGTAGCAGATTTGTAACGCCGGAAAAAGCAGAAACAATGAAAACACGATTGTATAACTCATCGCCGGTACGCCCGTAATAAATGATATTGTCGATTACATCTTTTAGGGCACTCATAGATGTGCCACCAATTTTCTCTACTGTTAACATGCTGCGAAACTATATAATTTATTTATTTAATAAAAGATTGATCAGCCGTCAAACTAATCGATTATCCTGATAAATACAATTTTTATAACGATTCATTTTGCCAGTATCAATTTGAGCCTTACCTTTGCGCCCTCATTATCAAACGATAGAAGCAGAAATGTGGGATAGATTCTACTTTAGAGCCATTAGCGTATTTATTTTATTGACTGGCGCATTATTTTTATTTAAGAACTGGATGTTGGACAATGGAGTACATCACAATGTACTACTCTTCGGAAACCTTGCACTGGCTTCACTTTCGGCGTTTACTTACAACATGAGCCGCAAAGGTATAGCAGCTGAAAGCAATAGCATTTTTATGCTTCGCGTCTACGGTGCAATGATCAGCAGAATGATGCTCTGCCTCGCAGGGATTACCATCTATGCTGTTGTTAACAGAGCAAATACCAGCAAGTACACCATCTTCACACTGATGTTCTTCTACGCAGTATATGCGATTTGCGAGAACGTTAGTCTGCAGAAGCACGCAAGACAGGAGAAAAAAGCATAATACGCTGCTCCTGCCTGGAATCAGATCGTTTGCCGGATACGGCAATAACGATACTGGTATGGTGTTTTTTTGATACACTTTACTGATAAAGTATTGTATGCAGGGAGTCCTGCGACTGGCATGGCAGATCCGTGTCAGCCACGGCGGAGCCATGTCTGTGCTGCTCTTTACCGCAAGTGTGTTAAAATTGTTTCGGTCCATTTCATATCATTTTCAGCAATTATAATTGTCTGGAAATGATAGCGTGTGCCCTCTATGGCCACACCTGGCGAATCATCAATATGCCAGTCGATACCGAATGCCGGAGGGTATTTGGAGATAGCGCCAGCGCGCTGTCCCAGCGTTTTATCATGAACGGATTTGTTGATGATTTTATGCACGTGAATACCATAACTGAAGAATAGCTTCCTGATATAAAAAGGGGATCGGTAAGACGTGGTGTATATATGCACCTGGTGATTTTCCTGCCGCAGTCTCTTCATCAGCCCAACAGTGCCGAGTCTCAGGCATTCCCGGCTAAAGAGTTTTTGCCATATGGTTCTTTGTTCTACCGGAAATCGTTTAACACCCGGTATCAGCGTGTCATCCAGGTCAAAAGAAATATTCATAGATAATATTGCTGTAATCTGTTTCGCGCGAATGTAGGAATTTCTAATCAACCGCCGTTACGCTGGCGGGAGTAAATAAGATAAAAGACAAAGGACGTCGCAAAATCTGCGACGTCCTTTGTCTTTTAAGTATGTCAGCTTTCTGATTTGAGTTACATAGTGATATCCAGCATATGTTTGCCCTGATAGCTAATATTGATTTTTTTAGCGATGCCTTTGGCCTTACCATTCATAGTACCCGAGAATGACACTATCACAGAATCGTTTACATTCACATTGCTGTTACTGAATTTCTCAAAATCAGGTTCTACTATAACCGGCACGGTGAACATGGCATGGGCAGGTACCGTCATCACAGTATCTATTTTCACATGCCCCAGATAGAACGAGTCTACCTTCAGATCCAGTTCTCCGCCGGTAAAGGTGAAACCATAGTCGTTGGCATTGTAGTATACTCCCTCTACACGCAGCCCCAGTCTCTCAGGCGCAATGCTGACGAGTTTAACAKGCAGCTTACGTGGCAACCGTGCTTCCGGGGTTTTGAAAAACGTACAGGATGGCAGTGCTATGGCGGCAGCCAGTGCGAGACAAGACATTTTAAATTGGTGAACTTTCATACACTTATTTGATAATGGCTGATGATTGATGACAATATTGCTGTACTATAGACAAACAGAAGGTCAAAAAGGGTGAAGCGGGAATAGTATTAATGAGCATTATTTAAAGTCACAGCCTTCATTTCGCCATTTTGTAGTTTGGTGAGGCCCGTAACATGTTGTTGCGCATCAAGGTTAAAAATAATAACAGCATCCAAATCCTTCGCAAAAAAACGATGTGCTTCATAAGGCACCAATTCCTTTTTATCGTTCCCCACCTGCCCATAGAGGCGACCATCTTCCAGCTTTACCTCAAAAACAGGCCCAGGATTAAATTGATACTTGCCTGTATAAACCCGTAGCTGTTTCGAAGATACCGGCATCCTCCTGAAGGCCCGTACCCGGTCATGGTTAGCAGTGCCGCCTACCGGGAGGCCTGTACCTTCCTCTATAAAGCTGATCACCTGTTGTTGTGGGTTCCGTTTAAAACGGAGATTGGTAAGACTCCCATCAATACGGAATAAGTCGTTTCCCAGAGGGATCAGCCGGGCCTTTAAAGCGCCTGGCGTATAGTACATTAAATCCTCATCCTGACAGACCACTGTTTTCTTTGTTCCATCTTCCAGCAAATAGGTGTGCTGATAGGCGGAGCGCTCATTTTCCGTGAGATGGATTTCCGTATAGTCGTACGGTTTATGCAGCAAAATAGCCAGCATCCGGGAGGTCAGGATGTCGGGATCAGGGGCATTCTCCCGGTTTACCAGCATAGCGGCGAATAGTTTTTCATCCGGCAGATACACCACATAGGTGACAAATCCGTTGACGATGCCGGTATGTTTAATACTGTGGCTGCCCTGTACATTTCCGATGGCCCATCCATAGCCATAGCCGGTTAACGTGCCATTGGGAAGCCTGCAGGAACTAAATGCTTTTTCCAGGATAGGGGAAGTCACCACCTTTCCGTTCATCAGGGCCAGATACCATTTTAGCAGGTCATCTGCATCAGATAACAGGGCTCCGGCGGCATAAGGTAATGTCATGCTGAGGAAGCCGACATTTTCGTAATGGTGGTCAGTATATTTATAACCGGGTATTCTTTGGGAGATGATGCTGGCGGTGTTGTCATAAAATGAGTGGGTCATGCCCAGGGGTTGAAAGAAAGTGTCGTTCACATAGGCGGCATAGGATTTCCGGGTGATCTGCGCTATGATATAGCCCAGCAGCACATATCCTGAGTTGCTGTAACGAAAGGTAGTACCGGGTTCAAAGTCCAGTGGTTCGTTCCTGAAAAGCCCCACTAATTCCTGCGGCGATAGATCCTGTCGTTGCTGTTCCCTTGTGAACCTGCTCAAACCCGTATAGTTCTTTACACCTGCCGTGTGTGCGAGTAGTTGTTCAATATGGATGTCGGCGCCGCGGGGATAGTCCGGGATAAATTTGCTGACGGGATCATGCAACGATAATTTGCCTTCCTGTGCAAGCCTGAGAATAGCGCAGGCCGTAAACTGTTTGGTAACAGAACCGAGACGAAACACATGATCCATTTGCATGTCCACATTTAGCTCCAGGTTGGCCTTGCCCAATGCTCTCCGGTAAATAACCTCCTGGTCGCGGGCAATGAGTACCACGGCGCCAGGCTCATTCGGCGGAAAAGCAGCAGTGAGTAAGGAGTCAAATAATGTGGTGTTATCTTGTCCATCAGCTGTTTCTGGTAAGCAAAGCGTTAGGAGCAGGCATAGGAAGCCCGTAAATGAAATTTTCATTTATGTGATTTTTGGGTGAAATGAAAGCAGGGGAGACGTTATTCAGCTACATCTTCTTCTTTGTTAGAAGAACGTTTCAACAGCGCATACGACAGCAGTAAGCCCAGGCCGGTGAACAGAAATATAAAAAAGATGCTACCCAGCATGAATGGGATCAACGGATCAGGTCTGATGATAATGCCTGCTACCATGCCCAGTGCAATACAGATACTTACTATTCCCAGGGTTAATAACAGGGGCGTAAAGTTGGAACTCCCTTTAAAAAAATCTGCCGGCAGGCCTTTTTCAATAAGGGCCATTCTTTCTTTATGACGGGTAGTAAAGTAATAATAACTAACGCCAAAAATGGCCAGTGATAAGGCGATGAAGAAGGCTGCGGAGGTGGCTTGCATGATGTCTGATATTTTGTAATCGGAAGTAAGACCTGCAAAAAAGGAATGTGGTCACATTTTGTGACCGGTTTCTGAAAAAATAGTCTAAGTTAGAATTACCAGCCAGGCAAAGCCCAACAGCAAATGTTATTTAATCGCAAACACAACGGGGACGACTACTATTTACAACAGGCCATTCAGGGTAACCGGAAAGGGTTTGAATACCTCGTGAGCACCTATAAGGACCTGGCATACACCATTGCCAGAAATATAGTGATGAATAACGAGGATGCGGAAGAAGTGGTACAGGATGCCTTTGTAAAGGCGTTTAGTGCATTGGGCGATTTCCGGAAAGCGGCAAAGTTTTCTACCTGGCTATACCGTATTGTATACAATACCGCTGTTACAAAAGTGCATACCCGCAAAATAGGTACGTTGCCGCTGGAAGACGTGCCAGCGGAAACAGCAGGTGCCGGAACTTTGGTGCAGGCAGATCGTCAACGTTATATCACACTGGCGCTTCGCCAATTAACAGAAGAAGAACGTGTGGTGATAACACTCTACTATCTGGGAGAAAAAGATATTACAGAAATTGCCGGGATACTGGCGTTGAAAAAATCGGCAGTGAAGATGCGGTTGCTAAGGGGCCGGAAAAGTATGAAAACGGCATTAGAATTACTATTACCTAAAGAAGTGAATGATTTGCTATGAGTATACGTAAAAAAGTAAACACAGATCCGTTGGCTCCGGTGATGGCAGAAAAGGGACTGGATAACTGTCCGGAGGGATTGTCTGCCAGGTTAACGGAAATGACTATACGGAGCTATAAACGAAATTATAAAACCATATACCGCAAGGAAGAATGGCCCGGTAAAATCATCCTCGCCATATTGGTATTGCTCAATGGCTGGATACTATATATGCTGCCACCTGTTCCGGTATCGCCACTGCTGGTAGCAGGCATCATGGCTTTTGCACTTGCGGCAATAGTCCTGGTCAGGTTCAACAAAAACATACCATAACGGAGGCGATGCGGTTATAAAATGATGTCGCAACAACCATCGGATATTTAGAGGCGTTAGAGAGATGTTAACTTTTGTAGTCACCACCCGAATACAAATCTTATTCCCTATCTTCCAGATAAAATATCATATCTTTTTATGGCAAACACCCCCGGTAACAGCAAGTACAAGCATCACCAGGTGCAGTACATTGAATTTCTTTCCGAAGACATTAACCGCGCAAAGGAATTTTACACCAATAGCTTTGGCTGGAAATTCGTAGACTACGGTCCCGACTATACGGCGTTTGGAGGCGACTATGTAGATGGTGGCTTCATGAAAGGAAAACCAGTGAAAGGCTCCATTTTAGTGGTGCTTTATTCCGACGATCTGGAAGCTACTAAAGAAAAGGTAGTAGCAGCAGGAGGTACTATTGTGAAAGATGTTTTCACTTTCCCCGGTGGTAAACGGTTTCAATTCGCCGACCCCGACGGCTATGAACTGGCCGTTTGGACAGAAGAATAAATAGCAAAGGTGTCACGTAAAGCGTGACACCTTTGCTATTTATGTTGAAAGATAATAACCGCTTAAGCTTTTGCATTTCTGAACAAATACCACAGTTTTATCTTCAACGCCAGCCAGCCTAGTACCGCATAAATAATCAGCAATATGCTCAGATGCCGGAGATAAGGGTACGTTAGTTCCACAGAACCTTTCTGTATCAGCAAAATCTTAAAAGCCTGCAGGAAAGGAGTCAGCGGAATAATGTTCGCCAGGAACTGCACAAAAACGGGCATCGCACTGAGGGGCCATGTAAAGCCACTGATAATGAATGCCGGCGAGGCAATCACCATCAGTACCTGTGTAGCCTTCAGCGCATCGGGCAGCAGGATGCTCACAAATACCCCCATAAAAGATACGGAACCCACAAAAACCGCTGTCAGCCATATGAAGTTCAAAATCCCCTGCGGCAGCGGCACATTGAAAAAGATGTGCATCCCATAATAAATACATACAATGAGAATAGAGAAGAGCCATATAGGAATGACCTTAATCAGCATAATCGGAAATGCCCAACGCCGCATACCAACATATTCAGTAGTGAAGGACCCACGCTGAAACTCCGCCGCAAAGCTGATCGCCATGGCCAGCAGTATTACCTGCTGGAGTACTACCGCCAGCATGGCCGGCCACATAAATATCAGGTAGTTGCTGGTGGTATTGAAAAGCGTGATGTAATTCGTTTTAAACGGCTCATATTGCGTGGCAGCTCTCACAGCAGGCATTCCCATCTTCTGTAATCCTTTAATCGAAACACCGGCAGAAAAAGTACCAATAGTGAGTTGTAAGGCCTTGGAGGCAAAGTTGGCGGTCAATACATTACTGGTGTTGACGTATACATTTACTTCCGGGTATCTTTTCTGGAATACTTCGGCCTCAAACCGGGAAGGAATCATCACTACAGCGGCCGCTTCTTTTCTAATCACTTCATCATTGATATTACCCGGCTCCTGCAGTGTTTTAAGTATTTTAATACTTTTATTGTCGCCCAACATTTCCACCAGCTGGTTCGATAGTGGCGTATTATCCTTGTCTATAACGATAACGGGTATATTTTCTACTTTCCCGCTTTGATATACAAATCCGATGAGCGTGGCATATAGCACCGGCGCCAGGAAAAAGACGGTACGCAGGGTGGAATTACCCAGAAACATTTTAAACTCTCGTTTCAACAATCGGAAAAATTCTTTCATACCTGATTATTTCAGTATAACACTTKCGTTTACCAGTACATCTTTGACCTTGCCAGGATCTTTGGGTTGTACTTTGATCTCATAAATGGCATCCTGTGGCTGGTAATCAGGGAAGGCGGTACTGATATCGGCATAGCGATTCAGTTGTTTGATATAAATGATATTGCCATCCAGCACTTCGTGGTTATAAAGCACCTCCATCTTTACGTCCTGGTCTTTTTTATAGGCGGCAATCTTACTTTCCGGGATAGTGAACCGGAACCAGGTACTGCCAGGAATGTAACCGTTGAACAAGGCAAAACCGGCGGTCGCCAGTTCACCGGGATTGAGGCTAATGGTTTCTATTTCCATATCGTTGGTAGCAATCACGTATCGTTCTGAGTAAGCCACATTGGCTTCCTGTAAAGCGCCCCGGGCTTGTGATGCCTGACCGGCAGCCATGTTCACCTTCTCTACGCGGGTACCTTTCTTTACATCATCCAGTTCGGCTACTACCGCATCGTACTGGGCTTTGGCGCCTTGCAGTTTGGCGTAAATTTCATCGTATGCCTGTGGCGACATCAGGCTGTCGTTGAACATATTACTGGCCCGCGTGAATGATTTTTGTGCGAAATCATATTGTTCTTTCAGGCCTTTGTATTTGGCCTGCAACTGTTTCATCTGGTCAGCGGTGGCGCCATTGCGAGCCATCTGTTCCTGCGCGGTGGCAGCGCTTACAGCCCCCTGTGCTTGCGCTATTTTAGCGGAAACCTCCGGTACATCCAGTAGGGCAAGGGTATCGCCTTTCTTTACTGTCTGGCCTTCTTTTGCGTAGATATTCAAAATCCGGCCGGTTACCTTCGGGGCAAAAGATACCAGGTCTTTTTTTGCCTTTCCTTCAAAGCGGTCGGCCTTTTGTTTTTTGGAAGAACAGCTGGCCAGTGCCAGTGAACAGCTGATGAATATGCAGGTAGTTACTTTCATCTTATTGTAATTAATTTAAGTAATGGGTGCAGGTACCCCTGCCTCAATACAGTTTGTTAATGTCCAGCTCCTGGGTAGATCGCATCACTTCAATAGCAGCCCTGCGCTGGTTAAAGATCGCATTCTGGTATTCCAGCTCGGCCGATTCAAGATCGTTCTCAGCAGCAATCAGTTCAGTAGATTTAGACACGCCATACCTGAACTCTTTTTCGGCTTGTACCAGCGCGTTTCTGGCCAACTCTTTCTCTTTCTGCTTGAGCGCAATCTGCGCATTGGCAATATCATAGTTGGACTGGTTGTTGGCCTGGTTCAGGGTAAGCTTCCGCAACGCGTCGTATTTCTGATTTTGCAGCAGCTCCTGGTCAATTCGGGCGGTTTCAATGGCATGTTTACCCTCTCTGCCATCAAAGATTTCCCATTTAAAACCTACGCCCGCTGTCAGCAATGGGAATATATTCAGATTAGTAGGCCGCCAGTCCAGCTTACGGCCAGGATAGCCGATAGCAGGAATCGGAGGGATGATATTATCAGACGACTTAATCCTGGTGCCATACAAGCCGATATAATAAGTAGAAGCCTGCAGTTGCACTTTAGGAATCCACCAGGTTTGTTCGGCTTTTATTTTATATCCGGAGGCACTAATGCCATGCTCCAGCGCCCGGATTTCAGCCCGTTGTTCGATGGTTTTCTGTGCAGTAGGAATTACTACAGCAGTTAATACCGGCTCAATGAGGCGTAGCCGCTCCTTGGAGATATCCGTCAGCACTTCCAGCTGGGTAAGCAGCAATTCTTTTTTCCCTTCATATTCGGCTACTTTGGCATCAAGCGTTGCCTGTGCCAGTTCTATTTTTTTATGGTCATATGGAGTGATCAGCCCATATCCCAATGCTTTGTCAGCCGTTTTACGATTGGCGTCCAGCCGCCTTTTGGCCTCATCCAGCACTTTTTTAGACTGGTGCACCAGGGCCAGTTGGTCATATGCCCTGGAAATAACGGCAGCTACCTCATCGGATGTTTTTTCCAGCAGGATATTTTCCGACTGCCTCTTTTCTTCCAGCGCTTTATTGAGTTGCTTAATTTTTCCACCAGCGTACAACAGCATTTTGGCATCGGCCTTGGCAATACCGGAAAACCCGGATACATTGATATTGTTGTTGTATTTCCCCTCCGGGATGGTCAGAAACGGTTGCAGGTTCAGTTCCGGAGAAATAACGCGTGCAGTGGCATTGAGGTAACCCGCCATGCCACCAACTTCCAGCGTAGGCAGATAGGCATCTTTCAGCTTGTGCTGATCCAATACAGTGAGTTTGTTTTTGGTAAGCTGGGCTTTGAGATCTGCATCCCGCACCATGGCGCTGTCCAGCAACTCTTTGAAACCGGGCGCCGTTTGTGCATCGGCGTAGTGATAAAATAACAGCGAAAGAAGTAGGAAGAACAGTTTGCTTTTCATTGATAAATACGTTTAGTCACAGTTGATGGCCATATACCAGGTACTTCGAAGTATAACACATAAAGTAATCCAATGGTTGATTTTTTCCTCTTATATATAGAAATTATATTTTATGAAGGAGACCGATGACAGCGTAAGCGGGGGCGGAACAGCAGTACATGTAGGCTTTTTTGTGCAGTAACGTGCATGGTACAACGGAATGGTGAAAATTCAAGATAGGGAAATTATCTCAACTTATCGGGTAATCCCCTCACTATCTGCCGCTGTTATTCGGCGCACCTTTGTATCGTAATCCTAAACAAAACTTTAAAATCTTACAAAATGAAAAATCAATCAAATACCCCCGCAGTAAAAAACATAGTATTGGTACATGGCGCCTTCGCAGATGGTTCAGGCTACAAAGGTGTATATGAAACCCTTACCCAACAAGGGTATAAGGTAACCGTTGTTCAAAATCCGCTGACTTCCCTGAAAGACGATGTAACGGCTACGCAGGTGGCATTGGATGCACAGGATGGTCCGGCAATTCTGGCAGGACACTCCTGGGGCGGCGCTGTAATCACAGAAGCAGGTAACCATCCGAATGTAGCAGGCCTCGTATATATCGCCGCCTTCCAGCCGGATAATAGCGAAACAGCGCTGCAATGGTTCCAGACGGCTCAACCAGCACCGGAAAATGGCGTATTACCTCCGAATGAAAAAGGCATTGTTTATTATGACGAAGCAAAATACCACGCAGGCTTTTGCGGGGATCTGACGAAAGAAGATGCCGCTTTCATGTATGCTTCCCAAGGTGCATTTTATGGCGAATGCTTTGTTACCCCGATTACCTCCGCTGCCTGGAGAAACAAACCTACTTATGGTATCGTAGCTACAGAAGACAAAAGCATCCATCCCGATATTCAACGTAACATGTACAAACGCTCAGATACCGTGGTAACAGAAATACAGGGTAGCCACGCGGTATATGTGTCACAGCCAGAGAAAGTGGCCGCCGTTATTGCGCGGGCAGCCACCGAACTGTCTAACAAATAATTATTGTCCGCTTTGTCAGGGCCCCATTTATCAGTGATGGTATATGGGGCCTTCGGCTGTTTACCCCTGTTGTATGGTAAAAGATCAGATAGTGCGACCAATGTTGTAAATTACCATGCACTAAATCTACCCTATGAATCTCAAACTAAAGGCGGAAAGCACAGGTGGGGAATTGTTACTGTTCAAAGGTGAAGCAGGTTTCGACAGGATGGTGTTTTCCAAAGACCGGTTCAACAAATATTTTACGATTGTATGGAACCCCGGAGAAAGTCAAACGGTCACCATAGATGGAACAGCCCATGAATTCCCAGCTAATTCACTATTAACACTATTATTTAACCAGTCTTTCAGTTTCGAAAATGCAGAGAAGCTCATCGCCTGGCAGTTTAACCGGGAATTCTATTGCATTATAGACCACGATAGCGAAGTCAGTTGTGTGGGATTCCTGTTCAGCAGTACAGATCACATGTTCGTAAAGCTGAATGAGCAGTCGCAGCAGAAGCTGGAGTTGCTATCGCACATTTTTATAGAGGAGTTCAGAACATCCGATCACATTCAGAATGAAATGCTGTTGGTGTTGTTGAAGCGACTGATCATCTATGTAACCCAGTTGGCAAAGGCAGGCTATGTACCCACCAAAAAACTGCAGCAGGACGAACGATTCCACATCATTCGAAAATTTAACCTGCTGGTAGAAGCCAACTTTAAGTCAGAACATTCCGTTAGCTTTTACGCCGGACTGCTTTGTAAATCGCCCAAAACATTATCCAATCTTTTTGCTATCTATCATCAAAAAACGCCTTCGCAGATTATCCAGGACCGCATCACGGTGGAGGCTAAACGACTTTTATATTATACAGATAAATCCATCAAGCACATCACATTTGAACTTGGATTTGAAGATGTATCCTACTTCTCTAACTTCTTCAAAAAAAATACAGGAATAGCCCCTTCGGATTTCAGAAATACGCCGGGAGAAAATAAAAAAGGGAAATAGTTACAATTAACCGGGTAATGTGCTCACTACCGCAGCCTGCTTTTCATCGCACCTTTGTATTGTTGATTCAAACAAAAAACCTCAACAACAATAAATATGAAAAAGCAAACATTACGCTCCGCATTAAGAAATGGCATCATCGCCATCATCGCTGTTCTTTTTGGCATGACTGCTCATGCGCAAACTGTAAAAAATGTAGTATTAGTACATGGCGCCTTCGCTGATGGTTCAGGCTACAAAGGCGTTTATGAAGCGCTGACCAAACAAGGATACCATGTAACAATTGTTCAGAATCCGCTAACTTCCCTGGAAGATGATGTAGCTGCCACCAAACTGATATTGGATGCACAGGATGGTCCTGTAATCCTGGCTGGCCACTCCTGGGGCGGTGCGGTGATTACCCAGGCCGGCAATCATCCAAAAGTAGCCGGATTGGTATATATCGCCGCCTTCCAGCCAGATAATAATGAAACGGCTTTACAATGGTTCCAGACGATGCCCCCAGCACCTGAGAACGGTGTATTGCCTGCTAATGATCAAGGAATCGTTTATTATGATCAAGCTAAATTCCATGCAGGCTTTTGCGGGGATGTGAGTAAAGAAGAAGCAGCATTTATGTATGCCTCCCAGGGTTCTTTTTATGGCAAATGTTTCGTTACCCCGATTACAGATGCCGCCTGGAGACACAAACCCACCTATGGTATCGTAGCTACAGAAGATAAAAGTATTCAACCCGATATTCAACGTAAGATGTATAAACGCGCTAATACTAAAATTACCGAGATCAAGGGCAGCCATGCTGTTTATATCTCACAACCACAAAAGGTAGCAGCAGTGATTCTGCAGGCTGCAAAAGAGGTAGCGGGTAAGTAAGGGAGATATTTATTCAAGCGCATACAGCAGAAAATCGGGAGCCATCCCGATTTTTTCTTGTTTATAAGAGGTGCGTTTTCCCCGGCATTTCGTCAACAAAGCTATTGGTCATGTAACATATATTAATAGACAGCAGGCCATATATTTTCTTTGATATAATTATCCAGTTTATTTTGATCAATAACCTTCTGAAGTTTATTCATTGCCTTATTTTTAGTCAAACCGAGGCCTTTCTGATAAACTCTGGAAATGGCGATGAGCCCGGCTTTGATAGGTGCAATGTGATCCTGGTAGGATTTGTTGACAATACAATAACTGGCATATCTCGCCATATAAATGACGGTAAGATGCGGATTGTTGTCTACCAGTTTAAAGAGATAATCGGACACGGGGACATTCACGGTAGGAGAACCAGATACCCACGTGAAAATAAACCGGCCGGCCTCGCGTCGTACTTCTTTTTGTTTGTCAAGATCCGTTTCTTCCAGCCAGTCGGCCACTTCTGTGACCAGCTGTTCATATTTTGCGTAGTCTTCTTTTACTCGCAGTTCAGAGTCACCTGGAAGATGAGGCAGCTGTTGGGCCTTTACAGACGAAATACTGATAGCAAGCAGTACTACCATGAAAGCAGTCAATATAGGTTTCGGCAACAACATGATAGGGATATTTTATAACCAATATAATATTTAATTTTTAGTTTTTGTGAGAATACCCCACGCTATTTATCATGCCTGAAGTAAAAAACGTAGCTTCGCTTTTTTCAGATAAGCAGCAATCATCATGTCTGATAATATTACTTATTGTTATCCCACAGCTTCTGTACTTCATCGCATAGGGCCTGCTCCCCAATTACAGCTGGCAGGCTACAATGAAATAGAGAAGTTACAGTCGCCGGAGTTTTTTCACGGAAGTCTGGAGCAATCCTATATTACTGCCCGTTGCCTGATTACTTTGTCCAATGTGGTGAAGGCCAATTTTACGCTGACGCCGGCGCAGGCATCTTTATTGAAAGACCCGATCGTCACCGCTGGTGCGGACAAACTACGCTTTGAAGGGTTTTCACATTGTGCTGGTGTATACGCCCGGGTGGATGTGTTACCTGGTGGCCATAGTGGGTCATTTCCTGCCAGCGGCACTGTAAACGTAGACTTTAACCAGCCCATGATCAATGCCCTGGGAGGTATTGGAAGAAGCGACCGCTTACAGCTATCGGTAGGTGCGAAAGAAATCAGTGTGCAAAGTACGCCGGCAGCAAAAATCGTGGAGCGGAAGGTGCCGCTGCCGGTAAAGTGGATCAAGGGATTGACAACGGTACAACTGTTCCTGTCGGCCGCCAACGCTACCCACCGGTTCAATAAAGTACAGTTGTTGCAATTATTCCAAAGCATTCCCGGTGGAAATGTGAAGGCAGATTATTACCTGGTGCAGCAGGGCAACAGGCCCCTGTTTAGCCCCGCAAAAGCCGTAAATGCCATTTGTATAGGCGGTATACACCGGCTTAAATTGCTGGAACCCTTGCTGCCACTGGCAGATGAACTGCAGGTATTTGCGCATCCCGATATGCAAAGTACTACCTGGCAGCTATATTTTGGAAGTGTGCGATTCAGTCTTACCCTGTCCCGCGAAGCCTGGAGAGGCTTTTCTGGTGAAGGCGCCGCATTGGAATCGCTGATAGCAACCGTACCGGATGAACTGGTAACGGCACTTGATAAATATGGGTATGTGAACCAGGAATTTAACGCCACCCTGCTGGCGGTAAAAGAACAAATTAATTTTGAGCAGATCGACCAGCTCACCGGCCGCCTCGCCGCCATGGGGCTGTTGGGATACGACCTGGATGAATACAGCTACTTCTACCGGCGGTTACCCTTTAAACTCAGCCGCATCCTAAGCCTTAATCCCCGCATGAAAGACGCGCTGCAACTGCTGGAAGATGATAAAGTAGTCATTGTATCCGCCACAGCAAACAAAGTGGAAGCACGTGTAGCCGGTACCGGTATCACGCACACGGTTATACTGGAAGATGATCACGCACGTTGTACCTGCACCTGGTATGCTAAAAACCAGGGCCAGCGGGGATCATGTAAACATATACTGGCAGTGAAAAAGAAAGCAGACCAACATTTTTAATTATTTTAATCCATCTGTAATGACCCATTCGGAAGTACTGCAGCAAATGCTTGAGAAAGAACAGGAACAGGAAATTATTCCGTTCCTGCAACAGCTTTCTGCAACAGAAAGAAAAGCACTGGCCCCCACCATTAAGCAACTGGCCAGCTACTATGGAGAAGTGATTCAAATAAGACAAGATGTATATAGCAGCAGGACGACGGTGACGCAGTGGAATATACTGGCGGCAGCTGCCTTTGCGTGTTGCGACAAAGCCGTGATGGAGTCCAACTCTTTTGTTGCCCCTATTATAGGGAACGGAATGTTGGATAAAATAGCCGTCTGGTACATGCCGCCCTGGTTTGATTCATTGATGGCAGAACTGGCGGAGAAAGAGCGGTTGCCTTATCAGCTGTCTTATGAAAGAATGATGGAGATGGCTACGCAAAAATGGCTCACCCTCACCGTACCCATGATCGTKACCCGCCTTCTGCGGGCTATTTTCCCCGGAGAAAAGAATATCCGTCTGGATACCACTATCCTGTCTAAATATCCCATCACATTATCTGAGCACATCTGGTATTTATTTGAATACCCTTCTAATATTCATTTCAGTGATCGTTGGATCAACGTCACAGAAACCGTGAATGGGGAAGAGGAACCCAACTGGCGCGGCGTGTTTAAGCGCCTCGCAGCAGAAGGCGCCCTCGATAGGATGCGGCTGCTGGAATCCTGCTTAAAGGCGGCTAACCGCAATTTTAATAAGCTGCTCGTAGGCTGGATGATGGATTTATTGATAAGCCTGCAGCCAACTAAATCGGAGCTGCTGACATTGCAGCCAATATTATTTCAGGTACTGGACTCCCCGCAAAGCAAGGCCGTAGGAACTGCATTGAATTTGCTTAAAACATTGCTATCGGAGCCCACCTTCGACTATAATGCCCTGGTCGGCTACCTGCCGCAATTGGCGGGCACCGGCAAAAAAGTTATTCTGGTGGGAACCATTCAGATGATGGATAAACTTTGTAAAAAGCATCCGGCAGCTGTTTCCCCGATATGTCAGGGCTTATGCCAGGTCTTTGTTGTAAAAGACGAAGAAGTACAAACGAAAGCCGCGAAGCTGATTGTTGAATATGCTGCAGATATCGACACGGCGCTAAAAGAGCAGTTAGGGCTGTTTAAAGACAGCATGCTGTCCGGAACGCAGAAATTGCTGCAGCCATTTTTAGATGCAACAGCAACAATAGCCGTCATGCCCGCAACGGAAGAAATTTCCTTGTTGCCGTTGATAGGCCCGCATAACCAGATCCCGGAAATATCCGGGCCCGAAGAACTGGTATTCCTCGCCAGCCAGGCTTTTGAGGGCCATGAAAGCTATCATATTGATCAGCTGCCTGCCGTATTAATTGCCTTGCAGGATGTCATCACCACCGACGTCTTGTTACAACTTGATCCTGCTTTTCAACGTGCCTTCGCTATCTTGAAACAGCTGCCTTCCACGGCCGGTTTCTTCGATCAGATGCTGGCTGTCTTCTTTTTGAACTACGGCAAAAGTATGGCCGACACCCGTCCTGACTATGCGGAACAACTGAATATTATTAAACACGCCAAACACTGGTGGAGAAATCGTGCAGACATTCCCGTATTGAGCAATTGGAAATCTCATGCTGAGGAGGCTGGAATTTTCCATCTTTACAAAAAGCTACTAATACTGGCAGGAGAGAAGCTAACGGAGAAGGATACACTACCGTTGTTATCTACGCTTACCCATACTCCTGCGTGGCTGGACCCGGTGGTGCTGATACAACGCTTACAGCTATACGTAGCAGCGGGAGCAACGCCTCATGAATTAGATCTGCAGGTAGCTATTGCCCGTTGTGCCCTGGAAGATGCCAGTGTGGCTAAATCTCTGGTGGCCACTATGCCGGCAGGAGAGTATCAGCGGTTGTTGGAGTTTCTGTTGTATGCCGATGCATTACCCCAGGGCCCCTTTGCGACACCTTCCGCCTGGATGCAAGCCGGCATTACAAAAGCACCGTTAACAGCCTACGAGGCCTTCGCTGGCTTTTCGTATAACCGCTTACCGTTGGTACTTTTGACGGGCCAATACCCCTGGCAAGCGCGACGCCGTCCTTATGAAGCCTACGGAGCGTATAACCGGGAAACGCACACATATGACCGCTACTGGTCGGAAGAAACGGTGATGGAAATCAGTTTCCCGGATACAAATGGACAACTGCTGAAAGGCCCCGCGCCACTGATACAGGAGTATCTTAATGCAGTAGGCCAGCATTTCTATATGTCTACACCAGATATACAACGACTCCTACTGCTCACGCCCAATAATTCCGCCGTATTGCTGGCCAGAGTAGCGAAAACCTGTCATACTTATTCCCTGCGATATGAAGTGGCAGAAACATCGATGGTATTGGGCGCCATACAAGCCATACATGAACTGGAAACGCCTCCCAATGAAATCACCAGCCTGTTTGTGGCCTGCTGTATGTTGCATGCCGAGAAAACTGTCAGAGCATTTGCAGCCGCGTATTGGAGCAGCCGGGTGCCGCATCGGATCAACAGCACACAACTGGGGCACATCATCGGGCAGCTGGAAAGCATTGAATGGGCGCCGGTAAAACGCTTCTGCGACCTGATGGCGGGCAGCATGCTACAGATAAGTGCTCAACACAATGAAGCGCTGGAGTCCATGCTGACGGCTGTTCTGGCCTGCTTCGGACCAACGCCGGTAAAGGACCTGAAGAAATTACTGGAGATGTATAGCGAGGTGTTGTCAGTGAATAACAGCAGTATTCAGCATCCGCATATTATTCAGATGTTAGGGGAGTGGAAGGGGAATAGTACACTGAAAAAGATCGCGATCCGGTTAGAGGGAATGGTGAAAGTGTGATAAAACTGACAAGGAGAGTAGCTTCAACAAGCAGCTGGTTGGTGGAGCTACTTATTTTGATTTTGCTTTTACTCCTGCACCACTGTAACCGGCGCCACAGCCGCCTTTGCAGCTTCCTTCTCTTTCTCCTCCTTTTCTACCAGCCACTTAGTCAATTTATACTTCGGCAGCAGCTGTTGCAATTTTTTGCTGAACCATTTGGACACAATTTCAAACACAATGAACCCAATTACAATGGTAATCGCCCATTCCAGGTTGCTATAGGTATGTTTATCGATAACGGTTTTACGGGCGGTCAGTCCCCATAAGTTTTTGATACTGCGGGTAGTGAAGTAATGAGATACCAGCCGGCTGGACATCATGGCCACCACAAAGCCTAAAAAGTTGCCTACATAGTTACTGTATACGTATTCCAGGAATTTTCTGATCAGCTTAATTTTCATGTATAGGGTCTTTATGCGCTAAGCTAATATCTAATGCGGAGAAATACCAGTTATCACCCAAAAAATAACCAAGCAAACTTTTTTTTAAAAAAAATCTCCAAACGTGTCCAATTCGGATTAAGTCGATACTTATTGTAGTGTAATCAGTCATTCAACATCAGATAAAAACATAACACCATGAATACCATTACCACTTCAGTAAACACTTCCCGTATCCGTATGGCCGCTTTCTGGCTCACCACCGGTATCATTGCACTTGAAACCGGCGTAGGCGCTATCTGGGACCTGCAAAAAATAACTTTTGTCCGTACTGTATTTGTACAATTGGGTTTTCCGGAATACGTGCTGACTATCATGGGTATCTGGAAATTGTTAGGGGTATTGCTCCTGTTAATACCAGGCTTTCCCCGGCTGAAAGAATGGGTATATGCCGGGCTGTTTTTTGTATACACCACTGCCTTTGCTTCCCACCTGGTAGTAGGTGATCCATCCGCTGCAATAGGGCCTTTTATTTTCGCGGGCATTACCTTGGCGTCCTGGGCGCTGCGTCCAGCCAGCCGCCGCGATTTTGCACCGGTATTTAGCAACTTTAACAGTTCCTGGCGCACTACCACACTGTATTGGATTGCCACCGCATTAATCGTATTCCAACTGGGTACAGGTGGTATCGGAGATATTCTTCGTCCTGCTACCCTGGTAGAGGGCATGACTCACCTCGGCTATCCGGTTTATTTCTGCGTAATACTGGGTATCTGGAAAGTAGCTGGGGCTATTGCGATCGTGGTTCCCCGTTATCCGCGACTGAAAGAATGGGCATATGCAGGCGCTTTCTTTGACTTAACAGGTGCGGCCGCCTCTCACGGATTCACCAGCGATCCTGCTGCCAAATTCATCGTGCCTTTGATTTTTGCGGCCATCGCGTTGGTGTCCTGGGCGTTGCGTCCCGCTTCCCGCCGGGAGTTGGCATAAAAAATAAGTAACCACTGTAATACCCGGCCTTACGGTCGGGTATTTTTATTTATCTGAAGAGAATATACACGCTTAATGCCATCTCTGTAACGGCCGTGATATCGTTCCACCGGAAATGGTTGTTGCGGGCGGAAGAGCGGATGCCGGTACTATATTCACGGGCATAATCATGATAGGTATAATCATGTTGCTGCGCCGGGCGAATGTTGGAAGATGATCCATTACCCATAAAATGGAGTGGTGCTTTATTAATAAGCGGAGCGGAGCGCGACAAAGTATCTTTCTTTACCAGCGGATATGGCTTGCTTTGGGCAGAAACCAGTCCGGCTGCAGTCATGCTTAATATGATCATTAAACCCGTTAGTAGCGGGCGTTTGAATAAATCGTTGTGCCTCATACAATCATCAAAGTGCTTTTGGGAGTCACTTTCTAATAGGACGCACGTCATTTACCACTTCCCCTATGCGGTCAGAAAAAATCAGTATTAGTCTTTATGAAAGGAAGTAATCAGCGCATCAATGTCCTGGTCCGGTGTGTTGCGAAGTACTTTTTCCTGTTGCCTGACTTCCTTTTTAAACGCGCTGAGCACCGATTTCAGCGCGTGCTCCCCATAAAGTGATTGTATCATGTCATCAATATGCTGGTGTTTTTTTGCCAGACGAATTTGTTCGTGTTTAGCTGCGGTAGCCGCCAATATTTGGATGAGCTGCTTTTTTTCTTCCTCTTGTATATCGTGGTACAGCAGGTAGGAAACTTTATAGAGATAATAACCTATTTGTACCATCAGGGCTTTGCCCTTCTCCGTAAGACTTACTAACCTGGCGCGTTTATCTGCCGGGTCTTCCTTTTCTGCAATCAGTCCTTTCTTTTTCATGCGATTGAGGATATCGATGCCGGTAGATTGCTCCATATGACTCAGACTGATCGCATCTGATTTTTTAGGCGCCTTTTTCATATGGATCACGTTTAATAAATAAAACCATTCCAGTTCTATGTCCGGGATCTCTTTAATCGCCATCCGGGCGTAAGTGGTATGCAGCTGGCTGGCTTGCCCCACCAGGCCGGCCAGTACGCCATTGGCATGGTGCCCCGGAATAGCTGCCGCAGGAGCCTCCGTCGGATTTTTTTGGAGGTATTGCTGGCAGAAATCCGCCACAGTGGGGGCGGTGGTTTGCGCTGTGTATTGGTCCCAGGCGGTAATTAAGGCGACTAATGGCTTCATTATATAAAACGGTTTCGTTGTATTTTAATATCGGTTTMGTTGTTTGTTTGACGAAAATGTTCTTTATTTGCAAATATAAACAACGAAACCGTTCAATAAAATTTGCTCCATGAATCATCTTGTACTGGAAGAATTATTTAACGACACTACAGCAACAGACCTTGCAGCAGGACGGGAAGCCATTAGTTATCTGGAACTGCTGATCGAAAAACACACCACCAAACGTCTGGAAGCCTCAGCCTACGATGAGTTATTTACCGGCCGGCCGGCACTATTGCCGCTGCTGCTAACGCCACAGGACCTCACCAACATTAAGTATTTCCTCTTTTACCTGCTGATGAACTACCCCGACAGATCTGCCGCCGCTGCCAGATGCCTGGTAAAATGTTATGATAAAACGATGTTGGAAGGCGCCTGTCGGGCTATTGATGCCTACTGGCAACAATGTGATGAAACCACCTGTTATCTCACAGATGTGATCACTCACAGCGGCTCGTTTGAAGAATTTGGAGACCGCGTACTTCCCCTGTTTAGAAAGCTCAAAGCTGAAGGCTTGCCGGAAACCAGGAAAGTAATGGCAGCGAAGTTTGCGTACTACAAAAAGTTCTATGGCCTTACGGAGTAGTAGAGGGGCGCAAGGAAAAAAATTAAAAAGGAAATATCTTCCAAAGCATGAATGTGCCTATGGCAGGAACTTTTCATGATAAAATTACGCTGTAAAACCAAACCTGTTCACCGTAACTTGCGTGCCATAATTCTAACCGTTACCTATATACGAACCTGAAACCTATGAAAAAGATTCTCCTGGGTATGACCGCCCTCGCTATTTTTATGAGTAGCTGTACAAAAAATGATAAATCTGATCCCATTATTGTTGATCCGCCGATGTCTGCATGGTATATTACCGGCGTGATAGGCACTGAGGTGGATGGCAATAGCGGCGCCATCTCTGTGGTGAAAGATAGTATGGTGATCTCCTACAATGCTGATAAAACTTTTAGCAGTTTGGAAGAAATAGAAGGAACATATTACCAATTGATCAAACTGGTATATGACCAACTGAAAGTAAGTAAAGTAACCTCGCAAAGTTCCAAAGCAGGAGACGCTAAAACCAGGTATGAGGTTCGTTATGCAGGCGATAACATCGTACGCATATTCGAGCCTGGTAAAGCCGATGTACAATATGATTCCTTGGTATACGACAACAATAAACTGGTAAAGGTGGTACATGTAGAAGCTGACAAGCGTAGCAACCGGCAGTTCGAATATACCTGGACAAATAATAACGTTACGGAAGAAAAGGAATATCGCCCGGATCAAACTACCGGCGAATTCAAGTTAAGCTTTGTCAGAAAATATGCTTACAACAACGCACCTAATCTGCTGAAACCATTGTCTAATTATGGGCTGATGGGCGGAGACGCTCCCAATGTGCTGACATTTTCAGCCAATGAAGTGGTGAGCCGTACTGTAACAATGCCTGATGGCAGTGTAATGGATACCTACACCTGGAGCCGGTCTGTTAGCGAGAACAAACTCACACTTACAGATACCCTGAGGAAAAATAATAAGATTACCTATATTCAGCGTTACACGCATAAAATGCTCTAAAATAAATAAGAAAGCGGCTCAAATGAGCCGCTTTTTTTATCACTTTTCGTAGGGCCGTCAAAGTTAGCGAGTCAAAAATATTATGCTGAAAAACGCCCGTTTGATATTATTTTCAGTGAAAAGTAATCAACATGGTGTTGCGAATTTGGTTATACGCGTGTCTGCTGCTGTTGTCACTGCCGGCGCTCTCTCAGCAAAAGCCCCGGCTAACGGTTACCTGGAGCCCCAATGTGGAAACTTACTATATTCTGGAAAGAATAGCAGTAGAGCGACTGGGAAATTACGGATACATCAACCGCGAAACCAGCAATGCACATCAGCCCATGGTGAAGGCCGCATTCGAGGTATTTAAATCCTATAAAGATTCCGCCATCGGTATTAAAGCCGCCGCATTACTTGATACCTTACGCAAGCGGCACAGGTTCAACGATTATATACTGGAGGTGCTGATGTATACCCGGCCTTTCCCGGATACAGGCTTTCGCTATTCGCTCAGCGGTATGAAACAAAGCCCGGAAAATGATACGCTTTTATCACTCCTGAAACCCTTTCTGCACGATATGCAGCAGTTTTATGTAAAGGCACATGTAGGTGAATTTTTGCAACGCCACCGYCGCTTTTATGAAGGTGCTGTGAAAGAAGTTAAGAAGGATATTCCCCCCGGCATTGATGGATACATGGAACGGTACTATGGTGAAATCGTTCCTTCTTTCACGGTACTGGTGAATCCAACTATGCCCATCGCACCAGTGGAAGGCKATTTCCGGGGTGTAGGTCCCAGCGTGGGGACCCCTAAAGGAAAGCTGGCTTTCATGGTCATGAGTACAAGCGTTATGCTGCCAGTACAATCCCGGCTGGAAGACTACCAGCACTTTGGCTTCGATAATCCTGAACACACCAGATTTTTAGCTGTGCATGAATTCGGTCATTCTTTCGTGAATCCCCATGTCACACCTTACCTAAGTACCATCGCGAAATACAGTCATCTGTTTACAGACTCGCTGCAAAACGTAATGCATCTACAGGACATCTATAGCTGGGAAACCTGCGTAATTGAACACCTGGTGAGGCTCGGGGAAATCCGCATTGCGGAGTATATGAAAGATACCAGGAAAGCGAATGCCCTGCGACAACTACATATCGGCGCCTACCACTTTGTTTTTATGCCTGCCCTCGAAGAAAAAATAAAAGTATACGAACATAACCGTCAGCGTTACCCTAACTTCAGCGCCTTCCTGCCCGAACTGCTCAGCGTCTTTGAAACGTTTACTCCTGCACAGGTAGATGAAGCCTTAAAAGCAGGTTATAAGCCACAATAACTATATTCAAATTAATTCATTGCACCAGTGCGGTCGAGCGCCTGGAGGCTGTTCAGTGCTCCACAATAGCAGTGATAAAAGCTACTTTTGATAGATAAATGTTAACCTCATGAACAGAATAGACCGACTCACGGGCCTACTCACCGTATTGCAATCCGGGAAAGTTATGTCAGCCGGAAAATTGGCCGGAAAATTTGATATCAGCCTGCGCACCATTTACAGAGATGTCAACACCCTTCAGAAAGTAGGCATTCCCATTAACACCGCAAATAATCAGGGATATAGTATGCCGGCAGAATACGCACTGCCACCGCTGTCGTTCAGTAGTGAAGAAGCCAATGCGCTGTTACTACTGCAAACCCTGGCCAGTCGCATCACAGACCGCCGGGCCGCCAAAAGCAGCACAGGCGCCCTCCAAAAAATCAAAACGGTGTTAGCTACTTACGATCATCCGGCGACGATAACGGCCCCAACAATCGCCGCTGCTGCCGTATCCCGCGAACAATCTGAACATGCCTGGCTCATTGCCATCCAACAGGGAATCGCCCGCAAATGCTGCCTTAAAATCGGCTATACGGATACAAAAGGGAATTATACGGATCGGGAAATTGAACCAGTAGGGCTCATATTCTATACCAATCAATGGCACCTGGTAGCCTGGTGTGATCTGCGCCTGGGTTATCGCAATTTTAAAGTACCGATGATTAACTCCCTCGCCAATACCAGTACGCCTTTTACCAAACAGCATCAATTCAAAATAGAAGATTATATAAAGTTGTTTTAGCTTTTAGCAGTTAGCAAAATGCAGCGGAGATAATGTTATGTTGGTCTTCGCTGCATTTTGCTAACTGCTAAAAGCTAGTGGCTAAAAGCTAGTGCAAACTAATCACCCTCGACATCTTCCACTGATCGCCTTCCTGCTTCCACAGCGTAATAAATTTACTGGCCCTGGAAGGCGTGCCTACTGGCTCCCACTTATTATGAAAGCGGTGATAGCCGATTTCCAGCGCGCCATAATTTGGAATAGCATATACTTCAACGCTGCCTGGTACCAGCTCCCGGGTCACTCTACCGCAGATGTTCTTTCTCGTATTGGCAATGACTTCTGCTTTGGAACTACAAAGCCCCGTCCGGTCGTGGTAAAACTCAATGGTATCTGCCAGCATCGTTGCCATGCGTTGAAGGTTGCAGGTATTGTAGGTGTCGAAATAAAGGCTGTCCATCTGCACAATAGTAGCGTACAAGGGCTCCCTTGAGGGAATATAGGGCGCCGGTACATAGCGCTGTCCCGGATCATCAAAATGCGTTTTCACCAGGAAATCGGTTTCCTGAGTCATTTTCCAGCCGCTCTTGGTTTTCTTCCAGTTGCGCGTGAATTTGGAAATCTCTACTAAATGCTCCGGCTGATTTTTAAGCGTCAGGTATAAACGCTGTACGCCTGTTTGCACGGCGTCGTTTTCTCCTATGGCAAAGGTTTGTAAACTGCCTTTTTCAATCTCCCGGCGCATCCGGTTTTCCCGATTGGCGCAAAATCGCTCTACGTTCCCAATGAATTTACTGCCGCTTTGGTCCGTGGTGAACCCATCATAGCCATTGTCATGGAAAAAGGTGAAATCAGCTGACAGGACTTGCTGCAGGTCGGCCACCTTGCAAGTGTTAAAGGCAATGTCAAACAGGAGACTATCTTTCGCTGCCAGTTCCCGGTACAATTTGTCTGTGCTCTTGACGCTTTGGGCACGTGCCGGCATACCCGCCACCAGCCATAAAATGAACAGAAATAGAAGGCGACAACTTTTCATGATGGTCGGAGTTTGCAATGTGAATATGCGTTTTGTGTATTGCAAAGATATATGTTTTTAATAGTAGTATGCAATGCATATTACTTATTTTTTTTAACTTGAAAAATTGACATCATTTATATCATCCTGATAATAATTCCTGCTTTTTGCGTTATCTTTAATAACCTTACGATGAACCMTGGAGCTATTAGTTGTATTTGTTGTATGCATTACAGACGTTTTTAAAACCCTCATCAAACCGTTGCTATGAAGCGCCATCTTAGATGTTCAGTGACTATTGTTACTGTATTACTGACGACGGCTATCGTCCGTCAATCCTATGCTCAGAAAGCTTTCCTGAAGCTGTCTGCCGCAACCGACAGTACTTACGGTTACGCTAGTACGAATCCAATCAAACTTAAAAATGGGAATGTAGAAAGAAGCATCCTCGAAGAAATGAATTATTTGTCAGGCCTCACCACTGCAGGTAAGGAGCATTTGATGCTCGTAAAACGCAGCACTGTTTTAAGCCCCGGTTACGAACCGCCGTTGTTAAAAGACCACTTCAGCACCCGTTCAGGACTGCTGGATAAATATGTTTTTCTAACAGCCAACACCAATGACACCATCACACTCTTCATCGATATTCATAACAGAGGAGATGTGATGCTCCCCGTAGGACTTACTTACGAGCTGCCGTAAAAGAGCGTAAAGCACAAAGCTATTGTAGCGAATGATTAGCGCGGGTATTAAATTATCTTCCGCTTATATCATTCGCTACAATAGCTTTGTGCTTTACGCTTTTAGCCTTATGCTTACTCCACCGGAGCCAGATAAGTGGTAGAAGCATATCCTTCTACACCGCCATCTGTGCGGATAAGCCACCACTGATCGCTTTGCTTGCTCATCAGGGATACAATTTCGTTATGTGCTGCTTTGCCGACAATAGGTTGATCTGTGCCCGGACCCTTACGGATATTAAGGTTGGTAGCATCCGTAGTCACCTTCAGTTTAGCACCTGCTACCGCAGTCGCTACATTGATATTCATCACTACATCACCGGTGAGAAAGTTAGGGTCAATCTTTCCGTAGATATCCCATAACTTGTCTTTTACATCACCGCTGGGAGCTTCCCCATCTATATGCAGTACACCATCCTGTTCATTTACCTGCAGGCCACTGACACCAGCAGCATTCGCCGCGTCAATCAGCTCCTTGTATTTGTCCTGTAATGCCATGATTGTTGTATTTAGAGTGGAAGAAGATTATTTAATTTTCAAACCGGAAGCGTCAACTTTCTTTGGTTTCAATCCGTCTAATGCCATTTTCAGTTTTTTCCAACGATCTGCTTTAGACTCACCGGTAATAGTAATCACACCGTCTTTAACATCAGCAGTGATACCAGGGAAATCTTTTACAATACCGTCTACCGCTGTTTTCATCGTTGCATCTGCGTTATTGGCAACAGGAGCCGGAGTAGGTGGAGCAGGAGGGGTTACCGTAACATTGTTTACAACGCTCTTTACACCTTGCGCAACTTTCGCCGTATTTTCTGCGGCATCTTTGTCGGCTTCAGAGGCAACAGTACCAGTAAGGGTCACTACGCCATCTTTAACGTCAGCAGTAATGCCGGGAGTGGATTGCAGTGCAGCAACTACCGTGGCTTTGATGTCTGCATCTTTCGGCTTCCCTTTACAGGAAATCATAAATAACAGTCCCATAGAAAGGACTACTGCTGTCAGTTGTTTCAGTTTCATAGTAATACCGAGGTTTAATGATGAAATAATACCGTTTAAGTTAAGTATCTTTTTTCATCTGGCAATAATACCGCAGTATGTTGTTTATTTTTTAATGAATACCAACCGGGCATGTCGCTTAATCGGTACGCTGCTGACGATAGGAGGTAGGTTGAGCTCCATGGTAATCGTGATAAGATGATGATCTCCAACAGTGGCCAGATTCCATGTTTCCAGCTTCTGCCGTTGACTATTCATAATGAGCAGCTGATTCGCCTTTTTATTGAATTCCCAGATAATAGCTACCGTTTCAGTAGAAAGCGTTATTGGCACAGTAGGTACTTGCGGAGTATATACGCTACCGATAGGCATTCCCGGTTGCCACCTGGACAACAGATCTGTAGAAATAGGAAAATTAGTGGGCATTACCACCCGCTTGTAAGTACCGGTATGATTGCTCCTCAATTCATAACTGAAATTACCAGCCTTACGCACGCTATCTGTAGGAATGGCAGGCCATTCATTGCCATGTTGAAATTGTATCGTGGATTGCCAGGAACCCACTAATGATCCGTCTTCTGCCTTATTATTGTCCTTTTTACAGGATACCGCAAATGCTACCACAACAGCGAATAGGGATAATTTTTTTATCATAACCTTACTTTTATAGGTTTTATCTGGGATACAATTTTAGAGTTATTCTTTCTAAATCTCCGTTTTTTTTCCCGCTTGAAAAGAAACAAATTTTTTTTTCTAATCCTTTATGGAATTTTTCCCCACCGTGCATCATGCCGCCGGAGATCTACCCGTGATACGTAACCAAAATTAACTATTGCTATGATTATTAGAATTTTACAAAGCCATTATATAAGATATAGGACCATCGATCCCGATTCCGGGTAATCATTATTCACCTTATAATTATATCCTATATTGATAAATATTAAAATATATCCCTGTGAGATGTTTACTGATACTGTTGCTCTTTCCTGCTTCAATTTTTGCGCAAAAAAAATGGGTGTTAAAACCGGTGCACCCAGGTGATAATCCAAAGTTGGTTATCGAACCGGCACCTGTTGGCAATGGCCAGCAGGTGGAAGTACAACCGGTTTATTCAAAAGATTACCAACAACTGATTACTGCCGATACCAGCGTGAAACTGCCGCCATCCCCGTTGCATCAGGTACTGCTGCTGAAAAGAATGTTTGGCAGAGATACCCGTCTTCGCAAAATAAACATCCATAACAACGAATTACGCCTGTACCCGGATTATAAAACGGACCTGGTGCTCTCCGGTAGCTACTCCGCCACTGTTGCGCTGAAAACAGTAAGCCGGCAACCCGCACTCCAATCGGAATATGTACAGGGACGCTCCATTCAGGGAAGCCTTGCCTGGCAAGGCCCCGAAACCGATGAACTTTTTAGCTACGGCCCCTCCCGGCAAACACTGGAATACGATGGGCTGCCTTATTTATACGATAGCCACTGTAAATTGGTCCCCGCCCACAGCGGCAATGGTCATAACCCTATCGCCTATATGAATAATATCTTCAGAACAGGCACCCTGTTTTCCCAGGCCTTTAATCTCAAAGCCACCCTACGCGAAAACCAGGTCAACATCCTGGAATTCGGAATGAACCTGGGCAACACCAGCGAACAAACCGTTATCCGGGAAAATAATAACTACGGAAAAAGTATGGATGCCTCCCTGGGCGCAAGAATTAAATGGCTGCACCTGCTCGGTAAATATAGCTACAGCCAGGACCAGTTCTCCAACAGCAACAGAAACGGATTCCTGAACTACACCTATCAACAGGCCCTGCTTACCCCCAACAGCTTTGATAACGGACAGGGATATACGTTGGGTAACCGTCAACGCAGCTACAGCCAAATGGCCGATAACCCCGACTTCCTGCTGAACAATAATCATCACCTGTTCCGCTCTACCAGGCAACAGGCCAGCCTGCTGATAGAAAGAAATAGCTACGGGCATATAAAATACGTCATCACACAATCGTACGACGATAAAAAAGAAAACAAMCGCGAAGGCTACCAACCCGGCTCCGCCAACTTTCCCGATGGCCAGCCCCTGAACCGGTACAAAACAGATCAGCGCTATCAGCTGCAACTGGAAGCCTCCACCAACCTGCCTTATAGCAACGCTGCCTGGAGCGGCGGCTTCCTCGCACAATATATTTTTACGGATGCTCATACCGCTATTCATTACCAACCCCTCGCAACGAACTACCAATATCAACGTACCGTGCAGGAAATGATAGCTACCTACCGGCAAACGTACCGGCGAAACAATTGGAACGCAGACCTGGTATTGGGCAATAAAGCCTACGTATCCAACACCGCCGCTGTCATGGATTATTTTCAGCCATCTGCCGACCTATCCCTGGTTTATAACCTCGATTATCCGCGATGGGTACTGGCTTTTAAATCGTCTTTCGGCGAGTTTAACAGAGAATTGCCCATTAGCCAGTCATTGGCTTACATCAACCTGCTGCAATACAATACCGCCAGTGCCGGCCGTTATTTCCCAGTGCAGGAGGTCAGCAGCTTTGATCACGTGAAGCCAATACGCAACCGTAGCTGGAGCAACACAATTATCATCAGTAGATGGCTACTGCAATTCACCGCTTCCGTCTTTACAAAAAATGTAACAGACGATCTGTTCCCTATCTATGACCACGGAACATGGGTACTGAAAAACATGGGCGACTACCGGACCCAGGGCATTGACCTGGAATTGAAGGTGCCGGAATTACAACAGAGAAACGCGAAAATTAAAACGACACAGGTAGTAGGGTTTTATGCCTACCGGAATAAGGTAACCGCGGTGCGTGAAGGCGCCAATTATACGCCCCTCGCAGGTTTTAGCGATGTGCACACCGCGCTGATTGAAGGAGAGCCCATTGGTGTCATCACCGGCAGCACCTGGCAAAAAGATGCAAACGGTAATCGTGTAATTGGCCCCGATGGATTTCCGCTGGTAGCCAGTACACCTGCTATCATCGCCAATCCTACCCCCGATTTTGTGATGAAGTTGAATAATGCCGTGCGCTGGAAAAAATGGGCACTGCTCACCGTTGTCGAGTGGAAAAAAGGAGGCGAAAGATGGAACGGTACACAAGCCGTACTCGATTATTTTGGCAGATCATCATCATCTGCCGAAGGCAGAAAAATGAAAAACTATGTTTTTCCCGGTGTAACCATCAACGACAAGCCCAATACCACACCTGTAGATTTCTATAACCCGGCATTACCTACGGAACAAAATCGTTGGGTGAGATACGGCTACACCGGAGTAGCGGCAGACTACGTGGAGCGGGCCGACTGGCTCCGCCTGAAAACACTGACGCTATCATACGACTGGCTGATTAACCGCCAACGGAAAAAATTAATCCTGAGCGCGTACGTCAATAATATTATGCTGTGGACGCCCTACAGTGGCGTAGATCCGGAGCAACTACTGTTCGATCAGACCAATAGCACCGGATTGGATTTTTTCAATCTGCCTGCTAGTAAAACATATGGCTTTAATGTAACCCTTCAATTCTGAGACTATGAAAAATATGATCAGTTTCATCAGCATATACCTCATGATGACATGTACCTGTTGGGGACAGTCGTTCAATTATGCGAAATACAAAGAGAAAATCTATATCCATACCAGTCATGTGTTTTTTCAACCGGGACAAAACCTGTTTTTTAAACTATACCTGGTAAATGCCCAGAACCAGCTGCCTACAGCCTATAGCAAAATTGTGTTTGTGGAAGTACTCGACCCTTCCGGAAACCAGCTCGGAAAATTAAATTATAAGGTAACAGATGGTTTTGCAGAAGGTTCTTTTACGTTCGACAGCAACGCACCCGGAGGTATCTACAAGCTCAAAGCCTATACTACCTGGATGCGCAACGAAAGTGATACCACCTTTTTTGTAAAGGAACTCACCCTCCAAAAGGTGGTAGCGCCACGGGTATTGATGAAACTCGACTTCCCCAAAAAAGGATATGGTCCCGGTGATGAAGTAGTAGCCGACTACTCCATACGTAACCTGTCTGATAAGCCCATCAGTTCTTATAAAGTGGACTATAAGGTATCGCTCGATGGTAAAGTGGTGGCTACGAAACAGGCTACCACCAACGAAGAAGGGAAAGTGCAATTGCGGTTTAAACTGCCTCGGGAACTGAATACGACTGATGGCTTATTGAATGTGACGATCAATTATGAATCTTACGTGGAAGCTATTTCCAGGAGTATACCTATTGTGCTGAATAAAGTAGACTTGCAGTTGTTGCCTGAGGGAGGTGCGCTGCTGGCGGGTTTTGCAGGTAATATTGCTTTCAGGGCGGTCAATGAACATGGAAAGCCAGTGGATGTGAAAGGAGAAGTACTGAACAGGGCAGGAGAGAAGGTGGCCGATTTTCAGGCTTACCATGCCGGCATGGGACAATTTACGTTCACACCGCAGGCAGGCGAAAAGTATACCGTGAAAATTACATCCCCGTTGTATATCACGCAGCAGTATGCGTTTCCGGGATTTACAGCAGATGGTGTAATGATGAATGTAGTGAGGAAGAAAGAGCAACTGCTGCTGAACGTGTTTGCCAGTCGCCCACAGCAGGTAACGCTGACCGGCCGTACGAAAGATGCGGTTTATGCTACTACCCGTTTATCCCTGCAAAGAGGTTCGCAAATGTTTGAAATAGATCAGGCTGCGTTCCCCGCTGGTATTGCGCGTTTTACACTCACGGATGAAAATCAGGTTCCCCTGTCGGAACGACTGATATTTCTGAATAAACAGCATACGCTGCAGGTGAAAATTACACCCGATAAAACCACTTATCTGCCCAGGGAAAAAGTAACGCTTACCCTCAAAACGACGGACGACAAAGGAGTTCCATTACCATCTAATCTGTCGCTGGCCGTGATGGACGACAAGCTCTGGTCTTTTGCAGATGACAAGCAGGATCACATTTTATCCTGGTTGCTCATGAGTTCTGAATTAAGCGGAAAGGTAGAAGAGCCACAATTTTATTTTAAGCAAGACGAACCTAAGGCAGGGCCTGCGCTCGATCTGGTCATGCTCACCCATGGTTACCGATACTTTAGTTATCTGCCGGAAGTAGAAGGTGGGAATGCCCTGAAATACCTGCCAGACAATGGTTACGTGTTGAGTGGCACCATTTTGAACAATCAGCAGCAGCCGGTGAAAGGCACCGTCTTTCTGATTAATATGGATGAAAAAAATAAAGCGGTGCAAATGAATACCGGTGATGATGGGCAGTTCTTTTTTGCAGACCTGGATACCCGGGCGCATTATTATCTTATTGGCAAATCAGCTGCCAGAAAGGAAAAGACGAGTATCCGGATTGAACAAAATGGTCTTGATCATAATAATATCCGCGTAAAGAAAATATTGGAGGATAGTGTCCGCTTCAAACAATACCCCGGCATGAAACCGGAAGCACGTAAACAGGCATATACGGAGGCGATCAAGGAAATTAAAAATGAGAATGCCGCACAGCAACGGATGGAGGAAGACGAGAAACGACTGGAAGAAGTAGTGGTGGTGGGATATGGTTTACAAAGAAAAAAAGTAATAGCTGGTGCTGTAACAAGTGTAAAAGCCTATGATTTTATGGCGCCACCACAACCAATAGACCAGCTATTGGAGGGGAGAATAGCCGGCTTACAGGTAGACAGGTGGGCCAATCCTGGCGCCGGTGAAAACATTCGTATCAGGGGCAATGCCTCTCTCACCGGAAACAACCAGCCATTGTTTATCATTGATGGGGTAGCTTATGATGGGATGATAGCCGACATTAATCCGGAAAATGTTGCATCAATAGAAGTATTCAAAGATGTTGCAGCCACTGCGATATGGGGCACCCGTGCTGCCAATGGTGTGATTGTGATCACCACCAAAAAAGGGAATGGCGCAGCCATGAGAATAAGATTAAGCAAAGACTATTATAATACGACCTATGTGCCTGMCAGCAGCACCCTGTACTCCGTAGCGAGGAAGTTTTATGCACCAAAATATACCACTACGGAAACCAAAGAGCGCAACGACTTCCGGGAAACCATTTACTGGAACCCGGTGGTGCAAACTGATAAAACGGGTACGGCTACACTGGAATTTTATAACTCGGATGCGGCAACCACCTTTAGAGCCATCGCAGAAGGTATTGCCTGGAATGGAAAACCCGGCAGAACAGAAGCCACCTGGTCGTGCCAGAGCGCACTGCAGATAGATGCTAAAATTCCACCTTACCTGAGTGTGGGAGATCGTCCGCAAATTCCGTTGGTGCTCAAAAATAACAGCGCAAAAGAGGTAGCATTGGATATCCGTGCATACCTGCCCCTCCAGATGATACAACCAGGAAAAGACGGCTACGAAGACAATGTAACATTACCTGCTAATACTTCCCGGCAGGTGTTGATTCCAATGGAGGTAGTGGCGGCCGGTAAAGCCGTTATTAAATTCACCGTAAGTGGAGAGGTGGGTACAGAAACATTGTCGCTGCCCATAGAGGCGGCAGACAAAGGCTTCCCCATATCTAAAACCATCGCTGGTGATAAATCCGCGGAATGGACCTTTGACATGGGCAAGCCGGTAAACGGCAGCCTGAAAACGGACCTGCGTGTCTTCACCAGTATCGAAGGACAACTGCTGAATGGCATCGAATCCATGCTAAGAGAACCTTCCGGATGTTTTGAACAAACATCATCCACTACCTATCCCAATATTTTCATCCTCAAATACCTGCGGGAATCCGGTAAATCCAATCCAGAGGTGGTGGCGAAGGCCATGGACTATATCGAAAAAGGCTACAAACGTTTGATTAGTTACGAAACCAGTGAAAATGGATTCGAATGGTTTGGCCATGCACCAGCTCACGAAGCACTCACCGCTTATGGCCTGTTGGAGTTTATGGACATGCAGCAATTCATCAGCGTAGACAACGACATGCTGGCGCGAACTAAAAAGTTCCTGTTAAACCGGAGAGACGGCAAAGGTGGCTTCCGGCTGGCCTCCGGTGGCTACGACAAGTTTGCATCTGTACCTAATGCCATCGCCAATCTATACATTGTATATGCGTTAACGCAGGCCGGTGTTGGCAGTGAAATACAGCCGGAATATGAAGCAGCCGTAAAAACGGCGGTGGCCTCTGAAGACATCTATCAACTGGGGTTAATGGCACTGGCAGCCAGCAATATGAAGAATGAAGCAGATTATAAACGGTTGTTGACGTTGCTGAAAAACAGCTATGACCGGAAGGGTATTAACGCAACAACCAGCGTGGTAAATTCCCGCGACATTTCGTTACGCGTAGAGGCGTTGTCGTTATATGCGCTGGCGCTGGCCCGCGAACAGCAACCAGATATTGCCGCTATGGGTATTATAATTTCTAAAATACTATCTGAAAAATCATACTACGGTTACGGCGCTACGCAGGCTACCGTATTGGCCCTGAATGCCATTGTTGAATATGTGAAAATAAAAGGCCGTATGGAAAGCAGTGCTACTATTGAGTTTATGTTAAATGGACAAAAAATCACCGGCAATGATGGCAGCGCCGCAGTGAAAGAAGGACCCAACAAATTCATTGTCAGCTATAGCAATGATAAATCCGGCATTCCTTATAACCTGGAGTTGCGATATAATACGCTGCAGCCACCTAACAGTCCGGCTGCCGATTTACAGTTGACCACCCGGTTGGCCGATACTATCACTAAAACAGGGGAAACCGTGCGCATGAAGATTGAAGTAAAAAATAAGAAAAACATACTGCAGCCGATGGCTATCGCTAAAATAGGAATCCCTGCTGGCTTGTCCTTGCAGCCCTGGCAGCTGAAGGAGCTTATCACCAACAAGAAAGTAGCCTATTATGAAATATTCGATAACTACCTGGTGCTGTATTGGCTGGGTTTCAGCACCGCCGAAACCAAAACGATAGAGCTGGACCTGAAAGCGGATATTCCAGGCGCCTATAAAGCCAAGGCCAGCAACTGTTACCTGTATTACACTCCTGAGCACAAACACTGGAACGGAGGTACAACCATCACCATCCGGCCATAGTGCTGACTGCTATTTGATATTTGCTTATATCATTCGCTACAATCGCTTTCAGCTTTCAGCTTTTTGCTTTCAGCTTATCCCTATACCTATCCTTCCGCCTTCCGCAGCGTTATCCCGTCAGGGAGCGCTGCGGATTTTTTTATACTACTCATGTCCATTTTTATTTTTGCAGATCAACCACTTTCTCCTAATTTAGTATTTAGATAGTTGTCTAAATATATATCACATGAACCATGTATTTAAGGCGCTCAATGATAAAACCCGGCGAGATATCCTGGAGCTGCTCAAAAAAGAAGACCTCACAGCGGGTCAGATCGCTACGCATTTTTCCTTTTCGAAGCCTACTATATCGCATCATCTTGATCTGCTCAAACAGGCGGAACTACTCACCAGCGTGAAAAAAGGGCAGTTCATCTTTTATTCCCTGAATACTACCGTGATGGATGAACTGTTGAAATGGATGTTGCAGTTTACCGCCGAGAAACTACCCCTTACCTATAAATCACAGCCTAAATATGAAAGCAAGTAAATGGTGGAAAGAAATCCCTTTAATCGGCATTATGTTATGCCCGGTCCTTGTTTATTACTGGTTAAAACCATTGTTGCCAGCACTCATCCCTACTCATTATACCATTGGCGCCAATGGGGAATGGGTGGTAGACAGGCGGACGGCGCCCGCCAGTGATGTTACTATCACCGTGATTATCAGCTTCATTGTTTACGGAATCATCTCTCTGTCTTTATTACCCTATCGCAATCAGCAATCGCAGTCCTGGTTAAAGCCGCTTTTTTATTGGCTAAAGGCGGGAGTTGTTCTCCTGATAAGCGCTACCACTGTTTACCAGATGCTGATAAGTGCCGGTAAATTAAACGGTGCTACCGCCACCACAGGGGCCTATATCGGAGGTATGGGGATGTTGGTGTTGCTGAATGTATTTATCTACCGGATGTATGATGTGATGTATAAACGCAGCGATCCCAAGCCACTGGGCCGGACTTCTTACAACATTATTTGGGTGAGCACGCATGTGGTTACCTCTATAGGGCCGCTTTGTATGCTGCTGGCAGGCCACATCAATAC
Organism: Chitinophaga sp. 05T412; assembly: GCF_056396465.1. Lineage (NCBI taxonomy): Bacteria > Pseudomonadati > Bacteroidota > Chitinophagia > Chitinophagales > Chitinophagaceae > Chitinophaga > Chitinophaga sp. 05T412. The sequence continues at coordinate 216,947 of NZ_JBFTLN010000010.1, forward strand.
CAACAGGATGATAATACAGGTAATACTACTTTTTTTCGCCATCAGTGGTAACCTATGCTACAGTGTACGACCTAATCATTTTTTTGGCATCCGCACGCCCTGGACCCTGAAAAATGAGACGGTATGGCGGGAAACGCACCGACTGGGTGGCGTATTGATGTTTGTATTGGGCGTGACAGGTTTTATCGCCACCTTCTTCACCAACCGGGAACAAGAGCATATCGTTTTGTTTACTTTAGTGGTCATCGCCTCACTGGTACCAATCGTATATTCGTATATCCGTTACCGTAAACTTACTCATCAACCCTGATCATATGAAACGATTCCTTTTTTTCATCCTGTTGCTGGGCTGCCTGCATTCCGCTCGTGCGCAACAGCAACAGGTAGTCAGCAGCTTTTTTGAGCAGCTGGGGCGCAGCAACTGGACGGGCGCCATGCAATACATGGCTCCCGTCATGAAGGAGAAATTAACGGCAGATATGCTGAGCGGTTTATGGAAACAAATTGAACAAACCAGTGGGAAGTGGGAAGCCCTCACCTCACAGAAAGTAGTACGCGAAGGCAACCACTTCATCGTCACCGCCGAAAATAATTTTGAACGCACCACCCTCATATTCCGGCTGGCCCTCGATAGTGCCAACCGCCTGGTAGGCTTCTTTATTACCGGCTCCCGGCCCAAACAGGTAATGATGGATACCAATGAAATACCAGATACCATCCATACCACCGATGGCACTATCCTGTATGGGACACTGACACTTCCGGAAGGACAGCCGCATGCGCCGGTAGTACTCATCATTGCCGGTTCCGGCCCAACGGATCGCAACGGCAACAGCCCATTCCTCCCTACCCCAGAAGGGTTTTCCTATCAGCAGCTGGCCGCCGGCCTGGCCGCGCATGGCATCGCGTCGCTGCGGTATGATAAACGGGGCACTGGACAAAGTACCGCTTCCAACAAACCACTGACCTCCCTCACACTGGACGATTTTGTGGCTGATGCCGCGGCCTGCGCAGATCATTTGGAGAGAAGTGGCCGGTTTGCCAGCATATCCGTGATCGGGCATAGCGAAGGCGGAGTCATTGGTCTGGCGCTGGCCGACCGCCAATCATTGAAATGCCTGATCGCAGTGTCTACCCCAGGGGAAACTATCGACAAAGTACTGCTGGAGCAACTGAAACCCCGGCTGGCAGACTCCTTATATCAACAATCCATTAGTATCCTCGACGGCCTGCGGGAAAATAAAACGCCCGATCGCGTACCTGCCGATCTGAATATGTTCTTTAATAAAAGCACCTTTGCCTACTGGAAAAATGTGGTTCGTTTTGATCCCTGCGCTATGTTAGCATTGACACAACTACCAGTATTAGTGGTAGGCGGCGCAGCAGATGTACAGGTAACTCCCGCCCAGGTGACCATGCTGCAGGACTGTAAACCCGCTACCCAACTGGTACTCATCGAAGGAATGACACACGCCCTGAAAAACAGCACGGCAATTTCTCCGGATAAAAAGACTCCCTTACCTTTATCCCCCGAACTAGTGCCGGCATTGGTAAACTTTATCCGACAGTAATTAATTTCTTTCTCCAATAGGGGGAGAGGGCTGTTCAGGAGTCTTAGTAGCATATAATAGCAAAAAGAATAATAGATATGGAGAAACATCACGACCGACAGTTTCTATGGATACAACAAAACTTTTTAGTGCATTACGAAGGATTGCATCATTACGCCTTTACCATCCTGAAAGATAATGAAGCGGCCAAAGAGGCCGTGCAAAGCGCGCTGCTGAAGCTATGGGAAAAATGGGATGCCATTGACGGCGAACAATCTATAAAGTCGCACCTGTATACAGAAGTATACGACCACTGCCTGAATGTTAAAATACAAAAGAAAATCAAAACTCAATACCTGGCCGGTGGAACCATCGGGGTATATAATTGGGGAAATAAAAATATTTTTATACAGGCATAAGGGTTTACCTCTCTTTAGGTGTATTACTAGCGTATAATAGTAACAAGGGCATTGGATAAGGATAGACAGGTTTTATTAATTGAACAAAGCTTTCATGATCATTATGAAGGACTACACCGTTATGCCTTTACCATACTAAAAGATAACGATAACGCCAAAGATGCCGTGCAGGCGGTATTTTTGAAGTTATGGGAAAAAAAAGAGACCATTGACGAAGAGCAATCACTCAAATCTTACTTGTATACTGCGGTGTATAACTATTGCCTGAATATTAAAAGGCATGAGAAAATTAAAGCGCGATACGTACACGAGAATAATGTAATGCAGCACGAAGGAGCAAATGTGTTAGTGAGCAAAGAAATTAGCCAACAGATTATGAACMACATTGCTGCACTTTCGCCTCAATGCCAACTGATATTTACAAAAAGCCGCTTTGAAGGAAAGAAATATGCAGACATTGCAGCAGAAATGGGGCTATCCGTGAAAACAGTAGAGGCACAGATGGGAAAAGCACTGAAAATCCTACGGGCAAAGCTGTTTGATATTATGATTAGCCTTGTTGTATTACTGCTGTTGTAAAAAAATAAGTTACAATTTTTAAAGAATGAACAATCCCGGTCCAACACATGTAGACGACGAATTACTGGCAAAATACTTTTCCGGAGAAGCCTCCCCGGAAGAAGCGATTGCAGTGGATGACTGGGTACGCGCATCCGCTGAAAACCGTACCTTATTTGAACAGGCACTCGCAGTATGGGAACAAACCGCTACAGGAGATACCTGGCGATTGCCTGATCAGTCAACTTTATTGACTGATATTAAGAAGGAATGGACGCCGCCCAAAGACAGCATCCCTGCCAAAGTGGTGCATCTTAAAACGTTCCGCTGGCGTATAGCCGCCGCCGTAATAGTATTGATCGGCGCTGCCAGCCTTTATTGGTTACTGCGTCCAACATCTCCGGCTACCGTAGTTAGTCCTTTAGTGATACGGGAAGCACATACGAGGGTATTACAGGATACACTGCCGGATAGATCGGTGGCAACCCTCAACAGTGGCGCTTCTATCAGCTATGTCAGCAACTTTGAGGGGGCTACCAGGCATGTATACCTAAAAGGTAGTGCAACGTTTGATGTAACAACTGATCCCAAAAAACCGTTTATTGTGAGCGTGGGTGATATCGCTGTGAAAGTACTGGGTACCACCTTCCTGGTGGCAACCGATACCGCCGGGATAGTAGTGGCAGTGAAATCTGGCGCTGTGAGCATGTACCGTGGCGATAGCAGCATTGTCCTGAAAGCCGGGGAAACAGGTATGTATCATAATAATACACGCGGATTCAGTGTATCCGGTACCGATAGTACCACCATGAAGCAATCTTTCAACTTTACCAATGCAAGTCTGAAAGAAATTGCCACCCAACTGGAACTCGCATACGGGGTCCGGATCGTGTTTAAAAATAAAAAATTGGAAAGCTGTTTCATGAGCAGCTCTTTCGACAATAAATCCTTATTATTTATTTTAGAGGTTATATCAATTACATTGAATGTCCAATATAGTATCGGGAAAGATACCGTATATCTCAGTGGTAGCGGATGCAATTAAGTACGTAGCAGCGTTCTTTATTTCTGTCATAACTATTTCCCTCTGTAGCGCACAACAAAACCGGATCAACTTAAAGCAAAAAATCGCCGTACCCGCAACAGCGATACGCTTCGATTCTCTGCTGAGTATTGTTGGCCGCCAAACAGGCGCACGGTTTTCCCTGAACACCAGCAAATTTCCCCCTTCACGCCTGATCCATTTAAGCAGGAAAGTGATGCCCGTGGGAGAACTCCTCACCACCATTCAAAATGATGCAGGTATTTATTATACCGTTTTAGGTGGACATATCATTTTCATTGATAATCCTCCGCATACGCCGCATCCGGTCCCGGTAAAAAAAACAGCGCCGGCGAAATCACCACCGGAGAAACGCCCGGCGGAGAAACTGACAGATCATAAATTGTCTTCCGCCAAATCACCGCCCACACGGGTGTTGCAAGACCTGGAGCCACTATCAGTGATTCGTATTGTTGACGTACCCGTCGCTCCTTCAAAGGATACCATGTACCTGGTCCGACAACATCCTGATTCACTCCGTAAAACAGATAGCGTACTGGTAAAGCAATCCAACGCGTTGTTACAAACGGATTCCGTTTTTGTGAAGCAGTATCATGCTGCCAATAAAACGGATTCCGTTTTTGCTATTCAATACCACGCCAGAAATATCATTGATTCAGTAAGATTGGTGCAGTACCATCAGGTGATGCAGAACGGGTCGCTTTTGGGCGCCGGTACCAGCAGGTACATTCCCCGGATAGCCTTTCCCTGCTGGGAATTTCAGCCTTCTATACAATTGAGCTGGGGACGCGGCGGAACAGATTCCAGCCATCATAACCCTTTCACCATTGCCTTAAGAGATTCCAGTAACAAACAACAGCCGKATAAAATAAATCAAACGACTGCAAAGCCGGGAGCCACGAACATCAATGTGAAGCAGAACGAAACTACCACTGCGCAAACATCTCCCAATACAAATACCCAACCTCAAAAAAACAACACAGCACAACAAACAGCGGCGAATACAAATACCACACAACCAGCAGTTGCGAGTAAACCTACCAAACATTCTTCCGGGTCGGATCATCCTTCCTGGGTGAAGTCTACCTGGAAAAGTATTTTTAACAACCCTTATCAAAGGCCTGCCAGACAAGGAACAGGTGGTAAACCAGCACAAGGACCATTTTCTTTCTTACTGAATACGGGGGTTTCTGCTGATGAAGCGTACTACCTGAATCCGACTATTCAAATGGGATTCCCGTTCGTGTACGGCATTGTACAAGGTAGCACCAACTTCAGGCTGGCACACCTCAGGCTAGGGGCAGGCGTGTCTGCACGTGTATCGGAGGATTGGCGGTTGCATCTCCAGGCTACTACCGGTAAACAGAGCCAGCAATTCAATATCGATTCCAATGGCATGATCATACCCGGTACTGTGGAATCCCGCTTAACGAAAGTCTCCCTGCTGGGAGAAAAACAGTTGGGGGATCATTTCCGCTTACAATTTGGCCTGGTATGGAATAGCCAGCGACTGCAATATTCTGTGCCGGGTAAAACCGTGCAGCAAGCACAAATGGCTTACAAGGAACTGAATATTGTTCATGCCCCTTATACCCTCACGAATTCGTTTAGTGGTGAGCGTAATAACAAAGCCTGGATCGGTATCCAGGTCGGTATATTTTATAACATAAATTTTAATAAAAGGGAGTAAGGGTTTTTAATTAGTTGCGTGTAGTAGTAGTGCACAATTTCTTTTTAACATTAAGATGGCATTACGATGATCGCATTATTAAAGACGGCAGAAAGAGCGAACAATTCTTCTTACATTAATAATTACGTTTTTCAACGGCATGTATTTGCCTACAGGGCTATACCTCTGGAACATCTGCAAAATAAGCAGGTACTGGAACTAGGCTGTGGAGAAGGCTATGGAATGGAAATGCTGGCGCCGCATGTTGCGCATTATCTGGCAGTAGATAAAAAGAAACCCGTTAGTAAATTACCTGCCAACGCCGCTTTTCAAACCTGCAACCTGCCAACACTGACAGGCATCGCAGACAATAGTTATGATACCGTGATCTGCTTCCAGGTAATTGAACATATTCAAGACGACAGCGCATTACTGCATGAAATCAGACGGGTGCTGAAACCAGGTGGACGCCTGTTTTTAACCACCCCCAACCGGGTAATGTCGCTCAGCAGAAATCCTTTTCATATCAGAGAATATTTACCAAGGGAAATGTATGCGCTGGCAAATGCTCATTTCCCTAAAGCAACAGTAGAAGGTATCTATGGCAACCAAACCGTCATGACCTACTACGAAGAAAATAAAGCCAGCGTTAACAAAATTACCCGGTTAGATATTTTTCGCCTGCAATACCGGCTCCCCGCTTTTCTCTTACGGATACCATACTCATTACTCAACAATCTGAATCGATTCCTTTTGCTCAAAAAAATGGAAGACGTCACCGCCGGCATTGTACATGATGATTTCTATCAGCATTCCCTGCGAGATGACTGTCTCGATTATTTTGTAACAGCGGTCAAATAGCACTTGTAGCTATTCTTGCTTATAAATGAGCCGTATTGTCTTTACAATACGGCACGTTTGTTTATGGATATCCCTGCCAGGACAGATACTCTATACCCATGTGTTTGCTATTTATGACGACGGGTGCTTTGAAAATTCGCCTAAGTATTGTAATTTGTACGGACAATCGGTTGTATTGTTCATACAAAGTATGTTTTTACGGGTTCCATCTATTAAATAGCAGCGTTATGGCCATCTTTCAGACTTTATTCCACGAAATCATCTCTTTTTTCGGTATTTCTCAATTGATAGAAATATGCAAAACCGGTAACTACAGTGTCTTACTCACGTTCGACGGTATCTTCTCGGTCATTTCTCCCTTAATACCTTTCCTGTTACTACTGGAAATTTTCCGGGCTATCTTCTATAAACGCTTTAAGATTGAAGACTATAAAATGCCTTTCTTCATCTTTGTAGCTAACCGCTTTGTCTCCCGGTTTATCTCTATTGCCGCGGTGGCATTCTGCATCGGCGTACTGGAAAAATATGCATTGCTCCAAACTTCCATGAAATGGTATTGGTTTATTTACGGCTATATCGTGTGGGAGTTTTCACATTTTATCTATCACTATTTCGGCCATAAGGTACGCCTGTTCTGGTGTTTGCATTCCACTCACCATGCGCCGGAAAGCATGAATCTTTCTGTTACCTACGCGCATTTCTTCCTGGAAGCGCCGTATGCAGATGTGATTCGCACCAGCATCTGTATTTTGATGGGAGTAAATCCGCCATTGCTTTTCCTGATTATGTTTGTTGATGGTACCTGGGGGTCGTTTATCCATGTGGGTGAGAACATGATCAAAGACGGTCGCCTCGGGTTTTTGAACAAGATTATCCTGACACCTTCGCATCACCGTGTACATCACGCGAAGAACCCATTGTACATGGATACTAACTTCTGTAACCTGCTCAATATCTGGGATAAAGTATTTGGTACATTCCAGAACGAAAAGAAAGACATGGAAATAGAGTATGGTATTTCGAGAGACATCAACTACAATAACTTCCTCGACGTATACTTTGGGGAGCTGTATTGCTTATGTAAAGATGTATACAAAGCGCCGGGTATCGTAAATAAATTCCTGTACATCGTCATGCCGCCGGGATGGAGCCATACGGGTGATCATAAAACCGCGAAAGTAGTGAAACGTGAATACCTGGAACAGGCCAGCCATCAGGATGCTTATCTTAAACAAGCGGCTGATCAGGTCATCTGATCAAACAGATAATAAAGGGGCGACTCTTCCAGTACCACGCGTATTGGGCCGGTGTCGCCCTTCTGCCATTTAATCAGGCGGATAAATCCTTCGGCTATTTCAATGCCGGTAATATCACCATCGCTGAAGCAACAGCAGCCAGTATTGAAGTAGGAGGGATGCGCCATGGTTTTTACAAACTGTTTGCCTGCATAGGCGGCCTGTTTGTTTGCTATGGCTTTTTGTAAGATGGATACCTCCGCCTCATCTCCTTTGCTGCGCGCTTTTTCCAGTTGTTTCGTGAGGCGATCTATGTGATCCAGTGAAGCAAATACAGGTTTATGGGTGTGTCCTGAAATCAGCAAAGTACGCGCATATTGCATACTCCACTCATACATCATGATGTTATGCCGGTCCGCCAGCTCAAAAGAATCGGACAGAGTATCGGCATGTATCTCGAAGATACGTTGTAGAGGTGTCCACACTGCCGCTACAAACCATTTGCTGAATGCGTTACCATCACTGCGCAGGTCGCCCTGGTGGCCGTGTGTCAGGAACACGTTAAACTCCTCCTGCTCGTATTGCGTTTGCAGTATAATGCCCTCGTATACTTTTAACTTCTTTCCAAATACAGGCTTTAGAAACTGGAGCCGGGGTACTTTATAATGCCATTGCAGATCATGGTTGCAAAATACCCTTAAATAGCGCCTCTGCTGCTGAAAACGGGCCTCTTCCTGCAGTGTAGCATGATTGGCAGCCATCACTTTTGCTGGCGCACATTCCCATAATTCTTCGCAATCACCCAGATTTATAAACGTATAGCCCTGACCGTAGTAATAGCGGAGTGCGTGGTTATAATTTTGTTCCGCAGCCATGAAATCATCTGCGCCATCTTTGCCGCCTTTATGCTGGTCGGAGAAAATGATGAAACGATCTTGCTCATAGTTGAAGGGAATCACCACGCCGGAATGACGTTTACCCTGCAGTATATCTTCCTGCAGCCGCGATAGCGAGGCAAATACCTGTGGCCGGCTGGGTTGGGAAGAAAACTGGTTAGAGAGCCAGATAATAGGGCGTTGCAGGATGCGTTTCAGTGGATTTGGCACGTACGGATAGTTTAAATAAGGCAATGGCAGCTCCTCTTTACCACGCACAAAAATGAGCGGCTATAGATAACCGCTCAATTGTCATTTATTTAAAAGTTACACCTGCAGGTGCAGGCAATTAAGCTTTTACTTCTTTTTTTACGTTAACCGCGCTTGGACCTTTCTGTCCACGCTCTACTTCAAACGTCACCTTATCTCTTTCTTTGATCGGCTCTGTCAACTGGTTAATGTGAACGAACACACTATCCTGTGTTTGCTGATCAATAATAAATCCATATCCTTTGGATTCATTAAAAAATTTCACGACACCTCTGCGGATCAGGTCTTCCGGTTTAGTCGGTTCAATGCGGGTAGCACCCAGTTGAATGTCTTCCAGATTGATTTCCTTTCTTCTGCTTGGGTCCGGCGGCGTATCGGTAATGTTACCGTTTTCGTCGATGTACGCCATCATGTCTTCCAGACTTTTTCCTTTTCCGCTGTTTGCTTTGCGTTCTTCCTTTCTATCTGCCTTCTCCTGGCGTTGTTGTGCCTTTTTCTTTTGCTGCTCTTTTTTACCAAACGTTTCCTGGGATCTGGCCATATTTTGATGATAAGTTTTGTTGGAACACAAAGATCGGTTTTTTTTAGTTAGTATCCCGGAATTATCCTTTTGACCATCTGCTACCTACCAGCAGCGAAACCCGCTATCCCTTCATGGAGGAGGATTTCCGCGTTAAACGGTGCCTGGATTATATTTCTATACGAGCTGCTACCACCCACACACATTAACATTATCTTATATCATATTTACCTTAGATTAGCTGATTGCTTTTTGAGATTATCAACAAAATCAGACCAGGCAAAAAAGCCTGTTCAAACATCTAAAATGCTTATGATGAAAACACATGCCCTGATCCTGTTGGCCGCTATGCTCGGCAAACAGGGGATGGCACAGGTTGATGCTGGCCTGTTTCGCTATCCTGATGTATCCCGGAACCAAATTGCATTCACTTATGCAAACGATATCTGGGTCGTTCCCAAAACCGGAGGTGCCGCCATTAAACTCATTTCTCCCCCAGGCGTGGAAAGCTTTCCGCGGTTTTCGCCCGATGGCAGCCAGCTGGCCTTTAGTGGTAACTACGACGGCAACACCGACGTATACGTATTACCCGTAACCGGCGGAGTACCACTGCGACTCACGCAGTACGGTGGTTCCGATCGCGTAGTAGGCTGGACCCGCGACGGCAAACAGGTGCTCTTTGCCTCCGGCAGGGAAAGTACCAAAGAACGCTTCAACCAGTTTTATACCATCTCCGATAAAGGAGGCGCCGCTACCAAATTGCCATTGGCCTACGCCGAATTCGGCTCCTAYTCGCCCGATGGCAGCAAGATGGCCGTCATCACGCACTCCCAGGCTTTCCGTAACTGGAAACGCTACCGCGGCGGTATGAAAGCGGATATTCACGTGTTCGACTTCGCCAAACAAACAGATGAAAACATTTCCGCGAAAAGCGAGGGAGGAGACGAGTTCCCGATGTGGTACAACAACTACATCTACTTCCTCTCAGACCGTGGCGCCGAAAAACGCATGAACCTCTGGCGGTACGATACCAACACCAAAGCATATGAACAAATCACTGCTTACAAAGATTATGATGTACACTTCCCATCCTTAGGCCCCGAAGACATCGTGTATGAAGCCAATGGCAAATTATACCTGATGTCGCTCGCCAATCAGCAGTCCACCGAAGTAAAGATCACGGTGAACACCGATATGGCGACACTGAAGCCACATGTGATAGGCGCTGTAAAATATATCCAGTCGGCCACCATCAGCCCCGACGGACAAAGAGCCCTCATCAGCGCCCGAGGCGATGTATTTTCTGTACCCGCTATCAACGGCTATGTGAAAGACCTGACCCGCACCAGTGGCGCTGCGGAACGCTATCCCGCCTGGTCGCCCAATGGAAAGCATATCGCCTGGTGGAGTGATCAATCCGGGGAATATGAACTGTGGCTGGCCCCCGCCGGCAAAGAAAACGAAGCCCGGCAAATTACCCACTACGGCGCCGGATACCGCTACCATCCCTACTGGTCGCCCGATAGCAGGCAACTGGCTTTTATTGACCAGTCCATGAAAATATGGGTGCTCGATGTCAACACCGGTAAAACCACCGCCATTGATCAGGCCCTCCGCTATTCCCCCGAGGCGCTGGAAGGCTTCCGCTTGAGCTGGAGCCCCGATAGCCGCTGGATTGCGTATAGCCGTGACCTCGACAATCTCCACGAAGCCGTGTTTTTATTTGATACCAAAAACAATCAGCGCCACCAGGTCACCAGTGGATTCTATGAGTGCGCCCGACCCATATTTGACGAAGAAGGCAAGTACCTCTATGTACTCACCAATCAATCTTTTAAGCCTACCTTCAGCGGCATTGATAATACTTTCATCTACGCCAATGCCGGTCTGTTGGGCGTAATAGGACTTGAAAAATCCACGCCTTCCCTGCTGGCCACCCGCAACGACGCAGTAGCCGTGAAAGAGGAGAAAAAAGAAGCCACCCCTCAGGCGAAGGAAAAAGGCAAAAAAGAGAAAGCATCAAAAGATAAAAAAGAAACGCCGGCGCCGGAAACAAAAAGTACGGCTATCGACCTGGATAACATGGAGGCCCGGATGGAACTATTGCCCATTCCCGGTGGTATTTACTCCCACCTTGGCGCCACCAAAGGAAAAATTCTGTTCGTTAGCAGCGCCCCGCCTGAGGAGGAAGAAGGCGTTGGCGACGCTACTTTGCAGTACTATGATATTGCGACCAAACAGGTAAAAACGGTTATTAAAAATCCCGGCAACTACGATATCTCCGCTGATGGCAGCAAAATACTGATCAACAGCGGCCCCTATGGGATCATTGAGCCGGCTGAAAATCAGAAAATAGATACCGCCATGCGCGTGGAAGAAATGGAAATGACCGTGAATCCCAAAGAAGAGTGGAAGCAGCTGTTTATGGATACCTGGCGCATGGAAAGAGACTTTTTCTATGATCCGCATATGCATGGGCTAGACTGGAATGCCATTAAAGATAAATACCTCCACCTGCTGGATGGCGCCCGCACCCGCGAAGAAGTAAGTTTTGTGATCAATGAATTGCTGGGAGAAATGAATTCATCCCACGCCTATAATTTCGGCGGCGACGTAGAAAATGCAAAGTCCGGAAATGTAGGCTACCTCGGAGTAGATTGGCAGGCGGATGGCAACTATTATAAAATTAAAAGAATTATCCGCGGTGCTCCCTGGAATGCGGAAGTCCGCAATCCGCTGGACGAACCCGGTCTGACCATCAAGGAAGGGGATTATATCCTGGCAGTAAATGGCGTACCGCTGACCACAGCCCAGGAACCTTTCAGCGGCTTTCAATCGCTGGCTGGCAAAGTAATAGAGCTGACCTACAATAGCCAGCCATCTTTCAGCGGTGCTAAAACGGCCATCGTGAAAACGTTGGGTAGTGAATACCGCCTGCGCCACCTGGCCTGGATAGAGAGCAACCGCAAACGCATTGCGGATGCCACCAACAACCAGGTAGGATACATCTTTGTACCCAGCACGGGCTTCGACGGACAAAATGAACTGATCCGACAGTTTAACGCACAATGGGATAAAGCGGCATTGGTGATTGATGAACGTTTCAATAATGGCGGCCAGGTACCCGATCGCTTCATTGAAATGCTGAACCGTAAGCCGCTGGCTTACTGGGCGGTTCGCGATGGTAAACCCTCTGCATGGCCTTCATTCGCTCACTTCGGCCCTAAAGTAATGCTCGTCAACGGATGGAGTGGTTCCGGCGGAGATGCCTTCCCCGACTACTTCCGTAAAGCCGGATTGGGCCCTATTATTGGCACCCGCACCTGGGGCGGCCTCATAGGCATCGGCAATACGCCCGCACTGATTGATGGTGGCATGATCACCGTTCCGTCGTTCCGCATGTACGAGAGCAACAGCACCTGGTTCCGCGAAGGACACGGCGTAGACCCCGACATCGCAGTAGGCGAAAACCTGGGCGACATGGCCAAAGGAATAGATCCGCAAATTGAAAGAGCCATCATCGAAATCAAAAATCTGTTGCAGACAAAACCATATAAAACGCCTGCACCACCTCCTTACGAAGTAAGATAAATGAAGAGGGATGATAGTCAACAAAACGACTATCATCCCTTATATTTATGGAAGCAATGTTTACTAACGTTTGGGCTGGAAATTCYATCTCAGACCACCACTGAAAAAGTAGTTGGTAGCCAGGCGCCCACTAGGTCTGTCCTTGAACATCTCCGACAAAGTCTTCTCTGAAAAACTGGTGGCATTCAACAAAATACTACCACCTGATGCCACGAAATCAATATGCTTCGTCAGGTGCCAGGTATTCTCCAGCGCTACACTCATTTCCGAATGTCCCATGAGGCGTTTTTTGTCGTTCATTCTTTTTACATCGTAAGCCGCACCCTGCATGCGGAAGGCCAACGCCAAATCAGTACGTTTATTCAACCGGGTACTTACACTTAGTTTCTCCGGGAAATTGAGATCCAGCCGGTATTTATTATCGGATTGCCATCTCACGAGGAAAGCGGGTACCAGCATGGGAGTACCAAAGGTATTGGTAAACATGGCGCCTATGCCATACGAGAAATGGCGATTTTTTTGTTTCACAAATAATAGACCGCCGTTGACAAAAATATCGTGCTGATCTATTTCTTCCATATCGGTGAAAAGCCCAACAGACACCATTCCTACCATTCCCCATTTCTTGTTGATACTACGGAAATGTTGCAGTGCCAGTTGCGTACCAAGTAATTCTTCCGGGAATATTTTTTGATCATAATTGCTGTTGGACAATTTGGTGTAACTGGCAGAAGCCCCCAGGGTCCAGTTTCTTACCTTACCGGTAATGGTATCTACGCGGCTGCTCAGCATAAACATTGCACCGAAATTATACCGCACCTGCGATGTAGTGGAATGTGTTTTCACACTGTCTTCCGGCCTTACGTAGCGGGAAGAAGGCAGATAATCTACACTCACTGCCATGCCGGGGGCATTGAGTGAAGTAGCGCCCAACTGTGCCCATAGGCGCTGTGCTGGCGTAAATGCGAGTAAAGCGAATAATAAACAGGTGTAACCTTTCTTTTGATTCGAGGATTGTAGGTGTGTTGGCTTGCGGCTCATAATAATGTACTTTCTAAAAATGAATTTTTATTGCTTTAGAGTACGACAGCATGCTTACCTGTTACCCCTACGCGGAGATAAAAAATTATTTTTCGAAAGATGGGAATCCGAACGGGCCTATATATAATACAAAGGGGCGCCGGATATTCCGCGCCCCTTTATCTGTTTTGCTGATAATTACTTTTATATTTTCCGGAAGACAACAATGCCATTATGTCCCCCAAATCCAAAAGTATTACTCATGGCTACTGCTACTTTTTTTTCTATCGCGGTAGTTAATACAATTTGTAAGCCTGCGGGAATGGCCGGGTCCAGGTGTTGTGTGTTGATAGTAGGAGGGATGATGCCCTGTTCAATACTTTTCACGCTGGCAATGGCTTCTATGGCGCCCGCTGCTCCCAGCAGATGGCCGGTCATAGATTTGGTGGCACTGATGTGCAGGTGCGCCGGCGCATCGCCGAATAATTTTCCGATGGCAGCTATTTCACTCAGGTCGCCCACTGGCGTGGAAGTAGCGTGTGCATTTAAATAGTCTACGGCTTCTTTATTCAGTCCTGCATCTTCCAGTGCCTGCTGCATGGCGCGGAAAGCGCCCAGTCCTTCCGGATGAGTGGCAGTCATATGATAAGCATCAGCCGTCATAGCGGCGCCGGCTACTTCTGCATAAATATGTGCCCCTCTGGCTTTGGCATGTTCATATTCTTCCAGGATGAGCGCGCCCGCGCCTTCTCCCATCACAAAGCCATCCCGGTCGGTATCAAAAGGGCGGGAACCCCGGGCCGGATCATCATTGCGGACAGACATGGCTTTCATCGCGCAGAAACCACCTACGGAAGCAGGCGTGATAGGCGCTTCCGAGCCACCGGTCACAATCACCTTCGCCTTACCGATACGGATATACGTTAATGCATCCATAATGGCGGTGTTAGACGTAGCGCAGGCCGATACTGTGGTATAGTTGATACCCATTAGTCCATACTTAATAGAGATCATGCCAGACGCCATATTGGTGATGAGCTTGGGTACAAAGTAAGGACTGAAGCGGGGATTGAAATCGCCGGACACGTACTCGGTCACCTGCTCTTCGAAGGTTTGCATACCTCCCTGGCCGGAACCCCAGATAACGCCCGTATCAAACGGGTCCATGCGGGAAAAATCAAGTCCCGCATCTTTAATGGCCTGGTCTGCCGCTACCAGCGCATATTGTGTGAAAGGATCGGTTTTGCGTAGCTCCGCTTTGTCCAGTAATGCGCTGGCATCAAAGTTTTTCAACTCGTTGGCAAAGCGCGTCCGGAAGCGACTGGCATCAAAATGGGTAATAGTGGCAGCGCCGCTTTTCCCATTGATCAGGCTATTCCAGAAATCGGCGACATTGTTCCCGATCGGAGATACGGTTCCCATTCCTGTAATGACAACTCTTTTCATAGTATGTTATTTTTGACACAGGTCTTCCATCAGCTGGTCCGCAATGCTGCGGAAAGCCGTTGGGCCCATTACCCGCGATAAGAGGAGGGAAGACTGTAAATTGGACATAATGAGCAACGCCCTGGCATGGGCAGCCCCTTTGAAGTGAATACATTTATTTTTACGACCCTGCTCCAGGCAGTCCGTCAGCCAGGTAACAATGCCTTCGGCCATTTCCTGTACTTTCGTTTGCATAGGCGGAGTAAAAGTTTCAAAGTCGGTGGCCAGAGACCCCATCAGGCAGATATTCCCCTGGCTGTTGTGCCGCCGGAAAACATCTACCAACTTCGCTAACTGCTCATTTTCAGGTAACTGTTTCCATTTTCCCGTTTGCTCCCTGAATTTTTCTATCTCCTGTTCAATTACTTCCACCCCCAGGTCACACTTCGCGGGAAAATGATAGTGTACCGCCGCATTCTTAATATCCAGTGGGGCTGCAATGTCCTTATAACTAAAGGCATTGAAGCCTTTTGTTCTCACCAGGCGGTCCGCCATGGATACAATCTTGTCTTTTGTTCCGGACATGTTTGATCGCTTAAAGCACCAGGCAAAAAACAGCCTGCTGTTGTTTAGAACACAAATATACTTACTTAGTAGTAAGTAAGCAAATGTTAGCTGCCGATGGCAGTGGGAGATAATAAAATAGGGTTTTGAAGGATAGTTGGGGCAAGGACCTAAAGAGTTGTAAGTAACGGCAACGAATAACAAGAATGTGAAAATCAACTATATTGGCGGAAGGAGAAATACGATTCTTTCATTTGTGTGCTTTTTTGTACTACTACCATATTTGGTACAATGGAATCCTTTTATGAGATGATGATTGTATATAGGTTAAATGGAAAACTCGTTTTAGTCAATGGTTTCAATAGCTTTTGCTTTCAGCTTACTCCGCCTTGAGGCTCTTCACCGGGTTCATCAGCGCTGCTTTGACAGACTGAAAGCTGATGGTGAGCAGGGCAATGATCATAGCCGCCAGGCCCGCCAGAATAAATACCCAGTAATGAATGGATATCCGGTAAGGATATTTCTCCAGCCAGTTCGACATCGTATACCAGGCAACGGGAAAGGCGAGGAGGGCCGCAATCCCTACCAGTTTCAGGAAGTCGGCAGAGAGTAACCTCGTGATACCACTTACGCTGGCGCCTAATACTTTGCGGATACCAATTTCTTTGGTACGCTGCTCTGCGGTATAAGCGGCCAGCCCAAATAATCCAAGGCAACTGATAATAATAGCCAGGGAAGCAAATAAACGGGATAGCTGTTGCATTAATGTTTCATTTTCAAACATGGCATTGAACTGGTCATCCACAAAACTATACGTAAATGGATATGCAGGATTGTAACGCTTCATTACCTCACCAATCCGCGCAATACCAGCTTCTTTATCCGCATTGGCATTCATACGTACAAACAGCAGGGTAGCGGCTTGCGGAATGCAGTAAAAAACTACCGGATCAGGACTGCCATACATGTTGCCGTAAACATAATCTTTCACCACCCCTACAATTCTGGAATGTATAACGGAATCAGCATCGGGGGTTAATAATGTTTTGCCAACAGCGCTGCCATTTCCCATGATTTTTTCCAGCGATTGGGTAATGAGTACGTCGTTTCCATTCGCGGCGGCTACGGGCTTAAAATCACTGCCGGAAACAATTTTCATTCCGATGGTATGAATGTATTCAGGACCTGTCAGTCGTTGGGAGATCAGTACTTTATCGCCTTCCGGTTTCCCTTCCCAGCTGATGCCATTGGTATTGTTACCACTGTAGATCGCATCATGGTCTGCCAGTGCGGCGTCTTGTACCAGCCCCGTGGCCAGTAACGCATCTTTAATGGCGGGGAAATTTTGCACCATATTCCCCTTCACGTCCAGCGAAATAAGGTTGTCTTTGTTGAAGCCCAGGTTCCTGTTCTTCACATGTTGTATCTGCTGATAGATGATGACGGTACAAATAATCAGGGTAATAGATATACTAAATTGCGCAATCACCAATCCCTTGCGGATAAAGGGGGCGCTACCCGTCTTCATTTTAACGCCTTTCAGTACAAAAACGGGGTTGAAGGAAGACAGATACAGAGAAGGGTAGCTGCCTGCTACTACGCCACAAACCAGCGTAATCAACAGTAGCCACGTGATATGAACCGGATTGGTAAGGCCCACCACAAGGTGTTTATCTACCAAAGTATTAAATACGGGTAATACAAGCGATAACAACAGCACCGCAATGCCAGCCGCGAGCAACGACATCAATAACGCTTCACCGATAAATTGCACCACCAGCTTGCCTTTTCCTGCTCCCATTACTTTCCGGATACCCACTTCCCTGGCGCGCTTTTCACTGCGGGCAGTAGAAAGATTCATGAAGTTAATGCAGGCAATAAAAAGAATGATCCACGCAATCAGAGAAAACAGGTGTACATATTCAATACGGCCACCACTTTGCTGGCCATGCTCAAAGCGCCCCCGTAAGCGCCAGTCGTTCATCGTAAAGAGGAACGGATGCGTAATGGAATTGGGATCATGCTGTTTGATATAACCATGCAACTGACGATTGATAGCCGTCAGGTTGGCGTTGGGCGCCAGCTCTACGAAAGTGCTGACAGAATTAGCCCCCCAGTTTTTTAAATAGGCATTGTTACGGAAGTATATTTCAAACGGCGCCACCCAATCAAACCTGATACTCGAATTTTCCGGTAAATCTTTTACAACGCCTGTTACTACATAAGGTTGTTTATGATCCACCAGCACGGTTTTGCCCACCACATTTTGGGTGCTGCCAAAGAAATTCCGGGCAGTTTTTTCTGTGAGTACAATAGAATAAAGTTGAGAAAAAGGCGTGGCGGCATTCCCTTCAATGAAGGAAAAGGTAAACATATTGAACAAACTGGAATCGGCGTACAGACCATTGGCGTACAGGTTATTATTACCAATGGTGAACAACGCACTGGCTAGCTCTTCTGTGCTACGACAGCTTTGCTGGATACCGGGTATGTCCGCCTTCATGGCCGGCGCCAAAGGAGCAGGGGTAGAGGAAAAGGTGCGGATGCCTTCGTATTCCCAGTTTTCCAGCACCTGGTAAAGGTGGTCTTTCTTCAGATGTATATTATCAAACGTCAGTTCGTCCTCCACCCATAGAAAAATAACTGCCGCGCAAGTCAACCCAATCGCCAGCCCAAAAATATTGAGGAAGCTGTAGGTTTTATTTTTCCATAAATTCCTGAGGGTAACCTTAATGTAATTTCTAAACATCATAGTTTTCACGCCTTTATCATAGGAATGTGTTTCGGGAAGGCGCTAATAAAATGCCATGTTGTTACTTGTTGATAATGAAAGTATTAGTTAACAGAAATCGTCCGCTTTTAACGGCTTCGTGTCCGATATCGGACAGTTGGAGAAATCAATGATAGCCTTTCTCCCCATAAGGTGCCAGTTCCATCATTACCAACTTTTCCAGTGTTTTAATTTCCTGCTTTATATCCACGGTGGGATCATCGCTTTCTTTCAGCACTTCCACTATTTCATACACAAAATCATCCGGGCCCTGTTCCTTCCAATCACGCTGCAGGCGCTCATTAAAGTGATTGCCGGTTTGCAACTGCACCCGCAGTGAATTCCACGCCCGGTCCAGGTCCATGCTGGTACCAATAAATACTTTGTCATTACGTTTGTTACGCAACTGAAATACGCCTTTCCGGAAATTCATTTCGCGATATGCCTGCTTCAGTTCTTTTCTTGATGTCATCGTTTAATTTTTTAATTGACCGTCTATTAATTGGCCGGCCTGTTTCAAAAAGGCGGTATAGCTTTCCGGGTGGCGTCGGTTCAGGTATAACGTTAATAGTCCTGTAATGCTGTATAACAACGTCGCCTGTTTTAAAGCAGCTTCCCGCGCGGTGAGCATGCGTTTATCAATACAATACGCCCAGTCTGCCTCACAAAGCTCCGGTAGTAAAGAGGTTACCAACGCTGTGGTAGCACCTTTCCGGTCCATGTCAGATAATTTTTCCACGAAGAATAATTCAAAGATGCCGGGGTATTGAATAAAGTATTCCATATAAGCCAGTATCGTGGCTTTTAGCCGCTTGTTGCCGGGCGTTATACTGGCGGTACGGGTGATTACATACTCGCTGCACTCGGCCCGGAAGTCCTTCACACAAAGGAATACCAGGTCTTTCACATCTTTGAAATAATTATACAGCGTGGCAAATGAATAACCTGCCCGGTCCGCGATGTTACGCACACTCACGCTTTTCAATCCCTCACTTTTCAGGATCTCTTTGGTAGCGTCAATGAAATATCCCCTGACCCGTTGCTCCTGTATTTCCTTTTTGTTCATAATAGTGCAAATATATTGAACACTGTTCAAAAAATAGCAAAAAGCATAAAGCAGAAAGCAAAAAGCCATTGAAGCGGGTGATTAGAGCGAGTATTTAAGTTATAAATCCGCTTATATCATTTCGCTTCAATGGCTTTTTGCTTTCTGCTTTATGCTTTCTGCTCTTAAGTGGTACGCCTGGCCTTTTTCAGCGCAATCTTATATTTATCCGGCGTTCCGGAAATATTCAGACTCATGAAACGAACCTTTTTATCCTTATCCCGGACCTCAATCGCATCCACCTGGTCGATGTTCACCTCTTCCTGCTTCCTGCCAAATAAAGCCTGGAAGCCCACCTGTGTAACCATCTTCATAGGGATGCGGAGGAAGTAGTTCATATGCATATCCAGCGACTGGCTACCGGAAACTTCTATATAACCCAATGAAGAATTGATATTCATATTAGGAATGTCTAACACCCCATTTTTAAGTGTCAGCTTATTACGCAAGGTATCAAACCGCACCATGCGCAGGTTCTTGTCTTTGAAATACCCTGCCATGGCCTGCATAGGACCAAAGTCCAGCAAAGTGCCATTGTGAATAGTAATATCCATTTGCGATTCCGTTTCACTTAACACCGGCGTCAGATCCGGATGTAGTCGCACGTAACTTTTGATATGCCCGTTCAGGATACCTTTCAGGTTGTTGTTCAATATAAAGTCCTGGCCGAAATTATCGAACTTAATGAGCAGTTTGGAGAGATCCAGATTTTCTACATAGATGCCATTTTTGAAGTAGAGCTTCTTAGGATCAGTGGCGTTCAGCATGCCGCGCATGGCCACATGTCCGCCGGCAATATTCATGGCCAGTGTATCTACTTTTATTTTTTGGTCTTCCCGCATATGTACATTGGCCAGTACATTCTTCATCCACAATTTTTTATACTTTATCTTCTTTACATCCACCTGTACTTCAAAAGCAGAAAAAGGAATGTTGAATATGTTGAAACCCGCTGCATGTAAGGAATCATTCTCTTTCACCGTTGTACGTTTAGCCGGTGCCGTAGTGGCTACGGGATGCTCGCTGAAGTCGTAGTTCATCAGCTCATCAACATCCAGGAGATTGGATTTGAAGCGGAAGTAATTACTGCGCTTTATCTTGTTCCGGCCCGGCCCTGTGGCATATCGCATGCTCAGGTCAAAGTCGGTGCGACCTATCTTTCCGGTAAGCGTATCAATCACAATGAATTTGTTGTTACCATACCGTATCCGGCCGGTGATGTTTTCTACATTAATAGGATGTTCCCGCAACCTGCCGGAAATATTGGCGATGTGCGCATCAACCTTTTTGAATACGGTATCGTATTTAAGCGTCATCTTGGAACGCAGCCACACATTATTGGCCTGCTCATACCAGTAGCCCTGCGGAATAAATTTGCGTCCCCGCTGACTGATCAGGTCATTAACGGCCAGCCGGTCCGATTTAAAATCGAACGCGATAGTGGTATTGCCTTTCTTGATTTTATCAAACCAGAGCTGGTAATTATTCAATCGCCCCTTAAAGGCAAACCCGCTGCTGTCGATGTTACCGCTGAAATCAGTTACCCGTAAGCTGGTGTCATTAATCATCACCGCCGCATTAAAATTATGCAGCGCATGTGGATACTGTTCAAACCCGGCATTTAATTTCTCTACTTTGAAAGTGCCGCGTGGCAAAGGATTGGGATGCAAAAGTTCTTTTACCGAGGTTTCCAGCGCAAGGCCAATATTAAACCCGGTAATCACTTCTTTCGATAATATTTTATAGCTGGAATCAAATTTATACAATTCCCCCAGCTGCAAACGCTTGCTGGACGCACTGAAAGTAACCGCTACCGGTTTGTTTTGCTGGTGAAATAATGCGGGTACATCACTCACCGATCCCTGTGCCAGTATATCGGAACTGCCTATACGAAAAGCGATGGAGTCCAGTTGTAACCGGCCTTGCTGTACCTGTGCATGTACGTTCATATTCCGCACAGGCAGGTGATAGCCGGGAATACGGAACTCCAGGTTTTTAACTGTCAGTTCACTTTGTACCCCTTCTTTCAGCTTTGCCAGGCTTTCTTCCGGGATACGCATATCTACCAGCTCCCGGAAATTCATATTCAGCTTGATCTCTCCACTGATTTGCTCCAGATCTTTGATGCCTAAAAATTCTCCTACAAACCGCAGATTCAATTCAGAATACAGCTGCATGATGATATGTGGGTCTGTGAAGTTTTTCATCACAAAATTTCCCCTGAACACGCCGGTGCCTGGTTTGGCATTGAAGTTCAGGATATGCAGCTCAGAGGTTTGCAGGTTGTGCGCCGTGCCATTGGTGTAGTATCCTCTAAAGCCCATGGAGTCTACCTTCCGGTCTACTTTCTTATTCTGGAACCATACATTCTCGCAACCAAAGTTAAACGTCATCAACGGCATGATACCTTTGCCGATAGGGCCCTGGATAATTCCGTCAAAGAAAATGCGGCCGTCGTGTTTGTATTTACTCAGCATCTCCGCCACATCTTTGGGCACCAGTGCCAGTAGGAGGTTCATGTCGGGCTTATCGCCTTTTACTTTCAGATCTACATAACGCTTGCTGACGCTACCTTCCAGCTGCAGTGACGCCGCCTCGAGCCGGATACTGCCGGGAGGAAGGGTGAGGATTTGTTTTTGTTTGTCGTACACCGCACTGAGCTGAAACACCAGCTGCTTATGGCGGAACAAGGAACTATCTGTTTTGCTGGTCACATCTATCAGCAGCTTGCTATCCAGGTTAATGGCGATACGCGCCGAATCCATAGAGAAAGCTGTTTTTATTTTATCAATATGTGAGGAAACCTTCCAGCCGGAAATCTCATCCAGATAAGTGATATCAAGGTTCTTCAGGATAATTTTTTTCAGATCCAGATTCAGCGTCTCTGAAGAATCTGCAGTAGCCGGGCCGCCGCTGCTTTTAAATTCATGTGCTTTGATCAGGTCTACGTCGCCATTGGCATACCGGGCCATATGCACCTTTCCGTTGGCCAGCACAATGATGCGGGCATTGTAATGTTGCTGTAAAACATCCGGCAAACTAAAGCCAACGTATAAACGCTCTACCTGGTAGAGGGGAGGAGCCTTCATTTTTTTATCTGCAAAAAAACGAACGTCATGTAAGGCAATAGAAATATAGGGGAAGTTGCTGAAAGGCGAAATACTGCTGCTGGTAATCACCAGCTCGCCGGCAAATTGCTTGTTCAGCTCTTTCACCGCCATCTGGGTAAGTCGTTCCTGCTGGCTGTACAAAATACCGCCTGCTACAGTGATTAATAATAAAAATATAGCTGCAATGATCCCTAACAGCCTGATAATTTTTTTTCCCCGCTTCATGTAAATAGCCTTTCTATGCGATAAAAGTATGTTGAATATTTATCATCTCTATAACGCACACACGTTTTTTATTATTTTTAACGATTCACATTAATTGATGTTACATGAAAAAAATATTTGTCTGGTTACTATTGGCAGGAATTACGCAGTGTAGCATGGCCCAGCAAAAGCTACTGGATAAGTTGTCGGGCAACCCGGTGTTTCCCGGCTGGTACGCCGATCCGGAGGGCGTAGTATTTGGTAAAACGTATTGGATCTATCCCACTTTTTCAGCGGCCTACGAAAAACAGGTTTTCTTCGATGCCTTTTCTTCCCCTGACCTCGTTACATGGACTAAACATTCGCATATTCTCGATACTGCTGCGGTAAAATGGGCTAAACGCGCCATGTGGGCGCCTGCCATCGTAGAAAAGGATCATCGTTATTATTTTTTCTTCGGCGCCAACGATATTCAAAATAACAACGAAACCGGTGGCATCGGTGTAGCCGTGGCCGATAACCCGGCAGGACCGTTTAAAGATTACCTGGGCAAACCCCTCGTGGATAAGATTATTAACAACGCGCAGCCCATCGACCAATACGTTTTCCAGGACAGCGATGGGAAGTATTACCTCATCTATGGTGGCTGGGGTCATTGCAACATCGCCCGCCTCAAAGACGACTTTACCGGCTTTATACCCTTTGAAGACGGCGCCACGTTTAAAGAAATTACCCCGGAGAAATATGTAGAAGGCCCTACCATGTTTAAAAAAGACGGGAAATATTATTTTATGTGGTCAGAAGGCGGATGGACCGGCCCGGACTATAGCGTGGCCTATGCCATTGCAGACTCTCCCATGGGACCGTTTACGCGGATCGGTACCATCCTGAAGCAGGACCCCGCCATCGCCAACGGCGCCGGCCATCATTCTGTGATCAGCATCCCGAACGAAAACCGCTGGTATATTATTTACCATCGCCGCCCTATTACGGAAAAGGCCGCCAACTCCCGCGAAACCTGTATTGAAAGGATGGAATTTGATAAAGACGGATACATCAAGCCCGTGAAAATTACCCGCGAAGGAGTGGCCAAAGCCCCCATACGCTAGATAAATTCCTCATTGCGTAAATCAAATTCCCGATACGATTAGTAAGCCAGTCCCGCCTGCGCCAATTTTGCATCACTAAAAAAATGCAACATATGAGCAAGCAGACTGGCTTTCTACTTATAATAATGACTTTATTCATCGCTCCGTTTCGCTTAATGGCGGAAGACGAGCACGGAGGAACCATCCGGGGGAAAGTAGTCACCACAGATGGTAAACCCGCTACAGACGTAGTAATCCTTTTGAAGGAAACCAACGAAACCGTCATCTCTGAATCCGATGGCGCTTTTTCGTTTGATCATATAAAACCAGGCAGCTATCATTTGCTTGTTACGCTGATGGGTTATGCGCCCGTGGAAGAACAAGTGGTGGTAAACGCCGGCAAAACTACCAATATCCGGCTGCAGCTGGCGGTTTCCAGCAAGGCCCTCAAAGAAGTGGTGGTAACGGGTAATCATAATAAACTCATCAAAACATCCAGCTACGATGTGGCGAAGATGCCCCTGAAAAATCTGGAAAATCCACAGGTATATAGCACTATCACCAAAGACCTGTTACAACAGCAGGTAATATTTTCGGTAGATGATGCTCTGAAAAATGCCCCTGGTTTAACGCGCATGTGGGACGCTTCCGGCAGGAGCGGCGATGGTGGTGGTTATTATAACCTCCGTGGTTTCATTGTACAGAGTAAAATGCGCAATGGCGTTGCCGGCAACGTGACTGCTAAAATAGATGCTTACAACCTGGAACAGGTAGAAGTAATCAAAGGCCCGTCTGCCACACTGTTTGGCAACAGCCTGACTTCCTATGGCGGATTAATTAACCGCGTTACCAAAAAGCCTTACGATCATTTTGGTGGCGATATCACCTATGCCATGGGCAGCTTTGGCTTTAACCGCGTGAGCGCGGATATAAATACCCCGCTGGACAAAGAAAAAGATGTATTGCTGCGAATCAATACCGCTTACAACTATGAAGGCAGCTGGCAGGACTATGGCTTTAATAAAAACTTCGCCTTCGCACCTAGTTTGTCTTACCGCGTGAATGATCGTTTGTCATTCCTGTTTGATGCGGAATTTTCTACTGGTCAGAATTCCGGTCTCAGTGTATTTTTCTTCCCGTATCAACAGCCCATTTCCGCACTGGGCACGGATCGTGCGGATCAGTTGAAAATTGATTTCAAACGCGCTTTTGCGAGAAACGATTTGTATCAGACTTCCCGCAACACCAATATTTTCGGATTGATGAAGTATAAATTATCTGATCAGTGGAATATGAGCACCAATATCAGCTCCACCAACAGTTTCTCCAATGGTCCTTCCCCTTATTTTTACTTGTTGTCCGATGGCGCTGTAAACGACGTTGCTGGCCAGGTGGGAAGCAATTATATTTCGCGTAACGATCAGTTTACCGATAACAGCAAGGATAACTTCTTACAAATACAACATAATTTCAACGGCGACTTTAAAATTGGTAGTCTAAGAAACCGTTTGGTGGGTGGTATTGATTATCTCTATCATAACTCCAATCAGTTCTTTGGTGGTGGTACATTCGATACCATTCCGTCTCACGGCAACATTCCTACTTATCCTAATTTTAACCGCCGCAACCTGGATACCTTGTACGCTAAGCATGGGCTTGGATTTACCTTTCCTTCCCGGGCGCTTTCCAACACTTATAGCGCCTATGTGTCTGATTTGTTGAACCTCACGGATAATCTGATGGTGATGGCCGCCTTACGCGTGGATTATTTCGACAATAAAGGCGCTTACAATGATATAAAAGGCATTTATGAAGGAGGATATAACCAAACGGCTTTCTCGCCCAAATTAGGGATCGTATACGAGCCGGTGAGAGACAGGGTTTCCCTGTTTGCCAACTACCAGAATGGATTTACTAACCAGTTGGGTACTACCGCTTCCGGTAAGGCTTTTAAGCCGGAACAAGCCAACCAGCTGGAAGGAGGCGTGAAACTGCAGGTACTCAATGGCCGCATTAACGGTACATTCAGTTATTATAACATCAAAGTAAAAGATGTACTCCGCCCGGATGCTGCTAATCCAACTTTTTCTATACAAGATGGAACGCAGGTGAGCAAAGGATTTGAAGCGGAAGTGATTGCGAATCCTTTCCAGGGATTCAATATCGTAGCCGGCTTTGCCTACAATGATTCCAAATATGAAGCCGCTTCGAAAGAGGTGGAAGGCATGCGCCCAGCTACGGCCGGCGCACCAACTGTAGCGAACCTCTGGCTCAGCTACCGCATTTCTACCGGCGTAGCCGATGGCCTGGGATTTGGCTTTGGCGGGAATTATGCCAGTGATAATAAAGTACAGAACGATAAAATTGTAGGTACCTTTTATCTGCCCAGCTATACAGTATTAAACGCCAGCATCTTTTATGATCAGCCCCGTTTTCGTGTAGCCGTGAAGATGGATAACCTGACAGATAAACTTTACTTCGTTGGCTATACGACCGTTAATCCACAGAAGCCAAGAAGCTTCAGTGGAACGGTATCGTTTAAGTTCTAGGCAGCTATTTTCGCACCATCCGGTATCTCCACCCGGTTGGTGCGAATTTTTTTGCGATAATTTACAAATATCGCGGTGGCAGCAGCACCGGATAAACCCGCCACAAATACGCTGAACCGCGGACCAATATAACTTGCCAGTAACCCCGTGAGCAAACTACCTACTGGTATCATTCCCTGGAACGCCATGACGTAATAACTGATCGCCCTTGCCCGCATTTCCGGAATGGTATGTGTTTGAATATAGGTATTGGTAGCGGATACCTGCGCCAGCATCCCCCAACCCGAAAACATCATGAATAACAAGGCCAGTGGGAGGTGGCTGGAAAGCGCCAGCAGTAAAAGGCTGAGTGAAAAAATAAGGCTGGAGGTAATCATTATTTTTACCAGGTTGCTGTTAGATTTTAGCCTGGCCATATAGATCGCTGCACCAACAGAACCCAGGCCGGCAGCGCTTTCAAACCAGCTGAATGTTTTGGCATCACCGTTGAAAACATCTTTCGCAAAGATGGGCATCAGCGTACTGAAAGGAATTACCAATAAACTGCTGGCACATAGCATCAGCAAGAGTGCTGCCAGGTCTTTATCTCCGGAAACATAACGGAATCCTTCTCTCAATTCTACCCATATACTCCGGTTTGATTTCACCACCGGTGGCAATACAATTTTCATCATCCACAGGGAAATCAATACAGGTATATAACTGAGAAAGTTGCTCATGAAACAAACGTCTTCCCCAAAGGTGCTCAGCATAATCCCTGCCAGCGCKGGCCCTGCAATGCGGGCGAAGTTCACCATGATAGAATTCAACGCAATGGCGTTGGGCAGGTCTTCTCTTTTCTCTACCATTTCTACCATCAGTGACTGGCGGCAGGTCATGTCAAAGGCATTGATCACACCCTGTACCAGCGACAGGAAAATGATAGCGGGAATGTTGTAATAACGCAGCAACAACATGATCGCCAKCGCCCCCGCTTGCACCATGGAAACGATTTGCGTAATCAGCAGAATGTGGTAGCGGTTATGCCGGTCGATATAACTGCCGGCATAGGGTGATAGCAGGAGCGAGGGTATCAGACTTACAAAGCTCACTACACCCAGTAGCATAGCGGAGTTGGTAAGGCGGTATATCAGCCAGCAAACGGCTGTTTTCTGCACCCAGGTGCCTATGAGGGATATCGATTGGCCGGAGAAGAAAAGCCGGAAATTACGGGAGTTTAAAGCACGAAAAGCATCCATTGATTCGTCGGTTTGAGGTGTATAATCTAATCTTTAGCAAATGTCGGGAAGATCGATATATTTGTTAAATAGATTGTTTTAATGATATTCATTGATAAAAACGATTGATGAAATGGAGCTACGTCAACTCATGTATTTTGTAAAAGCTGCGGAGCTGTCGCATTTCACGGATGCTGCCGCCGCATTATATATTACGCAGTCTACTTTGTCGCAGCAAATCAAGCAGCTGGAAATTGAGCTGGGAATGCCTTTGTTCGACCGGATCGGCAAGCAGGTGCATCTCACAGAAGCTGGCGGGGTATTTCTGCTCCATGCGCGGCAGGTACTGCTGGATGTAGAGAAAGGAAGACAGGCCATCCAGGATTTGCAGAACATGCTACGTGGAGAATTACGTATAGGCGTTACCTATGCTTTCACTGCTTTTCTGCTGCCGGCGCTGACAACCTTTCCCGTGAAGTATCCGGGCATTAAAATTTACGTGCAGTATGGCACTACCAGGGAGCTGGAAGCCAAACTCCGGGCTTCGGAACTGGACCTGGTACTGGCTTTTCACACAGACGCGTTTCATAACGACCTGGAAACACGGGAGTTGTTCCGCTCCAAAATTGTGGTTGCCGTGTCCAAAAAGCACCCGCTGGCGGGGCAAAAAAAGATTCCGCTGCAAAGCCTCAACGGGCTGGATCTGATCTTTCCTTCCAGGGGATTCAGTGCCCACGATTCGTTGAATGAAGTGCTACAAACGAACAAAATTGAACCAGCGATCAGGATTGAGATGAATGATGTACATGCTATTTTGGCGCTCGTAGAAAAAGGGCATTGGGCCACGTTGCTGAATGAACGGGCGGTGATGGGGTGGAAGAATCTGGTGGCTATTCCGATTGAAGGGAGGGAGTTACAGCGCCGGGCGTATATTGTATGGCAGAAAGGAACGTATCATAAAAAGGCGGCAGACCTGTTTATCCAGGAACTACTGAAGGCGCTGCCGCCGGATGGAAAATAACAAGGTGTATTCGGTTCAAATGGCACTCAGCAGCGACACTGGGCCGCCACCGGGTGACCACAAGCGGGGTTATTGTGCATTTCGCAAATCTGCGATGTTACATTTATAGTATTGCTCAAATTCCTCCGTCAGTTCCTCCCAGCTATTATGTTTGGTAAAAGTGGAAATGTACGTGAGGGTATGATTGGTTTCAGTGATCATTTTAAAGGCCAGCGCCATTTTTTCCTGTAGAATCAGCTCTTCTACGGATATATAGTATTCCTGCTCAAATGGGGCGGACAGGAACTCCGGTACCACGCGGAATTTGCGGCAAAGCGTTTCCATGCTGTCGGCTTCTGCGGGATGGCTGATAATATAAGCTGCTATTTCCCGCAATTGCTCCTGGTGGCTTTCTTTCAGCATAATAGGAGGTTCCGGTGAAAGATAATACAGGAATGTGCGGTAGAAGTCGATGGCACTGCGCCGGAAAAAGACCTCCGCCGTTTTACCGATCAGTTTACAATGAAGTATCCGGTTCATCACCTGGTAATTGACTTCATTGAGCTGGAAGGGCGTCCTGTTGCCGGGGTTCTGCACTTTTCTTACCCCTACTTTATTAATCACCCGGAATGCCGGAAACTCATCTGATAAATACTTCAGAGCCGAAATGCTAAGGTTGACGTGGAAGTCCATCACAAACTCTTTTTCCGTGACCAGGGTATGCTGGTCGCTGAAAGCGTTACCACTGTTTTTGCTCAGGGACATTTTCAGGGGAATGCGGTTGTTGGTGCTGGTAAATCCGGAGATGCAGGCAGGTATGATATACCTGGACGGAGGTACGGTTGTTAATTGTACGCCTTCCTTGAGGAAAATCAGGTGATAGTAGATACTCAGCCCGCTCATTTCTATTTGCTGATCGATGATAATGCCTTTGTCGTCAATATCTGTATAACATTTGGCATAAGGGATCAGCTGTGAATGAAAGTAGCTGGGAATCTCTTCATAGGTGGTGTAGGTAGTATCATTCCTGCTAAGCAGGAGGTACTTGTTTTCTGGTTGCTTCATGGTTACTTGCCTTTGATATTGCCTATTATTTGAAATGCAGTGTGCTGTCTGCGGTAAAATAATAATCAGTACCGGTGGTTGCCCTGATTCCTTCCAGGAGGAAGCTGAGTGACGTTTTCTTGTCTAACAGGCCGGTAAAGGTTCTGCTGGCAATGTCGGGACGGTCCAGGGTGGCCTGAACGCCGTACCAGCGGAAAATAGCATTACATATCTCGTCCATGTGTGTGTCTGAGAAGGAGTAGAGTCCTTTTTGCCAGCCCAGTTCAACAGTGGCGTTGAATGGTTGAGTATCGAGGCTGGCGTCGTTTTTATTAAAGATGGCTTGTTCTCCGGGTTTCACCATGACGGCCTTTTTGCCGGCTTTCATTCTCACTTTACCATCTACCAGCGATACCTTTACCAGGTCGCGGTTATAACTGTTGATATTAAACGTGGTGCCCAATACTTCCACGGTACTGTTGGGAAGGTGGACCAGGAAAGGTTTACCAGCTTGTTTGGCTATTTTAAGATAGGCTTCTCCGTTAAGGGTGATTTCCCGGTTGCCTCCTTTAAAGGAAAACGAGAACTCCATGGTAGTAGACGCATTGAGCGTTACTACGGAACCATCGGAGAGGGCTACTTCAAAGCTTTTGCCCTGTGGTACTATCAGGGAGTGGGTACCAGTTGGTAGTTCCTCTCCGGTATTCAGAAACAGGGTATTGTCTTTATTGATGACCTTTTTGCCACTGATATTAATCGGGCCGGTTGTTTGGGTCAGGTTGATGTCAGGGGCGCCGGCTGTTTTTAATATTACGTCCGGAATCACGATGGCCATCCTGGGCGCTGCTTTTTTAGGGAAGAAGGCATCCCACTTCMAGGCGGTAAAGGCTATCAAAGCCAGTACGGCGGCAGCAGCCGACCAGGTCATGATAACACGGCCCAGTGATTTCTTCGGTTTAAAGTCAATCACCTCCAGCCATGGAGCTGGTGGTGGGGGAATGGAGATCATGGAAAGTTGTTCCCATTTCTCCCGTACTGCAGCATCTTCTTCGATTAGATCCTCTAGGAATTGATCATCCGCAGCGGAAATTATTCCCGCCAGCTTCTCCGTCATGAGCCTGTATATTTCGTCTGCGCTGTTCATGTACACTAATAACCGTTTTTTTTAATAGTCGGGGTATTAAAAAAGGATTTTTTTTAAAGATGCCCGTAAAGTTTTCAGCGCGTTGGCGACTTGTTTTTTCACTGTTTCTTCACTGGTGTCCATGAAGGCCGCGATTTCTTTGCGTGTCTTGTGCTCCTGATAAGCCAGCCGGAAAGCGATGGATTGCCGTTCCGGCAGCTGACTGATGGCGTTTTCCAGCTGCTCTTTCAGCTCATTGTTTTCCAGCCTGGTTTGCGGATATGTGTAGGTCTCAGGCAAGAGAATTTCTTTGAATCGCTTGTTTCGCGTGGTATCCTTTGCAATCTTATTCAGACAACGATTACGGATACTGACAAATAAAAAATTTTTCAGAGAATTAGTACTGCTTAAATCAATCCGCGTACTCAGGTCTTTTTGCCAGAAGTCGATAAAAAGATCCTGCACCAGCTCCTGGGCCTCTGCTTCGTTCTTCAGTATAGACATTGCCGTGATATATAACCACTGGCGATATGTCCCATAAAAATACTGGAACGCCTCAAGACTGCCCGTCTTTAGTTGTGCAAGCAATTCAATATCGTTGATAGATGCACTCATGCTGGGATTTAGTTGATAATGGCAGACCCGGAATATCTGGCTGCTGTTTCAGAGTGTTATTACGCGGTTATTAATGGTTACTGTCTGCCACCTCACCCGGGATCATGTGATTTGCCCGGCAGATGGCCTTTGAACGACAGTTTTTTCTCGATACACTTACATGCACAACTTTATATTCGATCCAATAAGGTGTATGGATTTTTATTTATAGCCGAAGTTTGTTAATGAATTGTTATTCCATGATTGGCCGGGGGGCTTGCGGCTGCTATGTAATGCGAAGGACGGAGGATTCAGAGGGGAGGAGTGCGAGCGATAACCGTAAAAAAAACCTGGCTAGTGGTGGGTAGACCACTTGCCAGGGTTCCGGTTTTATTTTTTCTTGGCGCCCCGTTTTTTCGGCTTGCCATATTTCAACATCATTTTTTCTTTATGCGTTACTTTCTTATTTACTTTTTTATTCTTAGCCAGCTTCTCATGGAAAGCAGGCCCCACATCTTCCCGCTTCGGCGCCTTTACCAGCGTATTCCGCATATGTATCTTCGGTTTTTCATCTTCCGTTAATACCTCCGAAATACTCAGATCCGCTGGTAGATCCTGCTCAGGAATCACATAGTTCATCAACGTTTGTACCCGGTCCAGGTTCTCCAGTTCGGAGTCCTTTGTAAACAGGATAGAAATACCTTTTTTATCCGCTCTACCGGTTCTGCCTATACGATGTATATAGTTTTCCGGTACTTCAGGCGTATCAAAGTTAATGACATGGGTTACCTCCGCGATATCCAGACCGCGGGCTATGATATCAGTCGCAATCAGGAAACGGTATTCATTTGCCTGGAATTTGCGTACGGTATTGAAACGGTGATTTTGTTCCTTGTTGGAGTGAATGATACCCACCTGGCCGGGAAATTCCTTCTCCAGCTGCTCATGCAGGTCATCCGCCAATTGTTTGGTAGCCGCAAAAATGAGGGTTTTGGTCATGCTCAGATCGTCTGTAATCAACATTTCCAGCAGGTTCACCTTCGTATAGAAGTTAGGTACGCGGTATACTATCTGGTCAATGTTTTCCAGTGGTGTACCCGTCGGTGCCGCTTCAATACGCACCGGATTATTGAAGTGCGTTTCAATCATTTTTTCTACGTCTTCCGTAATCGTCGCAGAAAACATCAGGTTCTGTCTTTTCGGTGGCAGCAAGTCCATGATATTCCGTAACTGTGTCCGGAATCCCAGGTTCAGCATTTCATCTACTTCATCGATGATCAGCTTTTTTACAGACTTCACCTTCAGCGCACCGCTGAGAATAATATCGTACAGGCGTCCGGGTGTGGCCACCAGGATATCCAGTTTGTCCTGTACCGCTTCCATCTGCGGATTCATGTTCACGCCGCCATATACGCCCAGCACAGAAACACTCATATAGGTAGTGAGCTTTTTCACGGCCTCTACTACCTGCACCACCAACTCCCTGGTAGGCACAATAATCAATACGGTAGGATACTTCTCTTTCGAAAACTTAAATTGACGAAGAGTAGGCAACAGGTACGCAAATGTTTTACCTGTACCGGTTTGCGCAATACCGCATACATCCTGACCGGACATAATAACGGAAAATGCACGCTGTTGTATAGTAGTAGGTTGTTTATAACCTAATTCATCTAACGCGTTTAATAAAGGGGTATGGAGGTTTAAATCACCAAAAGTCATGATACTGCTATAATATGAACGGCAAAGGTAGGGTTTTTAGGCTTTAATCCGGTGAGTACGCTATAGAGCGCTGTTGGCGGCTTCACTTAAAGGATTATATTAGCATAAAAAAATCTATGAAAAACCTCCACATACCCGCTATCTGTGTACATGCCTATGGAGGGCCGGAACAATTACGTCTGGAAGAAATACCGGTACCCGTGCCGGCGAAAGATGAAGTATTGATCAAAGTGGTGGTCAGTGGTGTAAACCCGATCGACTGGAAATTAAGAGAAGGACTTATGCAGCATCCGCTGCCTTATATACCGGGCGTAGAAGCTGCTGGCATCGTTACCGCCATAGGAGAGGGCGTGTTCGGCCTGAAAATAGGTGATGAAGTATATGGTGCAGTAGATGGCAGCTATGCTGCTTATGCCATTGCGCCGGCTGCACAACTCTTTCGCAAACCCATTTCACTTTCTTTTGAGGAAGGCGCCGCTATGGGAGGCGCTAAAACCGCCTGGGGCGCATTGTTTGATGTAGGCCATCTGGCTAAAGGACAACGTATCCTGATTCATGCCGGCGCCGGTGGCGTGGGGCATTTCGCGGTACAACTGGCCTATAATGCGGGGGCTTATGTAATTGCCACTGCCAGCGCGGAGAACATCGACTTTGTAGCCGGATTAGGCGCCAGCGAAGTCATCGACTATAAAGCCGCCCCCTTTGAAACACAGATAGATCCGGTAGATATTGTACTGGATACGGTAGGGGGAGATACCATGCTCCGCTCCATGTCTGTGCTCAAGCCCGGCGGCCAACTACTTTGTCTGGTGAGCTTACCGGATCAGGAACAGGCTGCTGCTGCCGGTATCCACGCAGTTTGGGCGGGTACCAAATCGGTAACCGCGATGAGAGAAGTACATAAAATGTTGGAGAGAGAGCTGATAAAACCCTATGTACGGAAGGTATTCCAGCCATTATCACAGGCCGCTGCCGCACAGGAATACAGTAAAAATAATGGTCCTGGCAGGGGAAAGGTGGTATTAAAAATTTCGGAAGAATAAAAATGCAGCGTGGATCTGCTGGTCCACGCTATTTGCCTATTATCTTTTTTCTGTGTTGTATCCCCCAGCGCTGTAAGGCGAGGATGACGCTGTCTAATGTAGAAGCATAGCTCGTCAATGTATATTCTACCGATACCGGTTGCGTGTCATACACCGTACGTTTCACCAGCTTATGCGCCTCCAGGTCCTTTAATTCCTTCGACAAAACTTTAGACGTGATTTTAGGAATGCTGCGCTCAATATCCCGGAAACGTTTATGTCCGCGGGAAACCGCAATAATAATAGGGAGCTTCCATTTGCCACTGATCACATCCAGGGCGTCCCGCACAGGTATGATTACCTTGAGGCAGTCGGTATGACTGCTGCCTTGTCCGCAGTCCACCGTTAGTTCTTCCGTCATTTCTGTTGTTAATGTATCTGTTTTCATCTGTATATATGTTGGTTACCTCTGGTAAAGCACTTACTTTAAGGAAACTGCTTACTTTTTGATAGCAAATGTATTTAATTTTGCAGGAACTCAAATAGAAAATGATGAAAGTAGAAATATGGTCTGATATCATGTGTCCGTTTTGCTATATCGGCAAACGGAAGTTTGAAGCAGCACTGGAGCAGTTCCCCGGAAAAGAAAACATCACCGTTGAATGGAAGAGTTTTCAATTGAATCCTGAGCTGAAATCCCAGCCAGGAAAAGATGTATACGACTACCTGGCAGAAATAAAGGGCCAATCCCGCGAATGGTCGGTGGCCATGCATGAACAAGTGACCGGCACCGCAAAACAAGCAGGTCTCACCTATAACTTCGATAAAGCCGTTATCGCCAATTCCTTTGACGCGCACCGCCTCATTCAACTGGCCAAACAGCACCAACTTGGAGACGCCGCAGAAGAACGTTTATTCCATGCCTATTTCACAGAAGGTAAAGATGTGAGCGATCATAACACCCTGCTGGAACTGGGTACGGAGATAGGATTAGATAAAGACGCTATCACCGCCACTTTGCAATCATCCGATCTGGCAGATGCGGTAAATAAAGATGTACAAGAAGCCCAGCAACTGGGTGTCAGAGGTGTACCATTTTTTGTACTGGACCGCAAGTTCGCCGTATCCGGCGCTCAACCAACCGATGCTTTTACACAAGCACTGGAACAGGCATATGGAGAATGGAAAAAAACACAACCGGTAGCAGAGCTGGAAACCTTGTCGGGACAGGTTTGTACACCGGATGGTGATTGTAAATAAATTTAATAGTAAGAAGAGGCAGGCGGGGAAGTAGTTATTTCTCTGCCTGCCTCTTTTATTATAAAGATCTTAAGATCGTCATAAATATATGCGCCTGTTCCTTGGTTTTAACAACCTTCCCAAGTGAACTTGTCCCTCCAGACTTCAAGGTCACATTGATTTCGCGGTCCTTGCATTGTTTTGCTTTGCGAAGAAGTGTATCTATTTTTTTTCGGGTTTTAGCATCCATTCGCTATTGCTTTTTTTTTGCAAAAAGTATTTTCTTCTTTTCACATCCGTTAACCAAATCCAAACATCCTCAAACTGATTCAAATTTTCTCTATTACCTTTACGCCATAATCATCTATCTATGGCTTTGCTGAAAAGAATTAACCCTTTTTCCAGACAAAACAACGATACCGGGTTTGGCGTAAATGCCAATGGTTACGGTGGTCGTTTTATCAATCGTGACGGCTCCTTCAACATACGTCGGGAAGGCCGTTCGTTTATGCACCGTTTCAATATTTATCATGCCCTTTTGAATGTACCAGCCTGGCAGTTTGCATTGGTGATCCTGTTGTTTTATTTTTCTATCAACCTGCTTTATTCCGGCATTTATTGGTGGATCGGAGTAGGACAATTCCAGGGTATTATCGGTAAAACTCCGTGGGAGAAATTTAAAGAGCTATATTTTTTTAGCACGGAAACCTTTACTACCGTGGGATATGGGCGGGTAAATCCGGTGGGCGACAGCGTGAATGTGGTAGCTGCTATTGAAGCGATGACCGGTTTTCTATCGTTTGCGGTGGCTACAGGTCTTATCTATGGCCGGTTTTCCAAGCCACGTGCCCATCTGCTGTTTAGCGATGCCGCATTGATTACGCCTTTCCAGGGTAAAACAGCGCTCATGTTTCGCATGGCTTCGTACAAGGATCATCATACCCTTACCAACGTGGATGTACTGGTAACACTGGGTTTGCAGGTACAGGAAAATGGCAATGCGATCTATAAATTCTATAGCCTGCCGTTGGAAAGAAGAATGGTAGAAACTTTATCTATGAACTGGACGGTAGTACACGTGATTGATGATGACAGCCCCCTGCTTGGGTTTTCTTCGGAAGATATGGAAACAGCAGATGTGGAAATTTATGTGACCGTAAAAGGATTTAACGATGTATATGCAAATACCGTATTACAGCGCACTTCTTACACTTACCAGGAAATTCTGCATAACCGTAAATTTGTACCCATGTACCGCGAGAGCCGGAATACTACCGTGCTGGAGTTAGACCGGTTGAGTGAAACGGTACCAGTAGAAGTAGCTGTGGAGGCATAAATCATAATATTATTACAATAACAAAAGACCCGCATGAATTATATATTCATGCGGGTCTTTTGTTATTGTAATATTTATGCTTTTCGTTTTCCTATCACCAGCAGTCCCACGAAAGTGAAGAATCCATTGATGAGCAACAACTCCAGTCCAATCTGGAACTTGCCAAACAGGGCTGCCTGATTGAGATCTACCAACAGGCAAAGTAAAGGAGCCGCCACACATACTACGGGTACCAGTCTATCATTTACCTGACGCTTCGTAAAAATACCAAAGGCAAATAAACCTAACAGCGGGCCATAAGTATAGGTGGCCACTTTCAGGATAACGCCGATCATACTCGGATTATTCACCCACTCAAATATCATCACAAACAGCAGGAAAATAAAGGCCATCATCAGGTGTATCCGCTGGCGGTATTTTTTCTTCTGCTCCTCTGTCCAATCGGTGCGCTGTTGCATATCCAGGATGTCAATGCACAGCGAAGATGTCAACGCCGTCATGGCGCCATCTGCACTGGGAAACAGGGCGGATATCAGCGCAATAATAAAGATCACGGAAATCACGKGCGGCATATGATGCAAAGCCAGCTCTGGGAATAATTTATCTCCCGTAACAGTTACCTGCTGTTGAGCACCATACAGGTGAAGTAAACCACCAAGGAAAAGAAACAGCCCTATTACAATCACCATAATAAAGGCCAGCGACACCATATTCTTTTTCGAGTCTTTTAATGTTTTTACAGAGATGTTTTTCTGCATCATCTCCTGGTCAAGGCCGGTCATGGTAATGGTAATGAATGCTCCCGCCACAATCTGTTTGACGAAAAACAGCTTACTATCCGGATCTGTATTGAAAATAGTGGTGAGTCCTTTTTCGTGCATTGCGCTAAAGCTCTGTCCCAGGCTCAGGTCCATGGTATGTAAGATAAAACCAACACAGATGATCAACCCCGCCAGCATACAGGTGGTTTGGAGCGTATCCGTATACACAATGGTTTTTACCCCGCCTTCATAGGTATATAACAGGATCATAAATAAGATGATCAGTGTGGTAAGCCAGAAAGGCACACCAAAACTGGAGAGGATCGCATCCTGTAATATTCGTACTACCAGATATAATCTGGCCGTAGCACCAAGGGTACGGGAAAGAATGAAGAAGGAGGCACCGGTTTTATAAGCGTAGTTGCCGAACCGGGTATGCAGGTAATTATAAATAGACGTTAGCTGCAACCGGTAATACAAGGGAATCAGCACATATGCAATAGTAATATACCCGATAAAATACCCCAGGGTAATTTGCATATAGGTAAACGCATCCTTTCCTACCGCACCGGGTACACTCACAAAAGTGACCCCACTGAGAGAAGTACCTATCATACCAAAGGCCACCAGCATCCAGTTACTGTTGCGATTGCCTATAAAAAAAGAGTCGTTGTTCGAATTACGACCTGTGTACCATGCGACTACCAATAGAATGATAAAGTAGGCAACGACGAATGAGAATAATAAACCTGGCGACATAAATCAAATTTAATCAAGATACTACTTTCCCGCAAAGGGGCAAAGATAATGATCTTCCGGTCTTGCAACAGCAGGAGAAACAACGCTTCATTTACTGGTGAGGGTCAATTTTCAGAGCGTAGAAAAGAACACGCCGTTGCTATTATGCAGATCACTTCCTACGGAAAAAACCGGAGCCACCAGGATTTATATGCTTTTAAGAACTGTCCATATGAGCCTGTCATGGCTACTACTGCGACATTTTCTCATCATAAATAAATACTTGACAAAGGCAAATTTATTATTTGCTTTTGTCAAGTATTTATTTATTTTTGTTTGAGAAACAAACACCTATGGACCATCAACAGCCTATTGTCCACCAGATCCGCCAGTTTAACCGCTTCTATACCGGTATGATTGGCCTGCTGAACCAACATATACTGGAAAGTAACCTGTCGCTCTCAGAAGTACGGGTAATTTATGAAATAGGACAACGTCACAAATGCACGGCAGGGGAGTTAATCACCGTCCTGAAGATGGATGGCGGTTACCTCAGCCGGCTCCTGAAAAAGTTTGAGAAAAACGGCTGGCTGAACAGGCAGCAGTCTACCGCCGACGGACGTACGTTTTTTTTGCAGCTCAGCGCCGCTGGTAAAAAACTGCTGGCCGGGCTGGAGGAAAAGTCAACCGCTGAAATTCAGCGGCTCACCGCCCCCTTGTCAGAAAAGCAACAGCAGCAGATCACCACTGCTATGAAATCTATTCAGCAGATTTTGTCCGCCCCGGAAGAAGGCGCTGTTTCGGATATCCATATCCGTTATAACCTCCAGCCGGGTGATGTGGGATACCTTATCTATCTGCACGGACAGCTATATGCAAAGGAATCGGGGTATAACCTGGAGTTTGAAGCCTACGTATGTAAAACCTTCTACGAATTTTTACCTACCTACAATCCCGCCAAGGACCGTATTTTCCTGGCCATTGCAGATAATCAGATCGTAGGGTCGGTAGCCATACTGGGATCTTCCCGCCACCTGGCGCAGCTACGCTGGTTTCTGATTCATCCGGACTACCGGGGCAGAGGACTGGGAAAGCAACTCCTGAAAGCAGCCATCGATTTTTGTAAGGAAAAAGATTATCAGAAAGTATACCTGATGACCACCAGTATGCAGGAAACAGCGATCGCCCTTTATAAGAAGGCCGGCTTCCGCAAAACCGGGGAAAAATACCTGCAGCTATGGGGACAACAACTCTATGAACAGCGGTATGACATGGACCTGTTCTAGGCGTACTTATGTAACATCACTACTTGCCCGAGGTGATAGGCATCATGTTCTGCCAATCCCTGCAGGTAGTAAATAGCGATTTGTTTGGTGCCTGGGAAGGTATCGAACAGTTCTTTTTCGGGAAACTTTCTGATATTGTCGGCAATTTGCGCAAAAGAGTGCTCCAGCCGGTGTATGGTAGCCTGCCAGTTTTCCTCTCCATGATTCTCCGGCATATAGAAATCCGGCAGGTCGCCGTCCTGCTCCGGCGCCTCATTATGCATAAAACGTTGTACACGCTGATGCCAGAATATGACATGGTTGATAATTTCCCAACTGTTGTTAGACTCCCCAAAGGTTTTGATCGCCTGCGCAGCATCCATCCGGATAAGATGTTCCCGGAAGGTAACATCAATCCAKGGTTGCCCATTGTAAAGGTTTTCCAGCGAAGCCGCTAAATGTTCCGTTAATGACATAACCAGCTGATTTTATTTTTTAAAAGATATATCTGACTCTTTTAAACGGGTACCTACATAATGCGTATACCGCTATATAAATAAGAATAGAATCCAGTTAATGGTAATAATCATCTAAATGTGCAGTAAATGATGACCGCCAGCATTGCCGTCTATCGAATTTACTGAATTCTTTCCCTTATTTTTAAAGAATATAAAAACCCATCGTTATGGATCAGCAGCAACTGGAAAACAACAAAAATGAAGATGCTATGCGGATGGCTATCAGCACAATGAAACAGCGTCTTGGTGTAATTGAACAGGGCGGAGGAAAGAAGAGCCTGGAGAAAGTACGGCAGCGTGGTAAGCTGACCGCCCGTGAACGCATTCAGTATTTGATAGACCGTGATTCCACGTTTACTGAAATCGGCGCCTTTGCCGCCTATGATATGTATGCCGAATATGGAGGTTGCCCGGCAGCAGGCACCGTTGGCGGCATCGGCTATGTAAGTGGCCGGCAGTGCATGATTGTTGCCAATGACATGACAGTGAAAGCAGGTGCCTGGTTCCCCATGACAGGCAAAAAAAATCTGCGCCTGCAGGAAATCGCGATGGAGAATCGCCTTCCGGTGATTTACCTGGTGGACAGTGCCGGCGTATTTTTACCGATGCAGGATGAAATATTTCCGGACAAAGAACATTTTGGCCGCATCTTCAGAAACAACGCCCGCATGAGCGCCATGGGCATCACGCAAATTGCTGCCGTGATGGGCAGCTGCGTGGCCGGAGGTGCCTATCTCCCTATCATGAGCGATGAAGTGCTGATGGTGGAAGGCAACGGCTCTATTTTTCTTGCTGGCCCCTACCTGGTGAAAGCCGCTATCGGAGAAGACGTAGATGCGGAAACGTTAGGAGGCGCTGTTACCCACACAGAAATTTCCGGCATTGCCGACTATAAATTTAAAACCGATGAAGAATGCCTGGACCAGGTAAAACGCATCGTTGGCAAACTGGGACATCCTGCCACCGCCGGATTTGATCGCATTGAACCGCAGCTGCCATTGAAATCAGGCGAGGAGCTGGACAGTATATTACCTGCAGATAGCTCCCGTCCCTATGATATGCTGGAAATCATTGAGCGCCTGGTAGATGGTTCCGCATTTGATCAATATAAACAGGACTATGGCAAATCCATTATTTGCGGTTATGCCCGCATTGATGGCTGGGCTGTAGGCATCGTAGCTAATCAGCGTAAAATAGTAAAGAGCCGGAAAGGGGAAATGCAGATGGGAGGCGTTATCTACAACGACAGCGCCGATAAAGCCGCCCGCTTTATTATGAATTGTAACCAGAAAAAAATCCCACTGGTATTTTTACAGGACGTTACCGGCTTMATGGTCGGCAGCAGAAGCGAACATGCCGGCATCATTAAAGATGGCGCTAAACTGGTGAATGCAGTAGCCAATTCCGTGGTACCCAAAATTACCATCATCATCGGTAACTCATACGGAGCAGGTAACTACGCGATGTGTGGTAAAGCCTATGATCCCCGCTTCATTTACGCATGGCCTTCCGCTAAAATAGCGGTGATGGGCGGCGAACAAGCCGCCAAAACATTATTGCAGATACAGGTGGCAGCACTGAAATCCAAAGGAGAAGTCATTTCGCCAGAGGAAGAAGCCCGTCTGCTCAAAGCCATCACCGACAAATATTACGAGCAAACCACTCCTTATTATGCCGCTGCCCGCCTTTGGGTGGATGAGATCATTGATCCCACAGATACGCGTATACGCATCGCTGAAGGCATCAAAGCCGCTAACAATGCGCCGGTGGAGCAAGCCTTCAGCGTAGGAGTATTTCAGGTATAAGAAGCAGAAAGCCTGAAGCACAAAGCTATTTTAGCGAATGATGAAAGCGTTGAATTAAATATCCGCTCTACTCATTCGCTAAAATAGCTTTGTGCTTTAGGCTTTCTGCTTTAAGCTCAAAAAAAACTACCTTAGCAACTTTTAAAGAAGAACATGGAACTGGTAGTATATACAGACGGCGCTTCCCGCGGCAACCCTGGCCCGGGAGGATATGGGGTGGTACTGATGTGGGGAAATACCCGGAAGGAATTATCACAGGGGTACCGCAAAACCACCAATAACAGGATGGAACTATTGGCCGTGATTGTAGCACTGGAAGCCCTGAAAAAAGACGGGGTATCGGTTACTATTTTTACGGATAGTAAATATGTGGTAGACAGTATTGAAAAAGGCTGGCTGTGGGGTTGGGTGAAAATTAATTTCAAAGACAAGAAAAATAAAGATCTCTGGCAACGTTTCATTCCGTTATATAAAAAGCATCGTATAAAAATGCAGTGGGTGAAAGGACACGCCAGCAACCCTTTTAATAATCGTTGTGATGAATTGGCTACACAAGCCGCCGACAGCGGCAACTGGCTGATTGATGAAGGATTCGAAAGCAGCAACGAATAGAATAAACATTGTTGCTCCGAACCAAGAGGTGATCATAATTGTAATATAAGCGCAAACTTAATATTTCCTTATGGTCACCTGGTTCATTGAAACGCTACAGAAATACCCCGAAATAGCCGTGATGCTAACCCTGTTAATCGGTTTCCTGCTGGGAAAGGCCCATATCAAAGGTTTCACGCTGGGTACGGTAACCGGTGTCCTGCTGGTAGGTATCGCCATCGGCAGCTTTCATATCAACATTCCTTCCGAAACAAAATCTATCTTCTTTCTTTTTTTCCTGTTCTGTACCGGCTACGGAATAGGCCCGCAATTTTTTCAGGGATTGAAGAAAGATGGATTGCCCATTGCGCTGTTTTCCTTTATAGTATGTTGTAGCAGTGTACTTTTCTGCTGGGGCATTGCTTCTTTACTACGCTTTGAAACCGGTACTACAGCGGGATTAATGTCAGGCGCCAATACCTGCTCTGCCATCATTGGCGTAGCTTCCAATACCATCAATGAACTTAACCTGAGTGACGATGAGCGCGCCCGGTTAATTAACCAGATCCCCGTGGCTTATGCGGTGACC
Organism: Chitinophaga sp. 05T412; assembly: GCF_056396465.1. Classification (NCBI taxonomy): domain Bacteria; kingdom Pseudomonadati; phylum Bacteroidota; class Chitinophagia; order Chitinophagales; family Chitinophagaceae; genus Chitinophaga; species Chitinophaga sp. 05T412. Next base: position 259,957 of record NZ_JBFTLN010000010.1, read on the forward strand.
TATATTTTTGGTACTGCCGGTACCAGCTGGTTTTTGTCTGTAATTGGCCCCTGGTTTATGTCTGGCAGTCGAGCTAAATTAATAGAACAAACCAAAGAACTGGAAGCCAAAGTATCTGAAGCTACACCGGAAGGGGAAGAGAACATCACCAATGCGTATGATCAGGTAGCATTCCGGGCTTACCTCGTCAATGGAGACCTAACCGGGGAGGGGAGCACCGTGGGAGATATTGAACACATGCTGCATGAGAAAAAAAGACTGTTATACATCCTGCGTATCAGACGGGGTGGTAAATTATATGAAACCAGCAATGGCTTTATTATTAAGCCGGGAGATATTATAGCTATTGGTGGACAACGATCTGCGGCCATTGCTTCGGAATCCTTACTGGGAAAGGAAGTGGCGGATGCGGAGTTGTTAACCTTCCCGGTGCAATCGGCCACGGTCATCATCACCCGGAAAGCCGCTATCAACAAGCAGTTGAAAGAGTTTACCCGGCATCCGGAATTTCATGGCGTCAGCGTTCGTAAAATCACCCGCTCGGGGATTGAAATGCCTTTGTCGGGCCATACCGTGATTCAAAAAGGAGATATGGTGGAGATGGTAGGTATTCAACAGGAATTGGATAAAGCGGTGGCTATTTTAGGATATAAAGAAAGAGTAGGGGTGGAAACAGACATTGTATATCTGGCGGCAGGTATTGTGGTAGGTACGTTGGTAGGAAGTCTGAGCGTGCGACTGGGTAACGTGCCGGTAGAACTCAGCACCAGCGGTGGGGCACTGATTGCGGGATTGGTGTTTGGCTGGATGCGTGGTATTCGTCCGCGGTTTGGCTATATTCCTGCGGCTTCGCAATGGGTGTTGACGAAATTGGGATTACATGTATTCATAGCCATTGTAGGACTCAGTGCCAGTCAGGGCTTTCTTCAGGGATTACGGGAAGAAGGATTAACGTTGTTCCTGGCGGGTATGGTATTGAGCCTGCTGCCAATGGTGGTGGCCTTGTTTCTGTCTAAATACGTCTTTAAGTTTCATCCCGCTATTGGGCTGGGGGCCTGTGCTGGTGCACATGATGAATCAGCCCCTTTGCTGGCCGTGCAGGATGCGCTGAACAGTAAAGTTCCCGCGCTGGGATACACCGTGGCGTACGCCGTAGCCAACATTACGCTTACTACCTCGGGTGTTATAATTGTCTTGTTGATGCATAAAGGAGGCTAAATATGCCGCTCATCACAATTTTATCTAGCTAAACCCACGTCTGTATTGCAATTATATCGCAGTGAATCGTTTTACCTTCAACTTTTTTAACATTTCTTTTGTTTTTAACTTGTAAAGCAATTAGCTTTGCAGCCCATTAGTCTATAGGTTTGATAGGCTAATTGAAAAGGAACTAATTTTTAAGGATAGCTTATGAAGAAAAAGGATCGCTTATGAAGAAATATACCCAACCATACTTTGTTTGCAACTGTTGTTGCGTGTGTGAATTGAATTGATAAACCTTGTCTGCATAGCATTGTAGCTGTAGCAGTAGGTTGCAACAAGAACTGTCACCGGAACAAGAACCGTTTCCGGTATCATCAACAAAGGGATACAACACGGTAATAATCTGTTTACATACAGGCCAGGACTTTTAGTGCCTCTAAAAAACCAACAATCACTGCTCATTTAACATTTTACTTATGTTACAACGACTACTCCTCGTACTGCTGCTATTTAGCGCCCCGGCAGTATTTGCACAAACACGAACTGTCACCGGACGTGTTTATTCGGCGAAAGACAACACGCCTTTACCCGGAGCCTCAGTGGTGGTAAAGGGCACCACCAACGGTACCGCAACAGATGCGGACGGTAACTTCAAACTATCCGTTAATGACCCTGCAGCCACTACTTTACAGGTGCGCTTTATTGGAATGGAATCACAGGAAGTTCCGATCAGCACCAGCCCACTCAGTATCGCGCTCCACTCTTCCGGGAAAGATCTGAGCGAAGTAGAAATTGTAGTAGCCTATGGTACAACCAAAAAAGGCTCCTACACCGGGTCTGTTTCACAGATCAAAGGTACAGAGCTGGAAAACAGGCAGGTATCCAGTGTATCTAAAGCCCTGCAAGGTCTCGCTGCCGGTGTACAAAGTACTTCTACCAGCGGCCAGCCAGGTTCTGATGCTACTATCCGTATTCGTGGAGTAGGATCTATCAACGCTTCTGCTGATCCTTTATATGTATTAGATGGTGTGCCTTATGGTGGAAGCATCAGTGCCATCAATCCTTCCGATATTGAATCTATCAGCGTATTAAAAGACGCTACATCTGCCGCCTTGTATGGTTCCCGTGGTGCCAACGGCGTAATTATTATCACTACTAAGAAAGGCCGTAAACAAGGTTCTGTTATAGACGCCCGCGTAAGCCAGGGTTTCTCTAAAAGAGCTGTAAAGGACTATGAAAAAGTAACCACAGATCAGTACTTTGAAATGTACTGGGAAGCACTTCGCAATGGCGCTATTACCAATGGTGCTACGCCTACAGCCGCCGCCGCACAGGCCAGCAGCCGCATTATCGGCCGGGTAGGCATTAACCCTTACGGTCCGTCTTTCCCTCAACCAGTGGGCACAGATGGCAAACTGGTGGCTGGTGCCAAAGCACTGTGGGATGACGACTGGACTAAGGCGATGCAGCAGACCGGACATCGTACGCAAGCCGATCTTAGTATCAGCGGTGCTACCGATAAAAGCAGGTACTTTATTTCCGGTGCTTACCTGAATGATCAGGGTATTTACCTGGCCTCCGGTTTCAAACGCTATAATGTACGCAGCAACGTAGAATTAGATGCGAAGAAATGGTTGAAAGTAGGATTGAATATCGCCGGTGCTCACTCTGATCAACAGGCGCCTCCTTCAGAAGACAGCCGCACAGATAACTACGTGAACTATGGCCGTCTGATGGCAAGCTTTTATCCGATCTATCAGCGCGATCGCGCTACCGGTGCTTATCTGCTGGATGCCAACGGAAATAAAATGTTCGACTATGGTAGCTATCGTCCCAGCGCGGCAAATACCAACAGTAACCTCGTTGGTACTGCACCGATCGATAAACACAACTATGGCAGAGACGATATTTCTGCACGTGTATATGGTGAAGCTACTATTTTGCCAGGGTTGAAATTTAAAACCAGCTACAACGCTGATTATACTGCCACCAACCAACACGACTATACGAATCCTGTCTATGGTTTTGATGCAGAAGTAGGCGGTACCGTAGAAAAGAATGCCAAGCGCGTGTTCAGCTGGACCTTCAATAACATTCTGACCTACGATCATACCTTCAACGAAAAACATCACCTCAACGTACTGGCAGGTCAGGAAACGTATAAGTACACTACCACCTTCATGGATGGTCAACGTTCCGGTTTCTCCCTGCTGGGTCTTGATGAACTGTCGGATGCAGCCCTGATCAAAGATCTCCAGGGATATACCGATACGTATAATATTTACAGTTACCTCGGCCGCGTGGAATATGATTATCTCGGCAAATACTTCTTGTCAGGATCATTACGTGCCGACAGATCTTCCCGCTTTAAACCACAATATGCCTGGGGTACCTTCTGGTCACTCGGCGCTTCCTGGAAACTGACGGAAGAAGATTTCCTGAAAGGCAGTTCCTGGTTAAACCTGTTAACATTCCGCGCCAGCTACGGTGCACAGGGAAATGATAATCTGGGTGATGATTCCTATTACAACTATCTGCCATTGCTGAATGTAAACAGCAACCTCGGAGAAGGTGGTACTTACCGCAGGGTGTTGTACAATGATAAACTGAAATGGGAAGCGAATCTGAACCTGAATGTCGGTGTAGATTATGCCATGTTCGATAATCGCTTTAGTGGTACCCTGGAGTTTTTCCAGCGGGCATCTAAAAACCTGCTGTACTTAAGACCATTACCACCATCTATGGGGTATGCTTCTATTGCAGAAAATATCGGTGCATTGAAGAATACCGGCTTTGAAGTGAGCCTGCATGGAGTACCTGTAAAAACTAAGGACTTCAGCTGGGTGGTAGATTTGAATATGACCCATTACAAAAACAAGGTGACAGAATTGCCACTAAAAGAGATTATCAGCGACACTAAGAAATTGATGGTCGGCCGTTCAATTTATGATTTCTATCTTCGTGATTGGGCTGGTGTAGATGAAAAAACAGGATTACCATTATGGTATGTTACTAATCCGGATGGTACAAAAGGGACCACCAGCAACTCTACAGCAGCAACCCTTTATTACAGCAAATCTTCATTGCCAGATTTGTATGGTGGCTTTACCAATACCTTCAACTACAGAGATTTTTCGTTTTCCTTTATGTGGGCGTATAGCCTCGGTGGTTCCGTGCTTGATAATGACTATCTCTACCTGTTGGGTACAGGTACTTCCGCTGGCCGCTCTTTCGGTCCTGAAATGCTGAACCACTGGACACCTGAGAATACCAAAACGGATGTGCCCAAGCTCACTACCGTTCAAACCAACTGGACAGCTGCTTCCAACCGCTTTTTGTATGATGCGAGCTATGCCCGTCTGAAAACAGTGAACCTGAGTTACAATCTTCCTAAAAGGTTGATGGAAAGAGCACATATGAACAATGTGACAGTCTATCTGCAGGGAGACAACCTGTTCACTATATATAAGCACAAAGGTCTGGACCCTGAGCAATCCGTTGGAGGTACTACTTACTATCGCTATCCGGCTATCAAATCTTTATCAGCCGGTATTAACCTGAGCTTCTAAAAACATGATCATGAAAAAGAACTTATTTATACTTCTCTTCACTGTTCTTCTGCTGGGCTCCTGCAGTAAGGACTTCCTGGAACCCAAGCCTACTAATGCGATACCGGATACAGAGGTATACAATACCGTAGATAATGTGGAAACGGTGATTAATGGTACCTGGTCGTATATGTTTGAAGAGTTTTACACCTACGCTGTTCCAGGCTTTAAGTCCCTTCATCTCACCAGTGATGCCATGGGCGATGATGTGGCCGTAGTACCACAGGTTTACGGATTGGCTGCTTCTTACGGCTATACAGAGATGGTAGATAATACCAAGAACCGTGTAAGAGCCTTCTGGAGTATTCTTTATAAAGTAATTGATAACTGTAATAACATCATTACCCGCATTGATAAAGCGACTGGCGACGATGGTAAAAGAGCGCGTATCAAAGGACAAGCCTATGCACTGCGTGCATTTTGCTATCTCAACCTGGCGTCTTTCTATCAGTTTAATAATACTGGTGCGGAAAAGGCAGTGCCCATTTATCTGGAACCGACTACTACCACTTCTGTAGGCAAGCCAAGAGTGGCGGTTTCAGAGGTATATAAACAAGTAATAGCAGATCTGCAGGCAGCACTGCCATTGCTGAAAAATTATCAACGCGATCCAGCCCAGAAATGGAAAATCGATGCGAGCATCGTAAATGGATTGCTGGCAAGAGCTTATCTCTATAATCGTCAGTGGGATCTGGCCATTCCAGCTGCTGTAGCGGCTCGTCAAGGTTATCCATTGATGTCCGGAGATGATTACAATAAAGGGTTCAATGATCTGAATAATACCGAGTGGATTTGGGGACACGGGCAAACCCCTAACCAGAGCAATGCCAGCTATAACTTCCATTTCCTGGATGTATCCACGCCGGCAGCTTACTACCAGAGCTTTATGTGCGACCCTTACTTCCAGAACTTCTTTGATAGCAGCGACGTACGTTTCCGCTTGTTCAGCTGGAATAACGATGGTTACCTGCTCTACAAGAAATTCCGCTTCCGTGATGCTACCGCGCTGATCGGCGACCTGGTATTGATGCGCGCAGCAGAAATGTACCTGATTGAAGCAGAAGCGTATAGCCGTAAGGGTAATACCGGCAAAGCCACCGAAGCGCTGAATACATTACGCACAGCCCGCAATGCTACCTTATATAAAGGAGGTGGTAACCTGCTGGATTCCGTGCTGATAGAAAGAAGAAAAGAATTATGGGGAGAAGGATTTTCACTGTCTGATATTATTCGTACGGGTGCTCCCGTTATAAGAAAACCATTTCTTTCTTATACCGGTGAAGACAGTATCATTAACGTGATTCAGCCCGATGGCAGTAAGCTGGAAGTAGCCGGACAAGGACATACTACATTGAAGTTACCTGACGGCAAAGCATTTACGCCGAATAGCAATTATTACCTGTTTGCTATACCGTTAACGGAAGTGCAGAATAATCCCAATCTAAATCAGTAATAAAGCAATAGAAAAAGGACGGTAGTGATACCGTCCTTTTTTATTGCTTTACTGTTTTAATAAATCCAGGGAATGATTCTCCTGGTATGCTTCATGTAGTTCGTATATTCTTCTCCAAACTGAGCCACCAACATTTTTTCTTCTACCCCCATCCGGTAAATAAATACGCTCAATACCGGAATAAATACAATCGCCAACGCCAGCCAGTTATTGAGTGATAAGCCAAAGCCGAGCAAAGACAGCAAAGATCCTGCATAAGATGGATGTCGCAACACCCGGTATACACCATCTTTTTTAATATAATGATCCTTGCGGATAGTCACCACTACTGTAAATAACCGCCCCAGCTGTGCAATAGATACAAAACGCAGCACCATTCCCAGCAATATAACGGATAGGCCTACACGATTCATGAGCATTCCCGCCAGGATATAAAAATGCGTTTTAAAAGATACATATATAGCAACATTGATCACCACCATGATCACGATCCAGATATAAGCCAGGCTGCCTTTGTCCTGCTTCTTTTTATCTGCCTGATCTCCACCGCGAAGAATCCGGTGTAATAGTATTTCTGAGAGAAACCATGCAAAATAGATAATGGATGAAAGTATATTCATATTGTAAAGGATATCGGAACAGTATATATGAGATAGCTATTATGTTTTCTGGTTTTCAAAAAGGTACGTAATTTTAGTTACATTAAAATGTGTGCTATGGAAAATCTGCAAGCAATATTACAATCTCCCACACCGGTATTGATTGACTGTTTTGCAACCTGGTGCGGTCCCTGCCAGATGGTGCCTCCGATCCTGAAAGAGGTAAAAGAAAAGATGGGAGACCAGTTAAGAATTATTAAGATAGATATCGATAAGAACCAGCAACTCTCGGCGCAATGGCAGATCAGTAGCGTACCTACGCTGTTGCTTTTCCGCAGCGGCAAGCTGATATGGCGCCAGAGTGGGGTAGTACCGGCGCATCAGTTGCTGCCGATTCTCAAACAACATTTGTCGTAGAGCCGAAAGCATAAAGGGGAAAGCAAAAAGCTATTGTAGCGAATCATAGAAGCGGATAAGTAATTTATTTACTCGCGCTAGTCATTCGCTACAATAKCTTTTTGCTTTCCCCTTTATGCTTTCGGCTCTATGTTATATCCGGTTATAATAACTCTGCAAATCCCGTGTGAGTATATCGTAGATAGGTCGTGTGAATTCCATGAACAAGTCAGTAGGAGGTGGAGGTGGCATGTCCTGACCACCCATCAGGCGTTTATCTTCGTCGCTTAATGCTCTTTCATCCCCACGGAAGGTCCCAAATTGATTCACCCAGGTATAGCTGCCGGGAATGCGGTCCTGTCGAAGAAGCTGCCCATTGCTGGTATTGGTGATCTGGTAGTCCAGCAGACCTTTGGATACCACCGTTTTTTTGGTGATATACAGGGTGGCGGTAACAGTTCTGTAATAGGGGATTTCCTTACCGGTAGAGTCTTTGGTGGTACCGGCCACAATTTCTTTGGACACATTGCGTTCCACGCGATCTACATAGGTTTGTCCTACTACGAAGTCGAAGAAACGCAGGGAGATATATTCATCAGGGTACAGGTTAGCGTTCCGTACGGTGCGCTCATCGTAGAACTGTACAAACTGATTGATATTGCGTTGCTGGAGATTTCTCACCAGATAGTCGCGGAATTGGTCGGCGGAGAACTGAAAGTAGGGGGAGCGTACTTCAATCTGGCTAACGGCTACATTGATAACGCCCAGCTGGAAGGCTTCTTCCTTTCTTTGTTGAGCGTCGCGGTAATTGGGAACCAGCTTGAGGGCCGCAGCAAATTCTTCGTATGCCTGCCGGGCGCTGGCTTTGTCGCCGCGATCAAGTAATGACATACCCCGGCCGTACCGGGTTTCCGCTGCGTTTTCCTGGGCGCCTGTAATGGCATTCCGGTAATCTTTCGGTTGTACCAGGCGAAGGGCAGCAGGGGAGCTGTGGATGGCCGTATAAAGGCTTTGCAACGCCCGGTATTCATTACGGACGCCTTCCCATTTCAGCTCATTATTAGAGCGCAGTAACTCATTGACCCGGTCTTCCCGGCTCAATTGGGCCTGTTTATATGCATCTGGCAACATCCGGGTAGCGGTAGCATCCTGGGGCTTGCGTTGCAGCTTTTTTACAAACGCATTTACTGCGTCGTCGTATCTGCCTTTGTTGTATAATTTTTCGCCTGATTTGCAGGAAAGAAAACAAGTGTAGAGGAGAATGGCGGCTACGCTCAGTAGCTGCCTCCATGATAACTTTTTCAAGGGATTATTTTTATAAGGATATGTTTGCCTGCTATAGTCCCTGCTCCAGCCTATTTGTACTGCCTTCTCAGTTCACGGTCTGCTTCTCTTTCTTTAATAGAGTCACGTTTATCATGCAGCTTTTTACCTTTACCAATACCGATTTCAATTTTGGCAAGACTTTTATCTGTGATAAACATACGCAGTGGTACAATGGTATAGCCGCGTTCTTTGATTTTATTTTCGATTTTTCTTAATTCACGCTTTGTCAGCAACAATTTGCGCTCACGTAAGGGGTCATGGTTGGAGGAGGTGCCATGGGAATACTCGGCAATATGCAAGCTTTTTACAAACAATTCTCCTTTGGAAAAATAGCAGAATGAATCATTGAAACTCACCTTATTGGCACGAATAGACTTGATTTCCGTTCCCAGCAATACCATTCCGGCAATATATTTATCTTCTATTGCGTACTCGAAATATGCCGATCTGTTCTTTAATTCTGCCATTTATGAAGCTGTTACCCAGCGTTTAGCTGTTAGCTTTTAGCTTTTAGAAAATGCAGCGAAGACCATGTATTATTGATCTTCGCTGCATTTTCTAAAATGCTAAAAGCTAATGGCTAAAAGCTAGTTTTTAAATATTGTCAGCAAACTTGCCAACTTCGTCTTTAATTCTTTTCTATCCATGATGAAATCCAGGAAACCGTGATCCAACAGGAACTCAGCACTCTGGAAGCCAGCAGGCAAGTCTTTCTTAATTGTTTCTTTAATGATCCTTGGACCTGCAAAACCAATCAGTGCACCTGGTTCCGCAATGTTCAGGTCGCCCAGCATTGCATAGGAAGCCGTTACACCACCTGTGGTTGGATCTGTCATTAAAGAGATGTAAGGAAGTCGGGCATTAGCCAGCTGCGTGAGCTTGGCAGACGTTTTCGCCATTTGCATGAGGGAAAATGCACTCTCCATCATACGGGCGCCACCTGACTTGGAAATGATCATCAACGGTTTTTTGTTAACGATGCAATAGTCGATGGAACGGGCGATCTTTTCTCCCACTACAGATCCCATAGAACCTCCAATGAAATTGAAGTCCATACAGGCTACTACGAGGTCGTTACCCAATACTTTTCCGGAACCAACCGTCATCGCATCTTTCAGTCCGGATTTCTTCTGTGCATCTTTCAATCGGTCACCATAAGGCTTCAAATCCTTAAAGCCCAGGAAGTCTGTTGGATATATATTTGGAAACAGTTCCTCGAACTGATTGTTGTCAAATATGATCTCAAAATACTCTGCAGAGTTAATACGGTTATGATAATTACACTTATCACACACATAGAAATGCTCTTTCAGATCCTTTACAGTAACGGTTTTCTTACAGTTAGGACACTTGTGCCACAAACCATCCGGTGCTTCTTTCTTTTCACTGGTGGTGGTAGAGATGCCTTGTTTAATTCGCTTAAACCAGCTTGACATATTTTGCTATTAGATTAGAAAATAGTGGTGCAAGATACGAATTATCGTATAAAGCCAAAAACATAGCTAGAAAAAGCTTAAAGCATAAAGGAAAAAGCAAAAAGCTATTGTAGCGAAGATGACAATATATTACATATTAATATACTATCGCTCTTATCTCCGCTACAATAGCTTTTTGCTTTTTCCTTTATGCTTTAAGCTCTTTCTTACGCGTTTCTGTTGATGCAATTCAGATCATGGAACGCTTCTTCCAGACGCTTTACAAAGGTTTCTTCCCCTTTGCGCAGCCATACGCGTGGATCGTAATATTTTTTATTTGGCTTATCAGCGCCTTCCGGATTACCCAGCTGAGCCTGCAGGTAGTCTTTTTTCGCTTCGTAGAAATCGTGTATACCTTCCCAGAAAGCCCATTGCATGTCGRTATCAATGTTCATTTTGATAACGCCATAGCCCAGTGCTTCAGTGATCTGGTGTTTTGGAGAACCGCTACCACCATGGAATACATAGTATACCGGTTTAGCTGCAGTTTTGTATTTTTCCTGGATAAATTCCTGGCTGTTGTGCAGGATCACAGGACGTAATTCTACGTTACCAGGGCTGTATACACCGTGTACGTTACCAAAAGCCGCCGCTACAGTGAAACGTGGGCCTACTTTAGATAAGATTTCATAAGCATAAGCCACTTCTTCCGGTTGCGTATACAGTTTGGAGTTATCAACGCCAGAGTTATCAACGCCATCTTCTTCACCACCGGTTACGCCCAATTCGATTTCGATAGACATACCCAGCTTGTTCATTCTCTCAAAATATTTATGAGAAATTTCGATGTTTTCAGCAATAGGTTCTTCAGACAGATCCAGCATGTGAGAGCTGTACAGTGGCTGACCGTGGAGTTTGAAATATTGTTCACCTGCATCCAGCAAACCATCGATCCATGGTAACCATTTTTTAGCCGCATGGTCAGTATGTAATACTACTGGTACACCATAATATTTAGCTACTTCATGTACGTGCTTCGCGCCGGAGATACCACCTGCGATGTTCGCTTGCAGCTTATCATTCGGCATACCTTTACCTGCAAAAAATTGTGCACCGCCGTTAGAAAACTGAATAATAACCGGTGAATTTACTTTAGCAGCTGTTTCCAGTACCGCGTTCACGGAGTTAGTTCCCACAACATTTACGGCAGGCATAGCAAATCCGTTGTCTTTGGCATCGTTATACAGCGCATCCAGCTCTTCGCCGAATAGTACGCCAGCTCTGTATTTTCCCATACTCTGATATGTGTTTTATTTTTTAGGAAAGCAAATATAAGGAGTTAAATACAAGATTTATAGCGAAAAGTAAGTGCTTATGTATTAAATGTCCGGATAGAAAAACGTATTTTACCCGATCATAACCCATCACGATATGAAATTATGCCTTGCCCTGTTGTGTGCTATATTCCTGCACATGCCCGTCACTAAAGCGTTTCACGGCCCTGCAACAGATTCACTGCTCTTCTATACTTCTTTTGACGGTACCCGGATTCATTACACCGTAAAAGGAAACGGCCAGCCGGTATTATTAATACATGGTTTTATTGTAGATGGGGAGGGCTGGAAAAAAACGGCTGTTTACGATTCCCTGTTATTGCATGGTCGTAAGGTCATCACCCTGGATTTACGCGGTAATGGAGCGTCTGATCATCCGCACGACAGTATCGCTTACCTGCACGATGCAGAAGCTAAAGATATGATGGGACTCATGACTTATCTGGGTATCAACAGTTACCAGGTGGTGAGCTATTCACGCGGAGCCATTATAGCAGCCCGTTTGCTGGTACTCGATTCCCGGGTACGCAGCGCCGTATTGGGTGGCACAGGTACGGGTTTCACCGATCCCGCCTGGCCACGTCGTTTAAAGTTTTACAATGCCCTCTCCGGCAAGGATGTGCCAGAACTGGCTGCCATGGTGAAAAATGTCCGGAAAGCCGGTTTGGATCAACGCGCCCTGGCATTGATGCAGTTTGGCCAACCCGCTACAACACCGCAGGAGCTGGCCAGCGTGCAACAACCGGTACTGGTATTGGGAGGGGATAAAGACGAAGACAATGATACCGGCGGATCACTGGCTGCTATGATGCCGGCTGGCATGCACGGCACGGTGCCCGGTGATCATAACACGGTATGGCGTTCGGCGCCTTTCGCCGCCTGGGTATTGGATTTCCTGCAAAATCATTAACTAACGGTAAGGGCATTACCGTCTACTTTCACAGTATAAGCTGCTAACGGGGCTGTGGCCGGACCGGTGTTTACTGCACCGGTAGTGCTGTAACGACTGCCATGGCCGCAAGGGGCGTTACATTCTATTAATTTCGAACTGTTATTAAATGTAGCCACTGTGCAACCCTGATGGGTACACGTACTGGAAAGCGCCGTAAAACTGCCTGCAGTATTACCAGTGGCCGTACGGATAATAATTACGCCACCGGCAATTTTAAAGTCACCCACATTAGGCAGATCAGACGCCAGGTTAAGGGACAGTTTTGGCGTAGTGCCACCACCGGGAGGAGTAGGTGCGGGATTGTCGCTGCTTCCCTTACTACAGGCTGCTAACCCAGCTGTACAGGCCAATGCCAGCGTTATTCCCAGGTTGGAAACAAAATCTCTTCTTTCCATAAGTGATGCGTTTAAGTTGATGATAACCCTGTTTACGCAAATGGAAAGCGGATGGTTGCCTCTAAAAATGAAGGGTGGAAAAGTAAGTAGTGGCTTCGCGTAAACGACTGCCATACCAGGAAAACATTTCACCATCTACCAGCTGAATACGCGCTTCCGGCACGATGGCCTGCAATTCAGCGATATGTTTTTCTTTAAAAGGATAAGGCTCCGACGATAATAAAATCAGCTCACATCCACTATTGGCCAGTTGTTCCGCCGTAATGGAAGGATACCTTAATTGTTCACTGAATACATTTTGCAGTCCACAGGCGTGCAACATTTCATGAATAAAGGTATCGCCGCCAGCCACCATCCAGGGATCACGCCAGATGAAATAGGCCGTCCGGAGTGGAGCTGCCCGCACGGGCAAAGCAGCAAAGCCCGCTTTGATTTGTGTCACCAAATCCGCTGCAGCATGGCTGCGGTTGGTCAGCGTACCAATGCCGGTAATCATTTGGTAAGCATCTTCCAGGGTTTGTATATTACTCACCCATACCGGGTATTCCTGCATMAGTGGCAGGATATCAGCTTCCAGATTCTCTTCTTTGTTAGCGATAATCAGGTCGGGCGATAAGGCGGCAATCCTGTCGGCATGCACGTTTTTAGTGCCGCCGACCCGCGTTTTTTCGCGGAACCACGTAGACGGATGTACGCAGAATTTAGTAATACCTACTACTTCTTTATCAAGTCCCAGGGTGTATAATAATTCAGTTTGTGAAGGCACCAGCGAAATAATCCGCTGCGGCGGATGTTCCAGTGTTATCTGCCTGTTTAACTGATCGGTAAAAATCATGTGATAATGGTTAGGTAGGTATTTTTTCGGGAGATGTCAACCGCGCGGGCTACATCTCCCGAAAAAAATAATTATCGGCCCAGGGCCTGTATAATATCATACTTCGTAATAATGTGGTAATTGCCGCTGTCGTCTTTAGTCAGTACCGCACCGTTTTCCCGGTTAATATACACCGTCAGTTTTTCGATAGGTGTATCCTGGCTTACCAGCGGGAAAGTTGGCTGCAACACTTGTTTAATCAGTGCATCTTTGAGGTTGGCATCATCAATCAGGCGGTTAAATAAACCGTTTTCAGAAATGGCGCCAATAATTTCTCCACCCTGTTCTACCGGTATATGTTCGATATCATATTTTTTCATGCGCGCAATAGCTTCACTCACTTTTTCATCGGCGCCAATGGTCACCAGCGGCTGCTTCCGGCGGCCATTCACCACATCTTTCACCGTTTTAACATCCAGGAATCCACGTTCCAGCATCCACTGATCGTTGTAAATTTTGCCAACATAGCGACTGCCATGATCATGAAAAATAACCACCACTACATCCGTAGGTTTCAGAGAAGCTTTCAATTGCAAAAGTCCTGCTATGGCTGATCCGGCAGAGTATCCCACAAAAATTCCTTCTTCTTTGGTAATGCGGCGCGCCATCACGGCTGCATCTTTATCCGTTACTTTTTCAAACTTGTCGATGACCGACATGTCGTAGTTTTCCGGCACAAAATCTTCTCCAATACCTTCTGTGATGTACGGATACACCTCACTCATATCTAGCTGACCGGTTTCAAAATATTTTTTCAGCAGGGAGCCATAACTATCAATGGCCCATACCTGGATGTTGGGATTTTTTTCTTTGAGATATTTACCGGTACCCGTAACGGTGCCACCAGTGCCGGTAGCCACTACCAGGTGGGTAATTTTCCCCTCCGTTTGTTCCCATATTTCCGGACCGGTTTGCTCATAGTGCGCTTCCCGGTTGGCAAGGTTGTCGTATTGATTTACATAAAAGGAATTGGGCACTTCCGTGGCCAGTCGTTTGGAAACGGAGTAGTAGGAGCGGGGATCTTCCGGCTCTACGTTTGTGGGACATACAATGACTTCCGCACCTACTGCTTTCAGGATATCCACTTTTTCTTTGGACTGTTTGTCGGTAGTAGTGAAAATACATTTATATCCCCGGATAATGGCTGCCAGCGCCAGTCCCATACCCGTATTCCCGGAGGTGCCTTCAATGAGGGTACCGCCAGGTTTCAGTAATCCTTTTTGTTCTGCCACATCCACCATTTTCACGGCCATGCGGTCTTTAATTGAATTGCCTGGGTTAAAAAATTCTACTTTGGCAAGCACCGTGCAGGGGAGAGTAGCCGTAACGCGATGCAACTTAACCATCGGGGTATTTCCTATCGTTTCGAGTATGTTATCACAGTATTTCATAAAAATGAGGTTGTATAGTAACGAAAATAAGGAATTGCATTGATACCCGGCGATCCCCTTCACTTTCTTATCTTTGCCCTGATGAGTGAAAGAATTTTTATCACCGGCATAGGCACCGGTGTAGGAAAAACCCTGACGTCGGCCTGTATTACCGAAGCGTTAAAAGCGGACTACTGGAAGCCGGTACAAACGGGGTTAATGGAAGGTACAGATACCGACACGGTGTTATCGTTATTATCAAATACGGTGTCAGTTTGTCACCCTGAAGCCTGGCGCTTGCAGGCGCCGGCGTCGCCGCATCTGGCAGCGCGACTGGAAAATATGACCATCGATACCACTAAAATATTGACGTTGGCAGACCAGTATCAGCCGGCAGAACGTCCCCTGGTAATAGAGGGCGCGGGCGGCCTCATGGTACCGGTTAACGAAACGGTTTTTACGCTGGATCTCATACTGGCATTGAAAGCCAGGGTGGTAATAGTAGCGCAGAACTACCTGGGAAGTATCAATCATTCCCTGCTCACTGCACGTATGCTGCAACATACAGGCGTTCCCGTTATCGGGTGGGTATTTAGTGGAGAAGAGCATTCCAATGAGGCAGATATTGTGGCCTGGAGCGGCTATCCTAAAATAGGCCGCATTCCACTGACAAATCAGGTAGATAAGGCATTTGTACAACGACAGGCACAGTTGTTGACATCCCCGCTACATACATTATTGGCATGACCACTAAAAAGGATATACGAAAACATTTCCTGGAGCAGCGGCTCAATATGGACGACGATACCGCCAGTGCATTAAACGAACATCTGCTGGCTAATTGCCGGCAACTGGATTACAGTCGTCACCATATAGCGCATGTTTTTTTACCCATCTCCGAAAAAAAAGAAGTAGATACCTGGCCACTGGTCAAATGGTTGAGAGAACAGTACCCGCAGTTGGAATGGGTGTTGTCCCGCTCCGATATGAAAACCGGCGATATGACCCACCTTCTCTGGAAAACCAACACCATACTGGTGAAAAATAAATTCGGTATTCCTGAACCGGTGGAGGGCATCGAGGTGCAGCCGGAGCGCATCGATCTGGTATTTGTACCTTTGCTGGCTTTCGATCTGGAAGGACAACGGGTGGGCTATGGCAAAGGAATGTATGACCGTTTCCTGCAGCAATGCGCCCCGGGTGTGCGTACCATTGGGCTGTCGCTGTTTGAACCGGTACCTAAAATTAATGATGTGGATGCCTGGGATGTACCATTGCAAACGGTGGTAACCCCGGAACGTATTTATCAATTTAAATAAACAATTGTGCTCAGATACCTTAGCTTTCTATTATATCCTTTCTCCTTGTTGTACGGTTTAGTGATGTGGCTGCGCAACCGTTTTTATGACAAGGGATTACTTACTGCCGTAGAATTTGATTTGCCGGTGATTGCGGTAGGCAATCTGTCGGTGGGTGGTACCGGTAAAACCCCACATGTGGAATACCTGATCCGCCTGTTGAAAGATTATTTTAAAACGGCGACCCTGAGCCGGGGCTACAACCGCCGTACCAGTGGCTACCTGTTGGCAGATGAAAAAAGCACGGCTGCCGATATTGGTGACGAACCGATGCAGTTTCATGATAAATTTCCGGATATCAAGGTATGTGTAGGGGAAGAAAGGATGCTGGCCATTCCGCAGCTACTGGGCGATGAGTCGGATACGCAGGTGATATTACTGGATGATGCGTTCCAGCACCGTTCTATCAAACCAGGTCTCAATATCATGATCACTGATTACAGCCGGTTGTTTACCCGTGATCATGTGGTGCCATTCGGGCGTTTAAGAGAGGGCAGGGCCGGTTATCACCGCGCTAACTGCATCATTGTATCCAAGTGTCCGCCCGATATGAGCGTGGCAGAAAAGCAGGCTTTGGAAAAAGAAATTAACCCATTGCCTCATCAGCGGCTCTTTTTCACTACCTTGCAGTACGGCGCCCTGTCCGATATGATTACCCATCAACCGGTGGAAATCCCCAAATCAGCAACCGTATTGCTGGCATGTGGTATAGCAAGGCCCGAACCATTGCTGGAAGAACTAAAACGACGTTACGAACAGGTGTACCTGTTGTCTTTTCCGGATCATTACTATTACACGGAAAAGGATATAGAAAAAATTAAGAAAGAATGCAGCGAGTTACCAGGAACCCAAAAGATTGTCATTACCACGGAAAAAGACGCGGTAAGATTGCATCTGCTCAAAGGTGCACTGGCAGAACAAAACCTGCACATTGCTGTTATGCCTGTGGAGATCTCTTTTCTCTTTGGAGAAGCAGCATTATTTAATAACTTTATTTTTGACTACGTAGGACGGCATTTGCCGTTTCCCGGTCAATGATAACTTACGACTAACATGAGTAGAAAAAAGAAAAATAAAAAAGGCGGTCATGGTCATCACGCTAACCCGAACACCAATAACAACCATAACGGCCAGAAGAAAACCTTTAAAGGCATCGTAGAAGTAACCAGGTCAGGAATGGCTTTTGTGATAGTAGATGGCCTGACCAAGGATATCATGGTGAAGCAGAAAAACCTGCATACCGCCCTTGATAAAGATGAAGTACTGGTAGACGTGCTGAAAGCAGCCCGCAACGAAGGCCGGATGGAAGGTATTGTAACAGATATCCTTAAACGAAATAAAACAGAATTTACCGGCACCCTCCAGGTGAGCAAAAGTTTTGCTTTCCTGATCCCCGAAAAGGGATTGTTTATGCCGGATATCTATATTCCTGCCAACTCCCTGGGAAGTGCTAAAAACGGCGATAAAGCCGTGGTGAAGATTGTAGCCTGGGGCGAAAAATCGCGCAAACCTGTAGGAGAAATCGTGGAAATCCTGGACGCCAGCAATACCAACGACCTGGCCATGAAGGAAATTCTGATTGAAGCAGGTTTCCCGCTGAACTTCCCCAAAGAAGTACTGGATGAATTAACCCACCTGCAGGAAAATATTTCAGAAGAAGAAATCGGCAAACGTAAAGATGTCCGCAAAGTCCTGACCATGACCATCGACCCGGTGGATGCCAAGGATTTTGATGATGCCATTTCTATCCGTTTACTGAAAAACGGCTTCTATGAAATTGGCGTACACATCGCTGATGTGAGCCATTATGTATTACCTGGCACTGAGCTGGACAAAGAGGCCGACAAGCGAGCTACCTCCGTGTACCTGCCGGATCGTGTACTGCCAATGCTGCCGGAGAAAATATCGAATGAATTGTGCTCCCTGCGTCCGCATGAAGACAAACTCACTTTCTCCGCCATGTTCCAGATGAGTGAAAAAGGCGAAATCAGGCAACACTGGATTGGCCGTACCGTTATCCATTCGGATCACCGGTTTACCTATGAAGAAGTACAGGAAGTAATTGAGAAGAAGGATGGTCTTTATAAGAATGAAGTACTGTTGCTGAATAAAATAGCGCAAACCCTCCGGGCGCAACGCTTTGCACATGGTGCTATTAATTTCTCTTCACAGGAGGTGCGCTTTAAACTGGATGAAACCGGCAAGCCTATTGGTATTGTGGTGAAAGAAAGTAAAGAAGCCCATCAGCTGATTGAAGAATTTATGCTGCTGGCCAATAAAACCATTGCTGCCTACGTCGCTAAATTAAGAATCAATAAACAACCGATACCGTTCCCTTATCGGGTGCACGATACTCCTGACCCTGAAAAGCTGAAAGTATTTGCGCTCTTCGCCGGTAAATTCGGATATCAGTTTGATCTCAGCACACCGGAAAGTATTGCCAGTTCTTTTAACAACCTGTTGTTAAATGTAAAAGGGAAGCCGGAACAACCTGTGCTGGAAACACTGGGTATCCGTACCATGGCTAAAGCCATCTACACCGTAGAAAATGTAGGGCACTATGGACTTGGATTTGAAGATTATTGTCACTTCACTTCACCTATCCGTCGTTACCCCGATGTATTGGTACATCGTGTGCTGGCAGAATGCCTGGCTAACAGTGTAAGGCCGGATAAGCAGATGGAGCAGAAATGCAAGCATAGCTCAGAGATGGAACGGAAGGCGATGGAAGCGGAAAGAGCAGGTAATAAATACAAGCAGGTAGAATACATGCAGCAGTTCATTGGTAGCACCTTCGATGGCGTTATCAGTGGTGTAGCGCACTTCGGCTTCTGGGTGGAAACCATCGATACCAAGTGCGAAGGGCTGATCAGTATACACAATCTGACGAAGAGAGAAGAGTTTCAATACAACGAAGGAGAATATGCGCTGGTGGGTCAAAGTACCGGTCGCAAATTTCGTATAGGCGAAAAAGTGAGTATCCGGGTAGTCTCCGCCAACCTGGCTAAACGCCAGTTGGATTACGACCTGGAAGATGAACTGACCGGCACCGGCACTGCCAAACCGGAGTTCCAGCAGAAACGTCATGATGACCGTAAAGATCATCGTAAAGACGATCGCCGTGAAAACCATCGGGATGACCGGAAGAAGAAAAAAGAAAAACACCGTGGTGATTATCAGGGGCGTAAGCCATGGGAGCAGGATAGACCAGGAGCGTCTAGAGCGCCGGAAGTATCTCTCGGAGAGCCTAAACCGTTGCCAGTAGTAGACCAGGTAGTGGTAGAAACACATGTGGTACCTGTTACACCTACACCAGATCCGGTAACACCAGCTAAGAAAAAATGGCGTGAAGCCGTGGCGGAAACATCAACAGGTGCCGCTAATAAGCCAGTGGAAAAGCCAACAGCGAAGCCAGCTGAGGAGAAAGCAGTAGCTACACCTCCAGCAGAAAAAGCGGTTAAACAACCCACTGTTGCGCCAGTTAAAACAGCAGCCACTAAGAAAGAATCAGTGGTAGCCCCGCCTTCTAAGAAGGTCGCTGCGAAACCAGCGCCCGCTAAAAAGGTAGCAGTAGCACCTGCATCTGCTAAGAAAGCAGCGGTAGTAGCCCAACCAGCAAAGAAGGCAGCAGCGAAACCTGCACCGGCTAAGAAAGCAGTGGTAGTAGCCCAACCTGCAAAGAAGGCAGCAGCGAAACCCGCACCAGCAAAGAAGGCAGCAGTGAAACCAGCATCAGCTAAGAAAGCAACGGTAGTAGCGAAGCCAGCTAAGAAGGCAGTTGCCAAACCAGCACCGGCTAAGAAAGCAACGGTAGTAGCGAAGCCAGCTAAAAAGGCAGCAGCGAAACCAGCACCGGCCAAGAAAGCAACGGTAGTAGCCAAACCAGCTAAGAAGGCGGCAGTGAAACCAGCACCGGCTAAGAAAGCAACGGCAGTAGTGAAGCCAGCTAAGAAGGCAGTTGCCAAACCAGCACCAGCCAAGAAAGCAGTGGTAGTAGCCAAACCAGCTAAAAAAGCGGCTGTAAAATCAGCACCGGCTAAGAAAGCAACGGTAGTAGCGAAGCCGGCTAAAAAGGCAGCAGCGAAGCCAGCACCAGCCAAGAAAGCAGCGGTGGTAGCCAAACCAGCTAAGAAGGCACCAGCTAAGAAAGCAGCAGTGGTAGCTAAGCCAGCTAAGAAGGCACCAGCTAAACCAGCGGTAGCTAAGAAAGCAGCAGCTAAGAACAAGTCAAAGAAAAAGAGTAAATAATAAAACACGAGCCATCAGTGATGCATTCATTTCAGGAGCTAATAGCGCAGTTTAGTCAACATTTTGAGAAACAACAATTTCCGGAACAGCCCAGTAAGTTATACAATGCCGCTTCTCATATCCTGGATATCGGGGGGAAAAGAATACGGCCGGTATTGTGCATGTTAGGAAACGAATTATTTGAAACCCTGCATCCGGATGCATTGGAAGTAGGTAGTGCGGTAGAGCTTTTTCACAATTTTACACTGCTGCATGATGATATCATGGACAAAGCTCCGCTTCGTCGTGGTAAACCTACCGTGCACACGGTTTATGGGGAGCCGGCCGCTATCCTGGCGGGAGATGTAATGCTGATCAATGTATATGAGCACCTCAACAAAGTAGCAGCGCACCATAAGCAAAAGATTATCTCGGTGTTTAATAAAGCAGCCATTGAAGTATGTGAAGGGCAGCAGCTGGACATGGACTTTGAAGGAATGGAACCGGAAGCGGTACAATACGATGACTATGTAAACATGATAGGTCTGAAAACGTCGGTATTGCTGGCAGCGAGCCTGCAACTGGGCGCTATTATCGGTGGCGCCGGAGAGGGAAATCAGCAGCACCTGTACGCTTTTGGAAAAAATATAGGGATTGCTTTCCAGATTCAGGATGATTACCTGGATGCTTTTGGAGATCCGGAAAAATTTGGGAAACAACAGGGAGGAGATATCCTCGTCAATAAAAAAACATTCCTGTTGCTGAAAGCCCTGGAATTGTGTAATCCGGAGCAGCGGGCGGAATTGAAAATGCTCATGGAAACTTCCCCGGCGGATAAAGTAGAAAGAGTACTGTCGTTATTCCGCAGTTGTAAGGTAGATGAATGGGCTGAGCGGGAAAAAGAACGTTTCCAACAGCTTGCTTTTCAAAGCCTGGAGAGCATTGCGGTGCTGTCGGCCCGGAAAAAACCGTTGATGGATCTGGCTAACTATCTCTTAAACCGTCAGCAATAAGGTTTGTATTCAAAATCGCATTATATTCGCGTTTGTCTTATTCAGAGATAAAGTGATATGAAATGCTGATCACACTGATTTTTTCTGAAAGATTTAATCAGCGCGATCAGCATTCGTATTTTTAGCAGGGTAAGATGATATTTTTACCAAAACAAAAAACAACTGTAACACGTAATTCCTTCGCCAATGTCAAATTCGCTGTTTCGAAAAAAGTCCCTTTCCACAATTTTAAAAGATGCCAGCGATGGATTGGCAGACGGTCATGAAACACGAGGGTTGAATCAGGTATTAAAGGTGAAAGACCTTACCGCTATGGGAATTGCCGCAGTAATTGGCGCGGGTATTTTTTCCACCATCGGTGAGGCATCGTTCCACGGTGGTCCTGGCGTATCCCTGTTGTTTGTAATCACTGCTGTTACCTGTGGCTTCTCCGCCCTTTGCTATGCAGAATTTGCATCCCGCGTTCCTGTATCAGGTAGTGCTTATACTTATTCTTATGTAACTTTCGGAGAGCTGGCGGCCTGGGTAATTGGCTGGGCGCTGATCCTGGAGTATGCCATTGGAAATATTGCAGTGGCCATTTCGTGGAGTGGCTATTTCAATAACCTGTTAAGTGGCTTAGGCATTAGTTTGCCGGCATGGCTGGCTAGTAACTACGACAGTGCTACGCCTGAAATTATAGCTGCTGCCCCGCATATCGGTAGTATTCCCATTATCCTGAATCTGCCGGCATTCCTGATTGTATTTATCGTGACTTATCTCGCTTATGTGGGGATACAGGAAAGTAAACGCAGCGCCAATTTCATGGTGGCGCTTAAAATACTGGTGATCCTGTTTGTTATTGTAGTAGGCTTTTTCTACGTGAATAAGGCGAATTGGCATCCTTTTATGCCGAATGGGTTCTCTGGTGTGCTGAAAGGTGTATCGGCGGTATTTTTCGCTTATATTGGCTTTGATGCGATCAGTACCACGGCGGAAGAATGTCAGAATCCGCAGAGAGATCTGCCCAAGGGCATGATCTATTCGCTGATCATCTGTACGGTATTATATATCCTCATTTCCTTTGTGCTGACAGGTATGGTCCCTTATTATAAATTGAAAGTGGATGATCCGTTGGCCTTTGTTTTCCACCAGGTAAATTTACCCTGGATCAGCTACCTGATTTCTATTAGTGCAGTAGTGGCTACCACCAGCGTATTGCTGGTATTTCAGATCGGACAGCCACGTATCTGGATGAGCATGAGCCGCGATGGTTTGTTACCTAAGCGTTTCAGCAAAATCCACCCACGTTTCAAAACACCTTCTTACGCGACAATTGTTACCGGTTTCATTGTGGGTATACCTGCGCTGTTTCTGAACCTGACAATTGTAACAGACCTGACCAGTATAGGTACCTTGTTTGCCTTTATCCTTGTTTGCGGAGGTGTTTTAATATTGCCAAGAGAAGAGAAGGCCAATGTAAAGCGTTTTCAGCTACCTTACATCAACGGGCAACTCATTGTTCCGGCGATTGTAGTGGGCCTGGTCGCTCTGTTTCATAAAGAAATTTTTGCAAAGCTGTCTACCGAAGGCGGCTGGGAAGTATGGAAACACAATATTCCTTTCTACCTTTTCGTGGTGGTTACTGTATTGATCACCTTCTTCTCTGCTACCCGTAAACTCTCGCTGATACCCGTATTGGGAATGCTCAGCTGTTTTTATCTGATGACAGAAATCGCCCTGAAGAACTGGATTGTATTCTCTATCTGGCTCGCAATGGGTTTAGCCATTTATTTTGCCTATAGCTATACGAATAGTAAGCTGGCGAAGAAAGCATAAAGCATAAAGGCGAAAGCATAAAGCGATTTTAGCGAATGATCAGCGTGAATAGATAATATCCGCATTGATCATTCGCTAAAATCGCTTTATGCTTTCGCCTTTATGCTTTGCCCTTTTTTTCGTATCTTCATAGAGGTTCTTTGATCCCTACAATTATCTGCTCTTTGATCCTTAAAAATATGTTTTATGAACATGCTACAACGGGTTGAACACTGGGGCGACACACATAGCCCTAATTGGCTGAGTGCCGTACGTATTCTGCTGGGAATATTTCTAATGGCGATGGGTGTATTGTTTGTCATGAACAGAGATGATCTGATAGGCGTAATTAGCCAGAAACCAGCACTGGCAGCTATCTCCGTAATGTTAGGGCATTATATCGTATTTGCCCATACCGTAGGCGGTTTATTTATTGCAATGGGCCTGCTCACCAGGTTCTGTGCCATCTGCAATATCCCGGTATTAATAGGGGCCGTTTTTATGAGTCATTCCGCCACCGGCTTATTTAGTGTGTATCCATTTATGGTGTTGTCTGTAATCGTACTGCTGTTACTGATTTTATTTGCAGTAGATGGTAGTGGCCGCATCTCTGTGGATGAGTACATGCGCAAACATCCGGAAAAAGTACGCAACCGCAAGTATGTTGATTTCTAGCACCGGCCAATATAAGACCGGATACGTCATTTGCTAAATCTCTTCTCCGCATATCCCTTCAATATTCTATTTTTGCATTTCAGAAGAATGCAATTATGAAATACCAAATAGGCGACGGCATCTTGCTGTTGAGTTCAAAAGAAGAAGGAACGGTTGTAGACATCGTGAATGATAATATGGTGATGATTGAGGTAAAGGGAACATCTTTCCCGGTTTATCTCGACCAGATTGACTTTCCATATTTCCACCGCTTCTCCCAGCAAAAAGTGGTGAAAGAAAAGCCCAGACTGATTCCTGGCGATGAGATTAAAGTAGACAGAAGTAAGTATGAAGTATTCAAAACAGATAAAGGCATGTTCCTGTCTGTTTTACCGGTATACCAAATGGATGGCCTGGACGAAGTGGTGAAGCTGATGAAGTTTCACCTGTTCAACGACACGCCACATGCCATGCGTTTTTATTTTCAGATCTGGCTGAATAACCAGCTGGATCTGGAAATAAAGAATGAAATCCAGCCGTATAATAATTTCTATCTGGCCGACCTGATATTTGAATCGCTGAATGATAACCCGCGGTTCGAATTTTCATTTTTCCTGAAAGAGCCGCAACCCAAGCTGGCGACCTCTGTACAGAAAACCTGGAAAATAAAGCCGAAGCAGATGTTTGTACAATTGCAGGAGCTACGGGCAAAAGAGGAGGCCACCATCACTTACACCTTATTCGATAAATTCCCTGATAAAGCGCCGCAACCGCCTGCAGCAGCAGAACCGGCTAAAAAGAAAGCGCCAGTTACCACCCTGGGATCAGGGAACTTTGCCAGCTTGTTGAGTAAAATACAATTACAGCCGGAAACATCGCTGGAGCCCAAACAGGAAGTAGATCTGCACATTGAAGCCCTGGAAAAAAACTGGAAAGGAATGAGTAACATCGCCATCCTGGCTGTACAGCTCAATGCCTTCCAGCGGTACCTGGATATGGCCATCAGCCATCATCAGCATAACCTCATTGTTATTCATGGTATCGGTAAAGGAAAGCTCAAAGACGAAATTCACCAGATATTAAAGCAGACACCGGAAGTAGCCAGTTTTGTAAACCAGTATCATGCAAAATATGGCTATGGTGCTACAGAAATAACGTTTAGGTAATATTTTTCTTTACCTTCGCGCCTCAACTACAAACCGTGCTATCGTTTCACTGACTTGTGCAGTGAGAAGGAAAGTCCGGACAGCGCAGAGCAACGCACCACCTAACGGGTGGGGCCTCATCCACCCTCGCTTATGGCGAGGGTGGGAGGGGAACAGCAAGTGCCACAGAAAATAACCGCCCTTTCGGGGGTAAGGGTGAAAATGTGGGGTAAGCGCCCACGGTGCAGGCAGGTAACTGTTTGTGCGGGTAAACCTTGCGTGCTGAAATGCCATGTATACGGTCGCTTGAGGGCTGCTCGCCCGATGACCGAGGGTAGGCAGATACAGATAACGTGCGAACGTTGTCGCAGATAAATGATAGCAGCCCATCGCTTTACGCGGTGGGAAACAGAATCCGGCTTATAGGTTTGTAGTTTTTTTTCCTCTCTTTTTTGATATGCTAAAATAAGCAGCTAACTTCCCGCTCATATTTAATCTCTATTTTATGAACCAAAAAGATGAGCGTACCTGGGGAACCCTGGTACATTTGGGCGGCATCATTGGTATGTCCGTAAACCCTACTGTTGGTAACATTATCTGCGTACTTATTCTCTGGCTGATCAAGCGTAACGAATCTACGTTTGTGGATGATCAGGGGAAAGAAGCCATTAATTTTCAGATCACCGTCAGCATTGCCTCCGTGCTGGTATCCGTTATTATCAGTATTACCAGTGGATTTTGGTCTTTGACTGGCTTCTGGAACCGGGGATGGAACTTTGGTGCTGTGGTGGGCTGGGCGTGGTTAGGGGGACTGGTTTGGTTGCTTAATCTTATTTTCAGCATTATTGCAGCCGTGAAAGCCAGTTCCGGAGAGGCTTACAAATATCCGCTGAGCTTACGTATTGTTAAGTAGTGGGGACAATATTAATCGGGGTTTATTGCCGAAACAATAAACCCCGATGGTATTAATTCTTTTTAATTGCTTTTACTTTCGCTTTGTGTTTTTTCCCCTTCACATTTTCTCCTTTGATAGTAGCCGCCAGCTTTAATGCCTCATAGCTGTTTACCAGTCCACCTGTTTTAGATAACGTTGCGAAATCCACTTTATCATCCGGACCACCGCCTGGTTTGTTCACCATAGTAGTGCCATCAGGTAACGGGGTTGCACTTTTCTCCAATACATATTTCAGCTGTTTGGCGCTCAACTCTGGATAGTAGGAGAGTACCAATGCAGCCACGCCTGCTACTACCGGGCTGGCCATGCTGGTGCCACTGGCACTGCCGTATTTGTTGCCACCAGGAATAGTAGAATAGATTTGTACACCTGGTGCAAAAAGATCTACGCCTTTTTTACCGTAGTTGGAGAAACTGGCTACTTTATCAGCCGTAGTACCGTTGTTGCTGGCGCCTACAGTGATGAAGTTGGTAGCAGTGGTACCATCCAGGTAATCAGGATTAGGGAAGTTAGCGATGGAATCATTGTTGTTGCCATCATTACCAGCAGCATGTACCAGTAATACACCTTTCTCTTCCGCATATTTTACCGCAGCATCAACCCAATCTTTATGAGGAGAGAACGGTTTACCAAAGCTCATGTTGATGATTTGCGCGCCATTGTCTACCGCATAACGGATGGCCAGGGCCACGTCTTTATCTCTTTCATCGCCATCGGGAACAGCTTTTACAAACATGATGCGAACGTTATCTGCAATGCCATCCATTCCAACACCGTTGTTTCTGGAGGCGCCGATAATGCCGGATACGTGGGTACCGTGGAAACCAAAGGAGCCCATCACATCGTTGTTACCGTATTTGTTATCGTTGATGTCATCGAGGTTGTCGCCGATAATGCGTTCCCGGTTGGCATTGGGTTGTACTTCTGTACTTTCTGCTTTGCGTTTCAGCTCACTCATGTATTCATCGAACTCCATTTTGAAGTCGCTGAAGTTGGCAGGCACGTCACCGGCGCTTTTCAATAAGCGGGTCATGAAGTTGCGTGCCAGCAGTACATCCTGGTTAGTAGTTTGGATACTATCCAGTTGCGCTACACTGAAATCATCCTTACCCAGGTAGGTTTTGAGGATAGATTCGCATTTATTTACGTTCTCCTGCAGTTTAGCCATGCTTTTGTACTGCATCTTAAACTGGGAATTCGGTTTTTCAACTTTTGCCTGCAGTTGCTGCCAGGTGGCATATTCCTTAGAATCTTTGGCGAGTGCAGAATCCGGGTTGCCATATTTGGTTTTATAGCGGTAATATTCGCGGGCTGCTTCTTCCGAATCTTCTTTCACACTACTTCCATCTTTACCTCCCAGGAAGTTCCAGCCATGGATATCGTCTACATAGCCATTATGGTCATCATCTTTACCATTACCAGGAATCTCGCGGGGATTGGTCCACAATACCTTTTTGAGGTCTTCATGGAGCGTGTCAATACCGGAGTCTATCACCGCCACAATAACGGGCGTGCTTTTCTTCCCTTTTAACAATTCTTTGTATGCTTTTTCTGTAGAAGTACCATACACACTGTCGGTATCATAACTCAGCAGATGCCAGTTTTTGGGGACCTGCGGCTTGCTTTGCGCGCTGGTGTTTGTTGTAAATGCAGTTAATAATGCAACACACCCGGCCATAACTGCGACCTCTCGACTAAACAATTTCATGTTCAATAATTTTCCCGATATAGTAAAACAACTAAAAAATATCCTTGTGAAAGGAATAAAGGTATAGAAAAAGCGGTATAACATTAAATATTAATGATAAGCGCGCTAAATGTTGGTTGATTGGGAGATTCAATCATGGGAGGACGGTATAAGGTGCTGATTTGCAGGGAAAACGCTTGAGTTAAACTTGTCATGATATGCTAAGTCGGACAAGTCCCATTGCCACCTGTCACAATCTGTTTTGCCGATGTTTGTAACTGATCTAGTTTTACATCATTCCCTCAGGGCTATATATACTCTCTCATCTACCCTTGTACTAAACGAGATTATGCAGATTCGTTTAATCACTTTTTAAAAATTAAATTTTTAAATCTACCCATCATGTTGAAAACTCTTTTCATGGCCGCCATGCTGGCCACCGGCACTCAGGTATTTGCTACTGAGCCCGAAGTAACCACCATTATTTTCGTGAATGCAGCTGAAATGGAATCATCACCCTCTGCAGATCCAGGTTTGAGTCCTTCAGGATCTGAGCAGGCTAGTCAGTTGGTGAGCTCACTCGAAGGAACATCTATTAACGCGATCTACACAACATTTATTAATCGTGCTATTCAAACTGTTACGCCGCTGGCAAAAGCCCGGCAACAGCAGCTGGACTACTTCCGGTTAAACGGTGATCCGGAGCTTACTTCCAGTATTGTAAAAGACATGATAAAGAAAAACAGCGGTAAAACCATCGTTATTTGTAGCGATCCCGAAAATATTGCTGCAATGATACGGCAGGTAGGCCTACGTGGTAAGGATGTTAAAACCCTTTATGACAAAGGATGTGGACAGGTTTTAGTCGTAAAACGCAGCAGTAATAATACGGCAGTAGCACAAAAGTTGAATATGAATATTCAGAAAAAAGTGTAATATTTATATCCGGAAGAGTATTTAATGGCTTCCCGCTATTACTTACTTTTCTCATAAGCATGGTTTCCGTTTAACGAAAAGCGGGGTTCTCTAACCTCGCTACTATTTTTAAAACCATGTTATCGGTGTATGTAGAGAGTAGGCATCTTCATGTTGCTTAGACTAATTCGCAGAACCTGTTTTATCAACCGCTTTTAAAATCTGATCGGGTCGATTCCTGTCACGAATATTAAAAGCTCCGGGGCCAGGGCCTCGGAGCTGACGAGATCAACAAGTATTCACGAAAATTTATCTTCAGAAATTATAAAAGAAAAAGGAGAACATACAATGTGGTATGTTCTCCTTTTCTCTTTATATAACAACAGATCAGATGTCAAATTTAATACCCTGTGCCAGCGGCAAACTGTTGGAGTAGTTGATCGTATTGGTTTGACGGCGCATATACGCTTTCCATGCGTCCGATCCACTTTCACGGCCACCACCGGTTTCTTTTTCACCACCAAAGGCACCACCTATTTCAGCACCGGAAGTACCGATGTTTACGTTGGCAATACCGCAGTCAGAACCGGCCTGCGACAGGAACTGTTCTGCTTCCCGCAGGTTGAGGGTCATGATGGCAGAGGAAAGCCCCTGTGGTACATCATTCTGCATGGCAATGGCTTCCGGCAGTGTTTTATATTTCATCACGTACAAGATGGGAGCAAAGGTCTCATGTTGTACAATAGCGTAAGTATTTTCTACGGCAGCAATACAAGGTTTCACGTAGCAACCGGATTCATAGCCGGCGCCGGTGAGCACGCCACCTTCCACCAGGAAGGAGCCACCTTGCTGTTTTACCTGCTCTATGGAACTCAGGTATGCGTCTACAGCAGCGGTATCGATCAATGGTCCCACGTGGTTGTGCAGATCCAGCGGGTTACCAATGCGAAGTTGCGCGTATGCTTTCACGAGTTTGGCAGTGAAGCTGTCGTATACACTTTCGTGGATGATCAGGCGACGGGTAGAGGTACAACGTTGTCCGGCAGTACCTACTGCACCAAATACAGCGCCTATCAGCGACATATCGAGGTCTGCATCCTGAGAAATAATGATGGCGTTGTTACCACCCAATTCCAGCAGGGAGCGGCCCAAACGTTCTCCCACAGCAGCGCCTACGGCTTTACCCATGCGGGTAGATCCGGTGGCAGACACCAGTGGAATACGGGTATCATGCGCCATCCATTCGCCGGCATCGCGACCACCGGTTAAGAGGCAGCAAACACCTTCCGGTACATGGTTGGCGGCAAATACATCTGCAACAATGCGTTGGCAGGCCAGCGCGGTAACAGGTGTTTTTTCTGATGGCTTCCAGATACAAACGTTTCCGCAAACCCATGCCAGCATGGAGTTCCAGCTCCATACGGCTACCGGGAAGTTAAAGGCGGAAATAATGCCGGTAATACCCATTGGATGCCATTGCTCGTACATGCGGTGTCCCGGACGCTCAGAGTGCATGGTCAGGCCATGCAACTGGCGGGAGAGCCCTACTGCAAAATCACAGATATCAATCATCTCCTGTACTTCACCATATCCTTCCTGTAAACTTTTTCCCATTTCATAGGATACCAGTTTACCCAGTGCTTCTTTATGTTCCCGGAGGGCAACGCCTATTTGTCTTACTACTTCTCCTCTTTTAGGCGCAGGCCACATCCGCCATTCTTTGAAAGCTTCCTGTGCTACGGCTACTACCAGGTCGTAATCCTCGCGGGTAGCGCTTTTTACACTTGTAATCTTCTTGTTGTTCACCGGTGAAAAGGAGGTAATTTCTGCTCCGTGAGCAGGCAGCCAGTTGTGACCGGTGCTAATACCGCTTTGTTCTGTGGTGATCCCGAATGCTTTTAAGATATCTTCCATGATGGGTGTATTATTAAACGAAATTAGGAACTTTTTTTTGTTTGGGTGGCGTAGGTGCTTTCAAAGATCTTGTCGGCATTACCGGCCTCAAAGCCTTCCCTGCGCTGTGCTCTGCCTATTTCAGCAGTAGGCAGGTGAGCAAACTGGGGCAGTACCTTTCTCTCTGCAAACTCTACGTAAGAGCCGGCAATTGCGAGCTTATCGCCACCAGCAAATTCAGCGGTGATCATACCTGCTACGGTAGCGCTTTGCAATAAGGCGCCATCGGGGCTGGTTTTGATTTTACCACCGGCATCGTTTAAGCGGAAGCCATGTTTTTCCAGGAATACGTTGAAATCGGCCACGGTATTATATCCTGCGGGCAGGTTATGTACGCTCACAGTGAAGTGATTGAGGTAATACCGGTTGTAAATTACCCAGGCAGCGTATTCACTTTCTGCCGCCAGCAGCTGGTAATCCGCCAGGGTAGGCGTACGCCAGAGGGAGCTGTGTAAGAAAGCGTCTACTGCGTTGGCATCGTCCAGATTCAGGGCATTTACCGGGTCCGTTTTTACTTCGCTGGTATAGCGATGAATAATTTCCTGTGCGGCCTCACTGAGATCATTTACCCGTAGCTCACTGATAAAGATGCGCGGATATTGTGGGGCAGGCGGAGCATACCACCAGGCGTCCAGCTTTTTAGCGGCAAAATGGTATTTGTCCATTTTTTTGTAGCCGTAGTGCAGAAATATCTTTTCCAGGGATTGCACGCCCAACTGGGGAACTCCCATTGTTCTGAAAGCGATATGATCATTCTCGATATCATCCGCCTGTTGAATCATCCCTTCTTTTATCATGGCGGCAATGACTGCTGCCACATCCGGAACGCGTTGCTGATAGCGATCCATCAGCCCTTTTAATACATCATTTAACATGAGATGAAGCGTTTTAGCCTTTAGTTATGAGTGTTTTTTAGTAAAGAGGCCTTTCTTCAAAGGAATTTACTAATTTTTCCCGCTTAAAGACTAATTATAGTATACCGCGAAGCGGTTATTAATTAAATCGTTAAATACCACATCTTCCTGGCGAACAAATCCGTTGGCTGGCAGCAGGCCTTTGGCGTGGAGGTCTATCACTGCACAGGCGGCGCCGGCGGTGGTCAGCTGGATAGCGGTAAAGTCTTTACCGGCTACTGACTGGTTATATATCTTACGGGAGTAGGAGCGTTGTACCGAGCGACCGTTTACCAGGCCGGAAACAGATACAAATACCAGTACTACGTCTTGCGCAGTGAAAGGTATGCTATCTTCCATAATCTCCTTCAACATATCTCTTTTTTTGTTGAGCTTTAATTCGCTCAGCAATATTTTCATCAGCTGGCAGTGTCCCGGGTAGCGAACGGTTTTATAGTCGAGGTTGTATACTTTGTTGTCCAGTATTTCGGCCAGGGCGCCCAATCCGCCGGAGGTGTTGAATGCTTCATATTCCACGCCATCGAGGGCGAAGCGCTCGTAGCCTTCCATGGGCATTACTTCTTTGCGTTGGCCTTCATAAATGGCATCGCAGGGGTTGCAGTATTCATTGATCAGGCCATCGGTGCTCCAGGTGAGATTGTACATGAGGCTGTTGGTAGGAAACTGAGGGAGGGCGCCTACGCGGAGGCGAACGGCATCCAGTGAATCGAACTGTTTGGCGATGTCATGTGCAGCAATGCTGATGAAACCTGGCGCCAGTCCGCATTGTGGCATAAAGCTCACTTTCGCGGTGGCGGCAATTTCGCGGATCGCGTTGGTGGTGGCTACATCTTCTGTTAAATCAAAGTAGTGGGTATTGGCTTTTGCGGCAGCAGTAGCAATTTTCACATTCAGGAAAAAGGGACAGGCGCTGAGTACCATATCCTGGTCTTTCAGGCTTTGTTCCAGTGCCTGGGCGTCGTTTACATCCAGAATGGTTTTATGGATCTGGCTATCAGTACATTTGTCCAGCAAGGCTTGGTTGCTGTCTGCCAGGGTTACGGTATAGTCGCCGGACTGTTGCAAAAGAAAAGCAGCGGTTTCGCCGATCTTGCCGGCGCCAATAATCATTACACGTTTCATAATCTGTTTGGAATTATAGTGGTGAACGGAGTATGGTAACTCCGTGTTTAAGTGACGGTTTGATGTATCTCATCAATTACGTATAGCCGTTACCGTTATATGCCCACCACAAAACATTTTCGCCTGACATAGTAATGCCAATACGAAAAAAATAATGACGACAGCCAATAGCAATAATGAATGTTTGAAATGCCGGAATGCAGCATCCACACCGCTTCCGCGGCTATGTAGTAAAGATGTAACGGGAAGATAAATCCCTTGTGCTACCTATGGCACATGGGAGCAAGTGCTCCGTAGATAGGAGAGTAGAGAAAGCTGTATGTTTAACAGGTAGTTCATTAGCGAAGCGAATATAGGGAAAAATTTATGATTAGCCAAAAGCATAAAGGAGAAAGCAAAAAGCTATTGAGGCGAATGACCTTTGCGAATATTTATTTACGCATTGATCACTCGCCTCAATAGCTTTTTGCTTTCTCCTTTATGCTTTGAGCTAATCTTTAATATTGCTCGTTATCGTTCGGGAAGTCTTTTGTTTTTACATCATTGATGTAACCCTGTGTAGCGTCGTAGATCTGGCTGTAAAGGTCCAGGTAACGGCGGAGGAAGCGTGGTTTAAAATCTTTATTGATGCCGAGCATATCATGCATCACCAGTACTTGTCCGTCTACATATTTACCGGCGCCAATACCAATGATGGGAATACCTACTGATTCTGCTACTATTTTCGCAAGGGCAGCAGGAATTTTTTCCAGTACAATGGCGAAACAGCCAGCTTCCTGCAACAATTTGGCATCGTTGATCAGTTTATTGGCTTCGGCTTCTTCGGTGGCACGCACCGCATAGGTACCAAATTTGTAGATCGATTGCGGCGTAAGACCCAGGTGACCCATTACCGGTACGCCTGCGGAGATAATTCTTTTTACAGATTCAATGATTTCTTCACCACCTTCAATCTTAATACCATGCGCACCGGTTTCCTTCATAATCCGGATAGCGGAACTAAGCGCTTCTTTGGAGTTTCCCTGGTAAGAACCAAAGGGAAGGTCTACCACTACGAAGCAGCGTTTAATAGCTCTTACCACGGAGGCAGCGTGGTATATCATCTGATCCAGTGTAATCGGGAGCGTAGTTTCGTGACCCGCCATTACATTGGACGCGGAGTCACCGACCAGTATAATATCAATACCCGCATCATCAAAAATGCGGGCCATGGAGTAATCGTATGCGGTGAGCATAGATATCTTTTCTCCATCCACTTTCATCTTCTGCAGTGTATGCGTAGTGATACGCTTTATTTCTTTATTCACAGACATAAGCAGTAGCTTTTAGCATTTTGCTGTTAGCAATAACCGCAAAGGTGGTGATATAAAAAGATAAAAGGAAAAGTTTTTTTTGAGTGGTAGC
Source organism: Chitinophaga sp. 05T412 (assembly GCF_056396465.1). Lineage (NCBI taxonomy): Bacteria > Pseudomonadati > Bacteroidota > Chitinophagia > Chitinophagales > Chitinophagaceae > Chitinophaga > Chitinophaga sp. 05T412. The sequence goes on from NZ_JBFTLN010000010.1 coordinate 294,026, forward strand.
TTTCATGAAAGGAACAAAGGAGCAAAAGATTATTTTCCTTTGCTCCTTTGCCTGCAACTAACTGTTGACAGCTATTTCTTCGTACAGTGCGTGGATCAGGCCATCTGCCAATCCGATTTTAGGCACGTATATTTCCTGGGTATCTGCCCAACGCATCACGTTAATATAGATTTGCAGGGCAGGTACAATTACGTCTGCGCGGTCTTCCCGGAGATTGTACAGGTGAATGCGTTCTTCCACGGTGAAGTTGCTGAACTCCTTGTGATAGTCTTTCAACGTATCAAGTGAGAGCGGCTTACCTTCTTTGCGTTTGGATAAAGAGAAGATTTTATTGATGTTGCCACCGGAGCCAATAGCGATCACGGGGCCAACGTATTTCAGCTGTTGTTTCAGGAAATCTTTCATACCCTGCCACTGTGTATCAGTCACCTGTTGCTGTAACAGGCGAATGGTACCGATGTTGAAGGATTCCTTGAATATTTGTTTACCGCCACCAAACAGGGTGAGTTCTGTACTACCACCACCTACGTCTATGTACAGATAGGACTTGGTTTTATCCATGTTTTCTGCCACATGATTTTCATAAATGAAGGAGGCTTCTTCCTGTCCGGAAATTACTTTGATATCGATACCGGTTTGCGTTCTTACTTCCTGCAAAATAGCCGCAGCATTGCTGGCATCCCGCATCGCAGAGGTAGCACAGGCTTTGAGGTATTTCACTTCATACACATCCAGCAACAGCTTATATGCTTTGATGGTGTCGATCAGGTGAATGGCTTTTTTTTCTGAGATAATATTGTCGTTGAATACATCGAACCCCAGCCGGAGTGGTACCCTTATCAGGTTTAGTTTGGTAAAGTCCATCACACCGGCGCTGTTGGGGGATGCTTCAGAAATAAGCAACCTCGCAGCATTGGAACCTATATCAATCGCAGCTAATTTCATCTGGTAGTCGTTATATCAGAGGGCAAAAGTAAAACATTTTAAAGTTTATGTGTATTGTTTTTCGTGCAGGTATTTATAGATCTCTACCTGAGTACGTATTTTCTTATCGCCGTCCTTGCGATACTCGTTGCTCTGCTCATTATCGAGTATACGGGCTTTTACGTTGCCGCTCAGCTGGATTTTCATGATGTCCATCAGCTCCTGACGTATAGCCGGGTCCGTTATTTGTACCGCAGCTTCCACCCGATGATCGAGATTACGCACCATCCAGTCGCAGGAAGCGATGTATACTTTTTCCTGACCACCATGGTGGAAAATAAATACGCGGGCATGTTCCAGGTATTCATCTACAATACTCACGGCGGTGATGTTTCTCTTCCACTTTTTATTTTCAGTATAAGCGCAGCAGATGCCTCTGATCACCATTTTGACGTCTACACCTGCTTTCGCTGCTTCATACAGTTTAGCGATGAGGGTAGCATCAGACAGTGAGTTCATTTTCAGGATGATACTTGCTTTCTTTTTATGCTTGGCATTTTTTATTTCGCGGTCTATCAGTTTCAGGAAAGTATCGCGCATGTTGATCGGACTAACCGGTAGTGTTTTGGCACCTTCCAGGGTTTTGACGTCGTGGCGGGGGCTTTCCAGGTAGGCGAAAACGCGGTTGATATCGGCAATGATAGCACGATTGGTCGTGAGCAGGCAATGATCACCATATACGCGGCCTGTTCTTTCATTGAGGTTACCGGTGCTGACGAAGCCGCACTGAAGGGTTTTGTTGCCGATTCGTTTTTTGATCACACACAGCTTGGCGTGTATTTTCATGTTGGGAATACCCAGCAATACTTTTACACCTTCTTCCTCGAGCCTGGATTTCCAGTCGAGGTTGGCCGCTTCATCAAAGCGGGCGCGCAATTCCAGTACTACTGTTACTTGCTTACCATTGCGTACGGCATTGATTAGTGCATTGACAATTTTGGAATTACGGGCAAGCCTGTACGCAGTTATTTTAATGGAAGATACATTTGGGTCTATAGCGGCTTCCCTTAGCAGGTCGATAATGGTATCGAAGGAATGATAGGGGAAATGCAGCATTACATCCTGCTGTTGAATCACGTGCATCACGCTGGGTGCATTGAGGAACAGTGGATGTATAAAGGTTTTACGGTGTAAATGCGGTGGGAAGATAGATTCCGGGAAGTCCATAAAGTCTTTGAAATTATGGATACGGGCTCCCGGGATGAGGTTATCTTTTCCGGATAATCCCTGGCGGCGCATCAGGTATTCCAGCAGCAGCGGATCAATATCTTTATCATATACAAACCGCACCGGCTTTCCCTTGCGACGGTCTTTCAGGCCTTTTTCAATCTGGTGAATGAGACTGTCGGAGATATCATTATCGATATCGAGTTCCGCGTCACGGGTTACTTTGATGATGTGGGCAGAAAACTTATCGTAGCCGAAGTATACAAAGATGTTGGGTAAGCAGAAACGTACCAGGTCTTCCAGCAGGATGATATCATGTTCTCCTTCTTTGGAGGGGAGGATGATAAAGCGGGGAAGTACGTTGGTCGGTATTTCTATCAGTGCAAATTTCTGACGAACGGAGTTATCCTGGCGGGCCAGTACGATGGCCAGGTAAATGGATTTGTCGCGCAGGATGGGGAACTGTTGTATGCTTTCAATCATCAGGGGGATGATGTTGGTGCGTACCTGTTCGTTGAAGAAATTGAGTACAAATTTTTGTTGTTCTTTATTGAGCTGTTTTTCGGTGCGGAGGAAGATGTGTTGCGCTTCCATCTCGGTGGCAATATCTTTCCATACCATATCAAATTCGCGTTGTTGTTCAATCACGCGGCTTTGTATTTCATCCAGTATTTTATCGGGGTTTTCTTCCAGGTGCATTTTGGAGGCTTTCCCGAAGGACATCATTCTTTTCAGGGTGGCGACTCTTACGCGGAAAAACTCGTCCAGGTTATTGGAGAAGATACCCAGGAATCGGATGCGTTCATGGAGTGGAACGGTTTTATCTGCAGCTTCCTGCAATACCCTGGCGTTGAAGGAAAGCCAGCTGATATCTCTGGCGATCATTTTTTTATTCTTCTCTGCCACCGGCTTTTTCCGGACTGTTTTCTTTTGAACTATTACATCGGGCATTGTCATAATATCAAGGTTCTCACCATTCGGCAAACGCATACAAACATATTTACATTCAAAAAATTCACATCATCTAAACTACGATGATACAGCTTTCGCTTTAATTGGAGTATTAAATTAAAGTTAAAGAAAAGCGGGGAGAAACGCGGTTTTTTGTGTGTTGAAAGTCAGGGGAATAGTATTAATTTTTAGGGAGATATAAACCTGCGTTTACATCTCCCTAAAAAAATAAAATATAGGCACCGGGCAACGTTATGCGAGTGCAGCGTTCTTTTTCTTGTTATAAATGGGCAAAGCTACGAGGCTGCCAAAGCCTAGTACAAGTACCAGGATGGTTTGTGCCACCCAGATAATCCAGCCAAAAGCGAAGCCGATGGCCAGTGGAATAGCATAGATGGCCAGGGTGGCCTGTACCAGTACCTGGTAAGCGCCGATACCGCCTGGCATAACGATCATGCCTACACTACCGATCATGAGTACCGCCAGGGCGGCGCTCATACCCAGATGGGATGTTTCCGGCAGGCAGAAAAAACCGATGTATACCTGGGAGAGGTAACAGCCCCAGATCAGGATGGAGTGGATGATAAACCACACTTTTTTCTTTCTTTCCATTTTGCCGATAGAGAGTACGCCTTCAGCGATGCCTCTGATCAGGCTTTTAACGGTAACGGCTACTTTGGATTTAGCAAAGCGGCGGAGCAGCCAGATAAAAAGCACAATGCACAATACCAGCACCACAATGCCCATCATTAGCTGGGTGCCGTTGGCATGGGCAATTTTATCTGATATTTTTTGAAAGATCATTTTATCTACGAAGGCGCCCAATACTTCCAGTTGTGTCAGCACGGTAAGTACGGCCAGGAGGATAAGGCATACCAGGTCCACGGCTCTTTCCGCGATCATGGTGCCTACCAGTTTGTCGGCGGGTACTTTTTCGTACTGGGCGATGATGCCGCAACGGGTTACTTCTCCCAGCCGGGGAACGGCCAGGTTCACGAGGTAGCCTACCATCACCGCAAAGAAGGTGTTAAGGGTAGTGGGCTGATGTCCTAATGGCTTCATCAGCAGTTTCCAGCGCACGGCGCGGAACCAGTGACTGGCCACACCAATGGTCATCGTAGGGATGAGTAGCCAGTAGTTGGCTTTTTTCAAGGCATCTTTGATCTGATCCCACTCATCGGCTTTGATATTTCTGGTGAACAGCCATATCAATAGCACTCCTACGCCAAAAAAGCATATAAACTTAATGACGTTCTTAAGCGTTTTGGGCATGATCCAAAGTTGTTTTAGGGCGTTAATAAATCAGTACCAGGGTTTACAATTTATTCCCTTCTTTCGGGAAAATGGCAATAGGTGTATATTTTTTAGCTTCTTCAAAATCCATTGTGGCATAGGAAATAATGATTACTATGTCACCAGGGGCAACGAGTCTGGCGGCAGGGCCATTCATACAGATTACACCGGAACCACGTTTGCCTTTGATCACATAGGTTTCCAGTCGTTCTCCGTTATTGACGTTCAATACCTGTACTTTTTCGTACTCAATCAAACCAGCGGCATCCATCAGGTCTTCGTCAATCGTAATGCTTCCAACATATTGCAGATTGGCTTCCGTAACAACCGCGCGGTGAATCTTACACTTTAAAATTTCGATTTGCATAATATTATACTGGCTTAAAACGCTGTAAAAGAGCGTTTGCAAAACTAGGAAAAAAATATGGAAGATTGAACAAGGCATGCAGCCGTAATGCAGTGGTGGCTGTATGCCTTGTTCGGGAGGAATTATAGATTTCCTTGTAATATGAGATTATCGATGAGGCGGACGCCATCCAGCCAGGCAGCCAGCGCTACCACTACTGTGGCGTTTCCGGGCGGCTGATCGAGCGGGTGGAGCATATCATCGTCCAGTTGGAGGATATCGACGTATTCGGGTTCAAAACCCTGTTTTTTGAGCGCATCGAAAGCTTCGTGAGCGCCTTCGAGGAAGTGGAGGCCTTTGCCGAAGTTATTTTTGATTTCCAGGAGGGCCTGGTAGATGGCTGGGGCCTTTTTACGGGCGGCGGGAGAGAGGCGGGCATTGCGGCTGCTCATGGCCAGTCCGTCTTTTTCCCGTTCCGTTGGGCATACCACCAGTTTTACGGGCGATTGGGTAAGAGAAAGGAGGCGACGCACAATTAAACATTGTTGCAGATCCTTTTGGCCCATAAAAAGCTGGTTAGGTTGCACAATATCAAGTAACTTGTGAACAATGCGACCCACGCCCTGAAAATGTCCGGGGCGAAATTTGCCTTCGAGAATGGTTTCGAGATTGCCGAAGTCGTAATGCAGATCACTTTCCAGACCTTCGGGATACATTTCGTCTACGGATGGTAAAAAAAGTATATCTGTTGATACACTATTTAATTTTTTTATATCATCTTCTATAGTGATGGGATATTTTTCAAAATCTTTTGGGTCATTGAATTGAGTTGGATTTACAAAGATGCTGCAAACGACCACATCGGTTTTTTCTCTGGCGGCCTGAATAAGTGACAGATGCCCGTTGTGGAGGGCTCCCATAGTGGGCACAAAACCAATGCTTTTGTTGCTTTTTCTTACCAGGTCCAGGTGCTTCTTCAGGTCGGTGCTGCGCTTAAATTGATACATAAATCATTGCTTAAAAGGATGTTAAAACTGACAGATTGGCCAATATTCCGTAAAAAATCCGTAATTTTGCAAGCCAAATTAAAAATTACTGCATTAATAATCAGCGTTAAATGTCCACAAAGAAAAGAATTCTTTTTATTGCCCAAGAGATGTCGCCGTACCTGGAATTGAGTGATTACGCGGCCATGGTCAATAAAATGGCAATTAAGTCCAATGAGGCGGGCCTGGAGGTGAGAGTGATCATGCCTAGGTTTGGAATTATTAATGAGAGAAGACACCGTTTGCACGAAGTGGTAAGGTTGTCAGGTATTAACATTGTGATTGACGGGGATGATTACCCGTTGATTATCAAAGTGGCCTCCCTTCCAAATGCCCGACTGCAGGTCTACTTCCTGGATAATGAAGATTATTTTAAGCGGAAGACTGTTTTTGCCGATGAAAACGAAGAGTTTTTTGACGACAATGCAGCCAGAGCTGTCTTCTTTTGTAAAGGAGCCCTGGAAACGGTGAAGAAGTTCGGATGGCCTCCGGACATTATTCATTGCAGTGGCTGGATGACTTCTCTGATACCTATGTATCTGAAAACTGCCTACAAGAAAGAGCCGGTTTTTGCTAACTCAAAAATCATATATTCGTTGACACCCAATACGTTCAAGGAAAAGTTAGGCACTACCTTTGTTAAGAAAGCGACCATCAGCAACCAAATCAAAGAAAAAGATATGGAGCTGTTTAAGGAAGGTACCAATACTGCTTTGAATAGAGGTGCCGCTAAATACGCGGATGCGGTTGTACTTGCCGGTGATAAGCTGGAAAAGAAAGTAGTGGATGAAGTGAAAGCTGAAAAAGGTAAGATCATTTTACCTTACAAAAAAGAGAATGAAGACCTTGGAGACTACCTGCAATTGTACAATCAATTGTTAGGGAAATAGTTACCTTAAAGCAGTTCGGCAGTTAAATCAATACTCACTAACAACATAACGCGTGAAGATCAATTTCAGGAATCTCAGCTTATTAGCTACCTATATTACGCTACTGTATGCAGCAACCGGTTGTAACAAATCTACCCTATTGGGGAGCGGTCTTATTCCTCCCGGCGATTTTGTGAATGCCCAGGATACCGTTATCAATGGTATCATTGCCAATAACTTCGAACGGTATGACTCAAGCATTCGTAACGGCAACACTGCCTACGCCAAAGTACTTGGTTCCATTACTACCGACCCTGTTTTTGGCAGAACCCATGCCTTCGTATTTACACAGGTATCTTTGCCCCAGAGTGCTTTTACTTTTGAAGGCGCCGGACAAACACTGGATTCTGTAGTACTGTCATTGGCCTATTCCAATTACGCTGGTGATTCTACCGGTCCACAAACCTTTAGGGTGTACCGGATGACCGATCCAAAATTCACTATCGACTCCAACTACGCTTATAACAAAGTACAGCCCTATGACCAGGGGAAACTGTTGGGTACAGCCACTGTTACGCCATTGAGACTACGGGATTCTGTCAGCATTTACGGTACCAAAGAAGCTGGTCAGTTACGTATTAAACTGGACCCTTCATTTGGTAACGAGTTGCTGAGCCAGAAGTCTGATGGCGCCTTTAAGAACGATTCTAGTTTCCGTGCTTACCTGAAAGGTTTTGCCATTGTACCGGACACCAACCTGGGTACCAATCGCAATATGCTGTATGTGAATCTGAATGATGCCAATACCAAACTCACGGTATTTTATAAAAATTCAGAAAAAGATTCCCTCCGTGCTACCCTGGCATTTAGCCAGTATTCCAGCGCCCACGCTAATTACTTTACCCGTAATTACAATGGTTCGCAGGCATCCCGGTTTATTAATACCAACAATGCGAAAGGAGACAGTATTCTCTTCCTCAATGCCAGTCCTGGCTTGTATACCAGGCTGACAATCCCTGGCCTGGAAAACTTCCCGGCAGTGATGATCAATAAGGCGGAACTGGTGATTACACAGATTACTTCTGGCGCCAGTGATATGAATAATATTTTTATTGAACCAGGAAGCTTATCTTTGCGCCAGTATGGAAACGGGGACTCCACCAAAATCCCTATCGATTATTATACGAGTGGCGGCGCTGCCTATTTTGGCGGTACCCGTCAGGTGATTACCAATTTTGGCGGTATACAGGTTGTGCAGTATACCTTTAATCTTGCAAATACACTGCAACGGTTTATCAAAAAACTCGATACTAATAACGGCTTCAAACTGGAAGGCTATTCTCCTCTTTACATGGATGTAAATCGTGTGAAAGCAGGAGGAAGCAACTTGTCACAGTACAATATCAAGCTCAGAATTATTTACACTAAACCATAAAACTACTAATCCCAGTTTTTTATGCCTTATTTATTTACATCTGAATCCGTTTCAGAAGGACACCCTGATAAAGTAGCCGATCAGATCTCTGACGCTTTGATTGACAACTTCCTGGCGTATGATGCTACATCTAAAGTTGCATGCGAGACCCTCGTAACCACCGGCCAGGTTGTATTGGCGGGAGAGGTGAAATCTGAAGCTTACCTGGATGTGCAGGATATCGCAAGGGAAGTGATTCGTAAAATAGGTTATACAAAGAGTGAGTACATGTTTGAAGCCAATTCATGTGGTATTCTTTCTGCTATTCACGAACAATCACCAGATATCAACCAGGGTGTAGACCGTAAATCTCCGGAAGACCAGGGTGCTGGTGATCAGGGAATGATGTTCGGTTATGCTACCCGCGAAACTGATAACTACATGCCGCTGGCACTGGATCTGGCACATAAACTGTTGCTGGAACTTGCTGTACTTCGTCGCGAAAATAACGAAATCAAGTACCTGCGTCCGGATGCAAAATCCCAGGTAACCATCGAATATTCAGATGATAATAAACCAGTAAGAATTGATACCATCGTGATTTCTACCCAGCACGATGATTTTGATTCTGATGAAAAGATGCTCGCCAAGATCAAGGAAGATATGATCAATATCCTGATCCCACGCGTTAAAAAGCAACTGAAACCTGAATTACAAAAACTGTTTGAAGGCTTTGATATCAATCACCATATCAACCCAACCGGTAAGTTTGTAATTGGTGGTCCTCATGGCGATACTGGCTTAACTGGCCGTAAAATCATCGTGGATACTTACGGTGGTAAAGGTGCACATGGTGGTGGCGCTTTCTCTGGTAAAGATCCATCCAAAGTAGACCGCTCCGCAGCGTATGCTACCCGCCACATCGCTAAAAACCTGGTAGCTGCCGGTGTTTGCGATGAAGTACTGGTACAGGTATCTTACGCGATTGGTGTGGCAAAACCTTGCGGTGTTTATGTAAATACCAATGGTTCTGCAAAAGTGAAACTGAATGATGGCGAGATCGCTAAGAAGATTGAAGAAATATTCGACTTGCGTCCGTATGCTATTGAGCAAAGACTGAAACTGCGCAATCCTATCTACAGTGAAACTGCTGCTTATGGTCACATGGGCCGCGATCCACAGGTAGTTACCAAGGTATTCAACAAGGGCAAGAAACACGAGAAAAGTGTAGAAGTAGAATTGTTTACCTGGGAAAAGCTGGATTATGTAGATAAAGTGAAAGCTGCTTTCGCTTTATAATATTCATACAATATTCCAAAGAGGTTGTCTTGTTTTTTGCAAGGCAACCTCTTTTTTTATGGGGAAGAAATGCCCCCTGCTTATTATCTTTACCCCTGTAATAACATCATCCCAATTATGAGCTTTGCCAAAAGGGCCTTCTATACCGCCGCACGTTTATTGCCCATAAAGATATTACAGCACCCTTTGCCGGCTCAATTGCTGTTGCCCTATCATCACCTTGTCGGAGATGTACCGGTGCCGCATGTGAAGCATTTATATCCTTATAAAAGTACTAAAGCATTTGAGCAGGATGTGGATTATTTGCTGCGCCATTTCAAAGCAGTGACCCTGGAAGAAGTGATTCAATCCGTGCGCTCCCATACACCATTACCTAAAAATGCTTTCCTGCTTACTTTTGATGATGGTTTGAGAGAAGTGGCAGAAGTGATTGCACCTATACTGCACCGCAAAGGAGCACCCGCCGTCTTCTTTTTAAACCCTGCTTTTCTGGATAATAAAACGCTGTTCTATAAATTTAAAATCAGTTTGTTGATAGAAGCGCTGCGCAATAACAAATATCCGCCGGAGTTGCTGGGACGTATAATGGATATCCTGGAAGCGCCTGGTATGGATATCGTGGACGCTATTAAGCAAATCAACTATCAACGGCAAGTGCTGGCAGATGTAATCGGAGGCATCTTAGGTGTTTCCTTTACTGATTATCTTGCCCAACAGCGGCCCTTTATGACAACGCCGGAAGTGCAGCAGCTGTTGTTGCAAGGCTTTGCAATAGGAGGGCATAGTGTAGATCATCCTTATTATACAGCGTTGTCGCTGGAAGAGCAGCTGGCGCAAACGCGCGACTCCGTTAATTTCCTGGTAGAAAAATTCAATCTCCCTTACCGCGTTTTTGCTTTTCCACACAGTGATGCAGGCGTAAGCCGTGCTTTTTTTGATACCCTGTTTAATGATCCCGCTCCAATGGATCTGATATTCGGAACAGCTAATCAGCAACACGATATTTACCCCGGTATTTTACATCGTTTTAATTGCGAACGACCGGCTGTTCCTATCGACGAAGCAGTGAAAGGTATCCTCCTGTTGAACCGACTGCGGGGGGTATACAGGCGGAACCATATTCAAAGATTTTAATATTAAATAAAATTAAAATCTGTTATTTAAATTAATTATCCTATATTCATGTAGTTATATATTATTATTAGTATTGGATTATTTAATAATTTATATATGTATTTTCCTTAAAAAAAGACATTTCTAGCCTACTTTTGCTCTCGGTAAGATTCTATTATTTAAAGACTAAGTGTATGAGGAAATTATAAACCGCCCTTATCTTAACTAATTTTAGCCGATCGTGAAGAACCATATCATCAAGTTACTTTTCAGTGCTTGTCTTTTATTTTGTGTAATATCCTATACCCAAATAGCTATTGCACAAGGTAGTCAGATCAGAAGCACGGTAAAAATCGCCCCTAACAATACAACCAATGCCTGGTTGCATTTGCCTGACGACTATGATCAAACGTCGGCTACTTATCCTTTATTGATCTTTTTGCATGGCGTAGGTGAAGGCTCCAGTCTGGATGCCGGATTATCGCATGGCGTGCCCCGCATGATCGCCAAAGGCGCCAATATGGAATTTACAGTAGGGGGGAAGTTATTCAAGTTTATTGTGGTATCGCCGCAGATTCCCGGAGGGTGGGCCAGTGAAGTGATGGTACAGAATATCATGGATGATATTAAATCGCGGTACCGTGTTGATCCTTCCCGTGTATATCTCACCGGCCTGAGTGCAGGCGCCTACGGTGTGTTGAACTATGTGGCTACGGATACTAAATATTCAGATAACCTGGCGGCCATTGTACCGGTTTCACCTGCAGCCATTGACGCGGCTAAAGTGCCGGGTTTATGCAATGTAGCCAGCAGCAATATTGCAGTATGGATGTTATGTGGTGGTGCAGATGGATTTATTGATAACCAGGACGCTTATACGAAGCAAATAAACAGTTGCAATCCCACTACCCAGGCCATCACCACCACTTATCCAGGGGGCGGCCATGGGGATGATGTATGGGATAAGGCATATGATGTTACCCACATCTATCAGCAACCGAATATTTATGAATGGATGCTGCAATATCAGCGGGGTACTACACCCGGTAATCCACCGGGAACACCACCAGTAGCCAATATAACCCCTGCCAATACCACTATTACTTTGCCATCAGCCAGTGTATCCCTGAATGGTTCCACTTCTACTGCACCCAATAGCGCTATTAAAAGTTATGCCTGGACCCAGGTATCTGGTCCGGGTACCGCCACTATTACTAATGGCAACAGCGCTATTGCCAATGTAAGCCGTCTCGTGGCAGGAAAGTATGTATTTAAATTAACGTTGACCAACACAGCTGGTACTACTGCCGCCACCACCACCACCGTAGTGGTGAATGCAGCGTCCGGTGGAGGCAATCCACCTGCCTGTAATGGTTGCAAATTCCTGATCACGCCCGGCGCTGATGGGGGCGCCTACATTAACGGAGATACCCGTGGTGTACAACCCGGTGATACCGTTTGTATACAATCTGGGAATTACAGTTATATCCAGTTTTTTAATTTCACAGGTGCGGCTGACAAACCGATTGTGTTTATCAACTGCGGCGGTCAGGTGAAAGTAGGTAATGGTGGTAACTACGGTCTTATCTTCAATAATGTCAAATATTTTAAAGTAACAGGTTCCGGTAGCAGCGATAAGTATGGATTCCGGATTGATGGCGTGGTGAAAAAGCTCAGTTCCGGACTCGCTATGGGTAAKGGATGTACCGACTATGAAGCAGAAAGGGTGGAGATCACAGGGTCTGAAGTAGGCTGCATGGCTAAGATAAACCCGGACTGCGATCCTATGAACCAGTATCCCAATTTCGCCATTCGTAACGTGAAACTGCATGACCTGTATATTCATGAAACGGTTGGTGAAGGTATGTATGTCGGTAATACCGCTCCCAATGGTACGCTGACTCCCTGCAATGGTGTAGACGTAAACCTGCTGCCACCACGGATTTATAACCTGAAGATATACAACGTTACTACCGAGAACACCGGCTGGGATGGTATACAGGTAGCCTCCGCACCTGAGAATGTAGAAATATATAACAACAGCGTATATAATTATGGTACTACCAATATGGGTAGTCAACAGGCTGGTATTATCCTGGGAGGAGAGTCTAACGGTAAAGTATATAACAATAAAATTGTGAAAGGTACCGGTAACGGCATTGAAGTATTTGGTACGGGATTGTCCTGGGTCTATAACAATGTGCTGGTGGATGCAGGAATTGATGGTACCACAACCGGGCAGGATGCGCTTTTCGTAGACGACCGTCCAACTAAAAATAATTATAAGCCGCTGGTGGTATATCTCTTCAACAACACCGTGGTTAACTCCGGACGGGATGGTATCCGCGTTCAGAACTCTTTCGGTACAATAGGACAGGGAAATCTGCTGTACAACAACCTGGTGGTTAGCTCCGGATCTGTAAGCTCCAGGGGACAAATTGGATACATCAACTTACAGGCAGGCATTGATTATTTATCCGCTAACAACGTTACGGGAGCAGATATCAATGCCATGAAGTTTGTGAATGCCGCCTCAAAAGATTTTCATCTCGCTGCAGGATCTCCTGCTATCGATAAAGGAAGAGACCTGAGCGCCTATTTCAAAACGGATTTAGATGGAAATGCGCGGCCTTATGGTGCAGGCTTCGATGCAGGTGCCTATGAATATATAGGGAGCACACCCGCTAACAAACCACCGGTAGCGGATGCAGGCAATGATATCACCATTACTTTACCAGTAAGTACCGCCTCTCTTGATGGTACCGGATCTACTGATCCTGATGGAACGATTGCGGCCTATAGATGGGCGCAGGTATCAGGCCCGGTTACCGCCACATTTTCTTCCAATACCAATAGTAAACCAACTGTTAGCAAATTAACAACAGCAGGTACCTATGTTTTTGAATTAACAGTAACAGATGATAAAGGTGCTACTGCTACTGCACGTGTAACCGTTACCGTGAAAGACGCGCCGGTATATATACCGCCTACGGTGAGTGCMGGTACTCCTGTTACCATCACCTTACCCGTTAGTACTACCACATTGACAGGYACCGCCAGCGCCGCYGCYGGCAGCACGCTTGTATCCTATCAGTGGAGCCAGGTGTCGGGTCCGGTAAATGCAGCCATAGGCAGCGCCACCACACTTAGTACAGACGTTACAAAATTGACTACCGCCGGGCAATATGTT
>NZ_JBFTLN010000011.1:0-304156 GCF_056396465.1 Chitinophaga sp. 05T412
TGGCCGTATTCGAATATATAGAAATCTGGTACAACCGCAAAAGATTACATTCAGCCCTGGGATACATGTCTCCACAGGATTTTGGGGAATTTTTAAACAAACAAAATATTGCAGCTTAACCAACTGTCCATTTTATTGTTGCAATTCCAGTTGTGGGTCTATAAAATTAGCTTTAATATCGAGTGAATTCAAAGATGAAAAATAAAAGTTACTCAATAACCTTACAGCAAGATCAGAAAGACTGCGGCATAGCTTGTTTGATGTCAATTATCAAATATTATGATGGGGATTCTTCTTTAGAAAAACTAAGAAAATTAAGTGGAGCAAGCATATCAGGCACAACCCTTCTTGGTTTATATCAAGCATCTATTCAATCGGGATTTAATGCAGAAGGATGCGAAGCTGACTTAGAGTCTTTAATAAATCATAACGTGTGAAGTTTCAACAGATTCGCTACATTTTTCATATTTTTAATTGCGGAGTATTTCTTCTTTGGAATAGATGCCTTCTGTGATTAAGTCTAATACAAATCCTTCTGTTGCAAAAGGCATCTATTTCAAAGAAGATTGGCGGCCGCAGGAAATCCATGTCATTATTCTTCATCTATCTGTCCACGTTTGTTTATGAATGCAAAACAAAGGCAAATAAAGGCAAGAGAAAGCTGGATCAAGTGTTATCAAGACCTTGGATCCGTTAGTAAAGCTGCGCTCAAATGCGGCATCCCTAGATCCACGCTATATAGATGGATCAAACGATTTGAGGATAGCGGTATAGAAGCATTAAAGGGATTATCTCAACGCCCGAAGAACMTGGCTAAGCAAAAAATAAATAAAGAGATTGTAGCACTTATAAAATCAATTAGGCTAGAATGTAATTTCGGCCCACAAAGAATAAGTACTCACCTCCTTAGAATCCATAAAATCGACATATCGGCTCCAACAGTTTGGCGAGTAATTAAGGATAATAATTTACCTAATATCAAAAAGTATCGCAAGCATAATGATATAAAACGCTACAGTAGGCCAATTCCAGGGGATCGAGTTCAGATGGATGTTACAAAAATAGGCCCTAAATGCTATCAATTTACTGCTGTTGATGATTGCACCAGGCTAAGAACATTAAGGCTATACCCAAATAAAAGGGCCGATTCTACTGTGGATTTCTTAGGACATGTCCTGGATACCTTTGAGTTTCCAATCCATCGAGTGCAGACTGATTGGGGAACTGAATTCTTCAATGATCTTTTCCAGGAAGAATTAATGGTTCATTTTATAAAATTCAGACCTATAAAACCTAGGAGCCCTCATTTAAATGGCAAGGTTGAAAGGTCACAACTAACCGATAAATCAGAATTTTACAATACAATTCCGCGATCAGAAAAAAACATGGACTTAGCACCTCGATTGCTTGATTGGCAGAACTTCTATAATCATAAACGACCTCACGCTTCACTAAACGGAAAGACGCCATATGAGAAACTTTTAGAGCTAGAACACCTAATCCCGATACAGCCAGATGTAACTGGAAAATACTGGGAAAAAGAAGTTGACATCGTACCGCGGAATGCCAAAATGTACTACAGAAAACGATGACCATTTTGTCTCATATCTCTTGAAATATCACACATAACGATCCCTGCATCCTTCATGTTGTTATGGCAAATGGCATGGAACATTATGTTGTTTGTTACGAAACAATAAAACAAAACAAAGAATTAAAATTTATTATCGGCGACCCAGCTAGAGGGATAATCCATCTCACTAGCGATGAGTTGCTGCAAATATGGAAATCAAGGACATGCTTAATTCTAAAACCCAGTTCCAATTTTACTGTAAAAAAAGAAATTGAACAGGCAAAAATAAATTGGGTCAAGCAATTAGTAAAAGAAGATAATCCACTATTAATTATTGCAGCTTGTATCGGCGTAGTTATGGTTATCTTAAATCTGACAATGACCATATTTTCACAGCGCCTTATTGACGATATTTTGCCCCAAAAAAACATCACCAAACTTAATATAGGTATTATCTTGGTTTTAGTTTTACTACTATTCAAGGAAATCCTTTCTATAGTCAGACAATATTTCCTGCTTCATCAGTATAAGAAATTTAACGTACGCATAATTGATTTTTTCTACAATCACTTATTACATTTACCGAAGCCGTTTTTTGACAACCGGAAAATTGGTGACCTTACAGCTAGACTCCAAGACACTTCACATATTCAAATGGTAATTACTCAATTAGTGGGCAATGTTATTATTGACTTATTGGTATCCATTGTTGCTACTATCTTTATTTTCATCTATTCCTGGCAATCAGGAATTATCTCGCTGGCAGCTATTCCGGCATTTTATTATCTGATATATGTCCATAATAAAACAATTCAAGAGGGACAGCGGTCGATTATGGTCAATTATGCATTATCAGAATCAAATTACATATCTACTTTGCAAGGTATAGAGCCAATAAAAAGCCATAACAAAATATCTTTTTTTAGCAAAAAAAATAAAGACGTGTATAATACTTATCAGAATACTATTTTTTCATTAGGTAAGATTCAGATAAAGCTTTCTTTTTTAGCAAATAGTTTTGGCATATTTTTTTTATTGGGCATTTTATTTTGGGATAGTCATCAGGTTTTGAATAATCAAATGAAAACAGGGGAGCTTTTTGCCATTTTAGGTATGTGTGGCTCTCTATTGACAAGTATTTCAAATCTCGCTTTGGTAACTATACCAATAAATGAGGCAAAAATTGCTTTCGACAGAATGTTTGAATTTACTGGAATTGAACCAGAAAGAGAAACAGTGGGCAATAATATTACTATTTTCGAAAGTTTAAATGTTCAAAATMTTTCTTTTCGATTTGCAGGTAGAAGCCTTTTATTAAAAGATGTTTCTTTTAAAATTAACAGGGGGGAAATCATTGCCCTAATGGGAGAAAATGGATCTGGCAAAAGCACCTTATGCCAGATATTACAAAAGCATCAACTTTGGGAGTCTGGAGAGATCATTATTAACAGTAACTTTCCGCTAAGAAGCGTTTCTCTAAAAAACTGGAGGCAGATAGTAAGTATTGTACCTCAACATATTCACATCTTTAATGGGTCTGTATTAGAAAACATTGCTTTTGATGATGCGTTCTCCAATACACAAGCTGTTTTGCTGTTTTTACAAGATTATGGATTCACGCCTTTTATTGATAACCTTCCACAATCCTATATGACAATTATTGGTGAGGAAGGCATTAATTTATCCGGTGGACAAAAACAAATAATAGCTTTAGCACGAGCACTATACAATAAACCGCAGCTACTCATTCTTGATGAGGCTACTGCCTATATGGATAGGCAATCAGAACAGTTTCTATTACATCTGTTAAAACAGATAAAAAAAGATATGGGCGTAATTTTCATTACTCACAGACTACATATTTTAAAAAACTTCTGTGACAGGATTTATATTTTAGAAAATKGCACTATCAAGATACATGGARCCCATAACACATTATTACGGACAATAAACCTATATAGCAAATATTGGAACGACTTAACTGGAAAGTTCTAGTGATGAAAAATTATAGTGCATTTTATGAAAAAATTCAAACTGTGCTCAAGTTTCAAGCTCTCTTAGAGTTGGGTTATAAGTTAGCTTCTGCAGTAAGAATCCTCCTGCATATGCAATAAAATCCAAAGGGACCAATGACCATTGAAAAGAATTGTTGTAAATTAGTATAGACAAGTCAACCCAAATAAAACTAAGTAAACACGAACAGCAATTTCGCACTTTGATAGACTAACAAATAGACCAAAACAACAAAGCCCGCGACTAGCGCAGGCTTTGAAACTTTCCAGTGATCCCCTTGGGACTCGAACCCAAGACCCATACATTAAAAGTGTATTGCTCTACCAACTGAGCTAGGGAATCATATTACTGCTTTTACCGTAACACCCTTGTTGTTAAGGGATTGCAAAGATAGAAAAATATTTATTCCTGCAAAATATTTTTGAAACATTTTTATTTACAAAAATAAAAAACATAATGCCATGGCCGATTTCAAGCGTTTATTTATTTACAAATCTGCGTATATAGGTAACCGTTACACCAGCAAGGGGTGCACCATTGCTGGTGCTACCTTTGCAATAAGTGTTAAACATTCATTCATAGGCTGGGAATAAACTAAATACGCTATCTATCAAATAATATTAATAACACATGTAAACAGAGCGAATATTTAACCTATTAGATAAGAATACCGCTCATTAAAACGATAAAATTTATTTAACGGAGACGCCTACACGCGAATCAATGTCTTATCTTCGTACCTATGACAAAGCCGAAGGAAACACCTAAAGAATTATCGGTATTGGCCTTTGAAACCCAGGAACAGTGGGAACAATGGCTGGCTGAAAATCATACACAAACAGACGGTGTATGGCTGCTGATGTATAAAAAAGATTCCAAAATCCCTTCCATCAATTATGCCCAGGCATTAGATGAAGCCCTCTGCTATGGATGGATAGATGGCATGTCGAAGTCAAGAGATGCGGTATCTTTTGTACAGAAATTTACACCTCGCCGCGCGAAAAGCATCTGGTCTGAAAGAAATACCAAACATATAGAACGACTCACCGGCTTAGGCAAAATGAAGCCCGCAGGATTTGCCCAGGTAGAAGCCGCAAAAGCCGATGGACGCTGGGATGCCGCCTATGCCGCCTCCCGCGATGCTACCATTCCGGAAGACTTCATGACTGCCCTCAATAAAAATAAAAAAGCAAAAGCGTTTTTCGAAACGCTGAATAAACAAAATTTATTCGCCATCTATTTCCGGTTACAGAGCGCGAAAAAGCCGGAAACAAGGGCCAAACGCATCGTTACGTTCATCGAGATGCTGGCGAAAGGAGAAAAATTTTATTAGCCCCCCGCTCCATCACGGAGGGCTAACCCCTTATATCATACCATTGGTATGTGGTAGTACCGCAGGTACCACCTGCGCCACCCGCCAATGTTCTGCCAGCAAGCAATTCTCCACGCGACAGATATCATAAAATACCGCCGGTTGATCATCCAGCATGCCTGAAGATTGCACCATCACAAAATTACCCTCTCCTATGATGCGATGCACAGTCTGCTGCTGCGGCGAAAACGGCACTACATCATGATTCACGTAATCCGCCGCTAATAAAGCCGCATCGGGCTGATCGAAGAAACGCTGCGCCCACTGCTTATTTTCAGCTGTTGAAGCAATCCCGGTAACGACAGATGTACCATCCGTCACGTTGCTACCAGCAGGCTGCTCCTGCGTAGCATCCCAATGTTCAGCCAGCTTCCCCGCTTCGAGGCGATAAAGATCCACAATGGCCATTTTCCTGCCCATAAAAGCAATATCCATATGCAGCATCACATAATCCCCTTCTGCAATAGTGCGTACAATGGGAAACACCTGCCCCGCCGGTGCGGGCGGCAATTGCTTCATCTGATGAATAGCTTCCCGTAATCCTTCCTTGCCATCTTTTACCTGCGGACTGTGTTGAATATAGTTTTCGGGTAGAAAGATATCCACTGCATCCGCATTCCGCTCTCCTATGAGCGCCTTTACCGCTGCCAATACAATGCCCCTATTATTTATGATCGTCATTTTGTTTATTTTTTTGGAAGATAAAAAGCTTGTCCAGCGCATCGATGCGCCGAAAAAACAAATAGTATCAGTCGGAGAAATTAGTGAAAGGAAACCCTGCTTCCTTTCGGGAAGAACGGATCTTTAATGATCCTGATTTGATATTTGGAGAGAATTACTATGCTATAAACATACAAAAAAAAGCGTGTCCGTTATCCGGACACGCTAAAATATTTTATTCCTGCGGGCACTTAACCCATGGCATTACTATAAATGCCGTTTACTTCACGCGTTGCTTTTTTGGCGTACTTACCTACCGTATCTGTCGAATCCTGTACTAGGTCCCGGGCATCGTCTACAAACTGTTCTCCGGGATAACGCTTCCTGAGATACAATATCACCAGGGAGGCGGCAGCGCCTACTACAGCGGCGGCAATTAATATCTTTTTCATATTCCAGGTTTTAGTCTGACATACCAAAAACCAATAGTCGTGCCAACGCCGGCACACACAACCGTTAATAAATCTCTTTACCAAAAGGAGTAAAACTCAGACTCATCAGCTTGAAATGCTGACGGCCAAAGGGAATACCAATAATCGTGATGCAAAGCAGCAGTCCAAATCCCAGATGTGTCAAAGCAATCCAGATACCGCCCAGAAATATCCAGATAATGTTAAAAATAGTAGACAAACAACCCGTTTGTCCGGGTACATCCCGCACATGACGCCCAAAAGGCATCAGCGTAAAGAAACCAATTTTAAAACACTGCAAACCAAAAGGAATACCTATAATAGTCAAACAAAGTAATAAGCCGCTGACCATGTACTGCAGAAATGTGACGAAGCCCCCGAAAATAAGCCAGATAATGTTACCAATTAAATTCATATGTCAAATGTATAACGGAACACGGAAATTTGCATGCACACACGATAATTTCCAGCAAAAAAATAAATATCCGCATTTTATAACCCAACAGATAATAGTATCTTACTAATGCTTTATCTGTCAGCCTTTTTTTGACGGCAGCTATCAGAGCCMTATACATTCCAATTCCTGTAATATCCATCACCGGCGCCGGGAGAGCAACAGAGCGACTGGAGAAAGGACAAACATTTTTCATCCAAACATTTACCCAACCATCGTGTTAGTCAATCGAACAATGCATAGCGTCTCTTGCTGAAACTGTGAAAATGCCCCTTGTAGCGACCAGTCGAGCATCAATCAACCGTCATGAACAAATAAAACAATTGCACGCCATCGATCAATTATCACACTAGTTATTTATCAACCTGTAAACAAAAATGTATGTGGAAACTGCTACGCTCCTGCAAACGCAGGGCTATCTCCTTGTACCTGCTCCTCTGCTGCAGTACATTATTTGCCCAGAACATCAGCATCACCGGAAAAGTCACCGGCACCAACAAAGAGCCGATACCCGGTATATCGGTATTGCTGAAAGGCACTAAAACCGGCGCCGTTACCAATGGCCTCGGCATTTATACCATCACCGCCCCAGACAACGGTACCCTCGTATTTAATGCGGTTGGCTTTATAAAACAGGAAATCGCCATCAACCGGCAAACATCCATTAACGTCATACTGACGGAAGACAACAAACAACTCGGCGAAGTAGTGGTCACCGCGTTAGGCATCACCAAAGCCAAGAAAAGCCTCGGTTATTCCGCCACGGAAATTAAAGGCGCTGACCTCGCCGTCACCAATGAAGTAAACCCCGTGAATGCCCTGCAAGGCAAGGTAGCGGGCGTTCAGATAGATCAAGGCGCCGGCGGCCTTTTCGGCAGCAGCAAAATACTCATCCGCGGTAACTCCACGCTGAGAAGCAACAACCAACCGATTTTTGTGATCGACGGCGTAATCGTGGAAAACAACACGTTCAATGGTACGGGGCGCGACTTTGGTAACGACCTGAAAAACCTGAACATGGAAGACTTTGAATCCGTTACGGTGCTCAAAGGCTCCGCTGCCGCAGCCCTCTACGGCTCCCGCTCTATCAACGGCGTTATCCTCATCACCACCAAAAAAGGACGTGAACGAAAAGGTTTAGGCGTAAACGTTAGTCAGACGTTCAATGTATTTAAACCCTACTCCGGACCCGATTTTCAAAATGAATACGGCGGTGGCACCGTCGGCTACTTCTATACCGATAAGCGTGATCAAAATTATAAGGATACAGAAAGATGGAGAACGAAGGTGTTCCCCATAGATCCGCTCACCGGCAAACCTTATATAGACCGACAAATAAACCGGGAACTGGAAAACTGGGGCCCCCGCTTCGCCGGACAGGATGTGATCAACTACGATGGCACTCCCACCAAATATGTGGCGCAGCCCAATAACTTCCTGGATGCTTTCCAAACCGGCCACGGCTCGGCGACCAACATCGCATTAGATGGTGGTAACGACCGCTCCACCTTCCGCGTATCTTATACCCGCGACCAAAGCGAAGGCATTGTGAGAAAAAATGATATGCTGAAAAACAGTATAGACCTGCACGTTACACATATCATCAACAAATGGCTCAGTGCCGACGCCAGCGCCAACTACACCGACTTCTCCGGCAGAAACCCGCCACGCCTCGGCGGACTCGATGCCTTCGCCTCCTATAACTTCGGTAAACTATTTACCTGGATGCTGCCTCGTAACTACGACACAAAATACTGGATGCAAAAATCCAAATACACCAGCATCTTTGGTGGCGCGCCTAATCCGGAGAACGAGGACGAACCCAATAAAGCACCCGAATCCCGCTTCTGGTTCAGCCTTTTCGAAAATAACTACCTGCAGAATGAACAAACCATCCGAGGTCGCATTGCCCTTACCGCTACTATCAACCCCTGGCTGAAACTGTTGCTGGAAGGCAATGTCAATAACCTCTACACCAAAAATGAAAACAAAGAACTGGGACAAGATCCCAACTTCGGCGGCGGTTTATACGGTATCGGACATTCAAACAAAGAAAGCTACTTCCTGAAATGGATGGCCATGGTGAATAAAAGTCTGTCCAAAGACCTGGACCTCACCGGCTATATCGGTGGCGAAGCACAGCGCATGCAAACCTGGTACAACTATGATGAAACCGACGGCGGACTAAACTATCCCGGCAACTACTTTCTCGCCAATTCTAAAAACAAACCCAAGGCAACTGGTGGGCTGCGAAGCAGGAAAGCCATGAACTCTATCTACGCCAGCGCCGACCTGGCCTGGAAGAACCAGTTGTTCTTACAGGGAACTTTCCGCGGCGACTGGTCCTCTACCCTCGCTTATACCAATGGCTCCGGTAACTTCTTCTACAGCTACCCCTCTATCAGCGCATCATGGCTGTTCTCAGAAACCTTTAAGATGCCCGAATGGATTAGCTACGGTAAACTGAGAGGCAATATCGCCTGGTTAGGTAACGACACCGATCCATTTGTGATCAACCCAGGATTTGCATTCAACGGCTATACGCAATGGAATGGAATAGATTTACCTATTTCTACCCATAGCCGCTATACCGACCCACTCACAGGCGCTATCATTGCTATCCAGCCTAATATTAAGTCGGAGAGAAAGATTGCGAAAGAAGTGGGCGCGGAAATGCGCTTTCTCAAGAACAGAATAGGCTTCGATGTTTCCCTTTACCAGGATAATACCAAAAGACAAATCCTGAACATCGCGCTGCCACCGGAATCCGGGCTGCAAGGCGTTATCCTTAACGCCGGCAACATCCGGAACCGTGGTATCGAAATCATGATTGATGGTACACCGGTAAAAACTAAAAATTTCGAGTGGAACACTAACCTGAACTACTCCCGGAACAGAAACATGATTGTAGACCTGGCACCCGGCATCACCGACTTCGACCTGAAAGCCAATATCGGGGAAATCAGCACCTGGGCCACTGTTGGCAAATCATACGGTACCCTGCGTACACTGATTCACTCCAGACCCTACCAGGCCACAGATGCCAATGGCAAACCCATTGATGATCCTAACAACGGTAAACCTGAACTGGCCTGGCGTTCCGATGGCCGCACCGGCTTCCCCGCCCGCAGCAACACCATGCAGGACGTAGGAGATATCAA
Source organism: Chitinophaga sp. 05T412 (assembly GCF_056396465.1). Lineage (NCBI taxonomy): Bacteria > Pseudomonadati > Bacteroidota > Chitinophagia > Chitinophagales > Chitinophagaceae > Chitinophaga > Chitinophaga sp. 05T412. Next base: position 9,704 of record NZ_JBFTLN010000011.1, read on the forward strand.
CGCTAAATTCCGTGCAGGATGGGGCAACACCTTCCGCTATAAAAACTTTTCACTGAACGTATTACTGGATGGTAAATTTGGGGGAGATTTTGTACTCCTCACCTACCGCTATGGTACACATACCGGCGTATTCCCTAATACCCTCGCTGGCAGAGATGCTGAACACGGCGGCATTACCTGGAAAAGCGCCTATGATAACCAGGTATACGACGATGGTATTATCCCCGACGGCGTTTTTGCTAAAGGCCAGATGATCACCCAGGCCGACGGTACACAGATAAATGTAGGCGGCATGACCTACAAACAAGCCTATGATAAAGGTTATGTTGAACCCAGCCATGCACCACAATTCTACTATCGCTATGGCTCTTCTTCTACGGGCGTATCTGATTACTGGATCAAAAAGAATTCCTGGATTTCATTACGACAGGTGTCACTCGCGTATCAGTTCTCCCCCGCGATCTGCAAGAAAATGATGCTCAATAATCTTAGCGTAGCCATCATAGGCCGCGACTTATTATACCTGTACAATTCACTGCCTTACAATTATAACCCGGCATCCAACAACTCCAATAATACCGCCTACTCCGGGGAAGAAGGATTTCTGCCGATGGTGCGCTCCATTGCGGGTTCCATCCGGGTGGGCTTCTAGGTAAAAAATTGTACACAAAAAAACATCCAACATGAAAAATATAAAATACGCAATATTACTGGCACTCCTGGGCGCTACGGGCTGCGCAAAAAATTTCGGCGATATCAACACAGATCCCAGCCTCGTTTCTCAACCAGATATAAAATATCTCCTGAGCTATTCGGAAGATAAAATGATTACCTACCAGGGTAACGAATGGGTATACGAAAGCCTGGAACAGCTGATGCGGTTTACACAATCCATCACCACCAGTCCGTATGAAATGACATCCAATGTAAATAGCCGGTATACTAATTACTACCTGCAAATCCTGCCCAATCTCTACGAAATAAGAAGACAGGCCGACCTGAAACCCAATAAGGAGCAATACCAGCGTGCTAAAGCGGTATCGTATGTTTTACAGGTATTGCACGGCATCAAGGTAACAGACATGAATGGCTCCATTCCTTATTCCCAGGCCATCGAAGGACGTTACCAAAGCAACTACGGCCCTGTATTCGACGAGCAATCCGCCCTCATCAACAACTGGCTATCACAACTGGACGATGCCATCAAAGTACTATCTGATAATTCACTGACCACACAGATCAGCTACGGCCAATCGGACATCTTCTATCAGGGCGACTGGGCCAAATGGATCAAACTGGCGAATACACTTAAACTCAGGATCGCTGCGCGCCTGGAAAATGCCGACAATGCCAAATGCAAAACCATTTTCCAACAAGTGCTGAAAGATCCTACCGGTCCTATCAATGGAGATGATTCACAGGTAAAATATCTCAATACCACCTACTCGCCTTTCGGTACCAGCAGTGATGTGGATTATCGCAGCCGCCGGTATGCCACCACCTCCATGATGGCGTTCCTGAAGAAAAGCAATGATCCCCGGTTACCGGTATATTTTGAAACCAATGAATTGAAAGGAAGCTTTAAAGATAGTCTTGCTAAATACCATGTGACACTGCCTGCGTTCATTGATATCAATGATCCACTGATCATGTTCCAGGGAGGCCCGGCCGACTGGACCACCAATCCTACGGTAGCGGCTTATATAGGCACGTCGTTCCCCATTGGTCCGTATACAAAATACAACCTGATATCCGCCATCAACCGGAAATTCTTCTCTCCTAAACTCAACAATGCCACCAATAATTTCCTGGACGTATCTGTGACCTACGCAGAAACCTGCTTTTACCTGGCAGAATTTATACAGAAGGGATATGCAGGAGGTGTTGATACCAAGGGCAGTGCGGAAGACTGGTACAAAAAAGGCATCGCTTCTTCTATTCAAACGAATAATGCGATGGCCATCGCTGCAGCATCTACCACTGCTTATAACGGTGACGGGCAAACGGAGATCAATAACTATTTAAACAATCCTGCTGTCAAATTCAATGGCACCAATGACCTGGAGCGGATCTACATACAGGAATACCTGAGCTTTTACCGGCAGCCTAATGAAGCATTTGTTTTTTGCAGACGCACAGGCTACCCTAAAAATACCTCTGCGTATTACGCCAGGGAGACTTTTCATGAGTTGATCCCCCGCCGGTTCTGGTTGCTGGACCCGGGAGAAATAAACCGTACCAACTGGAATGCCGCTATGCAGCAACAGGGCTTTACCCCCAATGCACAGGATCTTCCTACACTTAGCACACAAAGAATCTGGTACGACAAATCCGCGCCGGATTTTGGTAAAGGACAATGAACCAGCTATTAGCGATTAGCTTTTAGCTTTTAGCAAAATGCAGCGGAGAACATGTTATATGTTTATCTCCGCTGCATTTTGCTAAAAGCTAAAAGCTAATCGCTAATAGCTATCTTCAACACATCTTTCCCATTCCAGTCTTTCTGCCACACCTGTTTTCCTTTATCCGTTACCGTTACTTTCAGTTGTTTGCCCGAACGCTTTATCAGTATATCCATATCAGCGCCAAATGCGCGGATATGGCGCAACGCCATCTGGTTCCAGCTGGCCGGCAAACGCGGACACATCTCAAATTGCCGCAAGCCCGTTGGCACTATTCCAAAAAGTCCTTCCGTAATCACCCGGCAATACAATGCACTTTCTGCAGAAAGGTGACGCTGATCACCTTCCGGCCACGCTTCTACCGGATACGGCACATGCTCTCCCAATAAACGCTGACGGGTATAATAAGCCAGATATTTCAGTGTAGTGTCTGTAGCGCCGGCGAAGAAAAGTCCGCGGAAAGCGTACAAGGTAGAACGGTCCCAGAATGTATGATCTCCGGATGCGGTGAGGATACCGTTATGCGTCCATAAGTAAGGCGAGAGCAATGCTTTCATGGTTGCATCGCGGCGCTCATTGATACCCATTACCAGTGGCAGGCAAATCCAGGAACGCAATACCGTATTCTCTTCATAGTAACGATAGGTATCAAAGCCCTGCACATTGTGACCAAAAAACTGCTCAATAGCACGCCCCATTTGCTGCTGACGATTGCGATACAACGCAGCTGTAGCCTTGTCGCCCAACGCTGTTGCTACGCAAGCAGCACTTTGATAAGCACCATACGCCAACGCATTCGTCGACAAATTAGCCTTCCCCGCCGGGAAACGGCCTTCCAGCTCATCTGCATCAGAGGTAATAATGCCATCAGGTCTTTTATGCAGCTCCAAGTATTGCAGACACCAGTTGATCAGCGGATACAATTGCTTTGCCGTAGCAGTATCCCCCGATGCCAGTGCAAAACGCGCCGCGCCATAGGCTATCATGGCCTGATCGCCGCGATCACCGGCACCGTTCCAGTATCCATCTCCCTCAGCTATCACAGAACTGGGAATAGGCTTATAATCTTTATTCATATAGCCGGCGAACAAACGGAAACTGTTGCGGGCCGACTCATTACCATTCGCATTTCCCAGAAAAGGAAAAAACGGATTGGCATATTCTGCCTGATCATTCGCCCAGATGGCTGCGTAATAGGCGCCTCCACCAGGACCATGCATCAATCCGGCTTTCGTATCGTAGATGCTCTCCGTGGCGCGGATTTTAGCAAAATCAAAACCTCGGTTGATGGTATCGTTAGGCGTTTCCAGCACCAGGTCCTGCATCAGTTCCTGCACAAAAGCAGTTCTGCGCGCTAACTCATACGCCGGCGAAAAATAATAAGCAGGCGTGTTGATTTTGCGGGCGGAATAAATAATCGCCAGCGAATGTTTCTCTCCCGGCGCCAGGTCAAAGCTGCCATAGCCGGTTACAGCGGATTGTATCACATATTCTCCATATACTCCTTTTGTAGCATCCGTATGTTGTTCCTTCACCAGGCTATCCACCTGCACGTGGCAGGTGCGGCCGCTGTTATTCACCAGCTCCCGCATTTGGATAAACCCTGCTTTATCTATGGATGGAAATAATATATCCGTTACCGTTAGCCCGGTGTTGGTACGGGCATTTATTTGTAACATACTTTTCAGATAGAAGTCGGCCGGCAATACTTTCAATGCCGCTCCATCTACTGTTATAGCCGGTAACTCCCTACCATCAAAATTTACTTTCAGGCTGGCATGGGTGTTATTCGGAATGGTGCGCAACAGGGGGAATACCAGTTGCTTCTTCAGTAACAATTCCTGCTGATCGGTCACCCCATAAGTGATAATGGCCGACAACTGCTTACCGCTCATTTCAATATGATCGGTATGCACGTCATTGGATTTCACCGTCTGACGGATACCGCCATCCTTTGCCAGGGCCCAGCGGGGCGACTGCGCATACGTATAACTGGTCATTGCTAACCAGCATCCCACTACCAGGAAAAATCTGCTACTATTCATGTATAATTTTTTTGCAAAGATGGCCGTTGATCAGGTGGGCGAAATTAGCAGATCAAAAAAACAGAAATAACACAGATATTACCTCATTTCAAAAGGATATTATCCTGAATGAGGGTTTATCTTGTATCACCACCCGATTACCCGTAAATGCAAGGTATTTTAGCGTGTCCACACATTATCTTTCTCGTTGGCATCCATAAATAAATTGCCATCCAGCTGAATGGATTTGATCTCTTTGGAATAGGACAAACTCAGCGTCACTTCTTTCTGATTCGCTTTCCATACTACCGGCGTTTGATGCACGGACTTCGTGGTGCCATCTTTAAAAGTAATCACTACATCAAAAGGTACGGCAAATCCTCCTGTGTTGACAATGCGCAATACCGCTCTTTTCCCGTTCAGCTTTACATCTGCCAGCGTAAGGTCGATGTAGTTATTACTGAAGTACCAGTTGTTCCAGAACCAGTTCAGATTTTCACCAGCAGCGGTGTTGAAAGAGTAAAAATAATCCCAGGGGATGGGATGCTTGCCATGCCAATTGTCCATGTAAGCGTGTAAGCATTTCCTGAATAAAGTATCGCCCAGCAAGTCCTTCAGCGCCAGGTACGACAACGATGCTTTGCCATAAGAGTTACTGCTATAGCCCATACCACTCACCTGGTTGGACATGGAAATAATCGGCTGATCTTCTTCCGTAGAAGGGTCATGGATATATTTGTTCACGCGAAACTTCCGGTAAAACTCATCTGCCGTTGCCTTTCCCTTCTCCGCTATCCCAATCAGGTATTCAAAGGTAGTGGCCCAGCCTTCGTCCATAAAGGAGTAACGGCTTTCATTGATGCCCATATAAAAAGGGAAATACGTATGTGCGATCTCGTGATCCTGCACCAGCTGTGCAAAGCTGAGGTCATCTCCTACAGAGCCATCATTCACCATCATCGGGTATTCCATATCGGCAAAGCCCTGCATGGCGGTCATCGCGGCAAATGGATAAGGTACGCCCGGCCATTTATGGGAGAACCAGTTCAGTGCATTGTGCGAAAATGCCACGGAATGACGGAAGTCGGCCGACGTATCATGATAGGCCGCCTGAATGCTGGCGCGGCGCATGGTGCTGCTATCCACTACCACACTGGCAGCGTCCCACACATAGTGATCGCTGGTGGCATAGGTTACATCCGCAATATTATTAGCGCTGAACTTCCAGGTATTACGCGGCTGTTGTTTCGTGACTTCTCCCTGTTGCATTTCCTGCCAGTTGGCAATGTGCGCAGTAATATCTGACGATAAAGATCGTTTCAGCCGGTCGGCAAATGCCGGACGCAGCACTGCCTCCGGATTCAGTAAGTTACCCGTACCCCATACCACAAAGTTCTTAGGCACGGTAACGGCTACGTTATAATCGTTGAAGTCACTGTAAAATTCTACACGGTCGGTATGTTCCAGTCCGTCCCATCCATTATAATCATCGTACACAGATACCCTCGGATAAGCATAGGCCATAAACGCCGTGGTACTGTCTATCATGCCTTCCCGGCCACTCAACACCGACAAATCATAGTGCCAGTTGATGTGCAGATGAATACTATCTTTCGATGCCAGCGGCTTGGGGAAAGCCACCCAGGCGGTAGTACCTACATTATTATTAAAGTTAACCGGTATCCCGTCGATGACCAGATGATCTATGCTAACCCCGTTTGTTAAAAAATCCTTACTCACATATCCGGAGCGCGGCGCCTGGTATTTATGCAAGTTAACGATGAGCCGCAGCATCATGCCTTTCAATACATCCGGGCTGTTGTTGATATAAGTAATGGTTTCCACACCCGTCACCGTTCTATCCGGCGGATTCACGGCCAGCTTAATATCGTATATGCCTTTATTCTGCCAGTAACGTTTACCGGGAGCGCCGCTCTTATCTCTTGTCTGGTTAACATATGCCTGTTTGATATTCCGGGGCATATACAATTCCTGCGCTGTTGCGATAGTATTGACACCTACTAACAACAGCAGGCTATACATAATTTTGTTCATACAGTTCTGCTGATTTCCAGGGATAAAAATAGGAAAACCCTAAAGAAAGGGGTACAAGGTATAGGTTTAGAAAAAATAAGATTCAATTTTTTGTGCCAGCCGCGATAAGAATTCGTTGGGAATATGATCATGCGATGCCTGCAGCTTCCCGTGTTCATCTGGCCGGAAAGTTACCTGGTGAGTATCTATTTCCACCATGTATGTTTTTTCGGTATCATTGCCGGGCAGTATATGATAGTCTTTACCGTCCAGATGAATGATTGCCTTTTCCATAGTAGTAACATTTTGCGATGAAGTTAACCAATTATGATGTGTTTACCTACCGGCGGCATGATAAAAACGACCACTACGTGTATTAAAAACGGACATATTATTATAATCCATTAACTATAATCACTTTTATTATTAGGGTTATTATCTTCGGTATAATTTTTCCGCTGATTGCTTTCAAAATGCCTAACAAATGCAGTTGTTAAAAATTACCTTCCGCCATTTACTGAAAAACAAGGGATACGCGGCCATCAATATACTCGGCCTGGCCATGGGGATGGCGGTTACCTTACTGATCAGTTTATGGATATGGGATGAGCTGTCTTTTAACCACTGGCACCCCCACCACAGCAGGATTGCACAGGTAATGGATGTGCAAACCATTGATGGGGAAAATACCACCAGCGAGGCCATTGCCATTCCATTGGCCAATGAACTGCGCAACAACTATGCAAACGACTTCAAAAAAGTAGCCATCCTCTTCCCTAACTTCATCCACTCCGTAGCAGTAGGCGATAATAAAGTGTCGCAGTCCGGCGTATGGGTACAACCGGATTTACCGGAGATGTTGTCGCTGAAAATGATCTATGGTAGCCGCGATGCACTGAAAGACCCTACGTCTGCTCTGATCACCCACTCCCTTGCAAAAGCATTATATGGCGATACAGACCCGGTGGGAAAAGGCTTCAAACTGGATAACCGCACCGACTTACAGGTAGGCGGCGTATTTGAAGACCTGCCACAAAACACCACCTTTCACGATACCAAAATGTTCCTTGCCTGGGATAAGGCCATCAGCACCCTTCCCTGGCTGAAAGATGCACAGGGGCAATGGGATAACCGCTATTGGAAATTATATGTAGAGCTGAACGATCATGTAACCATCAACACCGCCAACGCTCATATCAAAAACGTGGCGCAAAAATATATCAAGGGCGGCACAGAAACCTTACTCTTGCATCCGATGGACCAGTGGCACCTGTACAGCGAATTCAAAAACGGACAGGTGACAGGTGGCCGCATCCGCCTGGTGTGGCTGTTTGGAGTGATCGGTGCACTGGTACTGTTGCTCGCCTGCATCAACTTCATGAACTTAGCCACTGCCCGCAGCGCAAAACGATCCAAAGAAGCAGGTATACGTAAAGCCATTGGCGCCACCCGTGCACAGCTGATACAACAGTTTTTCACAGAGTCACTGGTATTATCGTTTCTATCGTTGCTGGTTTGCGCGATAATGGTGTACACCCTGTTGCCATTATTCAACCAGCTCACCGAAAAGCAACTCAGCATCCCCTTTGCGCAGCCCCAGCTGTGGCTATCATTACTGGCCTTTACGTGCTTCACCGGCATTATAGCAGGCAGCTATCCGGCCATCTTCCTCTCCTCTTTCCAACCCGTGAAAGTATTGAAAGGCCGGGCAGCTCCAGGACGCTTCTCCCTACTTCCCCGCAACGCCCTGATGGTAGTACAATTCAGCGTATCCATTGCTTTGATCATCGGCACCATCATTATTTATCAGCAGATACAATACGGTAAAAACCGACCCGTTGGTTATAATCGTAATGGCCTGATCAATGTAACCATGAGTACCGGTGAAATGTATGGCGCACCTTATGATGCACTCAGAACTGCCCTCCTGGAAACCGGCGCGGTAGCGGATATGGCCAAATCAGATATTCCTTCTACCCAAAACCCCGACTATAAAACAGATGTTACCTGGAAAGGCAAACCCGCTGGCAGTCAAACGCCGATAGGCGTGATTGGCGTTACACACGACTACGGCCACACCGTTGGCTGGCAGATCAAAGAAGGACGCGATTACTCCCGGAGTTATGCCACAGATACCGGTGCACTCGTGATCAACGAAGCAGCCGTTAAACTAATGGGACTGGCACATCCGGTAGGCGAAACTATTTACCTCAACGGTGCACCGCGCATGATTAACGGCGTGGTGAAAGATATGATCATGGAGTCGCCCTATACCCCCGTGGCGCCTGCTATTTTCAGCTTGCAGTATGGAATAATGAATGCCATGACGGTACGTATTAATCCGGCCATGTCTACGCATGAAGCACTGGCGAAAATGGCGCCGGTATTCAAACGGTTTAATCCCGGCGGTCCGTTCGACTACACCTTTACGGACGACAACTACGCCAAAAAGTTTTCAGATGAAGAGCGCATTGCCCGCCTGGCCACGGTGTTTGCGGTACTCGCCATTTTTATTTCCTGTTTGGGCGTGTTAGGTCTCGCGGCTTTCCTGGCAGAACAACGTACCCGCGAAATAGGCATCCGCAAAGTACTGGGCGCATCTGTGACGCATGTATGTGTATTGCTATCGAAAGATTTTGTAAAACTGGTGACCATAGCGCTGCTGTTGGCTTCCCCGGTCACTTACTACTTTATGCAGCATTGGCTGCATAATTATGCGTACCATACCACGGTTTCCATCTGGTTGTTTATAGGAGCTGGCGCCGGCACTATCCTGCTCACGTTGCTAACGGTGAGTTATCAGTCGGCCAAAGCGGCATTGATGAATCCTGTAAAAAGTCTTAAAACAGAATAGCTTTAATTGCTCAACTCGGATACCGACCGGCAATACTTCCGGCGGTATTCCTGCGGTGTGAGGCCGGTAATCCGTTTAAATACCAGCCGGAATGTTTTGAGGTCATTGTATCCGGCGTTATACATCAGCGTGCTGATGTTCTGGGAATTTTTCTCCAATTCTTTTTTGGCAGATTCTATTTTCACCCGCTGCAGGTATTCCAGTGGCGTATTCTGCGTGGCTACTTTAAAACGGCGTATAAAATTCCGTTTGCTCATATTGGCCTGCTCTGCAATTTGCTCCACGGATATTTGCTGATCATAATGCGCTTCAATGTAAGCCTGCGCTTTCAGAATTTCCTCGTCTTCATGCTGCCGCTGTCCCTGGAAAACTGCGAAATGCGACTGATTCATCCGGTCCATATCAATGGAAAACATTTTGCTGGTCCAGATGCTGGCATCGCGGCCACAGAATTTCTCGATCAGGTATAACACCAGGTTTAAGGAGATAAAAGCGCCGCCGCTGGTATAGATGCCTTCCTGATCGGTCATCACTTTATCCGGCAGGATGGTGATATCGGGATAGCGATTGCGCATATCGTCCAGCGCCATCCAATGCGAAGTACAGGACTTCCCTTTCAGCAGGCCCGCTTCGGCGAGGAAATAGCTGCCCAGGCATAAACTGGCTACTTCTGTGCCTCCCGCATGCATGGCGGCCAGCCAGTTCACCAACGCACTATTTTTGCGCAGCACGGCATCTGGTTCTCCGGCAAATGCAGGAGCGATAATAAGGTCAGTTTGCTTTACTTCATCGATTGTTTTATAACAGATAAACTGCGCCGGGAGCTGCAGCTGAATATTCTTCACTTTTTCACTGACCAGCTCTACATTAAAAGCCGGCTCCTGCCCTATTTGCTCCATGTACCGGTTTACACCCATCAGCATATCCATAGCGCCTGACACACAGGATAAAACGGCATCTTCATAAATCAGCAGAGAAACTGTTTTCATGGTAAAAAAGGTATGATCTGGTACAAAAATAACGGTTTTCATTGGCACAAATGCCCCCTAAATTAGGCGTGTTTGCACATGCGAAGTGTGGAGGGAAGAATGGACATTTGTAAGACCTAAAAAATAAAATCATGAGTACAAACGTAACGACTGGTTTTACACCATCCATAGTTGAACCCGGTCTCTCTCACAAAATTGTTTCTTCTGAAGAATGGAAAGCCGCCAGGATAAAGTTCCTGGAAAAAGAAAAACAGTATACCCGTTTACGTGATGAGCTCACCCGGGAACGCATGGAATTGCCCTGGGAAAAGGTGGAAAAAGAATATGTGTTTGATACTCCCAATGGGAAAGTCACGCTGTCCGATCTTTTTGATGGCCGCAGCCAGTTGATCATACAACATTTTATGTTCGGTCCTCATGAAAAAATAGGTTGTGTAGGCTGCTCTTTTTCCGCTGATTCTATCAACGGTGTGTTACCTCACCTGGAACACCATGATGTATCGCTGGTGGTAGTATCAAGAGCGGACATGCCAGTGCTGGAAGCCTTCAGAAAGCGTATGGGCTGGCAATTCAGATGGGTGTCTTCCGGAGAAAGTGATTTCAACTACGACTATCACGTATCCTTTCATAAAGAAGAACTGGAAAGCGGAAAAGTATATTTCAACTATGGTATCCTGGAAAATTTGCCTACCCACGTAGAGGATCTTCCGGGGTTGAGTGTTTTTTATAAAGATGAAGATGGCAATATCTACCATACTTATTCAACCTATGCCCGTGGTGGCGAACTACAACTGGTTGCTTATAACTACCTGGATATAGCGCCACTGGGCCGTAACGAAAAAGATAAAAATGGCGGGCTTACATCGTGGGTACGTCACCATGATAAATACGATGAGAAAGGCCATGTAGACGATACCGGCAGGTATCATGCAGATGAAACACCTGGCTCCTGCTGCAGCGGGGAAGAACATGCATCATGAAAACGAATTGTTCCTGCGAAAGCGCTACGGGCAGGGCTTCCCGCAAAACAACGGTTGCGCAAACCACAAGTCCGCTGACATTCCGGCAACGTATCACTAAAACCGTGCGATGGCTTTTACCGGGCATAACCCTCGCATTGTTGCCTAAGTGCCCCATTTGTCTGGCTGCTTATGTAGCCCTGGGTACCGGCATCGGATTGTCTGTAACCGCCGCCACCTGGCTGCGTACAGGACTTGTGGTGTTGTGCATCGGATCATTGACTTACCTCGTGATGAATAAAGTATGGTCGTTGTACAAACGGCAGCGGCAAGAATAGCTTGTAGGAAAGATCATTATTCAAATTCAATATTAAACAACATCAGCTCCATCGTTTCTCCCGGAGGATGAATAGTACCCTGTAACGTAAATCCAGAGCGTTCCAGCAGTCGCACCGACCGGTGATTACCCGGCTGTGTAATCGCAAATAACCTGGGCAATTCCAACTGCTGTTTTGTGTAGGCCATTGTAGCAGTAGCCGCTTCATACGCATAACCATGCCCTTCTGCTTCCGGTAAAAATGCAAACCCCAGATCGGGTTGCTCCAGGTATCTTCTCTTAAATAATCCGCAAATGCCGATGGGCAGGCCTGTTTCTTTCAGTACTACTACCCAGGCGCCATATCCTTGTTCAGCGTATAGGCGTAACAGGTTGTTCATGATATACCGTTGCGCATCCGCCAGCGTTTTCACTTGCCGATCGCCAATGTATTGCAGCCAGGTAGGAGTATTCAGCAATTCCAATACGAAGGTATCATCGGTAGCAGCGAAGGTGCGCAGCTGTAACCGCGGCGTTTCAAATAGAACTTTCATGCAAACAGGTTATTACGACTCCTTACAAAGTATCATTTTCCTGCGAAGGAAACAAATAAGCAGCCGTAACAATCTATATTTTTAGCCTGACAAGCCGCTACAAACTGGAATGATCGATGACGATTTTACCGAAATATTTTCCCTTCATATAATAGCTGAATGCTTCCCGGGCTTCGGAAAAGGCAAACACGCGATCAATCACCGGCTGCAATTGAGCGGCAGCAATCACTTTGTTCATAGCTGTAAACTGCGCTTTACTACCAATGGCTACGGGTACAATGCTTACCATGCCATACTTGAGGAGGTTAATATCCACCAGCGCAGGGCCTTCAGCCACACCACCTATCAATGCCACTTCACCATTCATCGCCGCCGAGCGGATAGATTGCTCCGTGGTTCCTCCGCCTACTTCAATAACATGATCTACACCGTTTCCATCCGTGTATTCACGCACGGCTAAATGCCAATTGGGCTGTTGTTGATAATTAATTACTTCATCCGCACCCAATGCTTTTAATTTCGCAGCTTTTTCTGCTGTTGAAGTAGTGGTTATTACCCGGGCGCCTGCTGCTTTTGCCAGCTGCAATGCAAACAAGGATACACCACCGGAACCTAATGTTAGCACAGTTTCACCCGCTACCAGCCCACGACCGCCACTGAGCGCATTCCAGGCAGTTAAGCCTGCGCATGGAATAGCTGCTGCTTCCACATACGATAAATGCGAAGGTATGCGTAACACTGCCTGCTCCGGCAATACAACATACTCCGCTAACATACCATCCATGGACCCTCCCAGCTGTGCGGCATACTCCATCCTAAAAGGACCATCCTGCCATTCCGGGAATACCTGCGCCATTACCCGATCGCCCGCTTTCACTGTAGTTACGCCGCTGCCAACGGCCACAATTTCTCCTGCGCCATCGCATAACGGAATCACATCCCGTTTTACCGGCAAGGGATAAAACCCATTTAGTATCATGATTTCACGGTAGTTGAGTGAACTGGCCTTCACCTGTATGAGGACCTCCCGCGGGCCGGGAACGGGGATCGCTTGTTCTTTGAGAGTTAATGCGGATAACCCTGCGCCTAAATTTATGTGGTAGCTTTTCATATTCCATTTTTATCACTTATCCAACGTGGATAAGGATACAAATGTGCCCCACTATCTTTACTTTTACAATAACGAACAAAAATGTTCGGATGTAGTTAAAGTGTAAAAATCGCCCTATGAGAAAAACGCAATCTACCAACTTCGAAAACCGCCAGAAAATCATTGCCGCCTGCCCCATTTCTTATACCTTATCCCTCATAGAAGGCCGGTGGAAACCGATGATATTACACCAGTTATTTTCAGGCGTATGCCGCTACAGCGATATCAAAAAAGCGATTCCTATTATTACGGAACGTATGCTCACAGCTGAATTGAAGGAACTGGAGCGTCGGGAGCTGGTGGAGCGCATTTCCTATGAAACGGCGATGCTGAAAGTAGAATACCGCTTAACAGACCGCGGGGAATCACTCCGGGCGGTATTCCAGCAGTTATGGCAATGGGGTAAAACAGATATGGCGGTACACACTACCGCGCTGATACCATAGGCGTTAATCCTCCCCGGAGAGCCGGTCTAATTGCCGCTGGTAGTCGTATTGCAGGTCTTCATGCTGCGCAGCAATCACCTTACCTATTTTCTTCAGCTGCTGCTCATAAAGGTTATTTAATTGAATACTATAGGAAGATAGTAAACCTGCCTGTTTCATTTTAGTACAGAAATAAATCAACAATTCTGCCTCTGCCTGTTTGGAACCAGTATAACGTATATGCTTATTCGTGATACGCAGTATTTTCCTTAACCGCTTTTTTGCGTGGTATAATTTATCGCCGGCCATCTCTGTGAATCCGTTGTCAATCTCAGCTTTCACGGCTTCTACGTAGCCTTGTTCATGATGTGCTTCGAACAACAGATAGGTCAGCAGCTCTTTGTTATCGTTTTTATATTTTGCCAGTCGCAAACACAATGCCGCCAGCTCCGCCGGTGCCAGTGTGCTCAGTTCTTTCTTTATTTCGCTGATAGTCGCAGCTTTCATATGATACGTTTCGGATACGCCGCGAAGGTACTATCTATTTTCTGCCCCGTGCGGACCATCTTTACGTTCCAGCCAGGAATTGAAAATTGTATAGAAGACCGATACAATGATAGCGCCTTTAAACATGCCGGTAAATCCCCAGGCAGCCACTCCGCCAATGACGCCGATAAACAGCACCAGGAAAGGCAGCTTGCCACTTTTAGCTATCAATACCGGCTTCAGGATGGCTTCTCCAATCAGGATGCCTGCGCCATATATGGCCAGGAAAATCGTCATGCCTGTATGCCCCTGTGTGGCCATCCAGATGGTGAGTGGCACCCACACCACAAGTGGCCCTATCTGTATGACCACCAGGAAAAATATCAGGGCTGCCAGTCCCAATGCAAAGGGAATTCCCGCAATGGTCAGGCCAATCCACGATACAATGGCAGTAATAAATGCCGTTCCCATTACCCCAATAGATACGCCCTTCACCGCCATGGTAGTGGCATTCAGTAAATCAGCCCCATCTTTACGCCCCAACAGATGTTCTACGGCAGCACGAATAGGTCGCACCGCCTTTTCACCGCCTACCAGGAAAAATGCCGATATCACAATACCGATAATCAACTGCACTGCGGTGCCGATAATACCGAAACCGCTGCTCACCACATGGTTGAGCACCATCCTCACCGGCTGTTCATGCGTATTTAAAGTCTCCTTGGGACTATCCTGCAAGTGCTGCCAGAAAGCGCTGATCTCGGCTCCTATGTACGGCATATTCACTACCCAGGCAGGTAATGGAGGCAATCCATTGTCTTTCATATCCCGTATCCAATGTATAGATTCCCGGACATGTGAGCTCATTTCTGCCACAATATAAGTGACGGGCAATGCAATGATTCCCACCAATACAATAGCATATATAATAGCCGTGAGTTTGCGCCTGCCGCCAAACCACCGTACAATGCGCTCAAACAGCGGGTGAAAGGATACGGAGAATATCAATGCAAAGGTGAGTACCCCAAAAAATAAATGCAATACCTGGTACAGCGCTAACAGCAAAGCCAACAGCAACAACAGTACGAGTATAGACTCTATCATATTTCTGGAAGCTGGCCGGAGGTGATTGTTCATACCATGAATTTTTAACAACAATTGGGCTTACCCTATAAATATAACACTCCTTCCTTAGTAAAGCAGCATATGCCCTTATTTACAGCCGAAAACGCACCGTACCGGCTTCCCTTCTCCCGAAATTATTAATATATTCGGGTACCTGCCAATACCGGACAAAGATGTCCATTTCCGGACAGCCAGAGCAATAATACCCGCCGGAAACACCCTGTGATGGCGATGCTATTAAATGGCAACCTTCTTGCGACCCGGAAAAGCAGTTCACCAAACAACCAAAATATGTGGCTGAATTACCTGAAAATATCCTGGCGCAATCTCAGAAAAGATAAATTCTATTCCATCATCAACATACTGGGGCTGGCGCTGGCTACAGCGGCGTTTTTGTTTATCATCAACTATGTGCGGTTTGAGTACAGCTATGAAAATTTTTATAAAAATGCCAATAACATTTATCGCATTACACTTGATAAATACAAAGGCAACGAATATGAAATGACGGACTGCGAAACGCATCCGCCACTGGGACCATTAGTCAAAAAACAATTTCCTGAAGTAGTAGATTATGTGCGGGTAGAACATATGGAAGAAATTCCTACGGTGGAAGCGGATGAAAAAGTTTTCAAAGTGGAAACATATGCAGTGGATAATTCCATGTTCAGCGTTTTCAACTATGACTTTATAGCCGGCAAACCCGCCACAGCACTCACCGCACCTAACCAGGCCGTTGTTACGGAATCCCTTGCCAAACGCATGTTTGGCAACCAGCCMGCAGTGGGAAAACTACTCCGCGACGGCGACCGGACCTATACCATTACCAGCGTCATCAAAGATGTACCACCCAATACCCATCTGAAGTTTGATCTGCTCATTTCCTTCAACTCCTTACTTGCCCGGGGACTTGATCCGGAAAGCTGGAACGGTAATAATAACTACACCTATGTACAGCTGCTCCCCCATGCCAACCTGGCGGCCTTCAACAACAAGTTAATGCAGATAGCCCGGGAAAAACTGAAGAATGACAAGCTCACGGCGGAGCCCATGAAAGATATACATCTGTTGTCACATAAATCGTTTGAACCGGAAGAAAACGGGGACCTGAAAACCGTGCAGTTTATGATGGTGATTGCGGCGCTCGTGCTGCTGGTAGGCGCTGTGAACTACGTAAATCTGACCACGGCCCGCGCCGCCGACCGCACCAAAGAAACAGGAATGCGCAAGGCATTGGGCTCGTCCAGAATATCGCTGGTAAAACAATTCATGACGGAAACTATATTGACAAACACCATCGCTATCACGCTGGCATTGGTACTGATAGCGCTATTATTGCCTTATTATGTAAAGCTAACCGGACGTCCTGTTACGGCAGATTTCTTCCATTCCGCCTTTTTCTGGCTTAGCACCGKCGCGCTCTTTGTATTCAATTGTATCCTCTCCGGGCTGTATCCTGCGCTGGTATTGTCTGCGGTGAAACCTGTCAGCGTTACACGCACCTCTTTTACTACTTCGTCCGGCAGCACGTTATTCAGGAGAGTGCTGGTAGTAGGGCAATTTGCGGCGGCCCTGATCGTATTGTCTGCCTCTCTCATCGTTTTCAAACAGCTGTCTTATATGCGCCACCAGGATCTCGGCCTCAGCACCGACCAGGTGTTAGTGCTCAGAGTGCCATCCGGACAAGGTAAAATAATGGACTCCATCCGCCGGCAGCAAACCACAGCCTATATCAACAACGTGTCACAACTACCGGAGATTGAAAAAATCACTGCGTCAGAAGCCTTACCCGGCGCAAGTTTGCACGAACTGGCTACGATGAGTGGCATTCACCGGCAGGGTTCTGACATCGGCCTGAACAATGTCATTTATGCTTATGGTATTGATGAAAATTTTCTGCCGGTAATGAACCTCAGATTATTGACCGGTGAAAATTTCAGGGCAGACTCCTCCCATAATGATAAGCTAATCCTTAACAGGGCAGCTTGCCGCCTTTTTGGTTTTAGTACCCCCGAAGCAGCCATTGGGCAAAAGCTCTCCTTTTCCTGGAACAGCCCCAACCACTTTAGCACTATTGTGGGCGTGGTGGAAGACTATCACCAACAGTCTTTAAAAACAGCGATGCTTCCTATGCTGCACTGGTATCGCGGTAATGGAGGCAGTTTCTTCTCTGCTAAATTACATACCAAAGATATTCCGCAGACCATTGCAAAGATGCAAACCCTTTGGCAACAACAATATCCGGGGTATCCGTTTGAATACCATTTCTTCGATGAACTGTATGATGAGCAATACAAAGCCGATCAGCAATTCGGTAAAATCGTGCAGCTCTTTTCCGGCTTTACCCTGTTTATCACCTGCTTGGGAATCCTGGGCCTTACCGCCTATAACATTACCAAACGCAGCAAAGAAATAAGTATCCGTAAAGTATTGGGCGCTTCTGTTTCCAGTATTATAAATTTACTTTCGGGAGATTTTGTTAAACTGGCGGCTATCGCCATCTTCATCGCCACCCCGGTAACCTGGTACATCATGGGGCAATGGTTACAGGAGTACGCCTACCGTATACAAATACAATGGTGGATGTTTGCCGTTACCGGCCTCATTATAGTAGCAATTGCCCTGCTGACGGTGAGTGTACAGTCGATCAAAGCGGCACTGGCAAATCCGGTGAAGGCGTTAAAATCAGAGTGATGCCATCGACAAGCGCATAAATTGCGTCACCTCCTCATTTACATCTTCCGGTGAATACATCCTGAAATGATGATTCACCTGATGTGCATCACCGGGTACAGGTGCTATTTTCTGGAAACATAAATTATCCGGATACGCCTTTTCAAAAGGGAATACGATGTGTACGAAGTTTTTTCCTAATTGCGTTACCCAGGCAACCCGTTTGTCGCCAACACCAATGCCAATCATGGATTTGGTGGGATACAGGTATATTTCATTATTCAGCGCAGCATATTGCCGGATGAAATGATTGAGCAACGATAGGGTTACCGGCGTTTTCCCGGCGATGAAAGATTTGACTAATGGGTCTTTGGAGGTGTCGAGGATAGACATTTTTTTTGAGATAAAGATAGAATTTTTGAAGATTACCTGACACGTACGTGTAGGCTGAGCTGTCGCCTAATCAAGCGTTTTAGATAATATTACCTTTTTTCTAATCTGCATAATACAAAATACTAAAAATGAAGGATAGAAAAATAAAGGTATCAACCTAATTATCTCGCGCATTAAAGCGCCTGTTCTACCTCCAAATATCAGATAATTCAAAGATGCGGTAAATTCCATAGAGGTGGGTTCTGCCGCTTTGGGGCTTATAAACAACAAACTATAAATTCCATAGCAACAGATCACAGCACCCATCATCCAAAATACACTTCGTTTTCCCAGCCAGGCCAGTACCAGTAAAAATAGCATCAGGCATGTAAACTTGTCCAATGGCCTGTGTTTAGCTATGGTTAAATAGCAACTAACGCATATAATGAAAAAGAAGAATGCAGGAATAAGCCATTTAGTAATTTTCATTTGGTAGTACTTTAATCATCTACGAGTAATAACCCCTTTGGCTTTACTACCTTCCGCCAATGTATTTGAAACATAAAATGCAACCTGCGTTGGTAAGGCCGATTTAAAATTAGTAACAACTACATCGTTCGAATTAGTCCCTTGATATGCAGGTACTTTATCGTTTTTATTTATAAGGTCACTTACTGAAAAGTGTGCCTGAAAATCAACTACTTTATGCCACCCATCTGAATAACATTCATACATGATAACATGTGCCCCGTCTCCATTATAGCAGATCAAATAACTGAGTATCCTTGTCACTTCTCCCGACTTTATTGTTTCAATAACAGACCATTCTTTATCCTTCCAATTAAACTCCTGGCTGATTTGTTCAAGGAAACGCCACCTCAAAGTTTGATTATCAGGATAATCGGAGTTACCCATCCAGAGATCTATCATGCGAGGCTGGCTTTGCTGATACAATTCCTTTTCAGTCTCATTGGCAGGAGAGGCTGCATTCCGTGTTAAAGTTGAAATACTCATTTTATTCCAATGATAGAATAAGCTATAAATATTAGCATCCTTTATATTGGCGGCGCTTAACAAACTGAAATAAAGACAAACAAGTATTTTCATGCCATCTATTATTGTAAAAGAATATACAGGGATCAAAAGGTATTAAGCATCTGAAGGTAATCAAAAAACAACACCCATCTCCCCCGGAAACCCTATCTTTCCGTTAAAAATATACTCATCTTGACGGAACTGGCACAATATATTAACGGTTACTTCGGCGTACCGAAAGAAGAAATAGAAAAAATCACCCCCTTCTTTCAACTTACCACCTTATCTAAAGGCGAATACTTCCTGAAAGCAGGCCGCATCTGCGATCAGCTGAGTTTTCATAAGTCCGGATTACTCCGTGTATACGCCAATAGTGAAGAGAAAGAAATTACGCAATGGATTTCTTATCAAGGCTATTTTGTGACAGATCTCGCAGGGATTATTTTCAACAAGCCGTCGAGGTATAATATTGTGGCGTTAACAGATTGCGAGTTTTATACCATCAACAAAACAGACTACCATAACATTGGCCAGCACATTCCGCAGTGGCACCTGCTGGAAAAACTGTTTATTGCCCGTTGTTTCAACCTGATGGAAGACCGCATCTTCAACCTGCTGTCGCTGACAGCAGAGCAACGATACCACCAGCTGTTACAGCAACATGGAGAGTTGTTTAACCTGGTACCGTTGCAGTATCTGGCTTCTATGATGGGCATGACACCCGAAACATTGAGCCGGCTGCGGAAAAAAGCGATGAAATAAACACTACTCTGCCCGCAAACTTTTCACAGGATTCATAATGGCGGCGCTTACACTCTGGAAACTCACGGTGAGCAAGGCGATGAGGAGGGTAACGATGCCGGCAATCCCAAACACCCACCAATCCAGTTCAATTTTATAAGCAAAACTTTTCAGCCAATAGCTCATGGCCAGCCAGGCCAGTGGTGTGGCGATGGCCATTCCTATTACTACGGGCTGCAGGAAGCTGGAAGAGAGTAATAGAAAGATGTTGGTGGCAGAAGCACCCAATACTTTTCTGACACCAATTTCTTTGGTGCGTTGTCCGGCTGTAAACAGCGCCAGGCCAAACAATCCTAAACAGGAAATAAAAATGGCAAGTGCCGCAAAGTAGTTACACAACTGACTCACCAGCTGTTCACTCTTATATAGCCGCGTATATTCCTCATCGGAAAACTGATACGTAAAAGGAAAATTAGGGTTCAGGCTCTTACTGATGTCTGCCAATCCTGCCAGCACAGTTTTGGTTTTACTACCAGTGGTACGCACCAGAATCGTCCCCCATTTCGGATGGTCATCGAGACGAATCACCAGCGGAGAAATGGTTTCGTGCATGGATGTAAAGTGGAAGTCTTTCAGTACCCCAATAATTTTTCCGGATACATTACCGAGTGTAAAAGGTTGTCCTATCGGATTCGTATACCCCGTTCTTTTAACAGCGGCTTCATTCAAAATATAACTGCCGGAATCATTGCCATATTCACGGGAAAAATCGCGACCATCCAGGAGTTGCAGGTGCATCGTTTTTACAAAGTCGTAGCCTACAGCGGCATCGGCAAAAGAAACGTCCTGGTTGGGATCTTTACCAGCCCACTTGATACCACCTTTATGATGTTCTATCACGGTGGGGGTCTCTTTCATTTTCGTAATAGCCAGCACGCCGGGCAGGTTCATGGCTTGTTCCTTAAATACGTTGTATTTGGAAAGCAGTTCCCCTTCCAGCGGAATATAGAGTAAATGTTGCCGGTCGTAGCCCAGGTTTTTAGTTTGTATATAATCCATTTGCCGGTAAATCACCATCATCCCCACTATCAGCACAATAGACAAGGTAAACTGAAAAACGACGAGCCCTTTGCGGAAATGAGTGGCGCCACTACTGAATCTCAGGGCTCCCTTCAGTACGCGGGCAGGGTCCAGCGAGGACAAAAACAAAGCGGGATAACTACCCGCTACGAAACCTGTTACCAGCATTAATCCTGATAACACCAGCCAGAAAGTGATATTATTGAATGGCAGGTAAAGTTGCTTTCCACTCAGGTGATTAAATGCAGGTAATAGTAAGATGGATACCAATACGGCGATGCCCGTAGCTACAAATACCAACAGGAGCGCTTCGCCTATGAACTGACCAATCAATACACCACGACGCGCACCCACCACTTTTCTCACCCCTACTTCTTTGGCTCTTTTGGCGGCGTGTGCAGTAGCCAGGTTCATAAAATTGATGCAGGCAATGAGTAAAATGAAAACGGCCAACAGGGTGAAGAGCCGCACGTACGCAATACGACCGCCGGCAGGATGTCCATCTTCAAAGGTGCTGTGAAGGTACTTTTCGCCGTAGGGTTGCAACCCCAATTCCGTAGCTGATTCTTTATTTTCAGATTGATATTGGTGGAGAAAATTTTTCAGTTTGGCGGTGACTTTGGCCGGATCGGCCTGGGCACGGAGCTGGATATACGTAGCAGGACTGGCACTGCCCCAGGTTTTTGTCCATGGGTTGTTGGCCACAAAATCATCCCAGCTACGGATAAAATCAAATTGAATGGAGGAAGTTACAGGCACATCGAATACCGCGTTAACAGCCAGGCTGGTGGTATCTTCAAACCGGATAAGCTGACCAATAGCTTTTTCCGGGCTTCCGAAAAACAATTCCGCCATATGCCTGGAAATGGCGATGGTACCGGGCGCGCCCAGGGTCACATCTTTACTTCCCTCTAAAAACGGATAACTGAACATGCGCAGGAAATCAGCGCCTGCATAGCCACCCGCCATTTTTAGCACTTTATTATTTGTCTGGAAAGCCACAGGCGGAAATGCCTGCCATCCACTGGCGAACTCCACTTCGGGTACATCTTTCTTTAAAGCTGCTGCCAGCGGGCCTTGTGTGAGATAGCTGCCATCTACTTTACCATCGGCCGATTGACGCTGGTATACCTGGTAGAGGTAGTTGTGGTGATCGTGAAACTGATCCATGCTGCGTTCATCCTGTACCCACAGCAACATCAACAGGCTGCAAGCCATACCCAGCGCCAATCCCATGATGTTGATAGTGGAAAATGTTTTGTTGCGTACAAGATTACGCCAGGCAATCCTGAAATAGTTGCTTATCATGATCGTGTGTATCAGTTTTATAGGACACCGAAAAAAACTGTGCCATGGTAAGCGGAAATAAGCATCAACAAATTAAGTAGTATTTATTTTCTAATATGTTCGTTTTTGATACAGGCAATGACCGGTAATATCATTTGCTGTTTTTAGCTTGCTCTGTTTTTCAGCCAGGCCACCTGTTCTTCAGTATCCGGCACTTTCAGGCCACGGGCTTTACTGATTTTGGCAAGCAGGTCATCGTAGCGGGCTCCTTTTAGCATCATCAGGCTGCCGGCAATAACCGCAGATCTGCCGATGCCCATCCTGCAATGGATACAAATGGTGGCTCCTTCGTCAATTGCTGCTTCCAGTGTGCGAAGAAACTTTTCTGTATAGGAGCTAACAGGAGGCGCTTCCCGGTCCGGAAAAGGGAAATGAATAAACCGGAGACCGTTTCTGATGGCCGTTACCTGCTCCATCGTAAGCGATAGCTCCCTGATTTCGGATGGTTCCAGCAGGCAAACCAATACATCCACGCCCTGCTTCTTTATGCTGCGCATGTCGTCTTCCAGCCAGTCGTCGCCACGGGGCCGTGGCATAATGCCCAATGAAGCACCGTTGGGGAATTTCTCCAGCCAATAAATGCGTGTTTTCATGTAATGATGGATTCCGTTTTATAAACTTAAACAGTGGCTCTCACTTCTGTCAGCTTCATCACCATTTCTTCTGCGGCCGTATCGATCCRGGTATTATATTCGGTAATGGCTGCCAGTCTTTCGGCTTCTGTAACAAAGCCGGCTGCCACCATTTGCGGGCCGCGCAGTATTGCTACCTTAGACCAGATACCTGCTTTTTCTGCAAATGCAGGATGAATCCTGTTGTACACTTCATCTGCCGGTAATGCTTCGATGTTGTGTAATGCCAGGTGCGTAAAAATATCCGGCAAATGATCCGCCATATCGTTATCCATGCCTGCATCGGCCCGCCAGCGAAGGAAGGCGTCGTAGAAATGCTGCATGGCCGGAGGCGGTGCAGGTGTCCATTGCAGTTGGGTGTGATTATAATCCAGTATAGAAAGGATACCACCGGGGCGTAACAGCGACTTCAAATGCTGCAACGCTGCTGCCGGATTATTTAACCATTGCAGCACGCGGGCGGCAACAATGAGATCAAATTTTTCTGCAGGTGCATAGGTGAATAAATCGGCTGTCAGCAGCGTGAGTTGCGGTATGCCGGCATGATCTTCCTGTCCTTTGGCAATTAAATGTGTACTGCTGTCGATGCCAACAACGGTACCCGTAGGTCCTACCGCTTCGGCAATACCGGCAGAAATAGCCCCCGTTCCACAACCTACATCGAGTACCCGCATGCCCTTGCGGAGAACGGGTATTAAAGTACCGTAACTATTGGCCAGACTTCGGTTGTCTAAAACGCTGCTGTCGCCTTCGGGCATCCGCGCCCTTTCTGTGGCGGTGTTACTCATGTCTGCTTATTTATTTAGTTTTTCTTCGGGAGAAGAATACCTCCATAGCGTGCTCCCATCTCCGTTACTACCAGTACGATGCTTTTAAAGATACTGGAGCTGAAGGGAAAGAAAAAAATATTTGGTTCTCTTAGAAGAAAACCAAATAACTTCTCTACCTTTAGGCCCGGACATCTATAACACGATTGGAAAAATACAGAGCGAAAATAGAACAACACAGTAATGCCATGGAAAACATGGGGCTAAGCCCTGTGGCTGCCAGGATATTCATTTACCTGTTGCTGAGTGAACAACACCAGGCTACTTTCGAACAAATGGTGGGATACTTCGGCGTCAGCAAAAGTGCGGTGTCCAATGCGCTGAAAATGCTCGAAGCTGCCCTGATGGTAGAAGCCAAAACCATTGGTGGACAAAGGAAACGCTACTTCTCTATCAGCATGCATAATATGTTCAGCGAGGCAGCGTTGTCGCAAAAAATCAAAGAGTTCTATACGATACTCGATGATATCAGGTCCATGAGAAAAGTGGATGACGACTTCAACGCAGAGCTGGAAGATATATCAGAACTATATAAAATGATGTTGTTCGAAATTCCGCTGATCCTCGAAAGATGGAAAAGAACGGTGGAGTTAAAAAGGAAAAACAAGTAATCACTTTTTTTTTGCACTCAATGGTTCTTTTATTTCAGAACTAAAAGAATTACAAGCATTTTCAAATGAAAACAGGTATCCTATTACTGTTGCTGACCATCCATGCCTGGACAGCAACCGGACAAACCATGTCTGCCAACACCACACCACCACAATGGACGCTCGACCAATGCCTGGCATATGCCATCGAACATAATCCGCAGATCAGCGCCCAACAACAACGCACTGCAGCCGCCACACAAGATCGCAAAGCAGCCACCGCACAGCTCCTGCCGGAAATAACCATCAAAGGCGCCGTTGACAACTACTGGAAAATACCCGTACAGGTATTTCCCGGCGAACTCGTTAACCAACCCGCCGGCACCTTCGTACCCATTAGAATGGGCACCCCATGGATGGGCAGCTATGGCGCCGATGCCGTACTCCCACTCGTAGATGTACAACGCTGGCAACAAATAAAACTAGCCCGCCTGCAACAGCAAGCAGCCCAAAGCGAATCCTACGACCTCCGGCAAACGCTGCTGAAAAACGTACGCATGGCCTATTACAGCGTACAGCTACAACAGGAATACGTAACCGTTACCCAACAGCTGTATGAAAATTATCAACACATCCACTCCCTCATTTCACAACAACTGGAAAAAGGATTCACCGATAAAATAGCCGTTAATCAATCCGCTACCCTGCTGCAAAACCGCGCCATCGAAAACAACAAAGCTATGACCAGCCTGCAGCAAAGCTACCTCGACTTAAAATTCTGGATGGGCTATCCTTTACCCGATACGCTGCTGCCTGTACCCACAACAGAACTGCCTGCACCTGCCAGCAACGGATTTACGCCGCAGCAACTGCCCGGTTATGCTAAAGAAGCACTACAGGTAAGCATTGCACAACAGCATTATAAAAATGCACTGGCAGCACGTTATCCGTCGCTCCAACTGCAAGGTACCTGGGAACAACTGGGCTTCGGTGATCAGCTCAATTTTATTACCCGCTCCCCCTGGTTCACCGTAGGCTTTGTGGGCCTTCATCTGCGTGTACCCTTGTCGTTGTCCACCATGATCTATACACCACGCAGCGAAAAAGCCCGCTGGGAAGCCGCTGCCGCGCAGCTCAACAACTACACCGCGGAACAAACGAAGCAATACCAGCAGGAAAATTTAGCACTGCAACAAGCCGCCACCGATATACAACTACAACAGGATAATATTCGCCGCGCTACGGAAAACGAACAACTCAGCACCCTGAAAATCAATAAAGGCATTATCGACATGATTCAGCTGAAAGAAGTACAGAAAGACTTATACGAAGCACAGGCACAGCTGAATGATGCCCGCCTTGAATTCTTTAAACACTATACAGCCATCAACTACTTACAAAATAAATAATACGGCATGAAAAATCGCCTGATCATAGCAGGAATAGCCATGGTGGCCACCGCCTGCAAAGAAAAAACAACTACCTATACGGTGCAAGCACGTACATTAAATGAAGCCGTATACGCCTCCGGTGAAATAATGCCGGCCGTTTACTACTTCCTGAAATCCAACAACGCCGACTTACTGTTACGCCTCAACGTAAAAGAAGGCGATGCCATTACCCGGAATCAAACCCTTGCCACGCTCGGCACACCAGCGCAACTGACCCAGCTAAACCTGCTCCAGCAACAGGTGACATTAGCGGCCAATCATGCCGCTCCGCTGAACGAACTACAGGAAAAAATCGCACAGGCACAGCAACAATACGAGCAAGACGCCATCAATGCAACGAGATATACCGATCTCGCCAACGCGAAAGCCATTCCAGAAAAAGACGCAGAACAAAAAAGACTGGATGCCGCCAACAGCCTGCATCAATGGAAAGCACTACAACAACAGTACCTCGCACAAAAAAATGACCTCGCCGGCAAACTGCTGCAAAGCCGCGAACAGCTGGCCGCCAATAGCCAGATCCACGAAGGGAAAGAACTGAAAAGCCCGATGGATGGCAGTGTGTTCCGGGTATATGTGAAAGAAGGGGAACTGGCCGCACTCAATAGTCCCTTACTGCTGGTAGGTCTCCCCGGAAAATTCAAACTTGAACTACTGGTAGATGAACGGGATATCAGCAAAATCAAAACAGCACAAAAAGTATATTTCGAAACAGCGGTATACCCAGGCAAACAATTCCGCGGTACCATCAATAAAATCATTCCCGTATTACAAAAAGAAAGCAGAAGCTTCCAGGTGGAAGCCGCTGTGGACGACAGCAGCGCATTTTATCCGCAGTCGTCCGTAGAAGCTAACATTGTGATCCGTGAAAAAGTGACCGCCCTCATGATTCCGGCCGACTACCTCCTGAAAGGCGATAGTGTATACCTCCAGCAAGGTAAAACGCTGCAAAAAATACCCGTAGGCACCGGCGCCAGAGACGGCAACTGGATAGAAATCACCAACGGCCTGCAAAAGGATAATATCATCGCTAAAAAAGATTAAGCCATGAATGTCATCACCAACTTACAGCTGGCGGCGTCTATTTCGTTTACGCATATGCGTAGCCGGCTGAAACAAACCGTTATTGCCACCATAGGCGTTACCATCGGCATCACCGTATTTATATTCATGCTGAGCTTTATTACGGGCTCCAATGAATATATCCGCGCCGTGGCCTTTGACCAGTCGCCGCATCTGCGCCTGTACAATGAAGCAGAAACCGCCGCCGGCACTATTCTCGATAAAGTACAGCCACAAACGCTCAATATCGTGGATCATGTAAAACCCAAAGACGTACTACCCGGCCTGAAAGATGGAAAACATATTGTACAGCTACTCGAACAGGACCCACGCATCAGCGCTATTGCAGGATCGCTTCATGCACAGGTGTTTTACCGCGTAGGCTCCGGCACCGTCAATGGCACCATCAACGGGATTACATTTGAATCAGAAAACGCCTTGTTCAATCTGCAATCCAAACTGGTAGATGGCAGCTTCAAAGATCTCAACACCATGCCCAACAGCATCGTTATGGGCGTAGGACTGGCCAAACGCCTCAACGTCAAAACCGGCGATCACCTGGCATTGACCACCGAAAACGGAAACAACTTTTTTGTTACGGTGGCCGGCACGTTTAAAACCGGCATGACAGACATCGACAAGCAACAAAGCTATGCCAGCTTAAACACGGTACAACGTTTTCTCGGTGTTCCCGCTGCTTATATCACCGATATCAAAATCAAGTTGCACGATATGAACCTGGCCCCTGCTATGGCCAGGGAACTGGAGCAGCAATACGACTTTCAGGGGTCCGACTGGCAACAGGACAACGCCGCCATCCTGCAAGGCGATGTGCTGCGCAGCCTGATCGTATATGGAGTAGCCGTTACCATTTTATCGGTAGCCGGCTTCGGGATCTTCAACATCCTCACCATGATGATCTATGAAAAAATGAAAGACATCGCCATCCTGAAAGCCATGGGCTTCTCCGATGCAGATATCCGCCGGATTTTCCTGTTGCAGGCATTGATTATCGGTATCACCGGTGCGTTGCTGGGATTGGCGCTCGGCTTCCTGTGCTCCTGGGGCGTTTCCAAAATGCCGTACAAAAGCGACGTTATGATTACCCTGGATCACCTGCCGGTAAGTTTTAATATCAACTATTATATCACTGGCTTTTTCTTCGGTATTATGACCACCACCCTCGCCGGCTATTTGCCGTCGCGCAAGGCTTCCGGGGTAGATCCCATTACTATTTTAAGAGGTTAAACTATGCAGCTGATTCAAGTTAACAACGTCAATAAATACTTCCTGCAACCTGCAAAAACGCAGGTGCTGACCAATATTGGTTTTGAAGTACCGAAGGGAAAATTCCTCACCATTACCGGCAAATCGGGCAGTGGCAAGTCTACCCTCCTTTACCTGCTCTCTACCATGGATACACACTTTGAAGGCAGTATCCGTATCAACGGCGAAGAAATGCAGGGAAAAAGTAATGCATGGCTGGCCAACTTCAGAAATCATTACATCGGTTTTGTGTTTCAGTTTCACTACCTGCTACCGGAATTTACCGTACTCAAAAACGTGATGCTCCCCGCATTGAAATTACGAAAATACAATACCGGAGAAACCGAACACCATGCCATGGAACTACTACAGCTGCTGGGCATCAGCGATCAGGCCAATAAAAGGGCTTCGCTGCTCTCCGGCGGGCAACAACAACGGGTAGCCATTGCACGGGCCCTCATCAACGAACCGCTGATTATCATGGGCGATGAGCCTACCGGTAATCTCGATAGCTACAACGCTGCGGTAGTATTCGATTTGCTGAAAAAATTATCTGCAGAAAAAGGACAAACGATCCTCATGGTCACCCATGATGAAGACATTGCCGCCAGGTCTGATCAAACCATCCATCTGGTAGATGGAAAAATTGATAGCATTCACTAATGCCGCCTTTATAAATATCCCATCCTGATGGCAGTGAACAGAAAAATATCGCTGGTAATATGGAAAAAGATGAGATACCATAAATTCCCCTTAAAAATACGATACAGCCAGGTGATGAATAATGCCCCGATGAAAATAGTCAGCACCGCGGAGGCGCCTTCCTGTATATGATAAAAGGCAAACAAGATACTGGTCAACAACCCACTGCAAGCGAAGTTCCATTTTCCTGCCGGCAACATCTCCCGTATCCGGGTGAATATAAATCCCCTGAAAATAATTTCTTCATAAGGAATGGCCACCAGCGAAGCCACCGTTAGGAGGATAATGAATCCCATGGTATTGTGCCGGATATAATAGAAAGCCGAAACATCCGCGGGTGGCCAGCCTGTGACCCGGAGGATCAACGGCCCCAATACCGCGCACAAAAAAAATGCATAGGCCACTCCTATGCCACCTCCCAACAATAACGCGCGCCAACGGAAATCAGCAAAACGAAATCCGATGTCGCTGAATGTCTGTTTATTCATTCTCAGATACCACCAACAAATAGCTAATACAACCGGTACATATCCAAAAAACGGGAGAGGCACCAGATGGGGAAACAGCACCATAAAGGCGATCATTAAAATATCGAAAACTATTCTGTTGCGGGTGGTAAGCATATGATATAACGTGAAATGTAAAACCAGCACCATGTCGAATATAGTGCCAACCGCTAACTTATTGATGTTCAGACACCGCTCATTTCGTTACTGTTCATTTTCGATACCCGCTTCGTTCATAGATGAACACCTGCTTTTTCCCGATTGCGCAAATCATTTTCCTCTTTTGAACAGTTATCCTCACCATCGCATGCTAGTTTTATCGGCTGTAATGATCTAAATATATATAGAATGAAAAAATTCCTGTTTTCTGTTATTTTATGCTGTAGCATACAAGCGCTTTTTGCCCATGCCATCTGGATAGAGACCAGCACCAACGGCAAAATTGGTCAGGCACAAACCGTGAAAGTGTTCTTTGGTGAATTTTCTGAAAATGAACGCGACTCTACCCAACACTGGTTTAGTAATCTGTCGGCCTTCACATTGTTCCTTGTTACACCAGACGGACAAAAAACGCCGCTCACCTGCACGCCTGCCGGCAACCACTTTACGGCTTCCTTTACACCGAAAGTGGCCGGTGCACATGTGTTGTCCATCGACCATACGGTGCAGGCAATTTATGGCGATAGCAAAATTCACTATTATGCATTGGGACTGGTAAAAGTAAATGGCTCGCTCAAAGGAGTAGATAACCTGCCCGCCTATACGGATTTCGCATTGATGGCGAATCATCAGCAGACGCCTAAGCTGCATCAGCCGGAAAAGATTCAATTGAGCTACAAGAATGCCCCTCCCGCAGAGAGCGACGTTACCATTCAATCTGCCGAAGGATGGTCTAAAAAAATCAAAACCAGCCAACAAGGCGATATTACATTCTCCCCGGCATGGGTGGGTCGTTATATGCTGGAAGGCACCTTCACTGATGCCAACAGCGGCGAACACGAGGGCCAGGCATTTAAAAAAACCTGGTACTGCGTGACCTGGTGCATGGAGGTGGCGAAATAGCCGCTAGCCTTAAGTAAAACGCCGCGAAGATTGACATACATCATCTTCGCGGCGTTTTACTGAAGGCTAATAGCTACTTCACTATCTCCTTATAAATCTCCTCAAAATCCTTTCCCTTATGGGATTGCCAGACACTGGTAAATTTTTCCTCTACGCCCTTTAGCAACTGAAAAGCCAGTTGCTTATCATCTTCTGCCATATCATGAAACATTATCTCCGCCAACTGGCTGATACGTTTCCTGCAAACAACCAATACCTTTTCTCCTTTGGGCGTTACTTTTAGCCGCTTGGAGCGCTTATCTTCCTTATCGTCATATTCCGCCAGATAACCGAGCTTTTTAAGCCGGTTTAGCTTATCTGTGCCGGTAGAAAGCTCCTGCAGTGCGGCGTAGATAGCTTCCGTTTTCCGTGGTTCGTTGAGTTGTGCCACGGTGTTCAACAGCGCGTATTCGTCAATATTGTTGATACCAGTGCCTTCCAGCGCGGCCACCGTATAAATGGTGTGCAGCTTAAAGATCCGGCCAATGCTGCGCATCAGTATCCCATCATTGCTGATCGGCATAAAACGTCCGCCAGGAGAGGCTTTCACTTCACTTTTCTCTCTGGCCAGATAACGGCGGCAAAAATCTTCCAGGCTACTTTCGGGATGGTTAGCGTCGAAAGTACCCCATGCTGTAATCAGCGCTACGGCTTTATTCATGTAACAGTTGTATTATTTCCGAAGTAAAAATATTAAAAATACTTCGGAAATTTTGTTTTTACTATATTTTCGATATACATTTACTAAAAGTATTTCGATATTACAGTAATTAAATAAACCATACTCATGTCAACACAAACCCTTTTTCAAAGCCTCGTCGTTATACATCTTATCGGATTCCTGCTATTCGCCGGATCTACCATTGCTGATTTTATAGGTATCCGTCAATTCTGGAAGCAATACGCGCTGGATGCGGGCAAGGCCCCCGCCGTGTTACAGGCGCTGTCAGCTCTCGGGTTAACAACTCGTATAGGCATCGGCGTGATTATTCTATCCGGCGTGGGGATTATGGCCATGACTCACGGCGTATTCGGAGAACAGATCTGGTTCCGGATAAAGTTCGGACTGGTGCTACTTGTTATTGCCAACGCCCTCGTAATCGGGCAACGACAACGCTCCCGCCTAAACAAGGCCGTCATAGCCAATGACACCATTTCCGGAAAAATAAAAACCGGCCTAAAAAACTATCACCTGGTACAAATTAGTTTCATTTTCATCATCGTGCTGCTCAGTGTTTTTAAATTCAACTAGCCTCAAAAAAAGTGGTGCCCGATGTGGTATATCCATTCTTGTGCTTGCCGGAATGATATTATCGCGGTTGGCTTACGTATTAACCCATACCTGCAAAGCAATGTTGCGGGTATGGGCATACCTGACCCACTAACCCGGCAGCAGACCTGGAAAAATTTGCCAACCATCCGTATCATGAAAACGGTGTTCTTTCGCTTATATAACTACTGGCTCCTGCTACTGGTGTTGTGTACGCGCGACAAAAGAATACCATTCACTTTGCTTAGGGATATACTAAGCCTGTTAGCCAGATACAGATAGATTTCCCACATACCCAAAAATCCGCTACCCCCCTTTCACTAAAAAGCAGTATATTTGTAAGGTAAACTTATAACTTTACCTTACTAATTATGCCCGCTAAAAAACAGGATGCATTGGCCGGACAACTCCGTCCCCTGCTGGCACGACTGGTACGCAAGCTACGAAAGGTATCACCCGCCAATGAGTCATTGTCGCAAAGTGCCCGCTCCGTATTGGTGCTGCTGGACCAACACCAGCGGCTACTCTCCGCAGAACTGGCCGTGATGGAAAAAATGACGCCACAATCCATGGGGCAACTACTGCTGCAACTGGCCGCATTAGGACTGGTTACCAGAACACCTTCCAACAGCGATAAACGAAAAATTTATGTCTCCTTGTCGCCCGCCGGCAAGGAACGGATAGCACGCGTACGACGGGAACGCGATGAATGGCTCAGTAACGCTATCGCCACCGTATGCACCAAAGAAGAGCAGGCTATCCTGCAAGCAGCACTGGCGCCATTAACCAGGCTGGTGGAGTTTGAATAAAAGTGCCAACGAAAAATGAACATTACTACTTTCAATGCATTTCGCAGCCGCAATTACCGGCTCTATTTCATGGGACAATCCATTTCCCTGATCGGTACCTGGATGCAGAAAACCGCCGTCAGCTGGGTGGTTTATGCCCAAACCCATTCTAAATTCATGCTGGGCGTTACCCTTTTCGCCAGCATGTTTCCTTCCTTCGTTTTCTCCTTCCTGGGCGGCGTGGTAGCCGACCGGTACGATCGCTTCAAACTGCTACTCGCTACACAGATAGCCGCGATGCTACAGGCGATAGCCCTCACGGTGTTGATTTATTTCCAGCACTACTCGGTATGGGAAGTGATTGCACTCAGCGCTTTCCTCGGATTAATCAACGCCTTTGATGTGCCCGCCCGGCAATCGCTGGTGTATGAAATGGTGGAAGACAAAGCCGATCTCCCCAATGCACTGGCGCTGAATTCTTCTATGGTAAACCTCTCCCGCCTCATTGGCCCCGCTTTAGCAGGACTGGCACTGGAAAAGTTCGGGGAAGATATCTGTTTTGGTCTCAATGCGGTTAGCTTCATTGCGGTGATAGGTTCGCTGTTACAAATGAAATTGCCGGCGTATACCGCCAAAGCACATACGAAAAATATAGTGGGTGAGTTGAAAGAAGGATTTACCTACATCCGCGAAACACCGGCTATTTCCCTGATATTGCTCACGCTGGCTTCCGTTAGCTTGCTGGTACTCCCTTATACCACCCTGATGCCCGTATATGCCAAAGATATTTTTCATGGCAGCGCCGCTACTTTCGGGGTAATAGACAGTGCCATCGGCCTCGGCGCTTTCTGCGGCGCTATTTTCCTGGCTTCGTTAAAACCGGGAAAAAATTTGCGGAAAATACTGGCGATTAACACCCTGATTTTCGGCGCAGGCCTCGTATTGTTTTCACATTCCACTTATTATCCTATTGCGCTGGTATTTGCTACCCTGGCAGGTTTCGGCATGATGTCGCAAATTACTATCAGCAATACGCTGATTCAAACAACGGTAAACCCTGCCATGCGCGGACGGGTGATCAGCGTATATGCGATGGCGTTTTTCGGTATGCAGCCAATCGGCGGATTGTTGGTAGGCGCCATGTCTCAACTGATCGGCACTCCTAACACCGTGTTACTGCAAGGAGTCATCACCATAGCGATTGGAGGACTGCTATTCAGACGGATGCG
Source organism: Chitinophaga sp. 05T412 (assembly GCF_056396465.1). NCBI lineage: Bacteria > Pseudomonadati > Bacteroidota > Chitinophagia > Chitinophagales > Chitinophagaceae > Chitinophaga > Chitinophaga sp. 05T412. The sequence goes on from NZ_JBFTLN010000011.1 coordinate 43,694, forward strand.
GCAGCCCCGGGCCATAGAAGTGCCGGTTCATTCCTGAATAACGTATCTTTATCCGCATGTTAACCAGCTTAAAAATTTCATTCATTCTCCTTTTCTTTTCACTTCCCCTGCAGGCACAAAATCTGCAAGGCGTATGGAAGGGTTATACCGCTATTAATTACGACGGCTGGGCAGGTCAGGATGGCATTTACATTCTGCAGCTGCAAACAACGGATAGCGGCTATTCCGGCAAAGCCTGGTTTTACGAAACACCCACACTCTATGGAGAAATCAACGTTACCGGGCAACATAATAATAGCGGTAACAACTGGCTTTTTAAAGAAACAAAATTCAACCAGCTGGTGATACCCAAAAACTATACGGCCCGCCTGGCTGATCTTAACCTGAAATGGTTTGACATTGACGGGGAAATAGTCTTACAGGGCAATATCATCTCTTACTCAAAGTATACCAACAAAATCCACAGCAAAAGATTCATTCGCTTATCCAGGTTGTCTGATATGGAGATAACACAACTCAGCTTACCTGGCGGCAGGCAGTTGCTGAAAGACAATGGGCCAACGATTACCCCTCCGCATATGCCTGCGGCAGACAGCCTCGCCGTGAACCGCCGCAAAAACAAGTTACAGGGTTCCTATGAGATCAGCCACCCTGCCATTGATATTCAACTATACGATTATGGTACCATCGACCACGATACTGTGACTGTTTATTTTAATGGCGTTAAAATCGCCGACAGGCAGGAACTCACTGCCCAACCAATACGCCTGCAACTGATAGCTGATCCGGCAAGAGAAGTACAGGAACTGATATTACATGCCAATAACCTGGGAGATATCCCACCTAATACTGCCAAAATGATTATTCTCACCAGCGACAAGCGTTATGAGCTCACCGTATCCTCTTCCGAAACGGAAAATGCCATGATACGGTTCCATTACACCCCTACCCGCTAAATATTGTATTACAGCCACTTACCTTTCCCTATGTGAACTAATTGTTAACCCGTGAGGGATTTATCATTTCCAAACGAATACATTATAAAGGCTGCTGTAGCCAATCATTCATCATCCCTATCATTTAACGTAAAAAGTTATGCGTAATTCTATCCCTGTAAAAGTACTGGCGCTATTGGCAGCAGGGCAGCTGCTGACGGCGTCCTGTAAAAAGAATAAGGACGCTGCTCCCGAAAAGTCGGAGAAATACGGACTGGTAGCAGGTAACTGGCAACAAAAGGATATTGTTTTTGCTGTACCGGTAAAGCTGGGCGGACAAAATATCCCGGCCGGTACCAGCATTATTAAACTGGCTCCCTTGTTAGGCGCGGCAGGCGCACTCTTTACCTGCACCACCACTAATACCTATCAGTTCGGCGCTGATGGCCAGTTTAACATCAAAGGTTGCACCGACCTGATACTGCCCACTGCCGGCAATACAGGCACCTGGAAACTGGATGTGCATGACGCGGTATTCTTATTAACAAACGGAAAAGGCGACAAGGACCCACACTGGATACAAAATGTTAGTGACTCTGCCCTGGACTTGTCTATTACAGTCACCATTCCCAACGTTGCTACGGCGCCGTTAGTATTGAAGCTGAAGAAATAAGGAGCGGCCAAAATAACAATAATATAATCAGTAATTCCTTGTATCTTGTTTAGGTCCATTAGATATTTGCGATCATTATGGAAAGTATCGTACAGGATATAAAGAATGGAAATATCGAGCGTTTCAAAATGATATATCAACAATATCATACAAAGCTCTATTTCTACGTATTGAAATGTACACATTCCGCTTACCTCTCTGAAGAGACGGTACAGCTATCTTTCATATTACTTTGGGAAAAAAGAGAGAAACTATCAACAAATTATAATATCTCCGCACAGCTGTTTCGTATAGCCAAAAGCGTGATGACGGATCTCCTGCGCAAACAACAGGTCAGAAACCGGCATACCGAGTCGATGGTGCGGGAAACACCCGACTGGCACATGGAAACAGACCTTACCGTGAAAGAAGAATTAACGCGGGTATATAATAGTATAGAACAATTATCTCCCATCAGGAGAAATGTTTTTAAACTAAGCCGCTTTGAAGGACTTCCACATAAAGAGATCGCCAAACAGTTATCCATCTCTCCCAAAACAGTTGAAAATCACATTGTACGTGCAATACGGCAGCTGAAAGATTCCCTGCTATTGTTATTACCAGCCATCGTTGCCTGGCTTTGCTGATCCTTTTTTCTTACCCGAATATTTACTTATTGTTAAGCAGTGAGGGATTTACTGTTTTCAAACGAATACTACATATGAAGCATCCGGCAACATTACTTGAAAAGTTTTTCCGGGGAGAATGTAATGAGGCAGAAAAGCAGGCTGTCACCGCTTATTTCGCGGAGCATCCGGAAGCGCTGCAGCCCTGGCTAACAGAAGAGAGCTGGCATTCTTTTCATCCCGGGCATACTTTATCCACCGACATTTCCGACAAAATGCTGGCCGTCATTGAAAGTCGTACCTGGCAGAAGAAAAAGGTAAAAACCATTTACTACAAATGGATCGCTGCCGCTGTACTGGGTGCTGCCATTACCGGTTTTGTATGGAACAGATACCATCATCAGCCCGTGGCGCCAATAGCAGCGGTAACACCCGTTGCAGGCCCTGCTGCGGTACCGGATACTTATGTACAACAGGCCAATCATACGCGGAAAATAATGTTGTTCCACCTGAAAGATGGCAGCACGGCAGAACTAGCCCCAGGTAGTCAGCTAAAATACCGCTCTTCTTTTGCCGTTACCGGCCGGGAAATATTTTTAACGGGAGAAGCCGTATTCAAAGTAGCGTCCGACAAAAACAAACCATTTACCGTGCACGCAGGTAATCTGGCTACTACCGCATTGGGAACCGTTTTTAAAATCACTGCCTGGAACGCCATAAAAGGGCCCATCCGCATTCAACTGATCAGCGGCAAGGTAAAGGTGCAACCAGATAGTTTGGGAAGCAGCAATGGGTTAAAAACCACTTATCTGCTGCCCGGAGAAGACCTCTCGTTTGATCCGGTGAATAGGACAGCTGTAGTCAATAAACCAGTACACACACCCAACAAACAGGTGATCGCGAAACCGGAAAAGGAAATATTCACGTTCAACAATGAACCGCTGGCAAATATTTTCAGGCTGATGTCGGAGAAATATCACCTCACCATTCAATGCCAGGAAGGTACGCTCACAGACATGAGCTTTACCGGAACATTCGATAGTAGCAAAGAATCCCTGACCGATTTTCTGTCTACCATCGCCACGTTAAACAACCTGACGATGAAGCAAACAAACAATGTTATTTACGTAACACCGTAAGCCGGACATAATCATCTTTAAACTGTAACTAACTGCATCCTGAAAAGGGTGCCCGAGATTCCTTTTGCCTAAAAATGAAATATTTTATGCGTGTAAACATCCGACAATCCCGAAAAGATCGTCCCACCAAAACGATTTGGCTGCTGCTGTTATCGCAGTTATGTGTAGGCAGCCTGTTGGCACAGAATACACACCCCGCCGCCATCGGCATCATCAAAAATGCCAACAACGAAATTCTGGCGCGGGTGATGGTAAGAGTAGAAAATGCAGACAACCAGGTATTGGCCAATACCCTCACCAATGAAAAAGGTATTTTCACCTTCCCGAAACTACCCGCCGGCGGCCCCTATCGCTTTATATTTAACTATGCCGGCTATACAACAGATACCCTCAAAGGCTATACGATTAGTGATTCCAGCAAATTATCGCTGTCAGTTGTCATGAAAAAAAAAGTGGAAGAGCTGGAACAGGTACTCGTCACCGCCCTCGGCATTAAAAGAGAAAAGAAAGCACTGGGCTACTCCGTAGAAGAACTCGGCGGCAAAGAATTTAACCGCGTTACGCAGGAAAACTTACTGAACTCCATGTCCGGTAAAGTAGCAGGCGTCACTATCAATTCTACCGGTGGTCCCGGCTCTTCTGTCAGCATGATCATCCGCGGCGCCACCTCCCTCAGCAGCGATAACCAACCGCTCTTCGTAGTAGATGGCGTACCACTGGCCAACACCGTGAACAACGTTAGCCAGATCGGACAGGACAACAAAGTAGACTATGGCAACGCTATTTCTGATATCAACCCCGACAACATCGAAAGTGTCACTATCCTGAAAGGGCCCAGCGCCGCCGCATTATACGGCTCCCGTGCAGGCAACGGCGTAGTACTGATCACCACTAAAACCGGTAAAAAAGTAAACCGCGCTACCGTCAACGCTTCTGTAAATACCGTATTTGATATCCCTTACAAATTCCTGAAATGGCAAACCAAATTCGGATCAGGACAATTCTCCGGTATCCCGGTATCCCGCAGCGGTAACATGCTGACCAACCCTTTTGGCACCATTGTCACCGAAAATATTGATGCCACCTTTGGCGCTGAGCTGGATCAGGGTTATGAAGAAGTACAATGGAACAGCCCAAAAGATCAGAACGGCAAACCAATTCCCATGCCGCTGGTATCGCATAAGGACAATGCGAAGAACTTTGTAAACACTGGCATGACCACCACCACTGCCGTTTCCCTGGCTAACAACAATGAAAAAATTGCTTATCGTGTAGCCTATGCCAACATGACCAGCAAAGGCATCATCCCTAATACCGACTTATTTAAAAATGCGCTGAACCTGAATTCCAGCTTACAAGCCAACTCGAAACTGAGCTTTACTACCAACATTGATTTCAGTCGCACCAACTCTAATAACCGCCCGGCGGGCGACAGAGGCGCCAATCCACTACAAGCCGTATACTCCATTTCGCCACACATCGATGTGCGCGACCTGAGAGACTACTGGATGCCCGGACAGGAAGGACTGCAACAACGTACACAAGCCAACGGTGTTTTCAACAACCCCTACTTCCTGGCGTATGAAGTGAAAAACGGATTTGTGAGAGACCGCGTATTCGGCAACATCAGAGCCGATTGGAAAATACTGCCCTCCCTCACCTTCATGGCCAGATATTCACTGGATACCTACAATGAAAAAAGAGAAACAAAAATTGCCAACAGCTACATCAACAATCCCGGTGGCGCCTATGGTATCATCAACCTCAGCAACTTTGAACGGAATATAGATGTGTTGCTGACGTATAAGAAAGATATCGGCAACTTCGACTTCTCTGTTTCTGCAGGCGGTAACAAACGCTATCAGACCGGCAAAAATATTATTACGGCTACAAAAGATGGTACCGGCTTAAATACCCCCGGCGTATACACCATTCAAAACATTGCACCGCAAAACCTGAACTATAACAGTACCATGTTCGAAAAAGGGGTGAATAGCGTGTATGGTATGTTGAACGTAGGCTATAAAGGCATGGCTTACCTGGATGTAACGGGTCGTACCGACTGGTCCAGCACCCTGCCGAATGCAGCGGCCTATTTTTATCCTGCTGCCTCACTGAGCTTGCTCGTGAATGAAATGGCACACCTTACCTCCGACAACATTAACCTGATCAAACTGAGAGCCGGCGCCGCCCAGGTAGGTAACGACGCCTCTCCTTATCAGTTGCTGGGTACCCTGTATAATGCCGGCGCGTGGGGAAATATTCCGCGGCTATCAACTTCCGGTAACCTGCTCAACCCCTTCCTGAAACCGGAGATCGCTACTTCTTACGAAGGTGGTGCTGATATCAACCTGTTCAAAAATCGCCTGCGTTTTGCCGCTACCTATTACATGGTGGAAAACAAAAACCAGATCTTTAGTCCTAAAACGGCACCGTCGTCTGGTTACTCCTCCCGCAATATCAACGCGGGTTTGCTGAGAAGCCGTGGTATCGAATTAACGCTCGGTGGTACACCCGTACAGCAAAAAAACTGGAGATGGGATGTGAATGTAAACTTCACCCGGAACAGAACTAAAATCATTTCCCTGCCCGACGACTTGCCTTACTACACGCTCTGGCAGGAAGGTAAAGGAGGTGCATGGACGTACGTAGGAGAAGACATTGGTGATATTTACGATGCACAACTGGTGACCGTTACCGATAAATCATCTCCCTATTACGGCTATCCGCTACTGGATAATACCGGTAAATGGCAGAGTGTAGACGCCACGAATGCCCGTAATAAAATCGGCAACTTCAACCCCAACTTTATCATGGGTCTGCAAACCAGCATCAGCTATAAAAACTTTACGCTCAGCATGACCTTCGACTGGAGAAACGGCGGTGACTTCGTTTCCCAGACCTATCGTTATGGAGAAGAAAAAGGTAACTCGCAACTCTTCCTCGATAAACTCACCAATCCCGGTAACATGAAAGGACAGGAACTCAGAGACTATCTCGTGAGTCACCAGGATGAACTGATTATCCCCAGCGGCAATAAGTTTCCATTAGTAGGCGGCCCTACGCCGGAATACAACGGCTATGGATTTGCTTATGGTCCTTATGTACTGCCTTATGGCGGTGTATTTATCCCCGGTGTAAGAGCTAAAGGATATGATGCCAATGGTAACCCTACCGGCTATATTGAAAATCTGGGCGGCGCCGGCACTACTACGCTTCCTTATGCAGGTAGTACGGCCTGGTCTTTCACCAGAGCATTTCTGTTCCCGGCATCGTACCTGAAACTGCGGGAGGTATCACTTTCTTATGAGCTGCCTAAGCGCCTGCTCTCCGGTGTGAAAGTACAAAACGCCAGTGTGTCTATCTACAGCAGAAATATTATCCTGTGGACAGCCGCTAAAATTGGTATTGATCCGGAAAACGCCTACCAGCCTTCCACCAGCGTACAAGGCTCAGGTATGCAGTTTATGCAGGGCATTGAAAGATACAATGTTACTCCCTGGTCTATTCCCATGGGCGCTAAACTGAACGTTACTTTTTAAGAGCTCATTTAACTCAGCAACATGAAAACAGTTACTAAATCAATTATACTTTGCCTTGGGTTGTTAGGTACTTCCATGACCGCGTGTAAAAAGGACCTGATGAAACTGAACGAAGACCCCAACGGCTCCAATCCGGCTACCATCAATCCCAACCTGGTGATGTCAACCGTGTTAACGCAGGCTGGCATTGAAATCGTCACCCTGGGCTACCAGGACATGGCCGGCGTGATGCAACATACGCAGAAAGACGGCTGGACCACCACCCACAATGAATACGACTGGGGTGGCAGTAATAGCTGGACCGCCTACTACGACATTCTGCGCAACAACCAGCTGGTGTACAACCGCGCCGTTACTTTACAAAACGAATTGCAGCAAGGTGTATCCCTCGTCATGAAATCCATGATGTTCGGTCTCATCACCGATCTGTGGGGGGATGCACCTTATTCCCAGGCACTGAAAGGAGAAAATGGTCCGCCTGCCACTACACCCGTGTATGATCCGCAACAGGATATTTACGCTGGCATACTTTCCGACCTGGACAAAGCCAACACTTTACTTTCCAAGCCTAAGAGCGCTTATCCGGCTCCAATTGACGCCGTTGACGTGTACTACCAGGGAGATCCTACAAAGTGGCGCAAAATGGCTAATTCACTCGCTTTACGCTATTACATGCGTTTATCAGAGAAGCTGCCGGCCATCGCCAAAGCGGGCATTGAAAAAATAGCCGGTAATCCGACCCAGTATCCGATCATCACAGATGCCGCCGACGATGCTACCATGTCGTTTCCCGGCAACAGCAACGCCGACTCCTGGCCGGCGAATGCTATCTATGATAGCGACAGCAGCAACTATCGCCGCCTGAAAATGTGCAATACATTCGTTACCTCCCTGGAATCACTGCATGATCCGCGTCTCGGCGTATGGGCCAACAAAGTACAATGCTTCCTGGTGGTAGACGATAAACAGCCTCCCGGCACTGGCAACGTATACAAAGCGGTAGACACCGTAGTAAACGGCGAAAACCGTAAAGTAAGATACATATCGCCTGATGTACTCGCCTCGAAAGGACTGACCCTGAAGGATATTAACCAGGACGTGAACTATGTGGGATTACCTCCCGCTATTCCCGGTCCGGCAGTATATAATTTAAGTCCGGATGCGGCGCAGGCCTCCCGGAATCCGCATGTATCCTGGCTCAACGACATCTACAAACAAGCCAAAGGTCCATTGCTGAAAGCCCGCCTGATCTCTGCAGCAGAAGTACACTTCATCCTGGCCGAAGCCAGCGCCATCAAAGGCTGGGCTGCCGGCGATGCCGAAACACATTACAACGCAGGGATAAAAGCTTCGTTCAGCATATGGGGCGTGAGTGGCAACCTGGCCGCATATCTGTCTCAGCCAAATGTAAAATTCAACAACACACAGGAACAGATCATTACCCAGAAATGGATCGCCAGCTGGACCGCCGCCACAGAAGCCTGGGCCGACTATAAACGTACCGGCTATCCGAACTTACATGCAGGCCCTTATGCCAAAGCACCTGTGTTACCGGTACGGCTATACTACATGCTCGATGAAAGGAACCTGAATAAAATCAATGTCACCGAAGCCATGAAACGGCTGGAAGTAACATCTCAGTCCGCCTTTGGCGCCAACGGCCCGCAAAACAGTCCGTGGTCAAAACCATGGATTATTCAAGGCACCGGCAAACCATGGTAAACATTTTTTATCTTACTTTAAATCACTCCTCCGCATATGAAACAACGCTTTCTGAAAACAACGGCCGCCCTGTTCGCCCACCTGCTTTTCTTTGTAGCAGCATTTGCACAGCAAACCGTTACACCTGCCAATGCACTGCAAAGCTACCTGAACAACGGCGACGCTTCTTTCCATTACGAACTGAAAGACTCTTTCAATATCAACCAGGTAAAATGCTATAGCATTTTACTCACCTCTCAAAAATGGCGCGAATATACCTGGACACACCAGCTGGCTATCTTTGTACCTGCCAACGTGAGCTATGATGGTGCCCTGCTGTTCATCACCGGCGGTTCGGTAAAAAATGGCCTTCCTAACTGGAACGGACCTACGGATGAACTGTATCAGCAAATTGCATCCGTAGCCAGCACCAATAAAGCCATTACCGCGGTACTCAGACAAACACCCAATCAGCCGCTCTTCAAAAACCTGACGGAAGATGCCCTCATCTCTTATACTCTTCATCAGTTTAAAGAAGATGGCGACTATAGCTGGCCCCTGCTGTTCCCCATGGTGAAAAGCGCAGTGCGTGCTATGGACGTAGTACAGGCATTCTCCAAAGAAAAGCTGTCGCAAAATGTGAACCGCTTCGTGGTATCCGGTGCTTCCAAACGTGGCTGGACCACCTGGCTCACCGGTGCAAACGATAACCGCGTAGCCGCTATTGCTCCCATGGTAATTGATGTATTGAACATGCCGGTAAGCCTCGACTATCAAATCAAAACATGGAAAGAATACAGCATACAAATTGAAGATTACGTGAAGCTGGGTATTCCGCAAGCCGCCCACACCGACGGCGGACAAGCCATCAACACCATGATAGATCCTTATTCCTATCGCCAGCTGCTCACCATGCCTAAAATGATTTTCATGGGCACCAACGATGAATACTGGGTAGTAGACAACGTTAAAAACTATCTCGATAGCATCCCCGGCAAAAACATGCTCAACTACACGCCCAACGCCGGACATAACCTGGGCGATAAAAAACATGCCTTTGAAGCACTGAGCGCATTCTTCGGCACCACGATGGCAAAACAGGCTTACCCTTCCAGCAGCTGGACTACCAGTACCCGTCGCGGAAAAGTAAAACTTACCGCCAAAGCCACCGCTGATCAGCTGGTAGATGTCATCCTGTGGACCGCCAACTCTACCGACCTGGATTTCCGCAATGAGAAATGGTCGTCGCAAAGCCTGGGACAAGCGCATAAATCAACCGTAAAAGTGAGCACGCCATTGCCCGCCAGCGGCTACCGCGCCTTTTACGTAGACCTTCAATATATGAATCCAACCGGCGGTACTTATTCCGTAAGTACCCGTGTATTCGTGACCGATACTAAACAGATCCTGTAATGATGAAGCGTATATTCATTTTTGCCGGCGCCTGTCTGTTGATGCAAACTACTTTTGCACAACAGGCAGCGCCGCTGCCGGCTACCAAAAATAAATTTGTAGTAGTAGCACATCGTGGTAACCATGTAGATATGCCGGAAAATACCGTAGCCGCCATCGCCGCCACCATTCAATGCGGCGCCGACTACGCTGAACTGGACCTCCGCACCACCAAAGACGGCCAACTGGTACTCATGCACGACGCCACCGTAGATCGTATGACCAACGGAAAAGGAAAAGTGGCAGACCTCACCTGCAAAGAAATACAACAGCTTAAAGTCAATAGTAAAGACGGGAAAGACTACCGCGTACCAACCTTCGCAGAAGCCCTGCGCGCCAGCAAAGGGAAAGTCAATATCTATCTCGACTTCAAAGATGCCGACGTCACCGAAACCTGGAAACAGATACAGGCCGCCGGTATGGAAAAACAAGTGGTGGTATATCTCAACGCCAGAGAGCAATATAAACCGTGGAGAAAAACAGCGCCACAACTGCCACTGATGACCAGCATGCCCGATGAAGTCACCACTGCCACCCAACTCAATTTCCTGCTCAACAACTTCGCGATTGCGGTATTGGACAACGTCACCGACAGCGCCATGCTGGCTGTTACCCGTCAACACGGCGTATCGGTTTGGCTCGATGCACAATCTTCCTCAGAGGGCCCAGCCAGCTGGAACACGGTATTGAGCAAAGGTGTACAGGGTATGCAGAGTGATCATCCGGAAGCACTGGTTGACTACCTGAAAAAAAATAATCTTCGCGATGGCAGCGCTGGCGCTCCTTTACCAGCAGTAGCCAGCAGCAACAAGTATATCACCATGCGGAATGTGCCTTATGGCGATGCAGGAGAAGATAATACACTCGATGCTTATCTTCCCGAAAACCATTCCGCCAGCACTAAAATAATTGTGTACCTGCATGGCGGCGGCTGGACAGGCGGTGATAAAAAAGAATTTCCCAAACAACTCATCGAAGAATTGGCCGGACGGCTGCACTATGGCGTAGTATCCATGAACTACCGCCTGATCCGGGAAGATCACCAAAATACTTACCCCGCTCAACTGGACGATGTAAAAAAAGCACTGGCATTCATATCTTCCAAATCTAAAAAACTGCAATTCGATGGCAACCAGTTTGCTTTGATAGGTGGTAGCGCCGGCGCTTATCTGGCCCTGCAATACGCTTATGCCTGCGATAGTTTACGGCAGATAAAAACAGTGGTGGATTTATGGGGGCCAACAGATTTTACTGATAAAAAAGTAAGGCAGGAAAATAAAGATGCCGATGAAAAAGTAGCACGCCTGCTGGGTGAACCAGATCCGGCCGCCAAAATTGCATTTGATGCCAGTCCTTACTACCAGCTCACCAAAGCCAGCGGTATTCCTACTATTTTGTTTCACGGCGGCCAAGATCCGCTCGTAGATGTTAGCCAGGCAAAAAAGCTGCATGAAAAACTAACGTCACTCAATATACCCACACAGCTGGAGCTTTATCCGGCAGAAAAACATGGGATGGGGTTAACAGCTTCCATGGATGTGTTTGCGAAAGTAATCAGCTGGTTAAAACAATATTATCCTGCTGAATAATTATTTGTGCAGGCCTTTCTTACGCAGGTATGCCAATAGCTTTTCCGGATAATCTGTTTGAATAGCATTGGCATACTTTGCATCTTTCAGGCGTTGATCAAACCCACTATCCGCCTGTTTCTCCTCCATCTTATCATAATCCCCCAGGGTATTGATCCATATCCGGGTACCGTTGTTGGCTACACGCTGCATGGTAGAGTCGGTGTAAAAATCATCATCAATATGAATCACCGGGAACTTACCCATTTTCTCTATCTCATGTATTTCGGCAATACTATGTGCCCGTGGCATCACCTGTAATTTCGCATTCCATTGCAGCAACTGCGTAGCATAAGGATGCTCATAAATGAAGAACAATACCTGTTGCTCCATGTGATGCTTCGCGATCATGTCTACCGTTTGTTTGGCGGCCGCGTCGCCATCTGCTTTGAAGTCAACATCCACCATGATCTTTCCTTTAGTGAGCTGTAACACCTGCTCAAACGTCGGGATCTTTTCTTTAGTAGGTTGTCCGTTAAACAACAACGGAAACTGTTGCAACTCCTGATAAGTATAATCGGTGGTTTTACCTGGCTTACCGGTAGTACGCGTAATTTTTTCATCATGCATAATAATCAGCACGTGATCTTTGGTTTCCCGCACATCAATTTCAACAATGTCGATGCCCTGTTTAATGGCTTCCTGAATGGCTGCCAGCGAGTTTTCCGGGTATTTGGTATGCGCGGCACGATGCGCGGTGACCATGATATGCTCCGGATGATGATAAAACTCATCGATGATAGTTGCTACGGGCTGGGCTTTTTGCGCAGTAGCGGATAAGGAAGTAATGACTGACACGATAAAAAAAATGCGTTTCATGACGTTATTTATTTTCTAAGATGACGGGATAAATTACCGGTTAGGACGCTACGGGCGCTTGCTACAGCGCGTTCAAAATTTCCGGAACAGAACATACCATACGCACATGACCACGGAAAATACGCAAGGTATTCAACGAATGCAAACTTATTTTTTAAATGGTGTTACCCTTTTGTTAAGCCATGGGCGCCTACTCTTTAGTAAGCTCTTGGAGTTCTTTGTTAAACTTTCTAGCTTTATGAAAAAAGAGATGACCAATAAACCGATACCCACTTTATATGAATGGGCCGGCGGAATGCCGGTATTTGAACAACTCATCCGCGCTTTCTATGATAAGGTAGTATTGGACGATTTAATCGGACCAATATTTAAGCATATGTCGCCCTCCCATCAATTGCATGTTGCCCACTTCATCGCAGAAGTATTTGGTGGTCCGAAACTATACAGCAACGGCGAAGGTTCCCATGCTACCATGATTCAGAAGCATCTGGGCAAACACCTCCAGGAAGTCCACCGCCAAAGATGGGTGCAGTTACTCCTGGCTACCGCCGACGAAATGGATCTCCCGGCAGATCCGGAATTCCGTGCTGCCTTTGTAGCGTACATTGAATGGGGCACCCGTATTGCCGTCATCAATTCCAATGAAACCAATTTGCCGGTGAAGCCCGATGAACCAATGCCTAAATGGGGATGGGGAGAACCCGGCGGACCTTATCAGCCAGAATAACGGCTGCTATTAGCATTTAGCTGTTCGCAGCTAAATGCTAAACTTTTTTTATTGCTGAAAATTGCCTAACTTTAAATAGATCGCTGTTAAACAGCAGTCACTTGTTAATAGCATACCTCAAAATAATTTGAACGAACCCCATAGACCGGAATTTTTAATTTGTGAGAAACGATCGCCTCCCCCAGGGCAACAAAAAAGTATCTTTTCCCATAAAGCATTGCAGCAAATCTGGATTTTTCAGCAGCATTCAGGCGTTATTATCTCATCTCTTTTACTTTGAAAGATCAACTGTTTATACCACCACCCGTGGATATGAGCCCCTTCTCCTCCATATTTAAACATAAATATGCCGGCTTCCGCGTGGTTACCATGCCACCAGGATGGCGGGAAAAAGAAGAAAGCGATTTCACATTTGTCCTCTTCCAGGAAGAACTGGATGAATCCGAACTACGTGAATTCTTCACCCTCGCTACCACACTGCAACTGGTAAACCCACGCCCCGTCAGCCGTCAGCTGCTGGAGCTATCGTCCCTGTTTCACCCGCTGTTTTTTGAACGCTTTGTACAGGAAACCCACACCACTCCGGCCGATGAAGCCTACCGGCAGTTTATACAATCGTTGCAAACATTTCATCCACTGCTACCGGTAGATCCCAATACCGGCATGGGTACTAACCGCTACTACCTGCAGTCGCTCCTGTTCCTCGCAGGGTGCACCCTTAGCGCAGCCATCATACAAAACCGATTCACAGAAGCTACTATTCAAAGTAAACTGGACCGGCTCTGGCAAATATCAGCCTATCTCGAATCACTGGATATAACGATCATCAGCAAAGAGGCATTGCAACAATTTGTGCTGCACTACGGCTACGCTACGGACCTCTCTGCCTTCGAGCGCATCAGTGCGATCAAAAAGATGTATGGCCGGCTGCTGACGGCGCTCAGCGACGGCGTTACTACTACACCGTTACTGGTGACAACCAGTACGCTCACCGCCGCCCAGCAAACACGATTCGGCTTTACGAACCAGCTGCGGGAGGTTTTGTCAGACAACCTGCTGGCTATATTCGTATATGGTTCATCCGTTACCAGCGAAAGCTTCGCCGATTATGACGTGATCCTATATGTGAAATCATCGGATATCGCATTGCAGGCTTTGAGAGGACAAAATCCGTCGTACCAGGGCGTAGATATCAATATCAGTGTATACGATGAAACAGATTTCTATGGATGCCAGTCGTTGTCCGGTGATAACCTGAATCAGCATGTACTTTGTTTATACGGACAAGCCATCATCCCGGTTAAACCGGCGCATGATCTGCTATACCGCAACTTCAGCTTCGGCTATGTACGCATGCGGCAATTACTGGGAATGGCGGGCTTTCTGGCAAAAGAAGGCACGCATTTCGGACTGGAAGGGAAAGCGAATCTTTACCAGTACTTTATTAAAATACCCATGCATATTACCAAAGGTATGCGGGCCGCCATGCAGGAACCCAACAACAAGGAACTGATCAACGCCTGGACTACCTCCACCCTTCACTACGCCATAGAAGATCAGGTAGCCCTCTGTGAAAACGGACGCCCCTGGGAAGCGATCGCCAATGCATACGGCGCCACCCTTCAGCTCCTGTATGTACTCAATAGTGCTTATCACGCGTTCGACTATACGGAATACGATCTGCCTGATTTTTTACGATAAACTATAAAGCATGCATCATATGACGCCCATCAATATTATCAACGAATGCCGTACAACGCCTGATGACGCCGTATCCGCGGCTATCCGGCAACTACAGGAACTGGACTTCCCCGTGGTGGTAACGACGCAGCCGCTGAGCGCTCCTCACCAACCCTTCCTTATGCTGACCGATACCAACCATACAAACGGAGACGTACCTACGCTCCTGATAAAACCGAATGAACGGGTAGAAAGCATCGTAGAACGTATCCTGCAAAAAATCCCTTTTAACTTTGAGCAGCTGCCACTACTCATAGAAGGAGAAAGCAAAATTATTAAGTACTGGACACCCCGCGTAGTGATAGAAAAATTTAAGCCCACTGTATACTCATATACCCATAACCGTTATGGTATGGTAGATGGTACCGATAATATCCGGATTAAATTCACCACCGCCGTATATCGTAAAATGGCACACAATGGCGAAGGCCGCGCATATGCTCCTGCCAGCGCTTTTCTGGCGGAAATAGAAAATGAACAGGGCTTGTTCATTGTACAATTACTGGTAGATAGCTGCAATATAGAAACCAGGATTAAGAGATATCATATCGGCTCACCAGTGCACCGCTACCGGTATACCGACCAGTATCCGTCTACCATGCCGGGCGCGCTCCCTATTGCCCGCTGGACGCGGTTCGATGCCCCTATCGTATGCTTCGACTGGCGCCATCCGCTGACCGATGAGAACAACATCCGGCTGGCAGATGAACCCATCTCCGACGACTACGCCGCACTCTGGATACAGGATCTTCCCTTCGCTAAAAAAATGGCGCTGGAAACTTTCCTGTGGCTGGAAAAAATGTTCTTTCAATCAGGCATTACCCTCATTGACATGTGCATTTTCATTGATCGCAGTGGCAAATTGATTTATGGTGAAATTAGTCCGGACTGCATGCGTATCCGCTGGAATAGCCTCCATCCGGAACAGGCGGAATCAATGGATAAAGACCTTTGGCGAAAAGGCGCTGCACCGGAAAAGCTATATGAAAATTATGAGAAAGCGTATTCGTCGATGTTTTCAGTAAACGACTAACCACTTATTCATCTCACAAAAAAAATAAAAACAATGGCTACTTCATTTAAAGAAAACCTCAGCAGCAGAACCATTTCCCCTGCCGGCATGATCACCCTCCCTCCTGCTGCCCGGACCCTGCTCAAATTCCAGAAAGGCCAGGGAAAACGTATCGGCTTTTCCGTTGAAAAAGATAAAATAACACTTTATCCAACGGCAACGGATAAACGTCCTTTTAAAGAAGTGTCTGCCCGTGGACTGATGAAATTGAATCAGGCAGCAGGCGCTATCCTGAAAAATGGCCACAAAGGCGCCGGCAAATACGAAGTAAAACTGGATGAAAAAGGCGGTAGCGTGGCACTGCACCCCCATCATTAATGTAGTTGGCAACAAACGTATGGATAAACAACGACAGCGCATACTGGCCATAGACGGACATGACGGCGCCGGCAAAACCACCATGGCGACCCTACTGGCACAAGCCACCGGTGGAACTTATCTCCGCCCCTTTGGTGGAAAAACCGGCGCCGCCCTCCTTGCACACGCCGCAAAAAAAGAGTACCAACAGGTAGCAGATCTCGGCAAAGCCGCTATCCATCAGCTACTGGCAGCAAACAGCGGGGATATGCTCATCTTCGACCGGCACTGGATGACCATTTTCACGCTCATCCCTGCCAGCTACTACCAGGACTGGCTGCCCATTCCGCCTACTACGCTTTGTTACGCAGGCATCAGCGCCACTTTACAAAGGCTCGCTACGAGAACAGAAGAAACATTCGATGTGGCCTATCATACCGGCTATATGGCCCAATACCTGCAGCTAGGGAAAACGTATGGCGCCAATATCCTCAGAACAGATCAATATAGCCAGGAAGTATGTTTGACTAAATTGCTCTCCTGGGCTAATAATTTATAATATATGCAACTGCCACAAACTGATATCTCTCTACGTCCCCCATCGCCGCTGCGGATCGCTGTCGGGAAAGGAAGGGGGTTTGCAGAATCAGTATCATTACTGGAGATGCCGGACACACCGGCGTTTAATAGCTTCATGAAAGGCGACGTACCCGTATTTCACGATAACCACCGCAATATCACGTTGGTGACTATACGTAGCCGCGACCTCTGCTGGATGCTGGAACAGAGCCATGTTGATGTGGCCATCGGAAGCAGCATCTGGTTCCAGGAATACGGACTATCTACGCTTAGCTGCCTGCAACCATTACCCATGCAGCAATGCCGCCTGTCGCTGATAGCACCGCAAATCATCCATCCCCGCCATATCCATACCATCTGCACAAAATTCACGTCGGTAGCACAACGATATATAGCTGCCCATCATATGACCGCCCACATTATACCCATGGAAGGAGCACATGAAACGGCGCTCTACCTGCACATAGCAGACGCGATTATAGATGTGATTGAAACCGGCCGTACCATCCGGCGAATGGGATTCCGTGAACTGGACACCATTACTGCCCTGCACCATGAAATATGGACCCGCAAAACGGACGTGACGACGCCCGAAATATTTATGTCTTATTTAAAGCAACCGGTTTGTTAGGCCCGCAGGTGTTCCATTGCCGCCACTTCCTGCGTCCCTTTTCTTTTCTGTAATATTTGCTGCCGCAGCCGCAAACACGGCGCCTCTACCAACTTATTCAGTATAAAAGCTGCCACTACCGCTGCCAGCAAACAGGTAATCAGCATGGCATTGCCCTTTGGCGCCAGTCCTGCTTTTTCGAAAAGCGGCTGCACCAGGTGTATCACGCCCTTATGTGATAGGTATAATACGAAAGATAATTTTGCGATCAATGCCGTAACGCGACTATTAAACCGGTATAAAACATTACCCGGACTCACTGCTCCCATTACCAACAAGACATACCCGATGGCGATGATCGGATATCCAAAAATGGAAGCCCCAAAGCTTTTCTGCTCTTCACATAAAAACCAGGCGCCCGTTAATACCAGCAGCCCGGCCACTAAAATGACATGGCTATACCGGATGATCCACGCTTTAACGGCCGGCAGGAAAGTAAACAATGCCGCACCTGCAACGCCCGCCAGCAGGCCATCCAGACGGTTATAAGTAGGATAGTACATGTGCATGTACCAATATTTCCAGTAATCTTCTGCTTCTTCGTGCGGCGCAATCAGGTAATGCCAGCAATACAGGCGAATCAGGAAGCCTGCTAAAAACAAGGCCACCAGCAGTATCCAGCTCTTCCGGGTAGCCTTCCATGCCACCAGCCCCGTAAGTACCAGCGGTAGCAATAAATAAAAATGCTCCTCTACACACAACGACCATACATGAGAAAAGGTACCATCCGTTTTAATATCCAGCCCAAAGTTTTGGGTAAACGTCAGATACTTCCATAATGGCGCCAGTCGCTCTCTTTCATGGAAAGCCGGAATGAATACATAGATAGCCAGCAGCAATAAGTAAGGAGGAATAATCCGGAAGAAACGCTTGATAAAGAATTCGGATAAGGAGATGGCTTTTCCCTTTGCCATCTGCTCAAACAACTGCGAGGAAATCAGAAAACCGCTCAATACAAAGAATAAATCAACACCTGTCCAGCCAAAGCCTATTACATCATCCACCCATTGCGGATGCGCAAACATCCGATAGTGATACAGTAACACCAGCGTGATGGCCAGCGCTCTCAAATGATCTAAACCCAATAACTTTTTGGATGCGGGCAGCGTGATGTTTTGCATAATTTCTTATATACAGGGGAGCAATCTGATAAAGATAATGATAACCCTTACTTTTTTCTATTATTTTGTCGGGTTCAGCACGGAGTATGTCGCGTTTGCACCGCCTTCCGCTCAGCGGGAAACGGTAAATTTGTATTATAACCTCTAACGCTATGACAAACGCAACCACTATAGATGAATACATTGCCGGCTTTCCACCGGATATTCAGCACATACTGGAACAAGTACGCAGCACGGTGAAAAAGGCAGCGCCGCAGGCTACCGAAGGCATTGGTTACGGCATGCCGGCATTTAAACAAAACGGTCCGCTCGTTTACTTTGCTGCCTATCCCCATCATATTGGGTTCTATCCTATCCCGTCGGGACTGGAGGCATTTAAAGCCGAGTTATCGAAATATAAAACAGGGAAAGGTTCTGTACAATTTCCGCTGGATCAGCCCATGCCGCTGACGTTGATTACTAAGATGGTGAAATTCCGGGCAAAGGAGAATGATGCGAAGCTGGCCGCGAAGAAGAAAAAATAGGGAATTAGGGAAGATGACAACGTCCTGATCCCTGCTTGTCTGCGGGGCCCAACACGTTGCCATCATTTCCCGCATTACGGGATCACCCGTATATACTTACTCAACCGATAGGTACAACCACCTTTCGTAATGATGTCAAGATGGTAAGTACCACTGGTGGCTGCCGTTACATTATAGATAATGGCTTCCTCTTCCCGGTGTGCAGAAAAGTGATTAGGTCCATACCAGTTATAGTACTGCACGTCATTGAATGGAATTTCAGCCGGTGCGGTGAATTTTAATGTTGCACCATTGTGTAAGAGTGTATCTGCCGGCATAGACAGCTCTCTTATATCATCGCAGCTGTAGTGCTTAATACAGCCTGTAAAAAAGTATAGGCAGCCAATAGAGCAAAGGGCCAGTATATAACGCTTCATAGCAGAGAAAATCTAATCTTATTAAAAATTGTTTTGACGGCCTCCAAAAACTACTCCATAAGTTAGCTGGAAATATGCATTGGCAGAACTGGGTAAAGTGGGCCCGGGACGTAATCCTAATTCAATAATATATTTGGTGCCGAAGAATTTCCCCATGCTCATCGACTGATAACCTATTCTGGCGCCAGTTCTACTGAAAGGAGATGTTACCGGTAATATTTCATACATCTGATTCGACTGATAAACATGATAGGAATATAACAGGTCTTCATACTTCATAGAAGGCGCATACATCACGTCTATAAAAAGATCAGTTTGTGATTTCAAATCCCTTTTCCCTTTGTATTGCTCATCTTTAAGATTAATTTTCATGTCGCGGTAAGTACTCAACGCAATACCCGCTGTAATCACTTCCGATTGCAGGAAGGCGGTAGAACTTTTCAATCCTGTTCTATCCAACTCCTGATCTGTACCATCGTCCATATGCAATACATAAGGCGCTTTGCTGGTTTCCAATGGCATTACGCCATTGCCCTCAATTTTCTTCAGATCGTGGATGAATCCCAACCGGCCGGAGATAGCACGCAGCATAGTACCTGGCACACTACCAGACATCTCTCCTTCTCTGGTGTAAGAGACATGCATAGGGTATTTAATCTCTTTTGTCCAGGAGCTTAAGGTAAACTTGGTTTGTAATTCCAGTCGTTTTGATGCGCGGTTTTTTACCGGCACACCATATGATTGATAAGAAGGTTTGTCACTTCCATGAATACCATCCAGGTTTTCCAGGTAGCTCATTTGTGTATTGAGGCTCACGCCAAACGCGCTTTTATAGGTATAGAATACCCCAATACCACCGGAGATACTTAAATTAGGTTTGTAGGCATCGAGTACAACAGGGTGTACAGAAATTCCATACAAATTGGAATGTGCCGGCTCATTACGCACCAATTCATACAATACCGTATCCACATAATTCTTCCGGGGAGAGGCTTTTACTTTTCCGTTTGTTGCAGTGGTGGATGCGGCTTGCGTACTATCCGGTTTAGGCGGTATATAACAGCTTTTGTTATACACATCCACAGAACTCCGCAGGTGCTCATCCGCCCGTTTATGCAGTATCCAGGAGACAATACCACCTGCCAGCATGGTTCCCACTCCCACACCAAAACTGGTGAAGAAGGCAGCGGTTGATTTATCTTCCGGCACCTTCGTGGAAAGCACAATCCCACCAACTGTCATTACTCCGGCAGCGCCGAAACCACCCCAGAAAAACCTCGATGCTTTTTTATTGATGTGACGGGATTCATCGAGCTGCTGCATGGCCAGCGGACATTTAGTATAGTACTTCCGGAGTATTTCTCCTTTTCTGTCTAATGCCACCGGCTTAGCGCCATTAACACTCACAAACGGTTTCTGATAAGTGTTACTGGAATAGCGATGCGTATTGGGATTATAATAGGTAGAGGTATATGTTTTATACACCAGTTCCAAGCCAACCTGGCTGGTTGGCTTCTTTGTTTTCACCGGCCGGGCAATAATTTTACTCTTCAATGCAGAATCAGATTGCGCATGGGCGCCCAATGTAACAGCTACAAGCATGAGTGCCGGTATGAATTTCATACAGGATTTCATATGAGGTATAAGGTTTAGGGCGGCGAAAATAGGTAATTAAGTTATACATTAATAATAATGCATATGCTTTTTATAAAAGAATGATTATCATTATACCTATTCACGGCAAATGTTGTTTGCCAAACTTCTCCTGAAAAAAACCGTCATGATAAGTTCAAACATTAAGATTTATATCTTCCCAAAACCTGTTTACTAAAACCTTCTCTACTACGTTTATGCTCGCCCGTTAAAACTTCCATCATAACAGATAACAAGAATAAAAAGCAGATTCTGGCAAAATGATATTCTTATTCGGCAAAATGCTATTTGAATTATATGTATTTAGCAGGTAGATTTAGTTCAACAAACAGATCCTTCCTATTCCATGAGAGATGTATTAACGGCTGTGATGAATGGTGATGAATGGGCGTTCCGCCAATTCTACTATCATTATTTTGACCGTCTCTTTAAATTTGCCTGCTCCTACCTGGAAGTAGCCGAAGAAGCAGAGGAAGTAGTATCAGATGTTTTTCTGAACATCTGGTTAAAACGGGAACAACTCAGCCACATACAAAATATTAATACCTACCTGTATACCGCAGTACGCAATGCAGCACTGAACTGCGTTAAAAAGAAATACTCCGTCGGCAATATGCTGAAGGATCAATACCTGCAGATTAAAACCGATACCGCCACCATTCTTCCCGATGATATCCTGATCAGCAAAGAAAATGAACAGGCCATGGAAAAGGCCGTGAATCACTTACCACCGGTATGTAAAATGATCTTTCGCCTGGTACGGGAAGATGGCCTGAAATACAAAGAAGTAGCCGAAATCCTCGATATTTCCGTGAATACCGTGAATGTACAAATGAGTATCGCCGTGAAAAAACTGAGTAAAAGCATCCGCCTGGAACGGAAACTGAACATCCTGTAAGCATCTCTCAAAAAAAATTTCACTTTCCTTTAATAGCATCTTTAAAAATTGTTGTCTTACTACAAGACATAATCTTCTTACGTGGATAAATCAGCAAAAGCCTGGGAACTTTTAGCAAAAGCGCTGGCTAATGAACTGAACATAAAGGAACGACGGGAATTTGAGCAACTGCTTCTCACCGACCCTGACCTTGCAGCTACCTACCAGGTATTGCAACAGGCATCTGTGAATAGCTCCTTGCCTGCTGTGCCGGCCAATAACAAAGACTTACGCCTTTCCGCCATTTTTGCGCAGGCACAGCCAACTCCCGTACGCCAACGGTTCCTGATAAGACCCTGGGGCATTGCGGCAGCAGTACTTGGGATATCCGTTACCGTAGGAGCCGGATTTTTACTGCGTAATAACCGGCAAAGCACCCTTGCCGGCTGGACACATATTACCACTAAACCCGGCACCCGCTATAGAATTGTACTGCCCGACAGCACGGTGGTAGTACTCAATGCCGGCAGCGCCTTTTCTTATCCCAACGATTTCCAACAAGGAAACCGCGAAGTAAAATTAACAGGAGAAGCTTATTTCAATGTTACACAAAATGCCCACGCACCATTTATTATACATACCGATGAAGTAGATGTTAAAGTGCTCGGAACTGCCTTTAACCTGAAAGCATACCCGGATGACCATAAAACGGAAACCGCTTTAATCAGCGGCGCCGTAGAAGTAACCGTAAAAAAATATGGCGGCAGGAAGATACAACTGAAGCCCAATGAAAAAGTAACCATATTAAAGGAACCAATATCATCGAATGAGGAAAATGTAACAACCATAAAACCAGCAGCCAACCAACCTACCGTTCACGCAGAACAGGCCATCACCAAGGGTCCGGCGGCAGAAGAAACCGCATGGATGGAAAACCGCCTGCCATTCCGCAATGAACGCTTTGATGACCTGGCATTAAGCATTGAAAGACGCAATGATGTGAAATTCGTATTCGGCAACGAAAACGTTCGCGCATTCATCTTCTCCGGCAATATCCAGGGGGAATCATTAACCGATATACTTAAAATCTTACAACAGATCCATCCATTTGAGTACACCATTTCGGGTAAAACGGTCATTATTAATTAAACCAAAAATCTACGTTTATGAAACAATCCTGCTTAAACAGGTTCACTTAATTACGAAGCTATTTAAATAAAAAACGGGGAATGCGGCCACATCCCCCGTTTGTCAAGTAAACAGGAAATCTTTACAAATAAGGATTTCAAGATTTCCTATTGTCTGAACTCAACCATTCTAAATTATGAATTTAATTCTGTACCCGGACAAATTTATTTGTCTCCGGGCTGATAAGCTCTTTATCAAAATCATGAAGCTTACACTATTCCTTATCATCGCTTTTCTTCAGGTGTCAGCCAGCGGCTACTCGCAGAAAAAACTGCGGGTCAACTTCCCGGCCGTCACTTTAGACAGCCTCATTTCCTACATGGAATCCAATTCAGGATACCGTTTTTTCTATAACAGCACCGATATAAATGCCGATAAGGTCATGGAGCTGAAAATGAAAAATGCCACTGTGAAAGAGATCCTGGACCGCGTTTCCTCTTCCCTGCATCTTTCTTATAAAGAGCAGCGAAACCAGGTGATCATCCTCACACAACAAAACGACAACACCGCCGATGCCATGACAAGCAATACCATGGCCAATATCACCGTTACCGGTACCATTAGGGATTCCTCAGACGTACCCCTCCCCGGTGTGACGATCCTGCTGGAATCCAACAAGAGCATCGGTACCACTACCGATATCAACGGAAAATTTGTACTGGATGTACCGGAAAACAGTACCCTCCTGCTGTCATTAACCGGATTTACACCACAGAAAATAGCCGTAGGCAATAAAACGGTTTTCAATATTGTGATGCGGATCGACGCCAAAGAACTGGACCAGGTAGTGATCACCGCCTTCGGTAGAAAACAACGCAAAGAAGCCGTCGTAGGGTCTGTCACCTCTATTTCTCCTAAAGACCTGAAAATACCATCCAGCAACCTGACCGCCGCCCTGGCAGGAAGACTGGCCGGTGTTATTTCTTATCAACGTAGCGGGGAACCAGGCAGAGATAATGCCCAGTTCTTCATCCGTGGTATCACCACCTTTGGGGTCAACAACTCGCCGCTCATCCTCATTGATAATATAGAACTCACCACCACCGACCTCGCCCGCCTGCAACCGGATGATATCGCCAGCTTCTCCGTTCTGAAAGATGCCAGCGCTTCCGCACTCTACGGCGCCAGAGGCGCTAACGGCGTTATCCTGGTAACTACCAAAGAAGGAAAGGAAGGAAAAGTAAAGGTAAACCTCCGCCTGGAAGACGCCCTCTCCGCTCCTACGCAAACCGTTAAACTGGCAGATCCGATCACTTATATGCGGTTGTATACACAAGCCCAGCTTACCCGTGGCGACCTGAATGTGAAATACAGCCCCTCACAAATAGATCATACCATTGCCGGCGATAACCCATACGTATATCCTAAAGTAGACTGGCAGGATTTGCTCTTTAAGAAAAACACCATGAACCAACGCGGTAACCTGAGCATATCCGGTGGTGGCCCAAAAGCGCAGTACTATGTATCCGGTAGCTACAACAGAGATAATGGTATTCTAAAGGTGCCTAAAGTCAGCAACTTTAATAATAATATACGACTCAATACTTACCTGCTTCGTTCTAACGTAAACATCAACGTTACCCGTACTACGCAACTCATCGTAAGACTTTACGGTACATTCGATGAATACAATGGTCCGATAGATGGTGGCTCAGAACTCTATCAAAGATCACTACAGGTAAGCCCTACAGCGTATCCCGCGTTTTACGCGCCTGATACCGCCAATCAAATCACCCAGCATATTCTTTTCGGCAACTATGGCAAAGGACAATACACCAATCCCTACGCCGACATGGTGCGCGGATACAAAGAATACTCGCAGTCCCGCATGCTGGCACAGTTTGAGTTAAATCAAAATATGGAAGCGATCACGCCCGGCCTCAGCTTCCGCGGGATAGGCAGCACTAACCGGTACGCCTACTTTGAAGTATCCAGGGGCTATAGTCCTTACTATTATAATATCGGTCAATACGATAAGTTCAGCGACACCTATTCACTGCAATGGCTAAACGAAGCCAACAATCCTACGGAATATCTCAGCTACAATCCTGGCGAAAGAAACCTCTCCACGCAGCTATACCTGTTGGGCGCACTGGATTATAACCGCATCTTCAATACCAAACATAGTGTATCCGGTAGTATTATCGGCACCGTAGAACAACACCAGAATCCCAGCTCCGGCAGCTTGCAGCTTTCCCTGCCCAGCCGTAATACCGGCATTTCGGGACGTGCCTCCTATGGATACGACAGCAAATACTACCTGGAATTCAACTTCGGTTATAACGGTTCTGAGAAATTCTACAAATCCAAACAATTTGGGTTCTTCCCGGTAATAGGCGCTTCCTGGGTAGTTTCCAATGAAAAATTCTGGGAAGGACTGTCCAAATCCATCACTAAAGTGAAACTACGTGGTTCTTACGGCATGGTGGGTAATGATGCTATTGGGAGAGCAGATCAGCGATTCTTTTATCTCTCCAACGTGAACCTTAACAACCCCTATAAAGGTGCGTCATTTGGCTTTAACAACGGGTTTTCCCGTCCTGGTGTTTCCATCAGCGCCTATGGCAATAACGACATCACCTGGGAAACATCCTATGATGGCAATCTCGCCCTGGAAGTAGGCTTCAAAGGTAAAGCGAACCTCATTGCAGAAATATATAACCGCAACCGGAAAAACATCCTGATGCCGCGGAACTCTATTCCTGCATCCATGGGTTTGTCTACTACCACCTACGCTAACGTAGGCGCTGCCACCACCCAGGGATTGGATCTCGCCCTCGACTATACAGAACAATTTAATGCCAAGGCATGGTTAACGGTAAGAGGCAACTTCACCTACTCTACCAGCGCCTACAAAGCATATGAAGAACCCGCCTATACAGAACAATACCGACTGCATCCGGGACAATCGCTTGCGCAGAACTGGGGCTTCATCGCGGAACGCCTGTTTATCGATGACAAAGATGTACAGAATTCTCCGAAACAAAACTTCGGTCCCTACGGCGCCGGTGATATCAAATATGCTGATTTAAACGGCGACGGCCAGATTACCTATGCCGACGTGGCGCCTATCGGTCATCCTGTTACGCCGGAAATCATCTATGGCTTCGGATTCTCCGCCGGCTATGGTCAGTTCGATATTTCCGCCTTCTTCCAGGGCTCTGCCAGATCTTCCTTCTGGATAGACTCCTGGGCCACCTCTCCGTTTATAGATCGGGCCAGGAGCGGCATCGGAGAAAATGCACTACTGGATGTCTATGCCAAAAATCACTGGTCAGAAGAAAACCGTAATATTTATGCGTTATGGCCAAGATTATCTACCATGCCAATAACAAATAACCTGCAAACAAGCACCTGGTTTATGTATGATGGTTCTTTCGTACGACTGAAATCACTGGAATTCGGATATACGCTTCCCAAGCGCCTGTTACAGCGAATGAAAGCTGAAAATCTACGTGTATACTTCAGCGGTATCAACCTGCTCACCTTCAGCGCCTTCAAATACTGGGACCCTGAAATGGGAGGCGATGGCCTGGGATACCCTGTACAAAAGGTTTTCAATATTGGTATCAACCTAAACTTCTAATATCACCGTTATGAAACGACTGATTTGTTTTATATGTTTACTGGCCGGTCTCGCGTCCTGTAAGAAATTCCTGAATATCATACCGGATAACGTAGCCACCCTGGAATATGCCTTCCGCAACAGGATGGAAGCACAGAAATATCTTTTCACCTGTTATAATAGTCTGCCTTCCCTGGGCACCCTCTCCGGTAACCCAGCCTTACTCGGCAGCGATGAACTGATCACCAACTATCCCGGCTACAGCTCCTATGGCGATATCCCGGGCTACAACGCCGGCATTTTGCTCGGGCAACAAAGCCGGGTAAATCCTATCTGCGACTACTGGGAAGGCGGCAACAATGGTAGAGCGTACTTCCAGGCATTACGTGAATGCAATATTTTTCTGGAGAATATCGACAAGGTACCCGATATCACCAGCCTGGAACGCAAAAGATGGATTGCAGAAGTGAAGTTCCTGAAAGCCTACTATCACTACTGGCTATTCAGAATGTATGGTCCTATTCCTTTGATCAAAAAGAACCTGCCTATCGCTACCTCCGTGAATGATTCGAGGATTCCCCGCGAACCCGTAGATGACGTAGTAACCTATATAGTATCGCTGCTCAATGAAGCCATACCAGATCTGCCCACCGCGCTGATGAATGAAACCGAGGAATTGGGACGCATTACACAAGCCATTGCATTATCGGTGAAAGCAGAAGTGTTGGTAACCGCTGCCAGCCCACTTTTCAACGGCAACCCAGCATATGCTAATTTCAAAAATAAAAATGGCGCCGCCCTTTTCAATCCTGCTTTCTCTGCAGAAAAATGGACGCTCGCTGCTACCGCCTGTAAAACAGCAGTAGACGCCTGTGAAGGTATTGGTATGAAACTGTATAAATATGTGCCCCGGGTACAAACGTATGCACTGTCCGATACCACGCTCACACAAATGAGTATCCGCGGCGCGCTTACCGACAAATGGAACTCCGAAATCATCTGGGGCGCCTCCAATTCCGGCGCCGACTGGACCCTGCAGGTGAATGCACAGTGCTATCTCAGCCCACTGGGTTCCAATAGCACCGTGAGACAAAACCTCGCCGTGCCGCTCAATATGACCGAATTGTTCTACACCAGCAATGGCGTGCCTATTTCGGAAGACAGATCCTACGATTACGGTAACCGCTACACGCGGTTAAGACAATCCAACGCAGATTATCGTTTCTATATCAAAAACGGCTATACGACCGCACAGATCAACTTTGACCGCGAGCCCCGTTATTATGCCGACCTCGCTTTTGATGGCGCCATCTGGTATGGTTCCGGCCGACTGGATGATAATGCTCCATTCTGGGTAGAAGCGAAATTAAAACAGGCCGCAGGTTCCGGTGTGGGCACCAACTTCAGCGTATCCGGCTACTGGCCTAAAAAGCTGGCCAACTTCAACAACGCCTACACCGAAAAAGAATATACCGTAGAAGTTTATCCCTGGCCAATCATGCGCCTCGCCGATTTATACCTGCTCTACGCAGAAGCGTTGAACGAATCAGCCGGGCCTTCTGCTGACGCATACACGTATATCGACAAAGTAAGGGCCAGAGCCGGACTGACAGGCGTCATAAGCTCCTGGCAGAACAATTCTACCAAACCTACCAAACCTGCTACCAAAGATGGACTCCGGGAAATCATCCAACAGGAAAGAATGATAGAACTTGCCTTTGAAGGTAAACGATTCTGGGACCTGCGCCGCTGGAAAACAGCCATGCAATATGTCAACCAACCACTCATCGGCTGGAATATCACCGGAACGGTACCGGAAGACTACTACCACATCAAAGTATTGTATACACCAGGCTTCTCTCAAAGGGATTATCTATGGCCTTTATCAGAAAATACCGTGACGGTAAATCCTAATCTCGTTCAAAATCCAGGATGGTAATCCAGTAAAATGTTTTTTATGAATGCAATCAATATTTTCCGCCTGCCTTTCGTCCTGTTACTGGTACTCTTGTATAGCTGTACCAAAATGGAAACGCGTAAGCCACTTTCCACCGGAGGCCCCAAACCTAATATAGTAAAG
Source organism: Chitinophaga sp. 05T412 (assembly GCF_056396465.1). Lineage (NCBI taxonomy): Bacteria > Pseudomonadati > Bacteroidota > Chitinophagia > Chitinophagales > Chitinophagaceae > Chitinophaga > Chitinophaga sp. 05T412. The sequence continues at coordinate 72,697 of NZ_JBFTLN010000011.1, forward strand.
GATATAAACGTGGTAAATGGCAAAGGTTCCGCCACCATCAGTTACACGTTACCTGCTGATCCCAACATCCAGTATGTAGTAGCGGAATACAACGTAAACGCTACTACGAAACGTGAAGCCAAAGTGTCACGCTATGGCAACAGTATCACTGTGGATGGGTTTAATAATAAAGGAGAATACCCGATATCCCTTTATACGGTGAATAGTGAAGAAGTGAAATCTGATCCGCTGGTAGTAAAAGTAAATGTAGACACGCCAGCCTTCCGTATTGTATATAAAGACCTACTCATGCAGGAAGACTTCGGCGGCGTAAGCGCTTCATTTACCAATCCTACCAAAGCCAACATCGCCATCGCCATCATTGTACGTAATAAAAATGGCGAATTCACACCTACAGAAACCTTCTATACCGCGTCAGACAGCGGTCGCTTCTCAGCCAGAGGCTTTGATACAACCAAACGGGTTTTTGGAATTTACGTAAGAGATCAGTTCAACAACTACTCTGATACGTTATTCAAAACGATGTCCCCTTTCGAAGAGCAAATGCTCGACAAAGGTAAGTTCCAGCCTTATGTACTGCCTACCGACATGCCTTCTGCCTATAGCTGGGTGGTATCAAACATCTGGGACAACAATCTCGGTACGGGCTATCACAGCCCCGAACCTGTTCCCCTGCCCGGACATATCACCTTTGACCTGGGTGTAACGGCTAAACTCAGCCGGTTTAGACTATGGCAAAGAGAAGGACTATACTACGCCTGGGGCAACCCGGCCAGATGGGCCATGTACGGCTCCACCAATCCTGATCCCGGTGGTAGCTTTAACGGCTGGACGCAACTCCTGTTATGTAATTCCCGTAAACCTTCCGGCAGCCCACAGGGTACCAATACGGAGGAAGATATCAACTACATCAAAGCAGGGGAAGAATTTAACTTCCCCATCACTAACCCTCCGGTGAGATATATCCGGATGGAATTCTATGAAAGCTGGTCTTCCAGCCCACGTATTCACTTTATGGAAGTTACCTTCTGGGGTACCGTCCTATAACATTTAAATCATGCACTACATGAAATATTGCTCCTACTTTCTGCTTATCAGCGCCCTGCTTCTCTCCTGTAAAAAGTGGGATGACTTCCGGCAACTGGTGCCCAACGGAGAAATCCGCTATCCCGGGATAGACTCCGCCGTTATTGGCGGTCCCGGGAAAAATCGTATTCAACTCACCTGGCATCCTACACCAGATGCCAGTGTAAAATACTATATGATTTACTGGAATAGCATGTTGGATTCCATGAAGATAATGGCCAAATCAAGCAATCCTAAAGATACCCAGCAAGCCCTGATCTCTAACTTGCCGGAAGGCGCCTATACCATTACCGTATATGCCTTTGACGGGGCAGGCTACCGCTCTATGCCCAGAGAAGTAACCAATGCCCGCACCTACGGTGATATGTACCTTAAAAACCTGTACAACCGTTCCCTAATGGCATCCAAACCATGGGAATATGTAGATGCGGCAGCAGTAAGACTGTATTTCAACCGGCCGGACAGTGTTAATATCACCACGGAAATAAAATATACCGATCAGCAGGATCAGTTGCAATTAACGTATATCCCTCCCAGTGATACCAGCATTACACTGGCCAATATTAAACCCAACAGCTGGGTGTCGCGCCGATCGTCTTTCGTCCCTATACGAACGGCAATTGATACCTTCTATGTTAGCAGATATGACTCTGTTTTTATAGCGCAATAAAACAAACAGGGCGTCTCCGCGGAGGCGCCCTGTTTGTTTTAAACGTTCACTGATATTGAATTTTTCGGGAGATATCTAACGCCGTTTCGTAAAGCTATCCATCACCTGCATGGATTGTATCGCCTGTTCCCCGGAACATGGATTCGGTCCCCTACCTAAAAAATAGTTGGTGACGGCCGCTATCATTGGTTGCTGCACATGTGGCAAGGCATCGAAAGTAAACGTTTCCKACAAGCCATCTTTATGCAGCGTTACTTTACTACCAAACACCGGGAAACTTATGGACCCTGCAGATCCGGTGATTGTGCACACGTCAGTCTGCTCTTCTTTGGCTACGGAAAAACACCAGGTACCATCGAAAGCTACACCGCTTTCAAATAAGATATGCCCGGTAACGAAATCATCTGCCGGCGACAACCCCGCCTGATTCAACGCTATTCCTGCCGCATATTGCGGAGCGCCAAAAAAGTAAATCATTAAGTCCAGCTGATGCGGCGCCAGGTCATGAAACAATCCACCACCCGAAACAGCCGGGTCTAATCGCCAGTTATTCCCCGTGCTGGCAATCAATTTGGAGGATGGCGGCTGCAACATTTGCAAGGAGGCAAAACGCACCGCGCCAATAGCATTACTATCTAACAGCTCCTTTATTTTCAGGAATACCGGTTGCGCTCTTCTGTAATGCGCTACACTTAACTTCACCCCATGGCGGATCGCGGCTTCATTCATACGGATCGCAGCAGCAGCATTCAGCGTCATCGGTTTTTCTACGTACACCGGCTTGCCGGCGGCAATGGTCATCAGCGTATAGTCTTCATGCTGTAAAGGCGGCGTAGCAATGTATATGGCGTTTACTTCCGGATCATTGATCAACTGCGCTGCATCGCTGTACCATTTTGGTACGCCATGACGCCGTGCATAATTTTCCGCTTTAGCCGCATCTCTGCGCATCACCGCCACCAGCGAAGAATCAGGAACTTTATTAAAAGCCGGCCCGCTTTTCACTTCAGTCACATCTCCACAACCTATAATGCCCCACTTGATTGTTTCCATAAATCTATATCCGTTTACAGCAATATAGTATTTATAAGCAGAAAGCGGAAAGCAGAAAGCAAAAAGCTATTATAACGACTGATCTGCGTGTAGGATTAATATCCGCTCTGATCAATCGTTATAATAGCTTTTTGCTTTTTGCTTTCTGCCTTCAGCTACATCACATACGGCAGTTGAAATGCTGGTCCGGCAGTAGTTCCATCATTCAAACCAGATGGTGTTTGCATGAGCTTACGTGCCAACAGGTCCAGCGAATACATGGAGCCAATTGCTTCCCGCAGGAAGTGTGGTTCTCCATTAAACGTCCGGTGTAAACCATTCAGCAATGCCTGGTAACCGTGTGCAAACTGGCTGGCTAAAATATGCTCCGTAGATCCTTTTGGATAATTGGCTGGCTGCGGATCATCTGCCATGGGGTATACTCCGGCGGGATCAAATGGGATAGCAGTCCCTGTGTACGTATAGGTTTCACCGTTACTAACGATGTGATGCCCATTCACGATCTCCGCAAATTTATAGTAGTGCGCCAGTTCCCCTTGTCCGTCATAAGGATTGGTTGATTTGGTACCTTCTCCCTGGTCCATAATTTCATCAATGGCATTCAGCGCATCCTCCAGCGAAGTGATCACATATAATTTACCCATACCACTCCAGTCGGATACCTGTTTGTCTACATTGCCAAACTTCAGCTTACCCATCGCATTCAAGTCTACGAGTGCCTTTTTCAACTGGTCATAGAACCAGCCAATCGTATACWGGCTTTCTTCTCCCATCAGTGCAGGACGCAGCGACCGGAAACGTTGCTGGATAATTTCTTCCGGTTCTTCGATCGACATAAAGCAGTCGCGTATCTGATCAATAGAGCAGCGCCTTAAACGCACCGTAAGACCGGCACGCAGCCCACCTGGCAGAGAGCCCGGGTATTTAGGTACAAAGCGGGAATGGTTAATATTCGGGCTACCGCCTAATGAAATCATGATATTGCATACCAGCGCCATGTGCAGCATTTCCTCTATTACTACGCTGCGGATTAAGCCAGACACTTCTATGTTACAATCGGGCTTAATGCTGTATAATGCGCAGAGGTAAGGCGGAATAGTAGAGTGTTCCAGCTCAATAGCTGTTTGCAATGCACGGTGCAGGTTCTCCACGGAATCCAGGTTCATGTACACCGGATTATCCAGCCATTTGCGGATCATATGCAGTTTACCGCCAGACAGGTCGCGGGTAACCGGCATATAATTGGGGCTGCTGATAGGCGTGTGAAAAACATTCTTCAGGATGTTGATACGCTGCCTTACCTGCGCATAATCCGACAAATCCACGATAGGCCGCATGATGGGATACAGATCGGCGTACTGCTGGAAAATCGGTTGTACGTGTTCCACCCAGTTAGGCACATCTGGTATTTTATACTCCGTAAATACGTGTGCATTTAACAGCTGGTTACCATTTTGTATGGCGCCAACAATGGGCGGTGTAGTGCCCAGCTGGTAGGCTACGCCGTATACTTGCCCGTCGATATACTTTCTGGGATTGCCTGGGTTAGCGGCCGTCAATGTCAATTCCACGGTACCATCTGCACCCGTAGTAATAGAAGTAGGAAAGGTGAAGGCTGATTGGGGTTGTCCTACATTGGTAGGCCCGGACACTGGTCCCTGTTTAATTTGCCCTTCTATGGTAGTAGGATCATAAATCAGGGTAATGGGTGCATTAGGCATTGGTTGTCCGAAGGCGGTGGCATAAAACTTCGTAACGACCTGTTCGCCGGGGTCCATGCGGAATACAAATTTATCGGCCCGGACAAAAGTGCCGGCGCTATTTTCTGATAACACGGTTGGCGTTAATACTCCGGGGTAGCCCGCAAATATGGCGAGTGGGTTGGATGCTACCATAGTGGCTTGCTCGGAGGTAAGGGTGATGGACACAAGTCCGCCGGAAAGCGTATACCAGCCTGGGTCCAGGTAGCGGATTTCCGTCAATGATACCGGTGTACCATTAGCGGGAGTTACCCCCAGGTAAAGCTTGCCATTATCTACCGGGGGACCGCCAGGACTTTTGCAGGGCATACTATTACCCAGGTCGATCGTTAACACATTTTTATCTACTATGCAGTACGCAATATTAGAAGTAAAAGGAGCACCTGGCACAGGACTCAGCATTCTGCCTGCAGTGAAGTAATCCGGTTCTTTCACGCCTTGCTGACCAATGGTGCCCACCACGCGGCCCAGTGTAAAATCAGGCTGTGTGGAATCATCCTGGAAGCCGTCTACATTGAATTTGATACTGAGTTTTTCGGGTACTACACCGGTAGCGGATACAGACGCCAGCTCTTTCATGAAACGGGATTCTCCCAGGTTCACCCATTTCTTAATGCTTAATATACTCTGGTATTGGGCGCCAAAGAAGGAGTCGGGCTGCCCTTGTGCATAACGCACCCAGATGTCTCCAAACGCCGCTTCTTTATAATCTCCTTTGAAGCCGAGCGTATGGTCATTCCCTACAATTACCTGGAAGCCCCACAACTCAGATACCATCTGTTGTTCCGGGTCCAGGTCTACAATTTTTCCTTCTGCCCGTCCATCTGCACCGGTCACGGGCAAGCCTACCACCGGGTCCTGTGCCGGATCATCGCAGAAGGTACCATCCAGATAATACACCCGCTTTACGGAACAATCATACAGGCGCCAGGCACCGGTACCATTGGGATTCCACCAGCCATTGCTGGCGCCCGGACCGGGGAGGTCATAACTGGTTTGAAACTGAGGAGTATTAAAGTGTTGCGGATCGTTATTAACGGTGGAAGGATCTGCCTGAAACTTCCCCGAAAACTGTAAACGGGGGCTCTGTAAATAACTCATAGTTAAATAAGTATTTGGGTTTTATAAGAAAGAGTGGAAACAAGTCATCGTTATATGCAATCCCTGCTTCACAACAGGACACGACAATCCAGCATATTACCCATGAGCAAATGCGACATCAAAACAATGAAAAAACAGGTGACTACCTATCCGAAGAAATATGTAGGTGCATCATAAGTTTAGTAGTTATTATGAGGAATATCAAAAAATATGTAGGCTCATCTGATTGAGCTGGTCGTTTATAAAAATAGGGGATTTTTGGATAACTTATAACTGATTAACAAAATCGCTTAAAAAAATCCTCTTATAAAAAGGTAGCGATCCAAACTATTCGGATCGCTGTATAACAAAATAGGTAATCTCTCCATCTTCTCTCACTAAATTCGGCAACCGCTTAAATCCTGTTTTGGCTAACACCTTTTGGGAGCCAATATTCTGTGGATCTGTTACCGCCACCACTTCGCTGGTATCGGTATTGGCAAAGCAATAATCCACTAACGCCCTACTCACAGCAGCGGCAATGCCTTTCCCCCAGGACGCCTGATTTAAAACATATCCTATTTCCAGTTGAGCAGGTACTTCTGCAAAAGGCCGCGCCAGGCAGGTGCCGGCAAAATGATGGGTAACGGCATCAAAAACAGCCCACCGGCTGAGCAATCCTTTTTTATAATCTTCCAGGGCGATATGGAATAGCTCTACATATTGCTCCGGTGAACGATAAGGAATGTATGCCGTTACCCGGGGATCTTCAAACAGTGTAGTGAACAATGAGATTTCTGCAGGTAAAAATTCCCGGATAATAATCCGGTCACTCTGATAAAGTATGTGCATGGCCAATGGTTAAGAAAGGGAAATTAATTCACTTCTTCCAATCAGCCATATTTAATTACCATCTACTAATGATCATCTGAAAAATGGGCTGGCATTCAGGATGGCTTTATCCGCAGGCAGCAAAATACAGTTCGGATAATTGGCGTAGCCGGTCCACATAATAGCGGCAGGGTCCTGGTTGTCGGGATGTGCCAGTCCAAACGCATGGCCTAACTCATGCCCGCCACCACCAATCCATCTTTTGGGATTCAGGTTCTCCGGGTTGGTACCCAGTAGCCCCTTCAGATCCTGATCTCCCATGGCACAGAAACCGCCCGCTCCCGCACCTCCGCCCGGAGCCGCTACATACACAAAGTATACGTAGTTGCTGGTATTAAACTTATTTCCCAGCAATTGTTGCACATCGTTATATGTGTTGTAATAGCCATAAAAACGGGGATCGGTGCCACTGATACTACCGTTGTTGCTGTTGTACCAGGTGCTATCGTGTCCCCCTGTCAAAGTATCCACCACAAAGGAATTCAGCACAAAGGTTTTATTATTGCCCATTTGATTTTTATACCAGGTTTGCAGTTCCAGTATGGTATTTTTCAGTACCGTATAATAGTCAGCGTTATACTTTTTATCGCGGGGAGTGATCAGGTACACCACGACCGATTTATCCAACAATGGTTTCCCTTTTTCTGTGATCACTACTTGTTTTACTACGCTATCTTTTCCGCCTTCTCCGGCTACCAGCAATTTCACCTGGTAAGTGCCGGCGGCAGCAAATTGATGTTGGGGATTTTTTTCCGCCGACGACTGACCATCACCGAATGTCCAGGTGTAGGTAGTCCCATTGGTGGATGCATCTGTAAAATTCACGATACCCGGCAAGATGCCCTCATTCGTCACGGCGAAAGAAAAATCCGCTTTGGGCGCTGGTTTGGGAGTAACCGGCGTGACGGGTGTTACCGGCGTATCTTTGGCATCCTCTTTTTTGCAGGCCATCAGCACCATGCAAAACAATAATGAAAGTGTAAAAGCAAGGCATCTTTTCATCACACAAAAGTACGCGCGTCGTTTCCGGGCAACAACGGCCATTTATAGCTATTCTTTCTGTGATGAAAATGGTTTACTTTATACGTTATTTTTTTCCACGTGTCGTTTTAAGATGGCCAGGGTACCATTCCAATAGAAGTTCAGATGTTGGTAAATTGTGTCGGTGGGGAAATTGGAGATGTCCAGCAGCAACTGCGTATGTGCATCTTCCGGCTGCAATACAAACCGAAGCGCCGTATGATTAGCGGGGATATCCGGCAGGCGCGATAAGGAGCTTAAGAAGTTATAGCTCAACACTTGTTCTGGTACATATTCCAGCACCGTTCCTTTATTTTCAAAGGGCAGATGATGAAAGCCACGGATCACAATAGGGCTGCCGGGCTCCCAGGTGGTGGCTATTTCCAGTTTCATATCCGGGTCTCCCATCCAGGTGGTCATGCGTGGCAGCGTGGTTAACGAGTTCCATACCGCAGACACCGGCGCGAGGATCATTATTTTTTTATTGATGGCTTCCATTTGTTATTTATCTCCCGAAATTTTCCGGTATATCTGCAAATATCTACAAACATCCGGAACGTTTCAACAAAGTATGATGAACGTTTTAACAAAGTACTTTCTCCATACGATACCGACCTTTGTCAGAAATATAACAAGATGAAAAAAGTTTGGCTGATCACTGGTAGTTCCCGTGGATTAGGAAGAAGTATCACGGCTGCAGCACTCGCCTGCGGCGACCTCGTAGCCGCTACTGCCCGTCGCCCGGAAGCCCTCGATGACCTGGTTGCGCAATACCCCGGACAAATATATCCGCAACAACTGGATGTGACAAACGGCGAAGATATCGCTGTTGTAATAGAAAATACCCTCGCAAAATTTGGTCGTATAGACGTGCTGGTTAATAACGCCGGCTTCGGCATTTTGGGAGCCGCGGAAGCATACAGCGATGAGCAGGTAGCGTCACAGCTGGCCACCAACCTCTACGCCCCTATTGCCATCACCCGCGCCGTACTGCCCCATATGCGGCGGCAACGGAGCGGCCATATCCTCCAGATCAGCTCTATTGGCGGCAGAGTGGGCAATGCAGCACTCACCATCTATCAGGCCGCTAAATTTGGCCTGGCGGGCTTCTCAGAAGCACTGGCTAAGGAAGTACTTCCACTGGGCATACGGGTAACCAGCGTGGAGCCAGGCGGCTTCCGTACCGACGCTTTTAGCGGCATGACCACCGCCCCTGCCATACCAGGTTATGAAACTACCGTGGGCGCCAGAATAGAAATGTTTAAAAGCAGTAACTTTAATCCGCCGGGTGATCCGGCTAAAGCGGCAACAGCCATCCTCCAATTGGTGAATAGTTCGACACCACCCATACATCTGCTATTAGGCAGCGATGCCCTAAAGCGGCTGGAACAAGCAATGGAAGAGCATAAACAGGAAATGGAAAAATGGCGTCCGCTGAGTATTTCTACCAACACCGCTGACTAATCATATGACAACCTCCACACTTCATAAGTATCATTCGCCGGTGGCCTCCTCCTGCTACACCACTTTGCACCGGGAAGGAGAACAATTTATTCCGGAATTCGTATTCAGCTACCAGGTATCCGGTACCATGGTAATGAATGATGGCCAGCAGTCTTATACCTTCCATCCCGGCGAGTATAGACTGGGACGACGTAATCACCTGATGAAGTTTCAGAAGATACCACCGGAAGGAGGCGAATTCAAATCGCTTTCCGTACAACTGGATCAGCCCTTTTTACGGAGTATCAGCCTGGAAGCCGGAGAGGTATCCACTTCCGCTGTTACCCGCCCACCAGTCATCTGCCTGCCACCTGACCCGTTGTTTAAAAACTATTTCGACTCGCTCCCTGCGTATCTCCCGTTGCATGAAAAAGACGATGTACTCCTCGTCACCCTGAAACTGAGAGAAGCGGTGTTGCTGTTGCTAAAAGTAGACCCTACGCTGAAGGACATCCTATTTGACTTCAGCGATCCCGGTAAAATAGACCTGGAAGCATTTATGCACCAAAACTACCACTTCAATGTACCACTACAACGATTTGCATATTTAACCGGCAGAAGCCTGGCTACTTTCAAAAGGGATTTTGAAAAGATATTTCATATAACGCCCAGCCGGTGGCTGCTGCAAAGGAGATTACAGGAAGCGCATTATCTGATCCGGGAAAAGGGGCTGCATTCGGCGGATATATACCTGGATCTGGGATTTGAAGACCTCTCCCATTTTTCATTTGCTTTCAGGAAGCAATTTGGCGTAGCGCCTACAAAAATCATTGCAAAGTAACAGCCCCGCTATAGCGGGGCTGTTAATATTTGTTACGCCAGTACGGGCTCCGTATTCTTATCTGCCCAATAACCCAGTATTACAAACAACCACTGAAACTGTGCGGACCAGGCCAATGCCATTACACTCGCCGGTGCATCACCCCAGTAATTCGACAATTGTACTGCCAGCAATAAAACGATGTTGATCCAGAAAATGATTCTTGCTTTGGCATTCAATGGCCGCGTAGCCCGCAGATACAGGATAATACCCGTGATGAACAAAATCAGTTCCACCACCAATGTTCCCACTACGGACGACCAGAGTCCAAATCCAACTTTGGCCGCACCTGCCGCCGGAGTTAATGGTAAATCATGAAAGTGCACCACCAGGTCCAGCAACCAATGGCTCAATACCGCCACTCCCAGGATCAGGGCGTGCCGGAAATTTCTTTTAATGGCATAGTGAACAGCGCCAAACAGGATACCCAGTATTAGGGCGCCTACGAGGCTGTGTGTGAAGGGATAATTGGTAAATTCGATGGTTCTTGTACCGCCCAGTTCCGGATGTAATGCTACTTTTTCTACTCCCAACAGCAGTAAAGTAGGCCATACAAGGTCAGAAAACTGAACAGCCATAAACAGTGTTCCTAGTGAAAGCGTGGGGGCTAATTTTTTTGTGGCCATCCCAAGTCCAAAGTGTCCGATAAACATAATAAACAGTTTTAGGTTGCCATCGCTATGGTTTAAACGATCAGCATTACAAATATTACATTTGTCCCGCATAGTCTGCTTGATAAATATCAAGAAAATTTCCAATGGCATTTTTCTTATCCAGATGGTAAAAAAACAGGGTAACGTACACCCCTATACGGACCGTCCATTTCCGGACATCATTTTGAGGGATGATGAACAGTTATAGAAAAAAAACATACATAAATAAGGGGGTAATATACCGTTGAAATGTGGCAATCTTCTTGTGGTAGCCACTTTATAACATTAAGTGTATGAGCCATATTGTCATTCCTATTCCTCCACTTCCGGGTAAACAGGAAATAGAAGTGGAAGTAACCATCAACAACCAGAAGCAACAGTTGCGGTACCGGGTAGAATTATTCTACTGGGATGATTGCACCAATCCCATGGGACATCGGGCCGATTGTATCAGTGAAATGTTGTCACACCATGATCCGGAGTGGATCGTGTATTATATCGGGGCGCCTACCGACAAGTTTGTACCCATCACATTTGTGAGTAAGGAGAGCAGGAAGTTATTGCACCCGGCGAAAGTGTAGATAACGGGGGCACTACTATTCCCTTTTCGTATAGCCAATAAGGCTATTGGGGAATTTTTGTGCTAATATGTAGCCCTATCAGGACAATCGTTCCAATTTACCTTTACGCTTTACAATGTTTTTGTAATCCCATTGAATCCGCGCCGCATTCTCCAGCCAGCGGGCCATCTGCGTGGTATCAATTTGTTGGGCGTCCGTAAAGCGTATTTCAGCCGCCTTGAAAGTTCCCTCCGGCTGTAACCCTTCTTCCTCAAACGATTGCCCGCTCCAGAACAACAGGCGTACACTATCTTTCAATTTGCTATACCCCACAATAGGATTACCGTTCAGGAACCATACCGGATGCCGGTGCCAGATTTTATTTTCTGCCTGCGGCAGATGTGCATCAATTTCCTTCGCTAACTTTTGAACGATGGCCTTGTCGGCCGGAGATAGCGAATCATTGTATACTTTGATATCTGCATGCATGTTATTGGTTTTTTATTAATAGACATCCAGGATTACTACCTCCTGCTTATTAAATATAAAACGCTCTCCTGTTTTTTTATTAAATAATAATTTTGCCAGTGGTGTATAGGGAGATAGAAAAAAAATAGTGTGATCGTTGATCAATTGTTTGCCCAATCCGGCTAGTATAAAAAAGGATTGTGCTTCGCAGCGTACCAGGGCACCGGTTTGCGCAGCGATATAGATTTTATCTGTATTGACGCTTTCCAGCAATGCCAGTTCCTTTAAATTTTCTGATTGTTGTTTTGCGTACATATCTTTCTCCAGGTGTCCCATGGCGCGTCCTGTTTCATATTTATCACCCGCAGAACTTTTTTCTTCACTATTGGCGGCGGCCTGTGCATTGTCGATGGCCGCTTTTGCCATATCGATGCGCTCCTGTATCAGCGTGCGGCCTGTTTGTTTCAGCTGGTGTTTAAAAGCAATCTTTTCTGCTGTTGTCATAAGTTACCCATCTATTGAATCTCATCTAAATTAAGATTTTTCCCGGCGGATGCAACATAAAAAAAGCGACTCCTGGAAGGAGCCGCTTCTACTTATGCAAGCAAACAACTGTTATTAGTATAAAGTAAACTCTACACGTCTGTTTTGCTGACGACCTGCAGCAGTTTTGTTAGACGCAATAGGTTGTGAAGCACCATATCCAACGGCTTCAATCCGGGAAGCATTGGCACCTTTAGATACCAGGTATGCTTTGATCGCTTCTGCACGTTCTTTTGATAAGCGCATGTTAGTAGTAGCGGAACCGGTGTTATCGGTATGACCTGCTAATTTCAGGCTGAAGTTTTTCTCCACCAGCAGGCTGGCTACTTTATCCAGGCTGGCGAAAGAGGTAGGTCTGATGGTAGCTTTACCCAGGTCAAATTCCAGGTTATCGATCGCATCTTTTACTACTTTCTTATCCGCTTCTGTGATGATGATTTTTTCTTTCACGATCTGTGGTGTTGGTAATGGGCAACCTGCACCATCTACTTTAGTACCAGCAGGTGTGTTCGGGCATTTATCCAGATAATCAGGAACGCCATCACCATCAGTATCTAATTTCATATCGGCTACTTCTTTCTTCAAACCGTCGATAGCTGCCTGGTTACGGGAATCGCTTGCGTCGAGTGAATTTTTCAGCGCCGCATTTTTATCCCATAAATCCATCGCTAATTGTGCAGCAGGATTTACTACCGCTAACTGTGGCTTCTTCTTTTTACCAAGAGCGAATTCAACACCCAGTCGCGCAGTAGAGAATTTATCTTTGGTACCGTTGTCGATGCCATCAAACTTTTTGCTGTTCACGAAATTCACGTTATAAGCCAGGTCGATATTCACACCGCGGGCCACTACAAATTTAGCACCCACGCCTACCGGAATAAATAATTCTCTGTGTGTTTTACCACCATCTGAATTCAATACCGCTGTTTCTGTACCATTAGCAGTAGCTACTGCAGGTTTAAAGGCAATGGCACCCGCACCGGCAGATACATATGGAATGATAGAACTCTGTTTATTTAACCAGTTGATATTAGCAATGCTGAATACACCACTCACCGCTGCTGACCAGTCGATATCTGTTTTAAAAGTAGAGATACCATTGGTGAGTTGCTGAGATGCTTTGGTAGCGCCTTTCACCTGTCCTCTCATGAAGTCGGCCTGTAAACCAAAGTTATGTAACAGTTGCTTCTTCACGTAGCCACCGTATACGAAACCAACATTATTAAAATCGAAGTTGTTGAAATAGTAAGGGCCACCAAATGGACCAAATGCTGCAGAACCACCGCCCCACGCACCAACAGACCATGTACGATAATCTTTCACACCATTGAAAGGAGTTACACGAACAACTTTGCTACGGGTGCTATCCTGCGCAAATGCAGTAGTGGATAACGCCAATACAGTTGAAGCTAATAAGAAAGATTTTCCAGCAATCCTGTTTGTAAACGTACTCATAAAAAAACCTTTTTGGGTTGAATAATATCAATTTCACATTACGACAATCAATTCTCGTTGCTAACAAAAAACGGTACCGAGTTAGAACGAACCGCACTTTGCAAAGGCTGTGCCAACATGCCAAAAATTAACATTAACATATCTTTCAAATCCGATAAAATACATTTGGAATCCTTACTGACAAAGGATTTAACATTTCTATAAAAAACAGCCTTCAAATACAATAAAACAGACATACAAAGGCAGATATGACCGTATAAAAAAATATATGCTAATGATCATCGCCACTTTTTTCCCCATGAAAAAAGGCATCTATTTTAATTAAATAAAATATTTTAATCCTTACATATAGCAGTGATCAGATGCCCGTTATTCACTTCTTTCCCTTATTTTAGCGGTTTGGCGGTAACGGGTATATCTTTTTGCGGCCAGTAAATAACCTATGTCATAGCTATAGCATTTTCTTTTTTATGAGTAAACCACGTAGTCATCCGGCGGCATTGCCTTTTCTTTTTCTCTCTGAAATGTGGGAGCGATTTGGTTTTTATCTGATACTGGGCATCTTCCAGTTGTACMTTACAGACACTTCCAAAGGTGGCTGGGGCATGGACCGTGCTACCGCAGCAGATATCTTCGGTACCTTTATCGCATTCGTATATCTTACGCCTTTTCTTGGGGGATTAATTGCTGACCGCAAACTCGGATACAGCAAATCCATTATTATTGGCGGCATCTTAATGGGTATCGGATATATAGGACTGGCGGTACATCATCTCACGGTGTTTTATTTGTCGCTGGCCCTGATCTGCATTGGAAACGGTTTTTTCAAGCCTAACATCTCTACGTTACTGGGAAATGTATATAATGATGAAAAATACCGTAGTCGCAAAGACACGGGCTACAACATCTTTTACATGGGCATCAACATTGGTGCATTCATCTGTAACTTTTTTGCGGCCTTTCTGCGGAATACCGTAGGTTGGGGCGCTGCCTTCATTGCAGCGGGTATCGGCATGTTCCTGGGCGTATTGATTTTTGTGATTGGCATGAAACATTACAAACATGCAGATGTACGTAAACCAACGCAGGAAGGTGATATGTCTCTGAGTCAAATTTTTTCCGTCGTATTCCTTCCCGCCATTATAGTGGGTTTGGGCGCGTGGTTTATCCCCGGCAACATCTTCGGATCTGATTCTACCGATGCATTCATCTTCGCCTGTATTCCTATCCTGTTCTTCTTTGTATCACTTTTATGGAAAGCAGATGCAAAGGATCGCAAGCCAATATCAGCGCTACTGGCCATTTTTGCGGTATCTATCGTATTCTGGKCGGTATTCAAACAGAATGGTACTGCATTAACTACCTGGGCGCAATACTATACCAATCGCGAGATTCCGGCGGTGATTGAGCCACCTGCCAAAGGACTTTATCTTGTGGAAACAATCGCCAACAAACCGGATTCTGTAACGGCATACGACAGCGAATTCCGCGTCATGCGGGATGCTGCAGGCAAACCGCTGAAAGTATGGGACAAGCTGCCTTATTTCAGAAATGTGGCGCCGGAGAAAATGCCGGCAGAAGGACAAAGTATCAGCTTATACAATACCGAACTATTCCAGTCTATCAATCCGTTTTTTGTCATCACGCTAACGCCGTTGATTGTACTGCTCTTCGCCTTACTGCGTAAACGTAACCGCGAACCGTCCACGCCCTCGAAAATTGCATGGGGGCTGCTGATATCTGCCTTATCCACCCTGATGATGGTAGGCGCGGTATATGTATGCAGCAACGGCGCGGTAAAAGCTTCTCCATGGTGGCTGATTGGCTGTTACGGTGTGATTACAGTAGGAGAATTATTCCTGAGCCCCATGGGATTATCACTGGTATCTAAACTGAGCCCGGTGCGTATTACCTCCCTGATGATGGGAGGCTGGTTCCTGGCTACTTCTATCGGTAATAAGTTATCCGGTATCCTCGCTACATTATGGGATAATTACGATAATAAAGCGAACTATTTCCTTGTCAACTTCCTCTTATTAGGTGGTGCAGCGGCGATTATATTTGCCATGTTGCGCTGGCTGAATGGTATTTTTAAATCGCAGGTAAAAAATTAAATTTTAATAAGACAGGGAACAAGACCAGCCATCACTGGCTACGGTCTGTTCCCTGTTTTCTTTTATAGTATTTCTACAGTTCCGTTAGTTCCGTTCAGGCGTATCCGTTGCCCGTCTTTTATCAGTTTAGTAGCCTGCTCCACTCCCACTACTGCCGGCAATCCGTATTCACGTGCAATCACGGCGCCATGCGTCATTAGTCCGCCCACTTCCGTAATGAGTCCTTTGACAGATACAAATAACGGCGTCCAGCTGGGATCTGTAAAGGTAGTGACCAGGATATCTCCTGCTGCGATATCTGCGTCTTCTACGCGCAGGATCACGCGGGCACGCCCTTCTACCACGCCTGACGACACCGCCAGGCCTACCAGTGCGTTGGCTGGAATGTTTTCACGTTTGTATTTGCCGGCAATGATTTCGCCCTCGGAAGTCATGACGCGTGGCGGCGTTAGTTTTTCAAACAATTGATACGCGGCTTTTCGTTGATCGATCAACGTGGCATCGATTTGTTGTGTGCGCACCGCTTCTCTCAGCTCTTCAAAAGTAAGGTAATAGCTATCTTCTTTTGTGGCCAGCACACCTACCTGTATGAGTAGCGCCACCTCCTTCAACAAGGCCTGTTTATAGGCGTAATAGCGGCAAATTTTGCTGTACTTGGGGTATTCCCGGTAGCCAACGAAATTCCGGATGAGGTCAATCATTCGTTTTGTTTCGCTGACTTTTTCCGCGCTATCCGGTAGTTCACGCAACTTTGTTAATAACATTTTTTCTTTGCGGGCAGCTTCTTCCAGTCCCTGCGTAAACTTCCGCGCAGCAGCACCCGGTTCGAAGTTGCGGATATTACTCAATATCATCGGCACAAGGGCAGCTGGTTTTTCGCTCCAGCGGGTGCTGGTGATGTCTATCTCTCCTATACATCTCATGCCATATTTACGCAGAAAAGCATCAACTGCCTCCCACGATGCGGGTCCACCGGGCAATGACAGCAATCCATGGAGGAAATCGTCGGCTTTCATTTGTTGCAGGTACGTTATCACTTCCGGATAGGGACGAATAGCATCGGCCACGTCCATCAATGCCAGTCCCATTTCAGAAGTAACGTTGTTGGGAGCCGACTGCGACAAAGTATCTGCCATGCCTTTCTCGCCGAGCCACTGCTCCATTTTTTCATTGATCCAGATACAGGCATTCATGGCCGCGATGACCACGCCCAATATTCTCGGATCAAACAAAGTAGTTCTTAGCCGGTGGAGATCATCCAGGATAAAATCAAAAACGGCTACACCGGATTTTGTTTGTATCTGCTGCGTGAGTTCCGCAATGGAAGCTTCGCTGCGGGCAATCAACTCATCTACAAGGGCAGGATCTCCTTCGCTGATGGTGGGTACCCCTGGGAATAACTGCGTTTTTTCGCTGGCCCCTTCTTTTTTCTCTTCTTCCGGTAACAAGGGTATAAAATTCCTTTCTACCAGGGTCATCAGGGCATCCTTAATGAGCGGGTCCGACTGGCCGAGGGCGTTGATGATGGCTTCCCGGCCTCCGGTGGTAGCCATGTTGGGGGCAATATCCACAAATAACCGGCCGGCGGCGGCATACATCGGTCTTGGCGTAGTTAACTGAAACAAGGATAGTCCCAGTGGCTTCAGCGGGTCCGTCATCATTTGCTGATGCGCAACGGATATATAAACATGCCGCTCTGTATCCTGGATAACCGGAACAGGATACAAAGTAGTGATGGGGCGGCTCTGCACAATGTAAAACGTTTCATTAGCCCAGCACCATTCGATGTCCTGCGGGCTGCCAAAATGTGCGGCAATCTTGCTGCCGATAGCGGCAAGGGCCAATATTTGCTCCGCTGTTAACACGGGTTTGTTTTGCATTGTGGGGTCTGGTATTACCTCTTTCACGCCCCCTTCTTCCCGGGCGTAGATGGCCAGTTGCTTGGTCGCTATCTGCTGCGCTATCACTTGTCCATCACGCACCTTATAGTGATCTGCATTCACTAATCCGGCTACCATGGCTTCCCCTAAACCATAACCCGCATCAATACACGATATATTTCTGTTGCCCGTTACCGGGTCTGCAGTAAATAAAATTCCGGCGGCCTGTGGAAACACCATTTCCTGTACCACCACAGCCAGGTGCACTTTACGGTGATCAAAGCCCTGTTGAATCCGGTAAATGATCGCGCGTTCTGTAAACAGTGACGCCCAGCACCAGCTGATATGTTGCAGGATAGCGGCTTCGCCGGTAATATTCAGATAGGTATCCTGCTGGCCGGCAAAAGATGCGTGGGGCAAGTCTTCCGYGGTGGCGCTGGACCGAATAGCATACGCCGTTTGCTCCTTCCCCGCCAGGAATTGTCTGATCGCGGCTTGTACATCACCCGGGATCACCGCACTCTCAATAACGCTGCGAATCCTGCTACTTAGCGCATGTATAGCTTCCTTATCTGTTACCTTCAACACCGACAACCGCTCCAGTAAATCATTCATCTCCCCTATGTCATCCAGCACACGTTGAAATACCACCGTGGAAATACAAAACCCATCGGGTACCTGGATGTCATCCAGTTTGTATAACTCGCCAAGGTTGGCCCCTTTTCCACCTACCAACGGAAAGATGCCGTGATCGATATCGGAGAATTTCCATACCAATGAATGTGGATTAATCATAGTTTGTATGTTAAAGGTTTTGGTTAAAAAACAGTACTGAGGCACCAAAAGTATCTAATGCATACGGGCGAAAAAATCATTTTAAAGTATATTTTTTTTACGCAATAAATGCTTTTATAACGGCGTTTATCTAACAAAATAAGCATCCCAACGCGGGCAAGGGGTCCTTACAAAAATCCGCCACAGTAGCCCTTCTACAAAAATCACCTGAAAACTGGTCCTGAAAACATTTTCCTCCCCGGGGTTGACAACTACCGCTTTAAAACCTATTTTTGATTCGCAAAAAAACGAGGTGTGCCGAAATATGCTTCCGGCTTCTTATCAATTTCAACTTATTATTTCAAATGAAAGGGGAACTCACAACATTAATTGAACAGTTAAAAAATCAGTCGATCACTTTTAAAGAAGTGATTGCATTTATAGAAAATCATTACCAGCATCAGCCTACCGCATTTAAAAACGGGGAGACCTATAACGAAGCTACACAAAACCAGGGCAGTGCTAAAGTATTTGCGTTTGCGCAATTGCAGCAACTGGACAAAGAAGATACCCTGCAGTTGTTTGCAGAACATTACCAGGCGGTATTGCAGCATCCACATGAAACAGATCATCAGAATATCCGCCAGTTTATGGCGCATGGATGGGCAGGCATTGCGTTTGAAGGCACTGCGCTCACCGCAAAATAACATACACAAGACCTGCACCCGGTGCGGGTCTTTTTTTTTGCAGATAGCTGCTTTAGTTACCCTATTAAATCCAGGAAATGTCGTTTGAACCCAATCATCATCGTCCGGAAAATGAATTCACGAAACTAAAGGAAATTGCTTTCTCCTGCCTGAAGCTGGGCACCATTGGGTTTGGTGGCATAGCGGGCATGGTAGCAACTATCGAAAACGAAATGGTGGTCAGGCGTAAATGGATCGATCATCAACATTTTATGGATGTACTGAGTGCGTCTTATATTATTCCCGGCCCCAACGCCGTAGAAGTAGTGATGCACTGCGGAAAAGAGCGTGGTGGCCGTTTGGGACTGGTAGTAGCCGGCATCTGCTATATTCTGCCTGCTATGTTGATTTGCCTGCTTTTCGGCTACTTTTATCAGCGATACAGTGCACTTCCGGATGTACAGGATTTTATCTATGGGCTAAGACCCGCCACCACCGCGCTGGTGATTGGTACTGTATTCCGGCTTTCTCAAAAAACATTACGTAATAATTTCATTCTGGTGATACTCTGCCTCCTGGTATTTGCCGGTTCACTATATGGTTTGAATGAAGTGCTGCTCATCATCGCCGCGGGTATACTCAACTATATCGCACACACACAAAAGAATAAAATCACGCTGTTCACCGGCTTTATATATGTGCCGTTAGTGTTGAACACCCGCTTTTCCAACAGTAAGCTATTCTTCATCTTCCTGAAAATTGGCGCGGTGCTATACGGCAGCGGCTATGTATTGTTTGCATACATGGATGAATCGCTGGTACGACACAACCAATGGCTCACCCGTCAGCAACTCATGGATGCCATTGCGGTGGGCCAGATTACGCCGGGACCGATATTGTCGAGCGCTACTTTTGCCGGGTATCTGATTGGCGGCACGACGGGTGGCGTGATTGCCACCGTAGGTATCTTCCTGCCTTCTTTCGTCATTTCCTTCTTCCTTCACAAACTACTCACCTCCGCACGTAAGAGCGAGCGGCTGCGGCTTTTCCTCGATGGACTGAGTGCTGCCTCTATTTCTATTATCGCCGTAGTGGCACTTCATTTATTCTCCTCGTCCGTGGAGCGGTGGCAGGGCGCCGTGATATTGTTAGTCTGCCTCGCATTGATGCTTATTTTTAAAAATCTGAGCACTGTGGTGATTATCTTAATTGGGAGTATAGGAGGATTTTTGTTGTTAAGCGTTTAGGGAGATGGATACCTCAGTTAGCTCTCTTCTCCTAAAAAATTATCAATCAATCATTTATATAATATATTTATTTTTCTTTATAAAATTCCGATCATTTCCTCCTGCCTGTACGTCGGAAAACTAAACTGACGTAAAATGAAAAATCTAAAAGACAAAGTAGCCGTCGTATTCGCGGCCTCCGGCGACATTGCAGGCGCTGTAGCCAAATCGTTTTCCCAACAAGGCGCAAAGGTGTATGTCACCGCACGGAACCTGGATGCTGTCACCGCATTGGCAGCCCACATCAATTCAAATGGTGGCGAGGCCGAAGCGGCCAAAGTAGATGCCATGAATGAAAGCGACATCGATCAGTTCTTACAACAGGTCATTTCAAAACACGCTAAGCTGGATGTGGTGTTCAATGGCATCGGGGTTAGCTACGAGGAAATGGGAGGTCGTCCACCTACCACCCTGGCTACACTTCAACAATTTATGGCACCCATGGAAAAGATTTGCGGCTCTCAATTTCTTACCTCCCGGGTAGCCGCAAAATACATGATACAAAGTCAATCCGAAGGCACCATACTACTACTCACCGCAGCATTGTCCAGATCGAAACTACCTAACCTGGCAGGCATCACCGCCGCCAGCGCCGCCATGGAAGGGCTCACCCGCGTCATGGCCACCGAATGGGGCGGACATGGCATCAAAGTAATCTGTATTTGTCCTGGTCCATTAGTAGAAACCAAACGCATCTCCGGCTGGATACAGGGCGCAGCAAAGGAATCCGGCATTCCGATGGAACAATTAATTGCGCAATACCAGGCCTTCGATATCCTCAAAGCCACCCTCACCCTGCAACAACTCGGTGATACCGCCGCCTTCCTGGCCTCTCCGACAGGCATAGCGTTTAACAGTCATGTGGTGGATGTGGATTGTGGTAAGCTGAACATTTTATAGTAAATTAAACGACGCTTTTGGTAGTCCCCCGCTATACGCGGGGGCTACCTTATTTTTATTGACCAATACATCCAATGGAAAAAGACGACCTGCTACCATCAGCCATATCCGGCGATATCAATGCCTTCCAGTCATTGTTTGCGGCCTTTCAACCGCATCTGAAATCTTATTTATATCGATTACTCACCAACCGCAATGATGTAGATGACCTCACGCACGATACCTTCATCAAAGCATTTACTAAAATAGCTACCTTCAAAGGAGAAGCAACACTGAAAACATGGGTATTCAAAATAGCTACCAACCTCGCCTATGATCATCTGCGCCAACAAAAAAGATGGCGCCCCGATGCACAGGATCGCGCCGCCGATCTGGCCATCCGCTCAGAAGAAATCAGGGAAGTATTCTGGGCAGTACATAATACTTCTCCTGCCGGCGCATATGAAATGAAGGAACATATCGACTACTGCTTTACCTGCATCTCAAAAACGTTACCCATCGAAAATCAGGTAGCCCTGATCTTAAAAAACATCTATGACTTCCAGGTAAAAGAAATTAGCCATATTCTGGAAAAAACGGACGCCGTCATCAAGCACCTGTTAAACGATGCCCGAAATACCATGACAGATATATTTGAACACCGGTGTGCACTAATCAATCAAAAGGGTGTTTGTCATCAGTGCAGCCACATCAACGAAATATTCAACCCCAAACAAAATCAACAGGAAGCGCTGATGAAACTGGAGCTGGTGAAGGCTTCCAAGAAATATAACCGGGAGCAGCTGTTTAACCTGCGCACCCTGCTGGTAAAATCGATTGACCCGCTACAAGCAACAGGCACCGATTTTCACGAAGAAATCATGAAGTGCCTGAGAACAGCGATCGGAGAAAAAAAAGATTTTTTTGAGCCCGAAAGATAGCAAGCAAAAGATCACTGACGATTGATCTTCATCACCTGTTTCCCACCTTCATAAATGATCAGTGATTGCGTATCCGGAAATTCGATCTGCACATCATATCCTTCGAGGAAAAATTTATGGGTGGACTCCGGATACAACAACGCCGTTGGCACACCGTCACCAGATACTTTAATAGCATTCCCTTCCTGCTCCACCTTGATCACCTTGCCGTTGCTTTGTACATAGTTACCGGTGTAGCTTTTGATTAACTCATCTGCAATCGTGATTCTTTCGTGGCTAACAGCGCCTTTGTTCATCGTTTCCTGCAGCAGGGCACCAACGGGCAGTGCACGTTTTATCACCTGATCAATTACAAACATACCGTTGTCTGCATTGGTCATTACCACCACACCGCTTTGGGATTTTGGTAGAAAAACGGCCATGGTACGCACGCCCACATCGGAGCCGCCATGTTCCAGTGCATATTCTCCGGAAGGTAATCCGGTTACCAATCCCCAACCCAGGCAACGGTAATAGTTTTCTTTTGCCTTCACCTGTGGACGAACCATGTCGGCAAAAAGCGTGTCTGACAAACCCAAACCATTCATCGTAGCAATGCCGAATTTGCAGTAATCTTCCACCGTTGTGATTAAATCGTCTGCTGCACTCACCGGTGTTTGTATTGACATGGCATAGCGTTCCCCTTTTCCGTTGTGCCACATGGCAAACCGGCTGGTATCCAGCTTTCCGCTCCAGTATTGTGTATTACGCATCCCGAGTGGCTTAAAAAGGTACTTTTCCATCAATACATTTAGTGGTTGATGAAATTTATTTTCCAGCGCACGCCGCAAATATTCAAAGCCTTCTCCGGAATAGCGAAATTTGGTGCCGGGTTCGAAAGTAAAGCGCAGCTTCGTATCTCCGTTATCACTGCGCCAGTTCGGAAAACCGGTTTGATGGCTCAATACGATGCGGGTCGTGATTTTATTCAGCCAGGGATTGTCTGCAATATCCGGATCAATCCAATAATGAGAAAGTGGTTCATCCAGGTTCCACAGGCCGGCCTGTATGAGCTTCATCGTCAGCATGGCGGTTACCGGCTTGGTTTGCGAGGCGATATTAAACAGGGTATTTGCGGGCGCGGGATGGCCGTCTTTTACATCACCGAATGTTTTCAACCATTTGATACGCCCGTTCTCAATCAGGCCTACGCCCGCGCATGGAACGTGGTTTTGCGCCATCCAAACGGGGATATCACGGATTAGGGACGGAATAGCGGTATCCTGCTGGGCAAAAATAAGATTGCTGATGAACAGGAAAATAAGAAGGGGCGTGTGGCAGATTTTCATAACCTTAAGATAATACACCAAAAGTACCCTGAACACAAAAGATAAAAAAATAAAAAGCTTTCCGCCTGCAGCGAGTCATCAATAACGTCGTGGTATATACGACGCCATTTAAAGTTCACGCTATTGACTTCCTTGTAAAGGAGGAAGCTCAACAAGTAGTCCTGACAATATCACCTCAAATGCCAGTAAACAACCCGTGTTTGTGTTTTTAAAAAGATTTTGATACTTTAGTGCGGAAACCAGCCTAACCAACTGTGAGCAAGGGGATATACTTTAACTGATGAAGAGCAGCCAATATAATGAAAGGGAAATCATTGCCCGCATAGCCAAAGGTGATKAATCTGCATTCGCTGTCTTTTTCCGTCATCATTACCAGAAAATTTATGAAGTAGGACTAATGCTGACGCAAACGGAATCCATTGCGGAAGAGTTGGTGCAGGATGTATTMCTGAAAGTATGGAAACAACAGGCACAGTTGCCGGATATCCTGGATATCCAGGCCTGGTTGTTTATCATTGTCCGCAATGATGCCTACAAAGCGTTACGGCGCAGCACAAGGCTAAAAGTGATCCTGGATACCATTGAGTGGCCACAGCCAGTTTCCAACGAAACCGATGAACAAATTATTTACCGCAACTACCACGAGCTGGTGAACAAAGCCGTGGGGCAATTACCTGCGCGACAGCAAACCGCCTGGCGTTTAAGCAGGGAAGAGGGCTTGAAGCGGGAAGAAATAGCTGCCAGAATGCAGATCCGGCCGGATACGGTGAAAGAACATTTGTCGCTGGCCATTAAAAACATCCGCAGCTTTCTGGAATCTCATGATGCTTTCCTGATTGGAGCAGAGCTGATCTTTATTTCCAGCCTGCAATGCCTCAATTAAAAAAATATTTTTCCGGATACCCCCCACCCGTTCTCCGAGCTGGATCTTTATGATAGGAACGCGTACCACCACTATTACGCTTCTTTACAGCTTATATGGACCAAAATCGACTGGAATATTTATTTAACAGGTATGCTGCAGGTCAGGCTACGCCCGAAGAGCTCCGGGAATTTGCCGCACTGGTACAGCAACCGGAACACGAAACCACCTTAAAAACGGGAATAGACCAACTGCTCCGCACCACCAGCGGAACAGCCACCATGTCTGAGAAAGCCATACAGGCTACTTTACAGCATATCACTGGTAAACCGGCCACTTCACGGGTCGTTCGTTATCTGCGACGTCACTGGTGGGCCGCGGCTGCCGCGCTTTTATTACTGGGCAGCAGTACTTACCTGGTTACCAGGCCACGCCACGAGGTAATGACGCCATTGGCCGACAAAGCACCCGGCGGTAGTAAAGCCGTGCTGACCCTTGCCGATGGTAGCACGGTAACCCTTGATAGCAGCGGTCAACAGGTGATTAGTCAGCAACAAACAGCTATCCGTCAATCCGGCGGACAACTGCAGTATTCCGTGCAATCGCCGGGCACTGATAACAGCTACAATACGCTGACCACCCCACGCGGAGGACAGTTCCGGGTCATCCTGCCCGATGGTACCGCCGTATGGTTGAATACCGCTTCCTCCCTGCGTTATCCTACTGCCTTTAATGGCGCCAGCAGGACGGTAGAGTTACAGGGAGAAGCCTATTTTGAGGTGGCGGCCAACACCACACAGCCGTTCAAAGTAAAAACAACCGCACAGGAAATTCACGTGCTGGGTACCAGTTTTAACATCAACGCCTATACGAATGAAGGATATACGGTGACCACACTTGTTACCGGACGGGTGAAAGTGAACACACCCGGAAAAGACGCCGGCATCGTTCTGGAGCCGGGACAACAAGCCATCGCGGCAAACAGCGGAAATTCGCAGCTCACCACTGCTCACGCTATTGCACCTGACGTAATCGCCTGGAAAGACGGACTATTCCTGTTCGACAATGCCGATCTCGAAACCGTGATGCGTTGCCTGGAACGCTGGTACGATGTAGCCATCAAGTATGAAGCGAAGCCTGATGTACACTACACGGGGCAAATCGCCAGAAACGAGCCGTTGTCCAAAGTAATACGTATGCTCGAACAAACCAGCCAGGCCCGTTTCAGGCTTGTCAGAGCCGGGCAGGGACATCCCGCAAAAGATATGATCATCATACTGGAATAAAAAATGGCAGGGAGGGCCATACCATGATATTTAATTAATACAAACCGCGAATTAAACAACCACCATTAAAAAACCGGAAACGTTGACGCGTTCCCGGTGCATGCAGGATCTTCCATGCCTGACACAGGCTCGTATTCCATCGCCAGGCAGGATCATGATTTTTACAAACCATCATCGTAAAATCCAAACGACACGAAGATATGAGAGAAAACTTATTCTCCAAAGGGGATTTATTACCCTATTGTATACCAATATCATCAACCAAAATTCCGGCAGATCCCACCACCAGCTTGTCTGTCCGGAACCGATTAAAAAAAGCAATCATCATCATGAAACTTACAGGAATGTTGTTGCTAGCGCTTTGCCTGCAAGTAAGCGCCCGGGTATATTCCCAGAAAGTGACGCTAACGGAGCGGAATGCCTCCGTACAACAACTATTTAGCAGCATTCGCCAACAAACCGGTTACCTGTTTCTGTACAGTAACGAAACGCTGAAAAATACACATGCCGTTTCTGCTCAACTAACAGACGTGCCGCTAAAAGAAGCGCTGGACCGTATCACCGGCAACCAGCCAATTACCTACAGCATAGAGGGAAATAATACCATCCTGATCAAGCCAAGAGAGGTAATCGTTACAGCAGCACCGGCTATACTGTATCTCAGTGGTACCGTGACGGACGCCAAAGGCGTGCCACTCATTGGCGTAACCGTGAAAGTAAAAGGAACCTCTAATGGTGCTATTACCAATGAACAGGGTATGTGGTCACTTCGGGCAGCAGACAATGCCGCCCTGCTCACTTTTTCGTTTATTGGTTACAGTAGTCATGAAGAAGCTATCAATGGCAGAACTACTATCAATGTAGTCCTCAAACAGGAAGACAAAAACATGAGCGAAGTAGTAGTAACCGGCTACCAGAAAATAGAACGCCGCACGCTCACCTCGTCCATCACGTCTCTTAAAACCGAAAACCTGAAGACCATCAACCAGCCGAACATCGACAAGCTATTGCAGGGACAGGTACCAGGCATGGTAGTGATGAGTACTTCCGGCGCTCCCGGCGCCATGCCGCAGATCCGTATCCGTGGTACTTCTACCCTGAGTGGGAACACACAACCACTGTGGGTAGTAGACGGGATCATTCTCGATGATCCTATCAGCGCTTCGGTAGACGATATCATGACCAACCGTAACCTCATCGCCTCCGGTATTGGTGGCATCAACGTAGAAGATATTGAGTCTATCAACGTGCTGAAAGACGCCGCAGCTACTGCGATCTACGGTACCAAAGCGGCCAATGGGGTCATCGTGCTGACCTCTAAAAAAGGTACTGCCGGCAAAACCCGCATTAACTTCAGCAGCTTTGCTACCGTTGGTATGCGCCCCCGCATAGAAGACGCATATATGATGAACTCTAAAGAGAGAATGGGCGTAAACCTGGAGATGGTACAACGCAGTGTATTGCATGCTACCTCACCTCATGCCGGCGATTATGGCACTGCTACCGACTTTGAACGTGCACTGGTAGATGTACACGATCATAAAATCAGCTGGTCCGACTTTGAACAAAAGGCAAACCAACTGGAGCAGGTAAATACCGACTGGTTCCAATATCTCTTCCGTAACTCCTTCACCCATCGCCAAAACCTGAACATCTCCGGAGGTAACGAGAAAACAACTTTTTATCTCTCCGGTAGCTACATGGATGAACAAGCCACCGCACTCCAAACAGGGATGAAAACATATACCGGCTCATTGAAAGTATACACCAAAGTACATCCTACCCTACGTGTAGGCGGTATGCTGGACGTTACCCGCCGCGACAACGGCAGTTTCTTTGCCACAGATTCCCGCGAGAACCCTTTCGAATGGGCGATATACACTACCCGTGCGCAAAATGCATACGATCCCAATGGCCAATATAACTACCTCTATTACGAAGGTCTTAAATACAACTTTATGGAAAACCGCAACTACGGCTGGCGGAATTCCCAAAACTTTGGCATCCGCGGTACCGTAGACCTGGAGTGGAAACCAATCAATCCACTCATCTTCAGCAGCCTATTTTCTTTTGCCAATCAGAACACCACTGATGAAGATATCGCTACAGAAAACAGCTATTTTGTACGCAGCAGGCAACGGGACTACATCACTGTTATTGATTATAAAGGAGTACAGTTGTGGAAAGACGGCGGCTATCGCAAGGGCCGGAACAATAACAACAAGTCCCTTACCCTCCGCAACCAGGTGGCCTTTATGCCAGTGCTGAATGCCAACCATCGTTTCGATGTGATGGCCGGCCAGGAAATACGTACCTCCAAATATGAAGATGAAACCACTGAAATATATGGCTATGTACACGATCGTGGCCGCCAGCAAATGTTACAGCTAGGCGTACTGCAGCAACAGGGCCGCCCTTACTGGTCGGAAAACCTGAACCAGACAGCAGCTGTTTCCTATTTCGGTAGCACCGGTTACACCTTCAAAAATCGTTATACCGTTAGTTTCAACGCCCGCACGGATGGTTCCAACCGCTTCGGTCTTCGTACCAACCAGCTGTTCCAGCCACTTTGGGCCGTTGGCGCCAACTACCAAATGAAAGAAGAGCAATTCTTCGCTAACAAAGATTGGTTGAGCTACCTCACCCTCCGCGCTTCGTATGGTAGCCAGGGTAACGTAGCCTCCCAGGCCTATTCCGACCTGGTAGCCACCATCGGCAAACCCGATCTTGCCAACACCGACAACTACCTGGTGATTAACGCACCCAAAAACCCTAATCTGAAATGGGAAAAAAACTACACTACCAACCTCGCATTGGAAATAGGTTTGTGGAAACGCCGTGTGATGGCAACATTTGAATGGTATAGCAAAAAGGGTGTAGATCTGCTCGGCAGCAAACAGGTATCACAGGTGTCTGGTTTCAATACCCTGCAGGTAAACTGGGCTTCCATGAAAAATACCGGTGTGGAAGTATCTATCAGCACCATTAACATCGATACAAAAAATTTCCGTTGGTCTACCAACATCAATGCTGGTTATAACAAAAACGAAGTACTGGATGTATACTCTCGCCCTGCGGTTGATGGTATGACCAATGCACAACGTTCCGACTTCGCGTCATCTGCAGTAGTGGGCAAACCAATTAACGGTTTATGGTCTTATCAATATGCCGGATTAAACAAAGACGGTCGCGCTACTTTTTACACAGCCAAACCGGGTGAAAAGGTGTCCAATGGTATGCGTAATATCGCTGGCCTGGTATACTCTGGTACTACGATGCCTGTTGTGCAGGGAGGTTTTACCAATACATTTACCTATAAAAAGTTCACGCTGTCGGCATTGTTTATCGGCAGTTTCGGTAACGTGATCCGTTTGCGGAATCTTACCAGTGGTACGCTGTTCAATTATCCGGAACCCACCCAGAACCTCTCTGCAGAATGGGTAAACCGCTGGCAGCAACCCGGCGACGAAACAAAAACCAATATCCCCAGGCTGGAATCAGAACCCGTTATTTCAGGATTAACAGATTTATCACCTTACAATGGCACCATGTATAATAACAGTGATCTGCGCACCGTGAAAGGAGATTTTGTTCGTTTGCAAAACCTTTCCCTTAGCTACGACCTGTATAATGCACGCCTACGCAAAGCCGGCATTCAAAACTTACGTTTCATGCTACAAGGTAACAACCTTCATGTGTGGAAGAACAGCGAGCTAAAAGGCCAGGACCCTGAAGCAACCGGCTCAGTGATGAAGTACAGCGCGACCAACTCCGCTAACGTGTCTTTTGGTAATACCTATCTGCCGTTGCCTCGCTCCTATTCCTTCACCTTTTCCTTACAGTTTTAAAACAGTACTATCATGAAATTTAAATACCTGACACGGCTGCTATTGTTCTCACTGGTTTTTGCCAGTTGTAACAAAATGCTGGATATAAAACCTGTCAACAGGATGATGCCGGTAAGCATTGCTGACTACGAATCGGTGTTACTGGGTGGATATCCGCGGACAGATTATTTTATGAAAACAGAGCTGATGACCGACAATGTATACGCCAACCTGAACATTGTTGCCAGCGTCCAGAAAGATTTTGACTTGTGGTTCACCTGGAGTCCGGCCAAACAGTCGGATGCCCTGGAACCAGATCCCTATTGGGGCCAGCTTTATAGCTCTATTTATTATGCCAACACCGTATTGGATAACTTTAGCAGCCGGCAACCCGCCACCAGCGAACAGGAGTTATTTGAAACCGTTAAAGGAGAGGCATATGCCTTGCGGGCCTGGTGTTATTTCTACCTGATAAATTACTATGCAGAATCTTATAGTGCTGCCACGCTGAAAGCAAATGGTGTTCCCATGCCATTGACGGCAAAGGATGTTCATCAAAATACACAAAACAACGTACGGGAGCCACTGGAAAAGGTATATGCCCAGATTTTATCCGACCTTGATCAGGCATCCTCCTTCCTGGCCGGTAAAAAATCCCGTAATAAATTCCGGTTTGATGCCAGCGCAGTAAAAGCATTTCAGTCCCGTGTATATCTTTTCATGGGCGCTT
This sequence comes from Chitinophaga sp. 05T412, assembly GCF_056396465.1. Classification (NCBI taxonomy): domain Bacteria; kingdom Pseudomonadati; phylum Bacteroidota; class Chitinophagia; order Chitinophagales; family Chitinophagaceae; genus Chitinophaga; species Chitinophaga sp. 05T412. Next base: position 102,852 of record NZ_JBFTLN010000011.1, read on the forward strand.
ATGACAAAGCGATTGCTGCCGCCACAGATGTGATTGTCAACAAACCACTGTCTGACATGAACAACATGCAGGCACATATCGATGATAAAAAAGACCTGTATGCCTTTAGCGGCAACGTAGGATTTATAGACGGCGGTGATTACAAAAACGAAATATTGTTTTTTACCGGAGGTAGCGCCAATTGGAATATTTACTATCACAGTAACTATATGTTCAGGCCTTCTACAGAGCTGTTTGCGCTGTGTAACCGCCCTTCCGGCGGCAAAGACTATCGCCGTTACGTTTTTGCCACCTTCGCTGACCCCACTACACCCGCAGGAAAACAAAATGGTCCTACACTCTATAATATGTACGCCAAACAGGAAAACCCCTGTTACTATATCGGCCTGAAACTGGGTGAGATTTACACGATACGCGCAGAGGCCTATGCCCGGTTAAAACAGAAAGATAAAGCTATCGACGATCTCAACACCTTGCTATTACGTCGTATCAGAAAAGGTGAATTTGTGCCATTAGTAGCAGCCAACTTCACCGACGAAACTGCGCTGACCCGCGTACTGGAAGAGCGTCGTGTGGAAACGGCTTTCGAAGGAGGATTACGTTGGATGGATCTGAGAAGAAATGGTAAACCTGCACTTTCTCATGTCTATAAAAACGGGCAGGTCTATGAGTTGAAGAATAATGATAACCGTTACCTGCTGCAGATACCACTCTCTGAAATCATCAACAGCCCGGATATTCCAGTAAACCCATGATCACCATTAAAACAAAAGCACACATGAAACCAATATATGTTTCCCTACTTGCTTTGGCAGCATGCTGTATGGGATGTTCCAAAGAAGCACAACCGGAAATGACACCCGACATCGGCATTGAAAAGCAGTTTACACCACCTGCCGATAGTCCTGCTGAAATAAAGGATATGTACAATCACTATGGTGTGTGGGTACGCATGGACTTCAAAGACTGGAAAGAAGTCACCAACGGCGTATTGGCAACAGACCCCAATAACCGCTGGGGCGCCACCAAAGTAGATACCGATCAACGCGCTGCCATTACCATGTATTCACAGGCACTACTGTCAAACGTAACTGACCAATTCGCCAAAAAGTTTTTCCCGCTCGAGTTTTTCTTTGTAAAAACCTATGGCGGCAGCTTTTGGATGGAAGATCTTAAAATACTCGGTCGCAGCCGGCTGATCATCACCTGGCCCAATCAGCTATATGGCACTTTGCCTGTCACTGATCCGGTAAACCATTACTATAAAGATTCTGTACTCGCCCGCCAAATCTGGGGCAGTATCGGCACCATGATCGCGGCCAGGTTTGATGCGCCCATTACCGAATTTGTACTGGCCGGCAAAGCCTATGATGGCGGCGAAGCCAGAGATAAAGTATTTGATCAATATTTTAAAGACTATGATGAAGTAGCCCGCGACAAAGCTTTTGAGCAAATCGCACTCAATGGCGGTTATATCAGCGCCACTGGCTCCACCTCCTTCGACAACGATTTCTCCGAATGGATAAAGGTGCTGGCTACTGAATCGTACGATAATATCAAAACCCAATACCTGGACAACAGCCCCGCCCGCGCCCGTAAATATGAAGTGATTATTCGCTTCCTTAAGGCCCAGGGTTGGGATATTCAGCCCCGTGGCAACTATTACCGCGAACGATTAAATCATCCATAACAACAACATCAGATAAACCAACGACGACATGAGAACAATTACATTAACAGCCGCCTGCCTGCTGCCTGTACTGGCATTTGCCCAGGAAGCGCCCTACACCATTAATGGTAGCGTAGGCAAAGAAAACAAGTACGAGAAAGCGTACCTGTACAGTAGCAACAGCAAAAGCAGGATCATCGATTCCGTGGCCATCAATAACGGCACGTTTACTTTCACTGGTAAAACAGATATCGCCTCCAGGGCCTTCCTCTTCACCGGCAATACCCTGGCCTCCTCCTATACCGCCAACCGACTGGTGTTTTACCTGGAGAAAGGCAATATCCGTATTCAAAGTGCAGATTCCATCATGAACGCCACCGTGAAAGGCGGCGCCGCCAATACGGTATACCAACAGTATAAAACTGCTGCTGCCGACGTTAATAAACGTTCCGACGCATTAAGCAAAAAATACTATGATACCCCCGTATCAGAAAGACAGGAGGAAGCTTTCAAACAGCAGTACCAGGCCGAAAACAAAGCTATTTCCGCCGCTCAACAGAAAGTGCTGACCACCTTTATCAAAGGGCATCCTAATACCTCTGTCAGTCTTGATGCGCTTACAGAATGGGCCGGTTACGATCCGGAGCCCGAAGTAGCCGAGCCGGTATTTAAACTGCTGTCGCCGGCCATTCGTAACAGCAAATCCGGAGAGCAATTTGCCCATCAGCTGGAAACACAACGCAAAACCGCCATCGGCATCTTAGCACCTGAGTTCACTCAAAACGATACCCTCGGCAATCCCATATCACTGAAAGATTTCCGTGGCAAATATGTATTGGTCGACTTCTGGGCCAGCTGGTGCGGACCATGCCGCGCAGAAAACCCTAACGTAGTAACGGCCTTTCATAAATTCAAAGACAAGAACTTCACCATCCTGGGCGTATCGCTGGATAATGAAAATGGTAAGTCGTTCTGGATGCAGGCTATTCACGATGACAACCTMGCATGGACACAGGTATCTGATCTGAAAGGATGGAAAAACGAAGCGGCGAAGATGTATGGTGTGCAAGGGATTCCGGCTAACTTCCTGATTGGACCGGATGGAAAAATTGTTGCTAAAAATCTTCGTGCAGATGCGCTGGAGAAAAAATTGGCTTCATTGTTAGATTAGTATTTTTAACAGCCGTTTCTTTAAGGAAACGGCTGTTTTGCAAAAACACAAGTTCATCAAAACTGCCCACAGCGATGTATATTGGATTATATTGTAACGGAATCTGGTTCACGTAAAACCACATAAACATCTTTAACCCTTTATTTGTATGWATTACCGCAGCTACTTAAAACGTTACGTTGGGAACAGCCTAATCTATATTCTTTTTGCCCTGTTAATTCCTAATGGCCTGCTTGCGCAAACCGACCCGGCGTTTAAACCCATATCAGCAGATATCATCCAACTTTCGTCTAAGGTGTTGAGGGAAGACCGGAAAGTTTATATTTATGTACCGCCTGCAGATACTTCGCAGCCCGATAAACGTTACCCTGTATTATACGTACTTGACGGGGACAACCATTTTAGCCTGCTGGCAGAATATTGCCGATATCTTAGCCGCCGGGACGTAAATGTTGTGCCCGAAATGATGATAGTCGGTATCCCTAATACAAACCGCACAAGGGATCTTACACCAACCAATAGTATTACTGATTATGACGGAAAGCCTGATACCAGTTCAAACTCCCGGCTTAAGGCAAGCGGCGGCGGTAATAAGTTTTTGCAGTTCATTGGTGATGAACTGATCCCTTATATTGACGCACATTACAAAACACAACCCTTCAAAATTTTTGCAGGACATTCATTTGGTGGTATCACCAGCATTAATTGCCTGTTAACACACCCCGATATGTTTGAGGCTTATATAGCGATAAGTCCCTCCTTTTGGTGGGATAAGGGATATTTACTTAGACTCGCTGATGAAAAGCTAAAAAATGATCGGACTATAAACAAAATGATCTTTTACAGTGATGCCAACGAAGGGCTGTCAGACGGGGATTCTACCTTCCATAAGGCTCTTTTAAAATTCGACACTATCATAACCCAAAGAAAGATAGCAGGGTTAGACCATAAATATGTTTGCTATCCCGAAGACACACATATGACAGAACCCATAAAAGCCTATTATGACGCTTTGCGATTTATTTTTAGACAATGGCACCAATGACAGATATGAAATCATTGAATACTGCTATTGTGAATCAGCAAAGTATCTACAATACTATTTTATAAAATTCAGCTAAAAAATTGATTGACGTATTGTTAGTTCCATCCAGATAGATCAGCGTACATGTGTTTTGATAGCTACCTAAATAAAAAAAACCGCGCCTCGCGCAGGTTTCAAGCTTCTCCAGTGATCTCTTTGAGCGTATCACGTTTGTCCGTAGTTTCTTATCGAATCTACATTTGTGGTGGTAGTCGTTTATTGACAACCATTATGCAAATCTGATTAAGCCCAACAGTTAGTAATCATAAGCAAACGTAAAGAAACTCACGTCACCAATTAAACGATTAGTGTACTTTCAACCATTGGCCAAATTCATACCCTAATACACCTATTTATTAGCTATTGCTACTGCCACCAGTAAGAAAGGGACTACTTTCATAACTGGCTTACCCTTAATTTCAGGCAATTTTGAATTGTGCATTTTTTCTATTTTAGGATGTTGTGAATATAAGTACACCATGGAAATAAATCATTTAATTCATAATTCCGATGTTAAATTTATTTAAGTTTCAAAATGACATATTTAAATAGTATATGGCCATTACATGACTATTATCCTATACCCTGAAAAGTATCATTTTTGAGTAATTTTTGCAGCTAATGTTACACTTTTGAGTATAAGTTAACAATCAGCAGTGCATAAACATTTGTGTAAGAAATTTGGTGATTATTAGCATTGTTCCATTTTTAAACATGCTTTTTTTGCTTTTTTCTAACCAAAAAACCACGATATGAAAAAGCAAAACTCACTCACAAGAGTAACCAGGAAGGTTGCTTTTGGTGCTGCTGCAATTGTTGTACTTGCAGGCGCTACAATTTTAACAAGCTGTAAAAAAGAGGCTAAACCCCAGCCCGAAGTAAATGGTATTGAGCGTCTTTCCAATGCTGAAGTCGCGGCCGCCCAATTCTATCAATCGGGTACACATAACGGCTTCTTTTGGTCACTTTGGAAAAGTGATGGCGCTACCGGCACCGTTAATTATGCAAATGGCCCTGGTGGAAATTACAGCGTTAACTGGAACGGATTTAATGGCAATTTTACGTGTGGCAAAGGCTATTCGGTAGGCTCTACATCTTACAAAATAGGATATAATCTTGGTACTTATTCAAACTCTGGTGGTGGTACTTTCGGCTGGTACGGATGGAGCAGAAACCCTTATTATGAGTATTATGTAAATGAAACATGGGGTGCAGTATCACCGCATACCGGCACTTTTTTAGGGGCATTTGACAGCGATGGCGCAGGCTATAATGTATGGACCCGCTGGGTGACAGGTAAAAATATCGATGGCGGTGATGGCTTCCGACAGATTTATAGCTCCAGAGTTACAAAAGTTACTACCGGACAAAATCGCGTCATCACTTTTGCCAACCACTATAACAAGTGGAGTAGCTTAGGATATACACTTGGTCAGTTAAACATTCCGGCTATTATGGTTTCGGAGACCTGGGGTACCAATACCAACGGCAATATTAACTGTACTATTTGGGCACAATAAACATTGCTTTAAATTAATACCTGCACTAAATACTGCGTGGCTTTCTGCCAGGCAGTATTTAGTGCAGGTATTTCCTATCACTTACCCGGGTTAAGAATGCCTTCTTAATATTATTTAACGATTAGTTATGATAAGATCAATACCTTCTTTTCTTGCATTTTTCATTCTTGCTCTTTCCGCCTGCGATTCACCAAATCATAAAAACATGGAAGGAAATAAAAAATTGCTAATCGGAAAATGGCATAGGATTTCAATGGCAAATGGATATAGCGAATTTGATATTGATTCGCAATACATAATTTTTTATAATCAGAAAGTGGGTCGGTTTGGGCTTCCTTACAAAATAGAAAATGATTCTTTGAAATACCTTACCAATCATTACGCGGCTAAGATTACAGACTACGGCGACTCAGTACTTCTTGAAGGCAACGATAGTACTAAAGCCACTTTATATAGGTTTCAGGAATCGCATGTTCCCTTTAAGACAATTCCTGAAGTAAAAGATTCTTTGTCATTTGCCTCCTACATCGAAGGTTTCGATAAAAGATTAATCCTGGAATTTGAGAAAGCCGGAATAAAAATTTCTGATGGTACGGAAAAGTCTGAGGAGCCTGCGTATCAAGAACTGCTGAAAAAAAGCAATAACAAGTAAAACAATGGGAGGCTGATGGGAAAATTGTGGCGAAGAATCTAAGAGCGAAGGCGTTGGAGAAGAAATTGGCTTCTTTGCTAGACTAGTATTTTTAACAGCCGTTTTCTTTTTTCGGAGACGGCTGTTCTTTTATTTATTCGAACGTAACCCTATCATACTTCCGGTTGTATCTTCTATCAACGCAACTGCGCATTGCCTTCAATAATACATCACCCCACCGGTATCAGGTTCAAACAAGGCCATTCTCCGCGCTTCTCCTATGGACAGCGAATCATATTTAAATGGAATCTTCATACGCCTTAATGAGTCCACCGGGATATTAGCCGGATAGGGAGCAGACAGGCTTAAAGAATGCCGGCCAGACTTGTCTGTGACCTTAAAACTCGTATCTATCAGGAGACTGCCTTTATAGTATGATTTGAAAGCAACAGATGTTCCAGCTTTCATATCCGGATTTAGATAACGTAAATAGTAATGGCGATCCTTCAAAGCATTGGTAGTATCAAATAATACTTCCTTTCCATTAACCAGTACCTGTAACTGTTCATCCCGAAAAATACGGAAAGCATAAAAGGTGAGTGTAGCGGCTTCGCGCGTATCCACGCGATAGTTGGGACGCTGGCAAGCCGTGCATAGTGTCACTATGAATAGTAACACGGTTAGATATCTTAGATAGTTACTTGGGAAAAGCATATAATCTCGCATCATGTCACACACTATACCACTTGTGTTACAGCCATTTCAAAAGCAGTATAAAACTGAGTTAGTTTAACCCGGGCCTGATCTGCTGTCTGGGCCTGATATTCAATATCCGTCAGGTAAGGCGCCAAATACTCTTTTCTGATATCAATGATAGGTTCAAAGTTCAAACCAAGGCATGTCAGATCATGGCGTACTTTTTCCTGCATTACAAAATCAAGATTTCTATTGGGTATAAAAATATGATCTGGCAGCTTATACTCCAGGTATACATTAGGATCAAAAGTTCTTTTATCGGGCTTTAAAATGCCATTGGGCCGCTTTTCACGCTTACCTTTTACATTCACATCTGCATCTATGAGAAAAAAATTATTCCAGTCCCATCCTTTGGTTTTCTTTAATGTTGCATCATAATGGTCCAATTGTCCGGCGAACTGGAATTGTTTGTACGCCCCATCCTTCCAGTTTTCTGGTGCACACTTTGCGGGGTCCTGCATCTTCCTTTCAGAGTAGGCACACAGCCCTTTCTGCGACCATACAAGATTGCCAATTATATCGTAATAATATTTGAAATTTGAAGACGTGTATTTGGGATGAGCTTTGCCTTTAGCCGCCAAGTCATCTAACCACTCTTTGTACTTGGTAGCTAACAATACAGATTTATCAATTTTTCGCATAATTGAATCATTCAGTTTTCCATGCTAACTTTTTAGCCAGTAATTTATAACGTGTGAGTATGTCTTTCGCTTTGGAGGTTTGCAATTTACCTTCCTGTTTCAGTTGATCTAATTGATTCTTTAGCATGGATAGTTCTACCAGAGCCTCCATTCGCATATCTGTACTGGTATCTTTTAAATCAAAAATCTTCTTCAGAATAAGGTCGTAGTCCAGGTATCGCGGATCAACAAAATAATTGTCAACGTGATTCTCGTCTTGGTAGTACAACTCTCTATAAATCTCACCACTATCATTGAATTTCAACTCAACAATCTCCCAAGGCTCAAAATTAGACGCTATAATAGGAGAATGAGTAGAATAAAAAAACTGACAATTCTCAGTTAATGACTGATAATATTTAACTATTTGCCTTTGCAGATCCGGATATAATGAACGTTCTGGCTCGTCAAACAGGATAATCGTATTTTTTGGTTTTAGCAGATATAATGGAAGTGCGCTTAAAATCACCTGCTTGGTTCCCGTGCTCCACACAGAATGTGGAATCTCATTCTTATTGAAGTCTTCAATTTTGATAAATCCGAGATCCTCTTTTTTCTTGATATCCAGTTCTCGTTTTACGCGAACTTTAAAATGGGCCAATAATGGATCTAAACAGTTTTCAGCTACATCTGCAATTGGATTGAATTCATTCTTCTTCCACGCTTCCAGTTTTGTTAATGCTGCTTTAATGGTTTCAAGGTCACTGAAAGACTCTTCAACTGTTTTAGATATTTCCTGCCTGATTTGTAGTTCCTGTTCCTGATATTTTTGAATGGTTTCCAGGAGAAGGTTCCAAACTGCAGAAACATTCTGTATACTAAAATCAATTATATCATCCGTATCAAAGCCAATCCCTTCCGAAGGGTCTATTTCGAAATTTAGGTTTGCAGGAAAATATACTAATTTGCTTGCTGCAAAACCATACCATTCTTTGTCAAAGTAATCGGCCCATGAATCCCAAAGTATGCTTCTTTCCTCGTCTGTTAAGCCATCTTTAGCACTCTTTAATTTAGCAGGAAGTTGCCACTTCCAGTCACTGTCATCCCCTTCTTCCTTAGAAACAAACTCAATATGAAATTCGCACTCATTTTTATGACCAAAAAGCAAAGCCAGTGTTAGTTTCCCATAATAATTCTCAACATCATCAGAAAAAGAATTCGTGTCATAATCAAATAAAAACTTCGGAATCATTTCTAACAAAGTAGTCTTCCCTGTTCCACTTTGCCCGATAAAACATACCTGATCCAGCGGCTCCCCCGCTTTAGGGTGACCAGCAGGATACGTGAGATCAAGCTCTAAATCTTTAAACTGATGAAAATCCTTTATAGAAATCTTACTTACTTTCATTCTTGTATATTCTATCTGTAATATAACAATAAAAGAAGATTATTGTCAGCGATAAATGAAAGATGAAAATATCAATTGAACAAACAATAAAAAAAGGCTTGACAGTATTAACTATCAAGCCTTTTAATCTTCTGTGATCCCCTTGGGACTCGAACCCAAGACCCATACATTAAAAGTGTATTGCTCTACCAACTGAGCTAGGGAATCATTGACCCCGTTTGTTTAACGGAGTGCAAAGATAGTAATTATTCAATTCCTACCAAATTTTGTTGAAATTATTTTTATCATTTCCCTGTAAACACCACCTTGTAGCGGATTACAGCGTCATCTTTTTCTGAAGGATTAAAAATACGCAGCTGATAATACTTGCCCGATGCCCAGTCATTTACACTGTTATCATAAAACGGACTACCAGGATTTCCACTTTGTCCGCCGGGATAGATACCGAATGCTTCTGTTTTATCGGAGAGCTGTACTATCATCCGCCAGGAAGGGCCATGGGTTTGCTTTGTAGCGTTTACAATATGTTGACCACCACCGGTGTTGAGATGTTGTGCACTGAAAGCAGGAATACCACGGGAAAGGTGATTGATATCAGTGCCGCGGGCTTTGCCGAGTTCCAGTTTACCGGCTTTATTCAGTTCTGCCATGTCTTTTACGGTGGCTACGAAGGCGCCGTGCATCAACTGCGACAATGTTTCCTTTTCTGGTGTGTTGATGTTATCGATAAAATGAAAAGCGGTATCATGTAGCAGCAGCTGCAGCGTGGTGATAGATTGCGGATAGGCGAGAATAGTGGTGTCTTTAGGCTTCAGCTCATCCTGCCAGATGGTATCTTCCAGGCGGCTCCAGAATTCGTTGAAGATGGTAGCTGCTTTGCTGTCCGGGGTGGCCATGAAATCCCAGGAGGAGAGCAGTTGCCAGTACGGTTGTTCCTGTGCGGTGAGTGAGGCGCTGTCGATATGCTGTTTGATCATGGGTAGTGCGGCGGCGGCAAAAAGATTTTTATCATCATTTTGCAGGTGCTGCATATCCAGGGTGGTGATAGCATTCATGGCAGTGAGCCGTTCGTTGATGCGTGCGCCGCGATACAGGTCATACTCTCCGTACAATGCGTAGGGATAAGTGCTGTCGGTGGCGCGTTGATTGGCGGAGCTGACGAAACCGCGGGCAGGATTCTTGATATGTGGCAGCTCTTCATGCGGGATAAATCCTTGCCAGGCGTAGCTGCTGTCGGTGCCGGGCATGATCCATTTGCCCTGATCTTTCCAGCGTAATGGATATTGACCATTGTGCCAGATGGCGATATCGCCGGCCTTATCGGCGAATACGAAGTTCTGGGCAGGACAGGTATACGTAGCCAATGCGGCGGCGTAATCGTCGTAATTACGGGCTTTATTGAGCTTATTGAACGTAGCCAGTTCATTGGAGGGGTCCAGGGCCTTCCAGCGCATAGCCAGGAAGGTTTCGCGGGAAGTTTTGTCGGGGAAGGTGTTATCAAAGATCACGGGGCCGAATACGGTATACGCCACGGTGTCGTGTATGGTGGCGCCTCCGCGTACTTTGATGTCTTCTACACGCAGGTCGGCTTTGCGATAGCTGCCATTGTAGAGATATTCGCTGATGCCGTTGCGGAACTGCATGCGGTAATAATCTTTCACATCTTCTTCTCCGTTGGTAACGCCCCAGGCGATATGGTCGTTGAAGCCAATGATGACGCCAGGCGCGCCGGGTAAAGAGGCGCCATACACGTTCATATCGGGTGTATGTATTTGTATTTCGTACCAGAGTGAGGGCAATGATAATCCCAGGTGAGGATCACTGCATAGGATAGGTGCACCGGAGCGGGTTTTGCTGCCTGCAACGGCCCAGTTGTTACTGCCATTGGCCGGATCTGGTTTATCCATTTTAAATTTCATGAAGGCGGCATCGGCGGCCTGAATGCTGTCGGGCGGCGCAGTGGCTTTGGCGGAGGCTTTAGCAAATGTGGTGCCTTTGGGAATAATCGGGTCGGTGGCTTCATGAAAATCCGGGTAGAGGAGGTTGAAATCCTCCATGGAAAAGAGGCGGCGGGCATTGGTAAACTCGAGGTCGTTGCAGAAGCCTGCCAGGTCATGTGCCATGTATTTCAGCAGCAGTGCGGATTTGATCACATCCCACTGTTCTGGTTTATAGTCCAGGATTTTATATTCTACGGGATAGGTAGCGGGTGAGAGTGTGGCAATGTAGGCGTTAATACCGGCAGCATAGCTGGTGACAGCTGTTTTGGTGGCCGGATCTGCCATCATCTCTTTCACGGTGCCTTCTGCGGCGTATACCATGCCGAGGCGCCGTTGTCTGCGATCATACTGGATCAGCTTAGGGCCGAGTATTTCGGATAAGCGACCTGCGGCCGCCATGGTTTGCAGTTCCATTTGCCAGAGACGATCACGGGCGGTAACATATCCTTGCACATAGTAAGCATCCGCTTCATTTTCCGCGAATATATGCGGCACCATACGGTCATCGTACCATACTTCTGTTTTGCCGGTGAGTCCGGGTAATACCAGTTGTTCACGGGGGAATTCACCAATAGGTTCGGCATTTTGCCAGAAGCCGGTCTGCGGACTTAACAGCTTGCCCAGTGGTGGTATTTGTCCCAGTTTGTGACTGAAAGCATAAGTGAGTGATAATGTAACAGCGGCGGTAACAATTGCGGGAATGAGTCTCATATTACAAATCGGATGTAATATGTAAAATACATCAAATTTGATTCATAACCGCCTATGCCGTTAATACTTTTATCAACTCATTTACTTCTGCCGTCGTATTAAAACTATGCAGTACAATCCGCAGTCGTTCAGCTCCTTTAGGCACTGTAGGATGCAGAATAGGACGCACATCCAGCCCTGCCTGCTGCAGTGTGGCGGCGATCTGCCGCGTACGTTCATTACCGCGGATCAACACCGCCTGTATGGGTGTGGTGCTGGGCAATAGCTCCATTCCCTGTAATCCTGTTTGAAACTGACGAATCAAGTGTTGTAATTGTGCCCTTTCTGCCTCCATATAAGGGAAAGCAGCATAACCTGCCTCAATAGCGGCCAGTGCGGCCGGTGGAAGTGCGGTGGTATAGATAAACGACCGGGAGAAGTTGATCAGATAATCACGTAAAAGCTGCGAACCCAGTACCACGGCGCCATGACAACCAAGCGCTTTTCCGAAAGTATGTATGCGGGCAAAGCAGGCCTCAGTTAATTGCAGTTGTTGCACCAGCCCTTCTCCCCTGTTGCCAATAACGCCCGTGGCATGGGCCTCATCCACCATCAGGTGAGCGCCATATTGGCTACAAAGGGCGGCCATGGCGGTGATCGGCGCCAGGTCGCCGTCCATGGAATACACGGATTCTACAGCGACAAACACATTCCCGGTGGCATTTTTAATTTTCTTCTCCAGATCTGCGATATCATTATGCAAAAAAGAAAACGACTGTGCCGCGGATAACCGCACGCCATCGCGGATGGAGGCGTGTATTAACTGATCATAAATAATCGTATCTCCTTTTCTGCCAACACAGGAAAACACGCCGATATTGGCATCATAACCGGAATTGTACAATAATCCGGCGGGGGCCTGATGAAAATCCGCCAGGTCTTTTTCTACAGACATCACCCACTCATAATTTCCTGCCAGCAAACGCGATCCGGTGCTGCCATGCGCTGGATGCCGTTCTTCCATCAACCGGTGAATATCGGCGCGGACAGCGGCATTCCGGGTCAGACCGAGGTAGTCATTGGAACAAAAATCCACGTTACCTGCGGACAGGCGCAGCTCACGAAACGACTGCTGCACGCGGCGTTCATCCAGCAATGGTGTTAAAAAAGAGGCATCATCCTTACGCATAGATCTGCTTTTAGCGATGCACAATTTAAACTTTGCCGTTATCTTCGCAAAAAAGCGACCCGCTAACAGCTATTTCAAATGAGCAAAGTATCTATACTCGGACTAAAATTACCTACTGACCCACGATGGGTAAATCTGGCGGCTATTTCACTGCAGGACATTCTTACAGATCACGCCTATTGTGAACAAAAAGCTGCCTCTTCTGCCATTTCCCTGATCCAGCGCAACCCGGAAAGAACCCGGATGGTAGAGGAACTGGCGCCTATTGTTACGGAAGAATGGGGCCATTTCCGGCAGGTACTGGCAGAAATGAAAAAACGCGGCTTATCACTGGGCCGCCAGCGGAAAGATGACTACGTGAATGCACTGATGGAACGCCGCGTTAAAGGAGGTCACGCAGACGATAGCTTCCTGGACGCCCTCTTAATATTTGCCCTCATCGAAGCCCGCAGCTGCGAACGTTTCCGTTTGTTGAGTGAAGGTTTGGAAGATGAATACATGAGAGAGTTCTACCGCAAATTCATGATCTCGGAAGCGGGGCACTACCGACTCTTTATCGATCTCGCCAACGAATATTTCCCCGAAGAAAAAGTAAGAAACCGCTGGCAGGAATGGCTGAAAATGGAAGCAGATATCCTGGAGAATATTGAAGTACGCGGAGATAGAATGCACTGATAATTCTGAGCATAAAGCATAAAGCTGAAAGCAAAAAGCCATTGAAGCAAATGATCAAAGCGAGTAACCATTGCGGATATTATCCGCTTTGATCATTTGCTTCAATGGCTTTTTGCTTTCAGCTTTATGCTTTATGCTCAAAAGTTAAATCCCATATTTACGTAGAACTTCAGCCTCGCTGGCTGATCACTGTACATCACAGTTGCTTCAATAGGCCCCAAGCGGCTACTATAGCCTGCTCCCAGCCCATAGCCGGTCAGGTATTTATAACGGTTGCCTCCCGTTAACTCACCATCATACACAGCAGTACCTACTCTCGGAATCGCAAATAAATTACGGATAAATTCATATTGCCACGCTACCTGTACTGCTGCTATTTTCGGAGTAATCACTTCTCCTTCGTACAACCCTACAAAAGGCACCTGATTACGCATCACATTATTCATCCCTCCCACTACATAGCCGTTTACAACAGACTCTTTATAATGCAGATTGTAGCCGATGTTACCATCCAGCTCCAGCGCAGATTTACGCCCCATCGGAATATAATACTTCATATTCAGTACAAACCGCTGGTAGTCATCGAAGCGAACGCCTAAGCTATCCAATGGTAACTCCTGACCTCCAGAACTGAGTTTAATACCTGAATGCTGATTATAAACATACCCGGCCTCAAAATCCAGCTGCAAGCCCTTGGTAGGGTAAATTTTCTGATTCAGGGAATTAATGCCAAACGAAATATAGGTATTCAGCTGATTAGTGCTGCCACGTATATCTGTGAAATTGGAATACTGCGGTTTAAATTTAATATACTCCCAGCGGGTACCTGCACCAATAGACATGTCCCGGTTGATCATATATTGCAGATCCATATTCGCATTAGCGTATTTGCTGCGGTACGGCTGCAGCCGCGCGAACTCATCATCATAGAAGGTGAGACCATTATTCTCGTAATAGGTACTTAGTCCAAATCCAAAATCACGGCTACGTCCCAGATATTTGAAATATTGGGCTTCCAGTCGCGGATTTTCACTGATGGCCACTCTTACAAAAGAACGGGAGTTGGGCACAATAAAATTCCGTTGCGTCAGGTTCACAATGGCATTGGCGCCGGTCAGCGTATTATAGTTCAGGGCTACCTTCACATAAGTAAGCGGATTCTCTTCTACTGTAATATCCATGCGGCTTCTCCCATATCCCTCTGGCACCAGGTTGTAGGTAATCAGTTTATAAAAACGGGTGCCATATACATTCAGAATAGCATTTCTCAGTTGGGCAGCTGTATAACAGCCACCGGGCTTGAGGTGCAGCCGTTGTAGAAAAAATTTCTGATCGGAGTGTACCAATCCGCTTACATGAATGCTGCTCAAATCTATATCTGCCGCGAAAGGTAAGCGCTCGGCCACAAAGGATTCCTGGGGATACAAGGCATTGAGTGAATCGGCCAGATGCTTAAAAACCGGATATAACTCGTGTCCTTTTCGCTTCCCGGCTTCAATGATAGAATCTACACTTCCGAAGCTGGCAGCGGAGTAATTCTCCAGTTCTTTATTTATGGGAATATAAATATCACATTTTTTGATCGCTTTTTTAAAGTCATCCGCATCTTTATAAAACCCAAGCTGGTAAAGGATATCAAAGGGTGTCACCAATTGATCTTCTTTGCGCAAACCACCGCTTACATTGGCTCCTATCACAATATCGGCACCCATATCTTTGGCAGTGATCACGGGAAAGTTGCGTACCACGCCCCCATCTACCAGTTTGCGATTACCGATTTTAACGGCGGTAAAAATGGACGGGATGGCCATGCTGGCACGAAGGCTCGTTACAATTTCTCCGCTGTCGAGCGTTACTATTTCACCGGTGGCTACGTCGGTGGCAATACATTTAAAAGGGATGCTGAAGTCTTCGAATCTTTTTATATCTTTTACCGGCCAGCAAAGTTTTGCTAACTCTAACCACAACGCCTCTCCGGAGATAACACCGGAAGCCAGTTTAGGCTTGCCATATTCAAAAGGAATTTCTATAATATACCGGGCGTATTCTCTTTTTTCTTCGTAAGAAATATCATTGAGTACGGGTTGGTTGGTAAACAAACTATTCCAGTTGAGTTTGCGGGCGGCGGTTTCAATTTGTTTACCGGAATATCCCATGGCATAGAGGCCGCCGATAATACTGCCCATGCTGGTACCGGTAAGTAGATCTACTTTGAGTCCGGCGCTGTCAATGGCTTCGAGGATACCAATATGTGCCAGGCCGCGGGCGCCACCGCCGCTAAGCGTTACGCCTACTTTTGGTCTGCTACTGATAGTTTGCTGAGCCTCCACAGTATAGTGGCAAAGGATAGTAGCTAACAGACCTAAACATATTGCCTTGCTGATGTAAACGGATAGTCCCTGCTTCATGGTAAATTATTGGCCCTTAATTAAAGATAAGGCATTATCGACATTAAAGATGGGGCAACACCATAGTTTTTTACCCTAACATTTGTTCCCGACACAAATATTCATTATCTTATTCCCCTTTAATACAAAAGACATCTCTAACAGTCTATCATCCAAAAGCTAATAACAAAAAAGTAAGACTAAAAGCTTATAGCTAAAGGCTAGCAGCTACAATTAACACGTATGAAAAACGCTCTCCCCTCGCAAAACATCTGGCAGGTGATCATGGCCTCGTCAGCAGGCACACTCATTKAATGGTACGATTTCTACATCTTTGGCAGTTTATCCGCTATCATTGCCGAAAAGTTCTTTCCTCCCAGCAATCCACAACTGGCGTATATCGCCACGCTGGCTACCTTTGCAGTGGGATTTATTGTACGCCCTTTTGGCGCCATCGTATTTGGACGCCTGGGAGATATGGTAGGCCGTAAATACACGTTTCTGCTCACCCTCCTCATTATGGGCGGATCTACCTTCGCTATTGGCCTTATTCCCAGCTACCATACCATCGGCATGTTAGCGCCCATACTGGTGCTCCTGCTCCGTCTGGCGCAAGGGCTGGCACTGGGTGGTGAATACGGTGGTGCGGCCACTTATGTGGCAGAACACTCGCCCGATAACAGGCGGGGTTATTACACCAGCTTCATTCAAACCACGGCTACGCTTGGGCTCTTTGTATCACTGGGCGTCATCCTGGTAACCCGCATGCTCATGTCGCCGGACGATTTTAATAACTACGGCTGGCGTATTCCTTTCCTGCTATCTGTATTACTGGTGATCATGTCGTATTATATACGGATACGCCTGCACGAATCCCCTTTGTTTGCGCAAATGAAAAAGGAAGGTAAAACCTCCAGCAATCCTATTAAGGAGAGCTTTGCCAACAAAGAAAACCTGAAACTGGTGGCCATCGCCTTATTTGGCGCCGCTATGGGTCAGGGCGTTGTTTGGTACACCGGTCAGTTCTATGCGTTGTCCTTCTTACAAAAAACAATGAACATAGAATTTGTGCAATCCAATGTGATCATTGCCATTGCACTGTTGTTAGGCACCCCGTTTTTTATTTATTTCGGATCACTATCCGATCGCATCGGGCGTAAAAAAATCATGCTCACCGGCATGCTGGTGGCGGCATTGGCTTACTTCCCCATTTATCGCGCCATGGACAACATCGGCAATGTGAAACTGAAAACGGAACAAACGGAACTGTTTAAAATTGAAAGTAATACCGCCAGGAATGACGCAGGAGAATTGATCACCAAAACTACCCGCGTTCACAGCTACTCCGATGGCAGCACCCTGAAAGAAACCGGCGATAAAAAAGAATTGACGGTGAGTAATTTCAATGTGGCCTGTCTGGTATTGCTCATCTTCATACAAGTTATTTTTGTGACTATGGTATACGCGCCTATCGCGGCTTTCCTGGTAGAACTGTTTCCTACCCGTATCCGGTACACGTCTATGTCGCTGCCTTACCATATCGGGAATGGCGTATTCGGGGGCTTATTGCCTACCATCTCCACCATTCTGGTCACCAATACCAACAACCACCTGGCTGGATTGATTTATCCGATTGGTATTGCGCTCATCTGTTTTGTAGTAGGGATCATTTATCTGAAAGATAAAAGAGGAATACCGTTGGGAGAAGCATAAGGCAGAAAGCAGAAAGCAAAAAGCTATTGTAGCGAATGATCATTGCGTATGTAATATTCGCAAAGATCATTCGCTACAATAGCTTTTTGCTTTCTGCTTTCTGCTTTCTGCTCAACGAAAATGTTCCAACAAATCATCCAGTTTCAACTCCGGATGTGCGCCCATCAATGCATTGACTCTGGCAGCATAGGTACGCATAAACTGCTGATGCTGGCTGCTTTCCCGGATAAAAGGCCGGTGTGCGGCCGCCCGGTTAATATCTGCAATCTGGTGCAATAATGCCTGACTATCTTCACTGATACAAGCTTTCACTACCCGTTCCCATACATAGTTGATGGCCAGTTCGTTGGGGTGTACGAGGTCTTCTTTATAAAAACGGTAATCGCGTAAATCATCTATCACCAGCTCATATGCCGGGAAATAAAATAAGCGGTTAAATTTATTAACAAGATGATGTACTGCCTGGAGCAGCACCGCCTTACTCAGATTGTTTTCCACTACTCCATCGCGGATATATCTTACCGGACTAACGGTAAAGAGTATATTCACTTTCTTATTGCGGAAAAACAGGCGGTGCATCACGTTATCGAGCGCAGTCACCACCTCATCTACCGTGAGCAACCGTTTGTAGAAATTGCCCGCAGGTACTTTATGGCAGTTGCCCACCATGCGGCTGTTTTCTTTCAACACATAAGCATGCGCAGACCCCAGCGTTAAAATGAGCCAGTCGGTGGTTTCGATCGACTTTACCGCGGCCGCCTGCATACCATTGATATTTTCCAAGGTAGCTTCCGGGGTAAGACCAGAAAAACGACTATGATGATCCCAGCTATGCCAGGTATCGTTATGTTGAAATAAATCAGCGGTGGTGTACACTTTGCCATCCAGGTAGCTGGTCAGGGCGTTGGTAATACTGAGTGGGTTATATAGAATACCATGTGGATTGATCAGGGTATTAAACCGGTGCTCCTGCAGCTTCTCTCCTATTTCTTCTGCAAAACAGGAACCCATTAGCAACAACTCCTGCTGGTACTGTATATCAGTAGACAGGGGGGCCACCGGAAAATTCAAATGAAATTGCATGTATGACAATTAATCTTTAAAAACGGCATCTGCCAGTCGCTCGGCATCCACAAAGGAATGCATCGACAAGTTCACTGGTTCTTTGTGTTTTGAGCAAAAAGCCAGCATGTTTTCCGTGGCCAGGTTGCCTACCAGTTCATCTTTGGCCATCGGACAACCGCCAATGCCTCTGATAGAGCTATCGAAGCGTTTACAGCCTTCTGCATAGGCAGCGGCTACCTTCTCTTCCCAGTTATAAGGAGCCGCGTGAAAATGTGCTCCAAACTCTACCTGCGGATAGGCTGGTATCAGGTGTTTAAACAACCCGGTAATAGTAGCAGGATCTGCTACGCCTACCGTATCAGCGAGGGAAATAATGCCGATATCCATCTTCACCAGTTCTGACACCCATTGTAATACAATTTCCGGGCTGTATGGGTCCCCATAAGGGTTGCCGAATCCCATGGAAATGTATACCACCAGTTCTTTCCGGTTTTTGATACAGAGCTCCTGCATGGAATGCACCTGCTCAATAGATTCCGCAATGGTTTTATTGGTATTCCTTAATTGAAAAGTTTCTGATACGGAGAAGGGATAGCCCAGGTAGCTGATTTCATCAAATACCACCGCTTCCTCTGCTCCCCGTAAATTGGCTACAATGGCCAGCAGCTTGCTATAAGTGCCGGATAAATCAAGCCGGGATATCACCTCTTTTGTATCTGCCATTTGAGGAATGGCTTTGGGAGATACAAAACTTCCAAAATCAATCGTATCAAAACCAACTTTTAATAAAGCGTTCAGGTACTCCACCTTCTCATCTGTGCTGATCATCCGGTGCCATCCCTGCATCGCATCGCGCGGGCATTCAATTAATTTTAGCATAACAAACCATTTGCGCGAAACCTGTCTTATCCAGGATTAAACTGATTAAACTGATTTTTACTTTTATGATTTTTAAAGAAAATAAAAAATCAGTTTAATCAGTTTAATCCCGGACAAGACAAAATCCGCTATACATTTACTGTTCTTTGTTTCAGTGCTTCATACAAGATAATGCCTGCCGCTACAGATACGTTAAATGATTCGAAATTACCGGCCATAGGTATGCGGAACAGTACATCGGAAGCCTTTATCAGCGCGGGGAATACGCCCTTGTCTTCCGATCCCATGATCACCGCTACTGGTTCTTTCAGATCGCAGTCGTACAGCTTAATCTCGGTTTCCATTTCACTCGCCATTACTTTGATACCGTTGAGATGCAGGGTATCAATGGCTTTATTCAGGCTATTTACACGGCAAACGGAAATTTTTTCCAGGGCGCCGGCAGAAGATTTCATCGCTTCTTCATTCAGGGCAGCAATACCTTTGTCCGGAATGATGATGGCTTGTGC
Source organism: Chitinophaga sp. 05T412 (assembly GCF_056396465.1). Taxonomy (NCBI): domain Bacteria; kingdom Pseudomonadati; phylum Bacteroidota; class Chitinophagia; order Chitinophagales; family Chitinophagaceae; genus Chitinophaga; species Chitinophaga sp. 05T412. Next base: position 122,818 of record NZ_JBFTLN010000011.1, read on the forward strand.
ACCACAACATACCGCACTACGGGCAATAGCGCCAATATTACGTACATCGGTAATCCCATCCAGGATCAGGAACAACGGCGTTTCGCCCCGGTCAATTACATGAGAAATCACATCCTGTAAATCCAGGTAGGTAACATTTCCTGCAATCCCCACCACTCCCTGGTGATTGGCCTGTGTCAGGGCATTCAGCTTTTCTACCGGTACATAATTCACCGGAATATTGTTGGTTTGCGCCAATTCCCTTATCTGTGGGATATTTTCGCCTGTGGCAGTGCGCAGCATATAGATGCGCTCTACAGACCTGCCGGAGTTCAAAGCCTCCAGCATAGGCTGCCGGCCAATAATCATAGACGATTGCTTCGGCCGCTGTGTTGCATATTTTTTAGGGCCACCGTGGCCATCTCTTCTTTCACCTTTGAAAGCGTTAAATTTCCTTTCCATGTGCTGCAAAGGTAACGGGTTTATTTATTTAATAAGCCCTCATAGCTCATGAGCTTCACTTTTTGTATAGCCGCTACAGATAAGGAATCCGTGATTTCAAAGTCTTTCACCATCTGGTAGGCTTCCTCAAAAGGTACTTTTTTTATATATAACTGCTCGGTTTCCTCTGGCTCCGCTTCCCGCTGTTCCAGCCCCCTGGCTAAAAACACCACCCCTTCCTCGTCAGATACGGAGTTAGAAAGATCTATCCGCGTAATCACTTCCCAATGCGCCGCTACTAACCCCGTTTCTTCCAGCAACTCCCTTTTAGCGCCCTCCAACGGATCTTCTCCATGTGGTCCACCCCCTTCCGGGATTTCCCAGCTAAAACGCTGCAATGGGAAACGGTACTGTCCTACCAGGTAGATGTTCATATCATCATCCAGCGCCACCACGCCTATTGCCAGGTTTTTAAAATGTACCACCCCGTAGATACCGGGACCTCCTGCAGGATTCAACACATCATGATGCCAAACGCTGATCCAGTTGTTATCGTATCTCGTTTCCCTGGAATGAATGGTCCAGGGGTTTTTCGTTGTATCCATGCTGTATAATTGCGAGGAAGGGAAAGACTGCCGGCCTTTCCCTTCCTCTTCTGATTATTTTTTAAAGCGACTTATAATAATAGAAAGAATTCGTATCCTTTATAAACCCTTCTCTTTCATAAAGCGCCTGCGCATTTGTATTGGCGATATAAGTTTGTAACATCAGCCAGGCGGCATCTGTTTTTTTACCGTGCGCAGCTGCCGCAGCTATCAGGGCTTTGCCTGCGCCCTTACCACGGTGTTCATCCAGTACATATAAATCGTTCAACAGCCAGCCCCGCTTCATGCCGATAGAAGTGAAGATGGGATATAATTGCGTGAAACCCACAATTTCATCTCCTTCCAATACCACAAATATTTCGCTGTCTTTTTTTGCGATTCTTTCTGTAATAAAATCAAGTGCACCTTTGAAATCCGGGGCCTGGTCATAGTAACTGCGGTAGGCATCAAACAAAACCGCCACTTCATTGAGGTGTAACTCCGTTGCCTTAATAACTTCCATAAAAATATTTTATTAAATGCCTCCTCAATGTAACGCATTTCCCTAAAAAAAGAAAAGATGCCCGTTCCGGTAAACACCGGGGTGAACATCTGACTATTAACTTCTACCTTAAAAAAATATAGCTATTACTATTTTGTAGTCATGGCAAGACTTTCCTTATTCTTACTAATGGCGTTATTCACGAGGTAAACGCCGCCAACCGTGATCAGCGAACAGATACCGGTTAACCAGGTGAGTTGTTCATGCAAAATCAGCCATCCCAGCAACACCGCTACTATCGGGTTGATGTACGCATAAATGGATACCTGCGCCGGCGGCAGATTATTCAACGCAAACACATAGGCGGAATAAGAAAATACGGAACCCACCAACACCAGGTACAGCAGGCTTTCCCACAGGTCTGTGGTAAAAGTGCTGATCTCAATACGCTGCCCCAGGAAAAACGTGGCCACCAGCAACATAATAACACCGCTGAAAAACATCTGAAAACCGGCGCCATACAGGTAGTTCACCCCCAGTGCCCATTTTGCGGTGAGCACAGATCCCAATGCCCAGAAAATACAAGACACAAAGGCGATGAGGATACCAAACTGGAAGTCCGGATTCATTAAACTCGACAGGTAATTATAAAAGATACCTGCCACTCCGCCGAAGCCGAGGATCATACCAATGATCAGCTGTAAACTAAGCCGGGTACGTTGTACCAGGAAATAGCTGGTAATGGTAATCCAGATGGGAATGGTAGCCGCAATGATGGCGCCTAATCCACTGGGAATATATTTCATGGCCCAGGTAAGTAAGCCATTGCCACCACAAAGCATGAGGGTACCAATGATAAACAGCTTCGACAACACCATTTTCTCGGGCAACTTATACCCGCGCAATAAGAAGAATCCGGTTAATAACAATCCGGCGGTCCCTTGTCTTATGCCTGCCAGCATCACGCCGTGCATGTGCCTCACCCCTACACTGGATGCCAGGTAGGTGGTTCCCCAAAAAATACTTACAATGGCAAGCGCGATGTAAGCATTTGTCCTTGATTTACGCATAAGTATATTTATTCACTATTGTTTCTGCCAGCGCACGCATCGTGTTATACACGAGGGTCACATCTTTTTCACTTGTTCTCCAGTTCACCAACGCCGCGCGAATGGCCTGCCGCCCATCGTAAGTGGTGGCCGTCATACATGCTACACCAGAGGCATTCAGGAGATCCAGGTATTCTTTTACGGCTGCTGCTTCATCTGCCGCAGCTACGTTCAGGGTAAAACAAACCACACAGAGTCTTACCGGCGACAACAATACAAAGTTCGCGTCTTCCTCCAGCAGACTCCCCAACTGTTGGGCGAGTGCAATATTGTTTTCCACCAGCCACCGATACCCTTCTTTACCGTAGGCCATCAATGTAAACCAGGCCGGTAAGGCACGTTGCCGCCGCGAGTTTTCGGGTACATAATTGATGAAATTAAATTGTGCCGAAGGATCACCCAGGTAAGCGGCGCCGGCATTCTGAAACACCATGGATTGCAACTGCGGATGCCGGCAAAAAATCATGGCCGCATCATAAGGTACATTCAACCATTTATGTGCATCAATGGTGATACTATCTGCCTGCTCCCAGCCATTCAGCAAGTGCTTCCACTCATCGCTGCAGGCGGCAAAGCCACCGAAGGCGGCGTCTACATGCAGCCAGAAGTTATATTTATCCCGCAGCTTCACCAATGCGGCGATATCATCAAAGTCAACGGTATTCACCGTGCCGGCATTAGCTACATAAATAAAAGGACCTTTGTTTTCCTGCAGATACGTTTCCAATGCGGCGATGTCCACACTTTCCCGGCATTCGGGAACGGCTATACGAACCAGGTTATTCCGGCCCATGCCCAGCATAGACATGGCTTTGCTGATACTGGAGTGCGGCGTGCCGGACAATACTTTGATGCTCCCCAATGCTCCCAGGCCGTCTGCGGCAACGTCTACCCCCAGCTGTTGTCCCAGCCATTGCCGGGCTACTCCCAATCCGGTAAAGTTCGACATGGTAGCTCCTGTCGTAAAGCAGCCCAGGAATACGTCAGGTAACCCAAATAATTCTTTTAGTAAAGCGATGGTTTCCGTTTCCACATAAAAAGCGGCGGAACTTTTATCTGATGAATTCAAATCCATGGCAGCCGTGAGCCAGTCGCCCATCAATGAAGCAGGTGTAACCCCACCGGTCACAAAGCCCCAGTAGCGCGGCCCTGCGGCTGCAGTGATACTGTTGCCGTACTGTTGCCGGAACACTTCCAGGGTAGCAGCGCCTCCTAATCCCTTGCCGGGCAAGGACAAACGATTGCTGATGGTCACCTCTTTATCGGCGGCCAGCTTATCGATAGAAGACAAAAATTTGCTGCTGAAATCTTTGGTTAACTGTAAAAGCTGATCTGTATGTTTCAGATCATCCTGCAATTTCAAATCCATGGTTACGCGACGTTGATATGTGATCGGTTGTAATTCAGGATCAAAATTGAGACAATTATCAATGCCAAAACAGATGCAGTTTTGTAAATTTGGAGGATATCAGATGCGGAGGAGCGGAAAGCAAAAAGCAGAAAGCAAAAAGCGATTATAGCGAGTGCTTAAAGCGTATTATCATCCGCGACAATAGCTTTTTGCTTTCTGCTTTTTGCTTTCTGCTTATTCAAAGCAACCCTGTAAACAAATCCATCCGCTCATGCTCTATCAGCCAGCGTTTGCGCCATATGCCGCCGGCATAACCTGTGAGTGTTCCATTGGCGCCAATCACCCGGTGACAGGGCACAATAATGGCGAGCTGGTTTTTACCATTGGTAGTACCTACTGCACGAATACTTTTAGGATTGTGAATACGACGGGCCAGTTGCTGATAAGAAATGGTTTGTCCGAATGGAATGGCTAACAGCTGTTGCCACACGGATTGCTGGAAGTCGGTGCCGTCCTGGAAAAGTGGTAAATCAAACACTTTTCGCTCACCGGCGAAATATTCGTACAACTGCTGTGCACAATCAAGCAGCAGCGCAGGGGCCTGCGGGAAATCCACCGCAGGTTCTTCCGTAAAAGATACGGCGTTGATATGTTTAGTAGTGCCGCTAATCAACAGCGGCCCAACGGGAGTGTCTATACGTAAATGATATAATTCTTCTTCCATGCTGATAGTCTATTGGGGTAATAAGGACCTCCACAAATAAAAAGTGGCATATGCCGCATGTTCCTTCCAGGGCCGGGTGTATTCCTTTAAGGCGGTCATGGAAGGTTTACTTTCCAAATTTAATCTATTTTTTATAGCATTCTGCAAACCAACATCTTCCAACAGTACAGATTGTGGAAAACGCCGGTATTTCATCAGCGCATAATTGGCCGACCAGTTACCAATTCCTTTGATAGACACCAGTCGCTCCAAGGCTGCTTCATAACTCATCGCATCTAAAATAGCTTCGCTCAGATAACCGTTGACCATCTGCCGGGCTGTTTCCACCAGATATTTTGCTTTGCTACGGGAAAACTGCATGGGGGCTAATACTTCCGGCTCCAACGCCGCAATAACGGCTGGCTGCGGGTACAGATAAAAGTCGGTGTCATTTACCACTGCATGATAGCCAAAATGAGTAATAAAGCGCTGACGCAGTGTATACGCAAAAGCCAGGTTAATTTGCTGGCCAATAATAGGCCAGGTAATGGCTTCAAACAAATCGGGCATACCGATGAGTCGCAGGCCATGATATTCCTGCGCAAGTCCTTTCAATAATGGATCTGTAGCTGTGTAATCATAGAAAGGCTGCAAACTGGCATCCAGATGCAACCAATGGGTAATAAATTGTTTAATCGGTTCTTCGGCTACGGCTTCGTCTACCGGCGCCAGCACCGTTACTTCGAGGTATTCCGGCTTGGCCGCAGGTGCTATTTCCACTACCACCGGGGTACCTTCTGATAATAACATCCGTTGCACTTTTCCCTGTTGTATATAGTGCAAACATTCTCTATCCGATCTTCCCAGGAACCGCAAACATTCTTCGAAAGAAAAATGTTGCGGTTCATGAATGGGAATCCATATTTTTTGCAAAGCCATACGCAAAGTTACGCAACGCCCGCTTGCGATAACTGCGATTTCTTGCTGTTTTTTTATTATCCCAGTGGTTGGCTCCGGGAAGTGACTGCTACCCGGTTCCAGGCATTAATCACCACAATAGCCAGGGTGATTTGCGCTACTTCCTGTGGCGTAAATACCGCCAGGGCTGCATTGTACACATCATCTGGTACATGTGTGGAGCTTACCAGGGTAACCGCTTCTGTGAGCGCCAGTGCTGCACGTTCTTTGTCGGTGTAGTAAGGCGCTTCATGCCATGCATTCAGCCCATAGATACGTTGTTCGGTTTCCCCCATTTTACGGGCATCTTTGGTGTGCATATTTAAACAAAAAGCACAGCCATTGATCTGAGAAGCCCTGATTTTAACCAGCTCAGACAACGTTTTATCCAGGCCCATTCCATTCGTAAATTCCTGTAATGCCAGTAAGGCATTCAATGAACCTGGTACCAGTTTATAAATGTCCATTCTTGCTTCCATAATTGTATTTTTTTAGTTTAAAATATTGTTGTTAATGATTTTAGTAGAAGAATTGTTCACGGATAATTTTACCTTCTTTTAAATGATAGATACATAACTCATTTCTCGTTCGCCGTCCCAGCCCCTTTATCGTTACATCCATCAGCAGCTGTATGGCAAAGTAATCGTCGGCCACAATGGGATCGGATATTTCGAGCAGGTGCCGCTCCTCAATATTATCCAGAAACAGGCGCTCCTTAGCCATGATGGCAGGCAGTCCTGTGGCAATGCGGCCATCTGGCTCTACGTTTACGGCGTCTTCATGGAAAAGGGCGGCCTGTGCTTCCGGGAATTTCCACTCGCGGCATAGTTGTACTAAGGTGTGCGCCACTTGTTTTACGACTGTCATACTAGTGATTTGTGGATACAAAATAACAGCAAATACCACCACCAAAACAGATACAGAATAACGAATATTAAAGCATAACAGATTATCTTTGGTGAGATGAAAAAAAATAACGGGTTTCTATATCTGCAATTAGCGGAAAAAATCCAGCAAATGATTGGTGGTGGCTCGTATGCAGTGGGCGACAAGCTTCCGTCCGTGCGTACCCTGCATCTGGAGCATGGCATCAGTATCAGCACGGCATTACAGGTATACACCCATCTCGAAAAAACAGGTTGGGTAGAAGCGAGGGAAAAGTCGGGTTACTTTGTACGGTACTCACATAACCTCCGGCCTGCATTACCACCGGTATCTAATCCACTGCCAACGGCCTGCCAGGTGCAGGTCAATGAAAAACTGGCGATGTTCAACAAAACCAGCAGATCACAAAAAACTATTTCGCTGATAGGCGCTTCGCCGGAAACTTCCCTGCTGCCATCTGCCAAATTAAAGAGAGCCTTACAACTCTGTGCCCGTGAGCTGGATACTTCGTATATCCCTTATGGTGATATTTCCGGGTATGAACCTTTTCGCCGGCATATTGCCAAACATTGCCTCAACTGGGGACGGGCGGTATTGCCAAATGAAATTATTGTCACCAACGGCGCCATAGAAGCCGCGGTACTTTGTCTCCGCGCCGTAGCCAAAGCCGGCGACACGATCGCTATTGAATCGCCCACTTTTTTTGGATTGTTGCTGGGCATCGAAAGCTTAGGTATGAAAGCGCTGGAAATCCCTACTGATCCGGTAACAGGTATTAGTCTTGATGCACTCGAAGCCGCCTTCAAACAAAAGAAAGTACAGGCCTGCCTGTTCGTGACCAATTATAACAATCCCCTGGGTAGCTGCATGCCCGATAATCGCAAAGAGCAGCTGGCAAAGCTACTGGCGCAATACCAGGTGCCGCTGATAGAAGATGATGTATATGGCGATCTGCATTTTGCGCCGGAGCGTCCCCGCACGGTGAAATCCTATGATGAAGAAGGACTGGTCATGTATTGTTCCTCCTGGTCTAAATCCATTGCCGCGGGCCTTCGCATCGGCTGGGTAATTGGAGGCCGCTATCATGAAAGAATTGCGCAGCTGAAATTCATGACTTCTGCGGCGACGGGCATGTTGCCACAGCTGGTGCTCACCAAATTCCTGGACCAGCAACGACTGGATTTACATTTGAAATACCTACGGCAACAGCTCAGCCAGCAAACGATGCAGATGACGAGAGCGATACAGGAATATTTTCCGGCGGATACGCAGCTGACACGCCCTAATGGCGGCATCAGCTTATGGGTGGTGCTGCCGCAGCAGGTAAATACCTGGCGACTGCATGAAGCCGCCGTAGCGCAAGGCATTACGTTTACACCGGGCTCGCTGTTTTCCAGCCAGGACCGCTATCATAACTGTATCCGGCTTACTAATGCCAATCCCTGGGATGAAGACCAGGAATGGGCCGTGCAAACGCTCGGACGGCTAAGTAGTCAACAATTAAAATGATATCTCCCGAAAAAATAAAAATAAAACAGATGGCAAAATTGTAAATTTGACCAGATCAGATTTGCATTGCCATGATAAAAACCGCCGACCACCTGTATCTGCAGGTAGCTGATAACATAGAACAGCTGATAGAAAAAGATGTCATGAAAATCGGGGAAAAACTCCCGTCTGTGCGCATGCTCAGCAAGCAACAAGGGATCAGTTTAACCACTGCTTTCCAGGCTTATTATCACCTTGAATCAAAAGGATTAATTGAATCCAGGCCTAAGTCGGGCTACTATATCCGGTTTACGTCCAAACGTATGCCGGCCATGCCCTCTACCTGTGCGCCGGTAAAGAAAGCCAGTGAAGCTACGGTCAGCGATATGGTGATGGAAGTATTTAGCCAGATCCGCAACCCTAATTTTTTGAATTTCTCAGTAGCCACTCCGCCGCCGGAAGTATTGCCTGCGGCTAAAATGGCGAAGGCCGTCGTACATGCGTTGCGTACGCTGCCTAACAATGGTATTGGCTACGAGCCACTGCCGGGMAATGAGCTGCTGCGCGGACAGATAGCGCGGATGTCGCTCAGCTGGGGCAGCGCCTACACTGCAGATGATGTGGTGACGACCAGTGGCTGCATGGATGCGCTCACACTGTGCCTCACAGCTATCACACAACCAGGCGATACTATTGCGATTGAAAGTCCGGCTTATTATGGATCTATGCAGCTGGCGGAAAGTTTGGGATTAAGGGTGCTGGAAGTGCCTACTCATCCGGTATCCGGCGTAGACCTGGCCTACCTCGACAAAGCTATTCCCCGTCATAAAATCAAGGCCTGTCTTTTTGTGACTAATTACAATAACCCGCTGGGGTCTTGTATGCCGGATAAAAATAAAAAGGAGCTGGTAGACATGATGGTGAAGTATGATATAGCGCTGATAGAAGATGATATTTACGGCGATCTGTACTTCTCCAAACAACGCCCGGTCAACTGCAAAACCTTTGATAAATACGGGCATGTGCTGCTCTGCAATTCTTTTTCAAAATCGCTGGCGCCGGGCTATCGTGTTGGCTGGACGATGCCGGGCAAATACAAGGAAAAAGTGCTGATGATGAAACAGAATCACTCTATCGCGTGCGCATCGCTACCACAGGCGGCGGTAGGGCATTTTCTGGAAATTGGCCGTTACGAATTCCATTTACGGAATCTGCGAAAAATGCTGCATACACAGTGTTTACGGTATTCGCAGGCGATCAGCGAATACTTCCCGGAAGGCACCCGCATTTCGCGGCCACAGGGTGGCTGTGTGCTGTGGGTAGAGCTGGATGAATCCATCAATACATTTGAATTATTCCAACAGGCCCTCAAACACAGGATCAGCTTCTGTCCCGGCAGAATTTTTTCCCTGCAGAACAAATACAACAACTGTATGCGTATCAGTTTCGGTAACCCGTGGAATAAGCAGGTAGATGATGGATTGAAGACATTAGGTAAACTGATTAAAAAAATGAGTGCATAAAAAAGATAAAGACCGGAATAAGACTATTCCGGCCCTTTTAACTTACAACTTATTATATTTTGCACACTATTACAAGTTGCAGTCAGATGCTTGTATAGCAAGCAGCATCTGACTTGCAACCAATGGGATTAACATCCAAACAACCGTTAACTGTAATCAACAAAGAAAATCTTTTTGATGTCCCTGCTGCTGGTGCAGCATTTGCACAATGCTGCACACCGCAATGCCCAGGATCATTTATTAAGCGATCAACGGGTGTACCATCAGGCCACCGTCTACATTATATTCCGCACCTGTAATAAAGGACGCTTCGTCTGAAGCGAGGAAAGTGACCATGTTCGCAATATCTTCCGCCTTTCCTAATCTGCCTATAGGTGTGATGTTGCCGAGGTGTGTTTTGAAAACATCCGGCAGGCCTACCTTTTCCAGTAAGGGAGTATCAATGATACCCGGATTCACTACATTCACGCGTATTTTACGGCTGGATAGTTCTCTTGACAAGGTTCTGCCCAGGGAGTTCAATGCGGCTTTGCTGGCCGACAACGCCGAGGCGTTAACAGAACCTGAATAAGCATTCAGGGCCGACAGCAACGTAATAGAACCGCCGTCATTCAGGAGTGGTAATAATGCCTGTATGGTGAAAAAGGCGCCTTTGAAATTAACATTCATTAATTCATCGTATAAGTCTGGTGTAACCGTTTCAAACGGTGCCAGTTTCGCCACACCTGCATTTATAAACAAGGCATCAATCTTTCCAAATCTTCCCTGTACATATTCCGCTAACCGCTTTGCATCGCCTAAATCCRCCTGATCTGCTTTAAAACCTTCTGCAGGATGTCCGAGTGAGCGAACAGCTTCCTGTATCGCCGTCGGATTACGACCTGTTATCAATACCTTTGCGCCCTTTGCTAAAAATGATTGAGCGGTTGCGTAACCTATGCCGCTGTTACCTCCTGTGATAACAACGATTTTATCTTTTAATGATGACATGAATAATTGATTTGAGAAATTAGGCGATTAATGGGTGTACTGTCAGACCACCGTCTACATTGTATTCGGCGCCGGTGATAAAAGAGGCATCATCTGAAGCAAGGAAGGATACCAGTTTAGCTACTTCCTCCGGCTGTCCGATTCTGCCCAGCGGTATCTTCGTTGCCAGCATATCATGATTCAGGGCTTCTTTGGGTACACCCGCCTTTTCAAGAATAGGCGTATCAATAGGTCCCGGATTCACGATGTTCACTCTGATTTTTCTACCTGCCAGTTCTCTGGATAAAGTACGACCCAGTGAGTTCAAGCCGGCTTTGCTGGCGCTGTATACTACTGATCCTGGCATACCGGCGTATGCGTTAACAGAGGATAACAGGATAATAGTACCACCATCATTCAATAAGGGGAGTAAGTGCTGGACCGTGAAAAATGCGCCTTTCAGATTGGTGTCCATCATACTGTCGAATAATTCTTCCGTTACGTCGGCAAAGTTCCCAAATTTGCCGCCACCTGCATTTACAAACAGGATATCTATCTTTCCATAACGGTCACGCACATACTCCGCTAATTTTGCTGCGTCTTCTACCTTTCCCTGGTCTGCAATAAAACTATCAATTCCGTTGCCAAGTGCATCCACTGCCTGCTGTACGGCATCTGGTCTGCGTCCTGTGATTAATACCTTTGCGCCCTTCTCCAGAAAATCTGCTGCTGTTGCATATCCTATGCCGCTGTTACCGCCCGTGATAATAGCAGTCTTATTTTGTAACTGTGCCATCCTATTGATTTATTTAAGTTTATCAATGTAATAGTTTCAAAAAAAAGAGAATTTTCTTCTCTTTATACAAATTGATTCAAAAACTTCAATGTATTAATCTATAAAAAAAGCTGTTGGTAAACCCGCCCGGTAGTCCCTCAGCTTAATTGTAAAAAGAACATCGACAGTTGCTTCATCATCTCTTTATTGAGCGTTAACTCCACAATTCTGCCATTTTTTGAAGAATTCAGCACACCACTATCCACCAGGATCTTCACGTGATGCGACACCGTAGGTTGCGATAAACACGTAAACTCACATACATCACCACAAATCAGCTTGCCCTTCTTAACAACTTCCATTATAATAGATAATCGATGTTTGTCGGCGATGGCATTTGCTGCTTTTTCTATAACTGCTAAATCCATGCAACAAAAGTAAAACATTTTTCCAAATATCGAAATATTTCAATGGATTTTTTTTGACCTGATTTTTGCTTTTTCTTCACAATACAGTTAATAGCCGCCATGGAAGGGACATACAGCAGACCAGCAGCCACTAAAAAAATAAGTCGCCCCCCGGCGCTGAGGGATTTTGTCCCCTTTTCCGGCCACTGCTTAATAGTTGCACCCGGTATATTTTTACCTTATCTTGCGATTACCTGTGCCGGACCACCCGCAACAGGGCTATCAAAATATGCCAAACAACTATTGCTATGAAAACCATGAAAAAGCACCTCTTATTACCTGTAGCACTATTTACGCTTGCCGCCTGCCATGAGAGTAAAGTCGCCGAAGAACAAACCGCTACCGCCGCTGCACCGCCATCATCATCCGACGTACCAGCTGGTGCTGAAAGAATTTCACAACCTTGCGCCGTATTATATGCTCCTGACAGCATCCAACTTGAAAAGTTAAAGAAAGAAAATGGAGAAGAAGCCTTCTACACCATGGCGGATGATAACCAGAACTACATGGCAGATGCCCGTATCTTTCTGGAAGGGAAAGGCATAAAGGTGATGGCTCCCAATGGAGGAAAACTTCATTTCGAATCCAAATCAGGACACGCCACCACCCTCGATTTAAATGATCCTAAATACAATTGGGAAGCCTGGCTCTATGATGGCAATAAAGTGAATAAAATTGATCTGACAGATATTGAGAATGAGTATCTCAAGTATATGAAGAAATAGCCGAAAGCAGAAAGCAAAAAGCTATTAAAGCGAATGACCTGAGCGAGTATTTAATTTACTCATTTGCTCAGGTCATTCGCTTTAATAGCTTTTTGCTTTCTGCTTTCCGCTTTCGGCTATTCTTCAGCATATCTCATCGCCTCTACAGGCGGTTTGCCGGAAAAAATAAATTGATGATCCTTATTCGTAACGCTTATCAGCTTGTCTTTAAAAATCAGGAAGGCTTCCCGGTTAAACTGTAATCTCCCTAATCCTTCTCCTGGCGCAATCGTTAACTTATTGGCTTCTGGTGGTACCGGAAAATCAAAAAACGTTGTATCGTACATACTGTGAAGTACCTTCAAATGCCGGTAAACTGGTTGGTCCGCCAGTGCTTCAAATCCATTGGCATGTTCTTTTAACACCATCAGTGAATCCATAGATGGATGTGCAGAAAATTGACAKACAATGTAAGGGGCATGTTGATAGTTAAACGCAAACACTAACAATATCTTACCTGGTGGCACTGCTTTATCCTGCGCTGCCGTTATGTTAAACTTAGGCGCAGGCTTATCTGAATTCAGGTAAAGGGTATCGCCTTGTTGTTGCCAAACGCCTTTCGTAAACTGATCCGCGGCACCATAACTCATCGAATAAAGAAACCTGTGGTTATCGAAAATGCACAGCTCTTCTGCCATTTCCATCTGGCTGGCGGTGTAGCATCCAGTGGTGAGTAGGGTGTCCATATTTTTTGTTTGCGCAAACATCGGGGTGGCCGGTATGAGCAGCCAACACAACAACATGATTTGGGGATATTTCATATACCTGATTTAGCAGGAGGCATTAGTCTTGCAGCAGCCGCTTCCTCCTTAAATACTGTCTGATTCCTAAAGCCAGTACTATTGTAGCAAATATGCCTATCAATACAGGAAATAACCAAACGCCGCCTATATCATAGCAGAGCTTTTCGGTGCTGGTCATCCGGATGCGGCCGCCGGCGGCCTCCCAGGCCGATAATTCCCGAAACCTCATTACGGCAAAGGTATAAAATGCAGCACTAACCACCAGCGTTAATGCCAGTGTGGGCCATGCCTTTTTAGACATACCGTTTACATACTCATACTCACTATCGTGGTAAACGGGTTTCTTTTTGGGTGAAGGGGTTTGTTCCATCTTTATACTTATTTATCAGCGCGAACGATATTATAAACCCTGCCCGGAGAGCTTTGCGCCTCACGCGGCAGCCTGAAAAAATATTGATATTGATGCAGGCTTTTCAGGGAAATAATCACCGGAGCAGCGCTGTAAGTATTCGTTTCTTTTTCCAGATCCTCCCAGAAACCGGAAGTATAAGGATTGATGGGCTTATCGGCGGTGCCTGTCCTGCTGGCATTACCGGGAACTACGTAAATACTGTCGCCACTGATATTCGTTACTTTAAACAACGCATAGACATCATCTGTAGCCCTGGCGCTGTTGCCATCCACCACCAATCTACCTCCATTGTTGGCATAAAAAATATCGCCCACTTTAGGATCAGCTACAAGGGCAGCTACTTCTTTATCCCCGCGGTCTTTTTTAAACTTGGTGATTCTCGCAAATAGCGCCAGCACCAGTATAAAGGATGGAATAACAATCAGGCCCCGCCACAAACGCAGCGGCGTGCGGGTACCCGCTTTCAGCTCTTTGTATTTCGCGGTAATCTCTGGTGTCCATTTTGACGCCGGAATTCTTTCTCCATTGTCGCAGAAGGCAACTCCATACTTCAGGGAAGGCATCATGGGGCCTACGAACCAGATGTAGCGCTGCAATACTGCAACAGTCACGCCGGTGCCGCCACCATTGGCTGCAGGACATGCCAGGTCCGGATAATGTTTCCGGGTATGCTCCATGGATCTGATCTGGTAAACAATAATCATAAATATCTGGGTTATGGGTGATGGTTCTTCATGATGGTTTTATCGCAAGGCTACATGACACACAGGGCCGGGCTAAAAACGGGTATTACAAATCAGTTGCAATATTCCGGAATTCTGCACGAAACAACAAACAATGGCGATATTTTTTTCTAGTGGGCATAGCTATCCCATACCGCCCTGGCAATCTTTGCAATGGTGCCGTCACGGTCATCGTCGCCAGCGTTGGTATCAGATACAAATACGGTGATGGCTATATGTTTTCCGTTGGGAAGCGTAATAATGCCGGCATCATTATGCGCAGCAGTTAAGCCTCCGATGGTCCAGGAAGTGCCGGTTTTATGGGCTACTTCGGTGCCTGCAGGCAATAACCCTTTTAGTCTTTTTGCACCGGGGGTGGAGGTCGTCATGAGATACAGCAGGTAGTTACGACTGCTATCAGATAAAACCGGTTTGGTATAAAATATCTCCAGCAGCTGTGTCATCGCCTGTGGAGTGCACCAGTTGGTGTATTGCGTGCGCAGATTCGTCTTGCTTACCTGTGCTTCTTCGGTAGTGCTGATGGCAATTTGTTTGACACCCAGGTTGTGGATGGCTGCATTGACCTTTGCGGGGCCTCCCAGCAGTTTAAACAGGATATCACAGGCGCTGCCATCACTTTCGCGTATGTTGTAGTCCAGCAGCTCCCGCAGGGTGAGTGTCACATTACCTTCGGGATACTTTTGCCGCAGCGGACTGTGGCCGTCGGTGGTCAGATCCGATTTTTCAATCTTCACTGGCTGATCCAGCCTCATTTTGCCAGCATCTACCTGCTGCAGGACGGCAATGCTCACCGGAAACTTATATACGCTCTGCATAGGGAAATGACCGTCGCGGCGAAGCGACACCGTGTCTCCCGTCTCCAGTACTTTTACAAATACGCCTACTTTTCCTGATATATGTCCGCCGATATCCGCAATTTGCCGGCGAAGGGTTTGCTGTGCGGAAGCCTGGGGCATATACCCCACAAGGCAGGCTATGGTAGCCGTTATAAAGATAGGTGCTAATTTCTGCATACGTTTGCTGGTAAAGAATATTGCTGCCAATATAAAATTTTATTCGGCACCTGACAGGAATTTTACATTTAGAATTTCGCATTCTGAATATTAATTTAGGCGCCAAATGCAACCGAAATTGAGCAAACCCATACTTGTCATAAAATTTGGAACGGCCTCTATTACCCATCAGAATGGAGACCTGGATGAAACCGTGATTGCCGGCATTGCGCGGCAGGTGGCGGCTTTACATGCCGACTATCACATCGTGCTGGTATCTTCCGGCGCGGTAGCGGCGGGGAAACAATTTTTACGCCAGTACAACGGCACTATCAGCGAGCGCAAAGCCGCTGCAGCCGTAGGTAATCCACTGCTGCTAAATAA
This sequence comes from Chitinophaga sp. 05T412, assembly GCF_056396465.1. Classification (NCBI taxonomy): domain Bacteria; kingdom Pseudomonadati; phylum Bacteroidota; class Chitinophagia; order Chitinophagales; family Chitinophagaceae; genus Chitinophaga; species Chitinophaga sp. 05T412. The sequence goes on from NZ_JBFTLN010000011.1 coordinate 138,589, forward strand.
ATACAGCCGTTACTTTGCCCCTTACAATATTGCTGTAGCACAGAGCTTGTGCGAACGGCAGCACTTCTCCGACCGGAACCAGTTCCTGCAGCTAAAACGCACCTACGAAGAGCTGTGGGCCAGCAATATCATTCCCATTGCCAACGAAAACGACGTGGTGAGCAGCCTGGAGCTGAAATTCTCCGACAACGATGAACTGGCCACCCTGATCGCCGTAGGCTTTGGCGCCTCTCTCCTGCTGTTCAGCACCTCTGTAGCAGGCGTATTGGACAGATCCGGACAGGTAGTACCGCAAATCGACGTAATCGATAAAGCCGCCCTGGGACTGGCCGACAAAGAGAAGTCTGCCCTGGGACTCGGTGGCATGGTATCCAAGCTCACCTTTGCCCGCCTGGCTACCAGGATGGGCATCCGGGTAGTGATTTTTGGTATTCGTACGGAAGATGGCATACTCAATGCCATTGCAGGTAAAACGGGTACCTTGTGTTTACCGCAGCCCTGCAGTATGCCTGCCCGCAAGAAATGGCTGGCCAGCGGCAGCCTGGTCACCGGCAGAATACAAATAGATGCCGGCGCCGCAGCAGCCCTGGAAAAGCGTCATAGCCTGCTGGCAGTAGGCGTAAAAACCGTGCTGGAAAAATTTGAATGCGGAGAAGTCATCGAAATCGTGAACGAAGATAATATCGCCATTGCCGTAGGCCGGGCGAAAATAGCTTCCGACCTGCTCGATGTGCAACATAAAGCACAAAACATCGAAGTAGCACACGCCGACGATATCGTATTGTTGTAGGCCTAATAAGTACATGATCATGCAAACTATACAACCTTTACTGGAAAAGGCACAACAGGCGGGCGTATCTATCCGTACCCTGCCGGATGCCCAACAACAGGCCCTGCTGCGGCGACTGGCGGCCGTGATCCTCATACAATCTGACAACATCAGCGCCGAAAACCAAAAGGACCTGGATCGTATGCCGGATGAAGACCCCAAAAAGGATCGCCTGCTGCTGACCCCTGCCCGCATCCGCGATCTGGCTTCCAGCCTGGAAGACATCGCCAACCTGCCTAATCCCGCTGGTGTATTGCAACTGGAAAGAACACTGGACAACGGTCTGCTGATACAAAAGAAAACGGTACCACTGGGTGTGGTAGGCGTTATCTATGAATCCAGACCCAATGTTACCATCGATGTAGCGGCGCTTTGTATCCGCTCTGGTAACGTATGCGTACTGCGTGGTGGTTCGGATGCCTTTCATACCAACATTTTCCTGGTACAACTGATACAGGAAGTATTGAAAGAATTTCAGGTAGATGCAAACACGGTACAGCTGCTTCCTACAGACCGTAACCTGGTGACGGAAATGCTGACCGCGGTAAAATATATCGATATCATTATTCCCCGTGGCTCCGAACAACTGATAGAGTTCGTGAGAGCCAACTCCCGCGTGCCTGTTATTGAAACCGGCGCCGGCGTGTGCCATACTTACGTGGAAAAAACAGCCGATCTGCAACAGGCCGCCAACATTGTCACCAACGCCAAAGTATCCCGCCCTTCGGTATGCAATGCGCTGGACACCGTGCTGGTAGACGAAGCCGTGGCCGCAGATTTCCTCGCCCTGCTGGCGCCGAAACTGCTGCCTTACGCAGTAAACGTATATGCAGATCCGTTAGCCTTTAGCCTGCTGCAAAAAAACAACTACCCACACTTACAAGCAGCACAACCGGAAGATTTTGGCCGGGAGTTTCTATCCCTCCAGTGCTCGGTGAAAGTAGTGTCCGGTGCACCCGAAGCACTATCGCATATTCAAAAGCATTCTTCCCGTCATTCGGAAGCCATCATCTCCCGCGACACTGCGATCAGTGAACGATTCCTGAATGAAGTAGATGCGGCCGCAGTATACGTAAACGCCTCTACGCGATTTACGGATGGCGGCGTATTCGGACTCGGTGCGGAGATTGGCATATCTACGCAGAAATTACATGCCCGTGGACCCTTTGCACTGGAAAAACTAGTGACGGAGAAATGGTTTATCCATGGGGATGGACAAGTAAGAGGGTAATAGCTGCGGATTTTCTCTGTGGACAGGATTAGACTGATTACATTCCTTGAGCTGATGCGAGATCCCACGTATTATATAAGGACTTTGTCTGGTATCCTACCGATATGTAGTAGGGTACCAGACGAAAATTTTGTCACTATTATTTTTTCCCTATCTTTACGGAAGTGTTTGCTCTAAATGAGCGTACTGTCCTTTCATCTGAGCAAATACTATTTTTAGTACTATAGAAAGAGCATGTGATCTGTATTCCTGGCACCCCAAAGCAACAATCTATATCTAATTAATTCCAAAATCATTGACGACAATACTCGTCCATTAGCAACACGCTATCTATCATTATCTGACCGGATTTTTAAGTCTCGAAATAATCGATTATTAACGCCCAAATCCATACTATGTTTAGATCTCTATTTCTGTTTCTTACCTGCGCAGGTATTACCTTCACTGCCAGTTCCCAATCCGTATTAATTAACTTTAAAACAGCCAAAGACACTATCAGTCGAGGTGATGAGGTGATATATCCTGTTACCGTTCTGGCTGACTCCATTAAGATTCACGCAGACTCGCTACCTCTTTACACCATTACCTTTAAACAGAATGACGCAAAGTCTACGTTACCAAAATCAGCCTACTCAATGGATTTTACGTCCACTACTTTGGACAAAATATCAAACGAATACACGTTCTATCTGCGGGTAAAAAAAGATCAGGATTCCGATCGGGACAGAGCTTTATTTCTGGATTTCGAGATCACCAAAGATGGTGAAAAGGTGAGCATCAATAAGGCTAAGGACAATACGGAACTGGAGTTAACAATACAGGGAGCATCGACCTTGAATAACCTTAACTACCTCGCTTACATTGGTACCAACTTCGATCTTGTAGACGGTATTAAAGCCCAAAACCTATTTTTCGCTACCAATATTTTTGTAGCTCCCAAACCAGGTAAAGACTGKGGCTTTACTTTAACATTGTATGGTAACAGAACCGTGACTACTACTGACACTGCGGCACAAACACGATATGTTGCCAGGGCAGTTCCCATTGGAGGCGATAAGGTCAAATACTATAGAAACCAAGCCACTTTTACCTCCAGCCGGGTCTCTGATAATCTTGGTGCATCCTTTAGTCCGCTGATCCGTTTGTGGAAATTAAGTGCGGCTGAAAAGACTTCGCAGCTCTATTATGCCCCACAATTTGAATTTATCTGGCGCAGAACCCGGATAACATCATCGAATTATGTCGTCGGAGAAAAGAACGATTCCTCTGATTCCTTTATCGCCGTGAACCCATCTATTAAAACCCCCATCGAATTTCCACTACCACCTAACGCTGTAATCCCTCTCAATGTCTATGACGTTTATCTGGGAGTCGTTGGAATCCTTCTCAATCATGAAAATAAATATATCAGTGTACGGGTACAGGCATCTGTGGGGCTTAATATTAGTTATACCAGCGGAACTGGAAACGTAACGAGGAGTATCGAGGCATTGTATAACAAAACCACCAACGGATTCTTTTTCGCAAGAACATGGATTACGGAACCATTATCCGGATTGACTTTCGGAGCCGAGGTTTCCAATACTTTCTGGAGAAAAAATAATGCGCGGCCATACTATAATGTGACGCTATCCAAAGCAATCAACCTTAATGTGCTGGCAGTAATTTTCCGGCCGGTTAGCGGCAGGTGATATTCTTTAATTGTTGGCTTATATCTTCGTTTATATTTAATGTAATTTAAAAAGATGAGCAAAGATCGTTGCAGACATCCGCGTCAATCTTTGCTCATCTTTTTAAATCAAATTATGCAATCATTATAATCAGTCTAATCCTGGTTCACAGACAGCAACCAGCACCTAGGCAATTGTAATCTGTTCATTCAGGTATACATCCTGAATCGCATTCAACAACGCCGCTCCTTCTGCCATAGGCCGCTGGAAAGCTTTACGCCCTGAAATCAATCCCATTCCACCGGCTCTTTTATTGATCACCGCCGTACGTACAGCTTCCGCCAGGTCAGCAGCGCCATCAGAAGCGCCACCGGAATTGATTAAGCCCATACGTCCCATGTAGCAATTGGCTACCTGATAACGGCAAAGGTCAATCGGATTATCAGAAGTCAACTCGGTATAGATGCGCTCATCCAGTTTACCATACGAGGAATTACCTGTATTCAGTGCTTTATAGCCACCATTTACAGTGGGCAACTTCTGCTTGATAATATCCGCCTGAATGGTAACGCCCAAATGATTCGCCTGCCCGGTCAGGTCGGCCGACAAATGATAATCCACATCTTTCTTAAATGCATCATTTCTCAGGTAGCACCAGAGGATGGTGGCCATTCCTAATTCATGCGCTCTTTCAAATGCCTGCGATACTTCCACCAGCTGCCGGTCTGATTGTTCAGAGCCGAAATAGATAGTAGCCCCCACCGCCACTGCACCCAGGTTCCAGGCTTCTTCTACAGTGCCATACATCACCTGGTCGGCCCGGTTGGGATAGGTCAGCAACTCATTATGATTAATTTTTACAATAAACGGAATGCGATGGGCGTAACTGCGGGAAACGGACGACAACACACCAAAGGTAGACGCCACCGCATTACAGCCCCCTTCTATGGCCAGTTTCACAATATTTTCAGGATCGAAATAAGCGGGGTATTTAGCAAAAGATGCGCCTGCACTGTGTTCCACGCCCTGATCTACAGGTAGTATAGACATATAGCCGGTACCTGCTAACCGCCCGTGATTCAACAACTGCCCCAAACTACGCAGTACCTGCGGATTACGGCTGGAAGGCTGATAAATTTTATTCACTGTATCCGGTCCCGGCAGATGCAGCATATCTTTGCTGATCGTTTTGCTTTCATGTTGAAGCAGGGTATCACTTTCCTTTCCTAATAGTTCGCTGATTTTTTCCAAGGATAACATAAGCATTACTTTTTTGGTACAACTAATGTAACGATTTAATGCCGCACTACCCGGCTATATCAAAGCAGACTGGTTAATAGGGCATTGGCCCTTTAGGACGGGGCTTATCATCCCGCTCTTCCGATACCATTTCGGTACCTTCAAAGGCGCCACCGGAACCATCATGGATAATAGGTTCTTCCACTGCGTTATCTTCCTTTTTTTCGGGCTTTTCTTCGTTCGGTTTGGTACTTTTTTCCATAGTAACAAATGTAGTGATAAGTTGGTAATCGGGATTGAATGCTGACGAAATTCAGAATTTGGTGGTTTCAATAAAAAATATAACTTTGAAAAAGTTGATGATGACTGTTATCATTAACATTCACTATGAATACCCGATAAAGACAGACAGGATAACCGACTAGACAACCTCAGAAGATCATTACTGTTCAAATATTAAACATTAGTACAAACCTACAACAACAAGCGTCCTTCTTTGCGTTTAAAGTCCACCCTGATGTCATTGCTACTAAAACACTGCTACGACTAATGAATGTATTGARAAAGATCCCGATAATTTCACGACTAATTAATGCAGGCACCACTTATGCCCAAAATGAGGAAGAACGAAAAGGTGTAGTGATTGTCAACTGCCTCAGCTTAAGTACGGCCGCCCTGGTGCTCTCTATCGGGTTGATCTTCAGCTACCTGCTTAATACCAGGCTGATTATTATTCCGGTAATACTTGAATTTCTGGCATTTTCCAGTCTTGTTTATTTCAACCACATTGGGAAAATTAAAGCAGTACGTGTAGCCATCTACGTATTACAATGTATTTGCGCTACCTACTTCGGTATGATCCTCGGGCCGGTCATTGAAATACAGCTATTGATTGTTTTCCTGATCATGGCTTCCTATCTGATCACTGACAGCACACGCATGCGAAGGGTTTATCTTGGTGTATCTATTGGTATGCTGGTATTAACCGAAATTAATTTCTACTATAATATTATCCCATACATACACCTGTCTTCAAATGTTAGCTTCTTTTTCCGTTGGCTGGCCATGACAGGAATCCTCACGCTAATTTTACAGGTCATTAATTTTTATGACCTGAAAAACAAAGCCTATCAGCAGCAACTGCAAAAATCGGATGAATCAAAATCTAATTTTGTCAAAGAGATTAGCCACGAAATCCGTACGCCACTTAATGGCATATTTGGTATTGTACAATTGTTAAAGGAAGATATTGCCCAACACCCGGAACATGAGCGATTAAATACCTACGTCAATGATCTGATAGAGGCCTGTTATGATGCGCGACTCATTGTAAATAATGTACTGGATCTGGCAGAAATAGAAAAGGGAAAAATGCATAACCTCCGCACCACTCCCTTTGAGCTGGCGCCCTGGCTGGAGAAGGTCATTAACATGCATCAATACATTGCGGCTTCCAGATTGATCACCATTACACTGGACATTGACCCTACATTGCCCGGCGTAATTATGGGTGACGAAGTAAAGCTAAAACAGATATTAAATAACCTGATCTCCAATGCCATAAAGTTTACCGAAAAGAAAACCACCATACAGGTAAAGGCTTCCCGCCAGCAAAACAAATGGCAGCTGTCTGTTCAGGATAATGGAAAAGGCATTAGCGAAGAAAAGTTGCAAACCATTTTTGAGCCATTTGTAAAAACAGAAGACCGGGAAATAGAAAGCACCGGGTTAGGATTATATATTACGCAACAATTAGCTAATCTGCTGGAAGGTAATATCAGCGTAAAGAGCAGCTCTAAAACGGGTACCACATTCATTCTGACACTCCCATTACAGGAAGGCACATTGGTCAAAGCCAAACCGGCAGTAGCCAATACAAATTTACGGGGGATAAAAGCCCTGGTAGTGGAAGATAATTCAATGTCTCAAAAGATATTGACCAAACTATTGGAAGGCATGGGTGCTGATACCAAAGCTGCGCAGGATGGGTTGGAGGGATTAACCGTGGCGAAAGAATTTTTACCCGACATTATTTTTGTAGATGCGCATATGCCGGTGATGAATGGAAATGAAACAATAACGTTGTTACGCCAGGATCAGCGCTTTTCAGACACGCTGATTATTGCGGTAACAGCAGATGGGTTTAATGAGGACGGACAAACAATGATCCGGGCAGGCGCTAATGAACTGATCCCAAAACCAATTGCTTTTGTGGAAGTAAGGGCTTTGTTGAATAAGTATTTAGCCACCCACCCGGTAGTGGAACACTAGTTGTTATCTTTTACTTTATAACGTAGTGTATCTTTCTCATACCAGGATTTATGTCCTGAGATGAGTAACCCAAGATGATAGATGAAGTTCTCCACCATTGGCTTAAACTCTCCAAAATGTTCAGGAAGGTTGTCCCGAAGCCTGATGAATGCTGCCACATCCAGGTCATGAATGGCTATTGCCTTCATATAGGCCTGTTCCAGTGTTACCTTTTCTTCTGCTTCGATAACGAGAATCAGATTCATTACATCTTTTCCCCGTTCTTTCTTCACACTAAAATAATCATTACACCACGCCAGAATACGGCAAACCAGTGCGGATATACGCTGGATATGCGGATGATAAAAAATATCATCTGGTAAAGCGGCACCAATCTGTAACTCTACGAGGTCAATTAAAGGATACACCAAAACTGCTTTTTCCCGGATCGCCATATAGTCCGCTACAGAAGGGTACTGCATCGTTGCTTTATAAGGAGCTTCCAGTTGCATCCCTTCAAATCCACGATCAATGCTTTCTGTATAGCGATTCATCCAGTAATCAGGCATTAAAGCCAGCATTTCATTTCGTTGTAATCTTAACTGATTGAACAGTTCATTGTCCGTTGCCTCCAGCGGATACCCCTTTAGAATAGCCACAGCGCGCTCCCGCAGGGCTTGTAACTGACTCATCGTGCAATCTTCGTAATAGTCATCATTTGACAATCCCCATAACAGGAAACGACAGATAGGGGTTAGCTGTTGAAAATCAGCCACAGGATACATGCGGGCGCCCATGTGCCCAACGTTGGTTTCCCAATACTTGTACTTCTTTTGTTTCGTCTGAAAATCGTACGGTAAACTGCCATATTCATCAGTAAGCCATTGCTTGGTGGCCGCCTCTATACGGTCGGCATGTGCATTCTTAAGATCAGGGAAAGGATACTGCAATCTTGGAACGGAGGAAATGATTGTCGACATAACAATTTGTTTTTGAAAGTGAATAAATAAATGATTAAGTGGAGATTATCTAATATATAAAATACATCTAAAGTGTTGAGCCTGACTTCATTTTTTTGTCAATTTTAGCTAAGGATCATGAATCCACAGCTATTACCCCGATCCGATTTATATATATTTGTCCCCCGAATGAATAACAGACAGATTATGACCCAAATCGCGATCATCCGCCATGGCACCACTTCCTGGAACAAAGCAGGCAAACTGCAAGGCCATTCAGACATCCCGCTGGATGATGAAGGCAAACTGCAGGCCCTCAAACTGGGACAGCGGCTCAGCGGCGAAACCTGGGACCTGGTATATTCCAGTCACCTGATTCGCGCCCGTCAAACAGCGGCCATCGTTGCCCAGGAATTAGGGCTGGATTCGGTGATAGAAGACCATCGGCTGGGAGAAGCCGGCGGTGGCCTCATAGAGGGCACTACAGAAGAAGAACGACAGGCTAAATGGGGCGCATCCTGGAAACTACTGGACCTGGGCATGGAAAGCAATGCATCCGTAGTAGCACGGGGCAGCGCTTTTCTAACCGACCTTCTTGTAGAAAATCCCGGCAAAAAAATACTCCTGGTCACACATGGCAGCTTTATACGGCAAATGTTAGACGCCCTGTTACCTGCCATGCATCCTACCCCTCCTATGAAAAATACGTCCATCACCAGATTGCAGTTCTCCGACGAAAACTGGCATTGTGAGCTGTTTAACTGCGTAACCCACCTGGAATAGCAGCAGTCATACAGAATGCCCCAGTTGTCAGAGCCTGTAATTCGTAATTCATAATTACCTTTACTGCTCATGAAACTATTATTGATAGAAGATGAACCGGCTGTAGTATCTGTTATCACCCGCGGGCTTTCCGAAGCTGGCTACGAAGTCAGCGTAGCGCCGGATGGTACCAGCGGGCTGCAAATGGCACTCAATAACCCATCCTTCCGGCTGATTATACTGGACGTAATGCTCCCCGGCATGAACGGCATAGAAGTATGTCGCTCCCTCCGTGCGGCCAAACAGGATGTTCCCATCCTGATGCTGACCGCTTTAGGGACTACCGAAAATATTGTCATGGGACTGGATAGCGGCGCTGATGATTACCTCATCAAACCCTTTAAACTACAGGAGCTGGAAGCCCGCATCCGTAGCCTGATGCGGAGAAAATCACCAGCTGATATACCCGTTCCCGTTACAGCGCCCGCCGTATTGTCGCTGGCCGACCTGGAACTGAATACCGATACTAAAGCAGCCAGCAGACAAGGGAAAAGCATTGCCCTCACCGCTACCGAATACCGGCTGCTGGAATATCTGTTGAAGAATCCAAGGAAAGTCCTCTCCCGATTGGAAATACTGGAGCAGGTATGGGGCATCGAGTTCAATATGAACACCAAAGTAGTAGACGTATATATTAACTATCTCCGGAAAAAAATTAATAAACACCAGCCTACTGAACTGATACATACGGTAGTGGGACTGGGTTATATGCTCCGGGAAAATAAAGCCGATGAAGATACGCACTAAGATATTACTGGTATTTGCAGGTTTAACCATTTCCACTATCCTCGGCATGAGTATACTGGTGTATTATTTTGCCAACCAGCACTCGTTTGAGGATTTCTATAAACGCCTGGAAATACGCGCCTATCTTACTGCTAAAGCTACACTCCCCTACTATGAATCCGATTCCGTTATCTATAACGAAATACGGGACGAACATCTTGAAAAATTACCATCGGAAAAAGAATATTTTCTGCCCATCGCCAGTGATGGCAGCATTCAGAAAAGTGCGAACCTCTCCCTCCCACACAGCTTTTACGACCAGGCAAAGCGGGAAGGCAAGGCCACCTGGCGCGAAGGCGATCGCTTTTATGAAGGGGTGCTTTATAAAAGCAAACAAGGATTGTACATCGTTATTGTATCCGCTATCAATCAGTATAGCGTGGAATACCTGGGCTGGCTGCGCAAAATATTAATCATCTGCTCCGTGGCCTCCAGCGTAATACTGGTGGGCGCCGGCATCTTCTTCTCCAAATATATTCTTAAACCCATCCGGCATATGATGGTGCAGGTGAAAAGTATCAGCTCCCGCAACTTACACCTACGCCTAAACGTAGATAGCAGCGGCGACGAAATCAATGACCTCGCCGGTACATTTAATAATATGCTGGACCGCCTGGAAACGGCTTTCGAAACACAGAACAACTTCGTCAGCAATGCCTCGCATGAACTCAGTACCCCGCTCACCGCTATCATCGGGGAAGCTGAACTGGCGCTGAATAAAGAACGTACTACCGAAAAATATGTGTACTCCCTGAAGAATATCCTGCATGAAGCCGGCCGGCTGGAACACATCACCAAAAGCCTGCTTCACCTGGCCCAGACCGGCTTTGACGGCAAAAAACAGGAATGGAGCCAGATACGCAGCGACGAGTTATTGTTTACCGTAAAACATACCATCGATAAGCTACATCCTGGCAATAAGGTAGCCATTGATTATAGCCTGTTTCCGGAAGAAGAGGATAAATTACTGATTCCCGGCAACGAACAACTCCTCGAACTGGCCCTTAGCAATATTGTGATCAATGCCATCAAGTATTCCGATAATCAGCCGGTATCTATTGCACTCGCAGCCACTGAAAAGAAAAATATCATTATCGTAAAAGACCAGGGCATCGGCATTCCGCCGGAAGACCTGCCCTATATCTTTTCGCCCTTCTTCCGCGCCTCCAATACCGCTACATTTAAGGGCTATGGTATTGGCTTACCGCTGGCCATGAATATTATCCGTATGCATAAAGGAGATATTGTGGTAAACAGTCAGGTAAACCACGGAACCGAGATCAGGGTGGAGTTACCACTGTAGCGTCTGCTTTTCTTACCAAATTCTTACCACATTCTTACCACCTTTTAACGCCGCTCTTACTGGTTACTTATTTCGCAGCAATAATTTTGTTGTTATAAAAGAACCAGACATGAAAAATATACTCATACCAACAGATTTTTCTCTTCGCTCCCTCAGTTATGTGCACAGCATTGTAGCACAACATCCGTACGAGCCGGTAAATATTATATTGATGCATGCGCTGCAGATGCCGGACTCTTTGTTTGACCTGATTACGTATACCCGTAACAGTAGGCACCTGGAACTGATTTCGAACGACTTCCAGGACGGTTGTGAAATTATCCGTAATAAATATTCTACCGCCATCCACCAGCTGAAGATTGAATTCTTCCACGGCAATACCCGTGCAGCATTACGCAACTTTCTGCTGGCACAAAACATCGACCTGATTATTCAGCCCGCAGATCACGACTTCAATGCGCCTTCCAAAAGAAGTTATGATCCGGAAAAACTGATCGCCAAATGCAATTATCCGAAAATGAAGATACAATTGCAGCGTCAGCCACTGGTAACAGGCAAATCCACCATATCAGCACTTTTGCTGGCCACTGAATAAAAGCAATTTTATGCTACTGAAGAAAGATATCCCTTTTAAATATGTATTTGGTAAGATCAAATTTGAAATTTTGCTGGTGACCATTTACACGTTAACCATCAACATTTTTTACTACCAATATGATTTCACCAATATGGTGATTCCTCTGTCCGTGCCCATGGTACTGGGTACGGTACTCTCCTTGCTGCTGGCGTTTCGTTCTAACCAGGCGTACGACAGGTGGTGGGAAGCCAGAACCATATGGGGGGCTATTGTAAATGATTCGCGTTCACTGACACGTCAGGTATTAAGTTTGATGGATGCAACTTATCAGTCGGAAGACCTGACACTTTTCCAGGAACGCTTTGTAAAGCGACAGGCAGCGTGGTGCCACAGTTTGGGACAATCGTTACGAAAGACAGATCCGCTCAAAGGTGTAGACAGATTATTATCAAGACGGGAACTTAGCTATTTGATGAAATATGATAACGTACCGGCTGCCCTGTTGCTCTTACATGGAAAAGACCTCAAATACGCAATGGAACAGGGCTGGATTAATCAGTACCAGCAGATAGCACTGGATCAGACGTTGTCGAGGCTCTGTGATTCCATGGGTAAATGTGAACGTATCAAGAACACTGTATTTCCGGCTACTTACAGCTTATACACCCATTTCACCGTTATCTTCTTTATACTGTTATTGCCGTTTGCCTTAATAGATGTGCTGGGCTTTATGGAAATACCATTGGTAGTAGCCATAGCCGCCTCCTTCCTGTTGATCGAAAAGATGGCGATCAACCTGCAGGACCCATTCGAAAACAAACCAACTGATACACCGGTAACCACTATTGCCAGGAATATTGAAAAAGACCTCCGGCAAATGTTGCACGAACAATACAGTGCACCGGAAGAACCAGTACAGGTACCAACCTACTACGTACTTTAAGTAGCTGTTAGCTTTTAGCCATTAGCTTTTAGATTAGCGCGAATATTTGCCTGATAGCCAGGGTTCAATCTTTGCCAGACTAAAAGCTAATAGCTAACAGCTAAAAGCTTTGTGTTAAGGCTTACTTCCAAAAGGGCCGTAATTTATAGCGTAAGACGATGGCTCCGGTTTCTACCGGAGCTTTTTTACATTCCGGCCAGTTCCTTCCTGGACAGCCATACCCATTTACGGATAGTACGACGGATATATCTTGGATGCAGGTCTATTTCCTGGCGGGTACGTTCAAATTGTGCTTTAGCTTCTGGTATTCTGTTTTGCTTCTTCAGCAGCAGCCCGTAATAATACATCGCTTCCAGGGAATGATGTACCTGTATTACTTTCTGATAAGCTTCTTCTGCCCTGGCAGCTTCACCTATGGCTTCCAGTGCCTGTGCATACAACAGCTCATCTTCCGCCTTACTCATTCTGACACCTTTGGAAGCATTTACTTTATCGAAGTAACTGATGCTGTTGGCATAATCGCCGCTCTGAAAATACAGTCGGGCCAACAATAGCAGGATGCCTGCGTCTTTGGTAAACGCATTGGCGCATTCTTCTGCCAGCGCAATGGCCTTATCGTATTGTTTTTGCTGGGCATAGGCTTCTGCCAGCTGCAATTTGTTGGTAACGGTATCTGATATACGTACTTTTTTCTCCCACTCACTGATACGCCCGTTTGGCCAGATAGCCCGCAACAGGTTTTCTTTCCAGTCGCCACTCAGCAGGTCTGGTAATAGTTCGCGGATCAGGTACACCGCTACTCCCAACGCCGGAATAAATACAATAAAATACAACCATTCTCTTCTGCCGGATTTTAAGGCATGCACCACACAAACAATCTGCAAAACAATAACAAGATAATAATAGTTACTCCAGAAAGGGAACATAAAACTGACACGAATCAGGGTTAGAAAAACTGATCAGGGCGCAAAATAAGAAAATATACTAATTTGTGCTATCGACTAAAAGTACTGGCATTGAAGAAATTATTAAAAATAACAGGATATACCTTATTAGCTTTTTTCCTGTTCATCGGCATTTATCTGTTATCTGCGTATACCCTTTCCCGTATGAGTACCCAACGTGAAGTAGTGAACGATGCAGATATTACGATTTACATTCTCACCAATGGCGTGCATACTGATCTTGTGGTACCGGTACGTACACCACAAATCGACTGGAGCCGGTCTATTCCCTTTAAGAATACGGTGGGCAACGATACTACCGCTACCTTGATAGCTTTCGGGTGGGGCGACAAAGGCTTTTACCTCGAAACCCCTACCTGGGGCGACCTGAAAACCAGCACAGCACTGAAAGCCGCTTTTAACCTGAGCACTTCTGCCATTCATGCCACTTATTATCATGGCCTGCGTGAAAATGAAAGTTGTCGGGCTATCCTGATTAACAAAGATCAATATGCCCGGCTGATCGGCTATATCAATAATAGTTTCCGCACCGGCGCCGATGGACAGCCGGTGAATATCGTGACGCACGCCAATTATGATAAAAATGATGCGTTTTACGAAGCGAAGGGTAGCTATAATCTGTTTCACACCTGCAATACCTGGGCAAATAATGGGTTAAAAAGCTGCGGGCAGAAGGCTTGCCGGTGGACTATTTTTGATACAGGGATATTTTATCAGTATCAATAAGATATTTTCCGGATCATACTGCAGTGATATTGCAGTATCAAATGGCTCAGAACTGCACAAAAACAGATCAAACATTTAGGTTTCAGCAGACATAAATATTATAAATTTATAAATGTAAATTTTACACCCGTTGGGTTTTACTGTTAAATAAACATTGCCTATCTTAACATTGAATTAACACTCATCATAACTTAGTTAGCTAGCTTTACCCGTAACAATAGCGTGGTAATAAATATGAAGAATACCCTGGAATAGCTCTGAACATTTGTCAATACAATAGATTGATCACTGATACATTTCCCATGCTTGTCCTGTTTTTTTGGAAACCTTAGTTATTTCACTGTGACCCTCGTAATAATCGTTTATGGAAACTAAAAACTCTACATCTGTTCGCTTATTAAAGGAAGTATTGTTTGCACCTTTTTTTGCGGGAACAAAAGCCTTAACTAAAATTGAAGAAAAACGCCCGGTAATTGTCGTGAATGCAGTGGCGTTCCTCATGATATCCATCGTTTTAGTGGTGGGTTCCTATTTTTACGTGTTGAAACACTCCCAATTTTTTCTTGTGGGTGTTCCACTGGAACTACTTTGTTTTTCCGCTGTTATTGGTCTTAATTACCGTAAAAAGTACTTTCAGGCAACGGTATCAATGTTGGTGATAAATGTCATCTTTGTTACCTATTGGAGTACTGTACTTGGAGCTGGGATATCGACAGAAATGTTGATGATATTCATTTCTCTTATTGTCTTTCATCTAAGTGGTTCCCTCTTTTTGCATAAAGAAAGGACATTAATATATGCCTGTTTATTTGTTTCCCTGTTATTGATAGCTGGTGTAATAATAAACTCCCATTATCACCTGATTAAGCCGCTTGACCTGGAGCCAGCTGTTGCTGCCACCATGAGAGGCTATACTACTACTGCATTATTCCTGCTTATCATATTTGTGATGTCAACCTATGTATCACAAATTAAATACCTGCTTATGTCAGAAAGAAGACTAAAAGAGGTATCTGAAAGGAAGAGCATTTTTTTGAGAGAAACCTTTCATGAATTAAGAACGCCGCTGAATGCGATCTTTGGTAACGCACAATTATTCCACAGGAGAAAGGACGATTATAGTGAGTCAGAACAATTAGAAATAGAACAACTATTTGCCTCCTGTTATCTGGCGCGCAACATTGTGAACAATGTGCTGGATATGTCACGAATTGATTCCGGTAAATTCTATAACCCAATCAAAGAACCGGTTAATCTAAAAGAATGTATCGCACATTGTGTAACGATGAACAGTTACGTTGCCGGCTCCAGGGAAATAACCATTAAACAGTCTTTTGATGAACAACTTCCGACCATTGTCAACAGTGATCAGCTTGTTCTCACCAAGATTATCAATAATGTGCTCTCCAATGCAGTAAAATTTGCGCCGGGTAATAGTCATGTTCTATTTAGCGCTTCCAGGAAGGAACAGCAGATAGTTCTTAAAATTCAGAATAAGGGTGTTATTGCCCCCAGCATCAGCAGTAAGATTTTCGATCCTTTTATTTCCGAAAGAAGCGAAATGGCAGAAGGAACGGGACTTGGATTAGGAATTACCCGACATCTGGTAGATCTATTTAAAGGTGTTATCAGATTGGAAACAGATGAGGTTAATCAGACGACCGCTATTGTTATTGAAATTCCTTTAGAACTCAGCAAAGGCAAAATATCCGTTCACGATCCCATTCAGTTCAGGAAAAATTGTTTTGCCGGTTCGTCAGTACTCATCATTGAAGATGAACTTTTAAGTGCTACCCTATTAACCAAAATTCTGAAAGAAATGGGTGTAAAACCTATTTTATGTGCTGATTGGGAAAGTGCTACAGCCGCTTTAGTACAGGAAAAACCAGACGCTATTATTTCTGACCTGAACTTACCCGGTATGTCTGGTAAAGAATTATTGCTACGCATTCGTAATAATATCCAACTAAAAGACATCCCCGTACTGGTTGTTTCCGGAGATGCCTTT
Source organism: Chitinophaga sp. 05T412 (assembly GCF_056396465.1). NCBI lineage: Bacteria > Pseudomonadati > Bacteroidota > Chitinophagia > Chitinophagales > Chitinophagaceae > Chitinophaga > Chitinophaga sp. 05T412. Next base: position 154,897 of record NZ_JBFTLN010000011.1, read on the forward strand.
AGCTCAATAAAAGACGAAATGCTGGAAGCAGGTGCAGATGCATTCATATCAAAACCTGTTCATTTTAAAGAACTGTACTTCGAATTATCTAAACACCTACCGCAATATCATGCACTCTTATAACGGCCGGAATCTATCATAGCCCAGTCATCGTAACCTCTTACCATGGTATACAAGCCCTGTATATAAAGGTCCAATTTGGTGTTAATTCCTTTTCCCCAATTTGGAATCTGGGTAAGGCAATGGTCAAGTTTACGGAGATACTCGGTGTGATAATCAGACACATACTGCAGCGCATCTTCAAAAGAAAGATGCAGTTCTCTTTGTGCAATAAAAATTAAATTAAAACCATTTGCGTCTAGCACTCTTTCCCGTTCTGCCGAATGCAAATCATTTGAAAAGCAGCCAAGCATATTTAATATTAACTCTATTTCTTTGACTACTTCATGCTCGTATACGTATGAAGGCAATTGTAGTCTGTCGAAAATTGCTACCAATGGGAACATAATATAAAATCCTCCGAATGGTCTTACTTCAAAATACTTTTCCTTTGATGGTATATAGCTATTCAGCTGCATATCAATTTCAAAAAAACATTCTTTTAAATAATCAACCATATGCTTGCAAAATACCCGATACAGATAAGGCGAACTAATGCCGCGGAATCTTGCTTGAATATCTGCAAGCCCTATACTCAAACTATTCGATGAAGCCTCTCTTTTATCCTCCAGCATGTCAATAAACTCATATAACATTGCTTTCATTTCGATAGCGGCATCCGCTCCGGCCGAGCCTCTGTCGCAGGTATCATCGACTGTAAATAACCAGGTGAGTAAATCACCTGCTAAACAAATCTGGTTAAACGAGGCATTGGGATATTCGCGGGCAGCCTGTAAACCAAATCTCGCTTTGGTATACCAGCCAAGTGATTTGAACTGCGGGGCCAGATCAAATCGTTGTACCCAATTCAGGGTGTTTAATTGCACTTCTTCGGAAAAAGCATTAATTGCAGGTTGACCTGGCAAGGCGCAGGCATACACATTCATTGACATAACTGTAGTTTTTAAGTGTTAGAAAAAAGGGACTGATTAGTTATATTTTGGAATAGGAATTTTGCATTACATAGGCGGTGAAAAGCCCTCTTTAACACCATAAACTATACGTAAGTAACCTTCTGGAAGCGTAGGAGAACCGGTCTTTAATGTTATTATCTCGATACAATCTAAATAAAGTTGGCAAAAAAAGCTAAAATGGACAAAACTATTTTTGCCCGGAAATAAATTAGTGCATTCACAGCATTCGTATGACAGTAAAGGCTTTCACCGCGGCATAAACACACCGCAGCGTAATGGTTGGAGCCTTCAAAAAATGCCCCGCACGAACATTCATATATGCATTCCCGTAGTAATACCGTATAGCTGTTGCCGGATGATACGATACTGCAACATGATTGCCCTCGCGCGTCAAGGCACGTGAAATAATTACATCTAAAATAACTGTTGTCCCGCTAAAAAGTTTATAAATCTGATAATGAGATTATTTAGCKAACAATTGAGATGCTTTGACGAACCACCAAAGAAGGAACGGGCTATTTTTGTTGTTTACCACCATGATGAAGATGAAATGTAAACTTATAGTGGCAGTGGGTATCGCGCTATGCATGACCACAGCTACTTCCACGGCACAACAGCTCAACGCAAATATTCCCGGCGACTTTGCCGATCCCTCCGTTATCAGGCAGGGTAATACCTATTATGCTATTGGTACCTCCAGCGAATGGGGGCCTCAGTTCCCCATCTTCAGATCCGAAAATCTGCAACAATGGGAACAAACCGGCTTCGTGTTTGATACAGCACCCACCTGGACTACCTCGTCTTTCTGGGCGCCGGAATATTACTATCATCACAACACCTACTATGTTTACTACACGGCTAAACGAAAAAGTGACGGCGTTTCCTGCATCGGCGTAGCCACTTCCTCTTACCCCGATCACGGCTTCAAAGACCATGGCATCCTCATTGAATACGGTCGTGAAGCCATCGATGCCTTTGTATTCAACGACAATGGCCAGCTATACATCACCTGGAAAGCATACGGCCTGGATAAAAGACCTATAGAAATACTAGGCAGCAAACTGGCAGACGATGGCCTTTCTCTGACAGGTATGCCTTTTACACTACTAAAAGACGATCAGCATCAGGGTATAGAAGGACAAAGCATCCTCAAAGAAGATCGCTACTACTACCTCTTTTACTCGGCTGGCGCCTGCTGCGGCGCGTCCTGCAACTATAACCTACGTGTAGCCAGGGCCACGGCTATTACCGGTCCCTATACGGATTACAGCGCCAATCCGATCCTGACAGATGAAGGCGACTGGAAATGTCCGGGACACGGCACCTTTGTACAAGACCCTAAAGGCAACTACCGGTATGTTTACCACGCCTATAACAAAACCAGTAATATATTTACCGGCAGAGAAGGGATGGTAGCGGCTTTGTCCTGGAATAAGGAACAGTGGCCGGTTCTCAGTCATACTATAGCTACCATCAACACACAGCCGCCCGCTTCCCTGCACTATGACTTTGCGCATTCTGGCCGGAAAATCTTCTGGCAATGGGACTTCAGGAGTATGCAGCCAGTAGTGAAGGAAGCAAACGGACAACTACAGCTATCCGGCAAATACAGCGAGCGTAACCCCGTTGGCATAGCCCTCGCGGTACGACCTTACAGCGCCGCATATACCATTAGTACAGCGGTTGTCAATCATAATAAAGCCGCCAAGGGCCTGATCATTTATGGAGATGCCAATGCCGCCATAGGCATTGATGTGCAGGATAACCAGGTAGTAGGTTGGATATCTGGAGATGGGAAAAAAACGGTGTTGTCCGGCCAAACCATGGAACGCCCGGAGGCGCCGGTGGAGCTGAAAATGATCGTATACCCGGATTTCACGTGCCGGATGTATTGGAAACAGGGTACTAACTGGAACGAACTAACGCCGAAGCAGCAACCCTACCCTATTGGCTACCTACCACCCTGGGACCGTGCTCCAAGACCAGGACTACATTTCCAGGGGGCAGCAAATGAAATGGCAGCCTTCAGCTACTTTGATATTACTTACCATACCAACGGAAAACCATAACTTAACGATAGCGGGGGTTGATGACTGATATCAGCTCCTGCTTATTCACTTTATATCCCACCAGAGATGGCCCCTGCCCCAATGCATAATGTGCAAAATTGAAAACAACCGCATCTTTCGTTATAAAGAAGTCAATACGACTCAACCCATAAAAACTCCAGGGATCATTGCTACTGTGTTCGCGTAACTCCTTGAATTCTCTATCCATCAATCTTATCAAGAGGCTGGAATCACTACTGCTTTTTATATTGAAATAATCGTTGACTTTAATCGATTGCTCGCTTTCTTTATCGTAGCTCACTGTTTTAAAATATCTGATGGGGTGGGCTGCTCCGCTGGTGTTCACCGACACCGCATATCTGACACTCACCATGCGCTGATCCTGGTAATAGTTAAGTGGAAAGGCTTCAAATCTATTTAGCCCATCCTCACCGAGAAGCGGATTCGGTTCTGCATCCAGCGGCCCTGATGCCAAATCCTTCCGGAATTCCTGTAATGCAGTGTCTACGGCACTGTTCACCAGGTCGTTATATCTTTTATCCGCTGTAACGGCGTGAATAACAGCGATATCAAGCTGCAGCGCACTATCCACAGCATGAACAGTATCTAGTCTAAAACCCGGTGGTACATAAGCATCTTCCGCAATTCCCAGAGGTTCATCATCCCCTTCATTTTCAGATGCACTATGTGTAGTAGTATCAATAGCTGGCGTATGTGAAATTGGYTTATCAGGTGTACGATGCCCGTTATTACAGGCGAACAGCCAAATGGCAATAGGTAGCAGGATAATGTATTTCATGAGGTATTACTGAGGCAGCAATATAATATTAATCCTATTCACTGCGTAAAGCCCTGCTTATAATATTTATATTTTTTGTATATTAGAGCAGCATGTTCTCCAGATCCTATATTCAATCTATAACACCCCTAACAATATCAAGGTCAGCCAGACAGATATTCTCTACTATAGCTCGTTTATGCAACATAAGATGGTTTCGATTGATTAAAAATCAAATTGCTTATTCACCACGCACACAATTAAAACAGGTGCCTTTCCTTTAAACCTCAAACTCACATGAAAACTTTAATCAACTCTGGCATAGCTATGCTTACCGCTTGCCTGGTAATGCTCTCCTCCTGCAAAAAAGGAGATACCGGCCCTGCAGGTCCCGCAGGTACAGCCAATGTAATCTATTCCAACTGGATGGATACCAATCCCTGGGTGGCCTCTACTACTTCTACCGGCGCGGGGAAAAAGACTTACTATTTTGATATTGCCGCACCAAAAGTGACACAGGATATCATCGATAAGGGTACCGTACTTGTGTATGTGCAATTTATTGCTGATCCTGACGGTCCMGGCATCTCTAAGCTTCTGCCCAGCATCTATTACAATATAGGCGGAGCTGATATCCAATACCGCTTTCAACAGGGACTATTTCTCAATAAAATAAGAATCATCTGTGATATCATTCCTAATGGTCTCCCTGCCACTAACAATAAATTAAGATATCTCATCATTCCAGGTGGCGTACCAAACGCCCGTAAGGCCGACTATACCAGGATGAGTTATGAAGAAGTTTGCCGTATGTTGAAAATTGAACCATAGCACTACCCGGCATATCTTCTTCCAAGAATATTTCAACAACGATTGTCAGCTGTAATGATGAATACCACTTCATTACGGCTGATTTTTTTTCGCGTAAAACGGAGTAAATTTACAGGGAAACCCAACAGTATGACCACCGCATTTCTATATGATTTCATGCGTAAACACCTCCTGGCAGTCGTAGCTACTGTAGACGAAAACAACCGCCCGGAATCTGCGCTGGTAGGCATTGCTGTAACACCATCGCTGGAAATAATTTTTGATACCTCCGCGAACTCAAGGAAAGCCATCAACTTAACTCACAACGCGCCAATTGCATTGGTGATAGGCTGGGACAATGAACAAACGCTGCAATATGAAGGTACTGCTACGCAGCTAGCTATCGCCGATTCCGCAGACCTCCTTGAAATTTACTTCGCCGCTTTCCCAGATGGCCGGGAGCGATTGCAAAACATGCAGGATATCACTTACTTTCTGGTAAAACCAACATGGGTCAGGTATTCAGACTTCAACAACTTTGAGATCCATGAACAACATTTTTAATCGCTGCCAGGCGTCGTCCGAAAAAAAGGGCTGGCGCTGTCATCAGCGGCCAGCCCATATGGTTGGTGGATAGGTCAAAATAAAATTACCATTGGATCTCCGCCAGCTTTTTTGCCAGCGCTTCTCCACGTAAATTAGAGGCAATGATTTTTCCGTTTTTATCAATCAGATAATTCATAGGAATAGCGGAAATCCCATATAAACGAGCCGCTTGATTGCTAAAACCTTTCAGGTCTGATACATGTGTCCATGGCATACCATCTTCGGCAATCGCCTTCTCCCACTTTACTTTGTTATCATCCAACGACACCGCCAGTATTTTGAAACCTTTGGCGGCATATTGGCTATACATCTTCAGCAGGTTGGGATTCTCTCCGCGACAAGGACCACACCAGCTGGCCCAGAAGTCGATCAACACCACCTTACCCCGGAATGACGATAATGCCACGATGTTATCATTACGATCCGGCTGAACAAATTCCGGAGCGATAGCCCCAATAGCCGTGCTCTTCAGACCACTGATACGGTTTCCTACCATGCGTCCCACGTAGGATGCTTTTACGCCCGACGATACCGGCTCATACAAGGCCATCAACTCAGGCACCGACACGAAATATGACAGATCCATCAGAAAGAAAACGCTGTTGACATTGTCAGGATGTGCCTTGATAAAAGCCTTTTTACGCTCTCGCCCGGCTGCTTCATTTTTCCGCAGCGCTGCTATCAAAGACTTCACCCGGATACTGTCTTCCTTCGCCTGCTTTATTTGCTTCAGGAGCTCATCTTCTTCTTTCGCCAGCACACCTCCATCCTGGATAAACTGATAGTGCAGGTCATTAGATAGTGTGCCTTTGGGGAATATCCAGCCAATAGAATCCTTGCTACCTTGAATGTTGATAGTGCCGGGCTCCAGTACCAAACGCATTCTGAAAGACTGATCTCCATTTAGAATGGCTGCCTTCATCACATCTTCCTTCTTAACAGTTCCTGTGAACGTAAATTGACCATCTTTACTGAAAACAGAATCAGTTCTTACCTGTTGTTTATCCCCCTGTGTACGTTCCAGGTATAACCACTGATCCGGCAATCCCTTGATATGACTCTTCACGGTAAATGCCTCCTGAGCTACTGCCGGCAAAGCTGCCAGGCATAACAATGCCAAAATTGTTTGTTTCATAAACACCTGCTTAACATAGCTTTTCCTACGGGAACGAGCCTACGTTGATTATTGATTATTTTGTTGTAACAATGGATTGGATGATAGTTCATCTTCCGTAATCCGCATCACCACTTTGGGATCTGTAGCGGCTACCCGTCGAATATCTTTTTTTACATTGGCCGATGAATAATTGCGAATCATGTCTTTCCCATTGCGGAAATAATCAAACGCTGCATGTCCTTCAAAAGCCAGTTCTAACCTGCGCTGTAATAATATTTCGTCCATCAATGCGGCTCCACTCAGATCTACGGCTGGTAACCCCGCACGCTTCCTGATGATGTTGACATCCTCCAGTGCTGCGGCAGTATTCCCCAGCTTCGCATTGGCCTCCGCACGATTCAGGTATACTTCTGCCAAACGTAAACAGATAAACGGCGCATTGTTGAATGTGACGCCATCGCCCACATATTTCAGAATAGTGTTATCTGGTTTGATAAAATTCTTACGTAAATCTCCTGCTGACAATAACGCAACATAATCAGGCGATGCCTTTAGTTCTCCCCGCTGACTGGCCGGACGATCCTTTACAAAAAACTGGTAGAAGGAAGATGAATTATACCGATAGTCCAGCGCGAAAATAATTTCTGTATTGCTGGTGGTATTATTCAGGTTGAAGAAGCCGGCATACTTCACCGGGTCCTGCACCAGTGATACACCTGCCGTATTAATCACGGTGGTAGCGTATTTTACGGCGTCCTTGTTGGCCTGTACCGCAGGGGTTGCCGGCGTTCCCCCCCTATACAGGTATATTCTCGACAACAGCGCCTGTGCTGCTACCGGCGATACGTAGTTATTCGTGGTTTTATCACGTAGTTCCAGCAGCGATTGCTGCAGGTCGGCGATAATAAAATCGTAGGTTTCTTTTACGGTGCTACGGGGCAATCCTTTCTGATCATCTGTTTTCTTGAGCATAATACCCGGATTTGTTTCAGCCGACTGGTAATAGGGACGACCAAAAACATTCACCAGGTTGAAGTTGAGTAAGGCGCGCAGGTAGTGCATTTCGCCACGCATCTGCAGGTATACCGGGTCCTGTGTATCTTCCGGGATGGCTTTGAGAATTTTGTTAATGCCTACAATGATGCTGTAGGTAACACGCCACACCGTATAACTCATCGTTTGTTTGGCCTGGCTGCTGTTTACATAGTAGTAGGCATCTTCCTCACGGTCCTTATCGTTACCCGGCGGCTCTACTGCATATACCACATTATTGCCCCTGAATTCACTGATGTTAAGAAAGTTATAGTAGTAATCGTAGCTGCTGTTGCTAAGCGTGGGCGCATTCACCAAACTGGTGTAAATACCATTCACGGCCTGTTTCAGCCCTTCTTTGTTTGCCAGCAACGACCCTTCAAATACCACATTGGATGGTTTTAAGCTGTCGAACTGTTTATTACAACTGGTGAAGGCCAATAGTAAGGCGCTCCCCAGTAAACTATTTCTTATATAACCGCATGTATGTTTCATGTTATTCATCATTAAAAGTTAACGGCAATACCTGCCAGTACCTTACGGGGAAGGCTATACGTATAAGTGGTGCCGCTTCCTGGCACTGCACCGCTGATTTCCGGATCTATGCCAATGAAATTGCGGGCAGTAAACACATAAGGATTATCGGCGCTCAGATAAACGGACGCGTTACGGATGCGCAATGCCTTACAGGTGGCCGCGGGCAGCTGGTACATTAACCTGATATTATTGATGCGCCAGTAGCTGCCATTCATGAGGTTAAAGGTGGAGGTATTGCTGTAGGTTGGCATGAAATCAGCGTCCGCATTGGGCGCCGGCACATTGGCGATATCACCGGGGTGCTTCCATACATGCTGGGAAGATTTAAACGCATACAGATTGCCTGTTTTGGCATTTCCCATGCTTTGTTTCGCCAGTGGCACATCTGAGAATATTTTATTGCCGTATACAAAGTTGGTGGCAACAGACAAGGTCCATTGTTTGTATCGGAATGCGGTGTTGAATCCGCCAATAAAAGTAGGATTCACACTACCGACTACCTGTTGCTGCGCATTGAGTCCGCCGGCAATCACATTGTTATAGCCCTCCCGTACTTCCCATTTCCCGGCAGCGGCATTGTAATATTCAAAGAGTGCATTGCCATTGTCCGGGTTCACGCCCATATATTTCACGGCTTTTATCACCCCCATGTCTTCTCCCTTCTTCACATAATAATTACCGGAATAATAGCCTAATGGTGTAACAATGGAGTCCTGGTAAATATTACCCAGTCTGTTTTTGTTAAAGCTGATGTTGAAGGCAGTGGTCCAGGAAAAATCGCGGCGCTGGATATTCACGGTATTCAGCGACAGTTCAATGCCCTTGTTGATCAGCTCTCCGATATTACTGTACAGCACAGGTGCGCCGGCAGCAGCGGTGGGCTGGGTTTGTTGTATGAGATTATGACTGCGGCGGTGATATACATCTACAGTCACGTCTATACGTTTCAGTAAGGAAATTTCTATGCCCATGTTCATGGTGTTGGTAACTTCCCAGCGAAGATTCTCATTCCCCATTTGCGTGATATAGGCGGCGGTATTGCCTCCATAACCATTGCTGGTAGGAGTAATCACGTAAGAAGTATAGTTGAGGAAATCCTGGCCGGCTTCTTTGCCGGAAGTACCATAACTGGCGCGCAGACGAAGATTATCAACCGGTTTGCGGAAAATGCTGTTCTGGAAGAAATCTTCGCCTGACAACAACCAGCCGGCACTCAAGGCGTAGAAATTACCATAACGGTTGTTACGGCCGAAGTTAGAAGATCCATCGCGGCGGAAGGAGGCGCTGGCCATATACTTATTCTGGTAATTATAATCTGCCTGTGAGAAGAGGGAGAAGGCCAGCTTCTGATAGTTATAGCCTAATATCGGTGGCTGTCCGCGTCTGCCGGTACCCACCCTTGCTGCTGCCAGAAAAGAGCGTTCCCCTGCACGAATATTGCTCATCCCGATAGTGGTAACGGTAGCCTTATTATCGCTGTATTCATGACCAGCCAATACACTCAGCTGATGCTGTCCGAAACTGCGTTTAAAGTTCAGGAGATTAGAGGTAAGGTAGCCGGTAGTTTTAGTGGTAGTTTGTGTCAAAGAGCCCAGTTGCCTGCCATCCGGTGCAAAGGTGATATTCACCGCCGACGCATTGCGTGTAACATAAGTCCGTCTGTCGATATACTCTTCATTTTGATTATCCCGTACAATACCGCTATTGGTGGTACTGAAGGTCAGCCAGGGGGTAATGGCATAGCTGAGTTTCAGACCGCCATTGTAATATTTTGCAGTGCCAATAGTACTGTTGTATTGCATATCATACAAAGGATTGGCGGTAACAGCGGGTCCTCTGAAATTCTTATAGGCAAAAGTATCTGCGATACTGCCATCCGCGAAGTAAGGCGACAGCCAGGGATAGTAGGAAGTCAGCTCCTGATCCAGCCCTATCGCTGGGTTGAGCGTATTGGAAAAGCTGGCGCCCAGGGTAAGTGCCGCGGTTAAACGGGGCGTGATGGTGAAGTCCAGGTTAGCTTTTCCACTGGTGCGTTTAAAGCTGTTCACGTCGCGGGTGCCATCTTCCCGGTAATTATTCAATGCAATGAAATAGGATACAGCCTTATTGCCGCCGGTAACAGAAAGATTAATATCATTCGTTAATCCGTTGCGGCGCAACAGAGAGCCCCAGTCAGTATTTGTTTGCAAATCCTTTTCACTGATAAACTGTTTCGCCTGCAGGAAATCGCCCAGCGTGGGCCAGGTGGTTTTGTAGCCAGGGTTGCTGTTGTAGGCGTTTGTCAGACCTGATTGTACAAAATCATATAGCTCTTGCGAGTTCATGGGCCGCATTTTGCCATAATTGGGTATGGCCATGCCTCCTTTTACAGTCAAGCTTACCTGTGCTTTATCGGCGTGTCCGCGACGGGTGGTGACTACAATAACGCCCTGCGCCGCCCTGGAGCCATAGATGGCGGTGGAAGCTGCATCTTTCAGTATGGTGATGCTTTCTATATCGTTTACATTGGCAACTTCGCTGAGGTCGCGGCTATTGGTGATCATGCCATCGAGTACAATCAGTGGTCCCATTGGAGAAACAGTGCTGCCATCGTTGGCACCGCTACCTGAAATAGACAGGCCTGATTGTCCACGCAGCAGCACTTCTGATTTTCGTGTAGGGTCGCCACCGTTACCGTTGGCGGCTACGTACATACCGGTGACTTTACCTTTGAGTAGGCTGATAATATCGGCAGAGGAGGCGCCGCTGCGGAGGTCTTCGCCAGAAATTTTCTGTACGGAGCCGGTGATTTCACTCGCTTTTTTGGTGGTATAACCGGTGACTACTACCTGTTGCAGTTTGCCGGCATCTTCTTCGAGGACAAAGTTAGTATTGCCATCTTTTATGTCTATCCCGAGGGCTTTATAACCAATAAAAGAAGCCATAATCCGGTCACCTTTCTCTGCTGCTATGGTAAAATTACCGCTGGCATCCGCTTTACCCCCCTGGTGGGTGCGGCCGTTGATAATGGTAGCACCAGGCAGCGGTTGTCCGTTTTTATCGGTGACGGTACCTTTCACAAGCAGTTCCTGCCTTGCAGGAAACTGCACGCTGACCTGATTTTCGGCCCGTGCAAAGCGGATATTGGTGACTGCAGTAATTACCTGCAGCAGCTCATCGATGGTATACGATTTAACAGGAACGGTAATACGAACCTGTTGATTCACCGCAATAGCATTATAAATAAATTTCACCTGGTATTTTTCTGCCGCCTGGGAAAATACCTGCGACAAAGATTGATTGCTGAAGCCTATGGTATGCGGAGCCGTTACCTGGGCTTGTAGCGCGGAAAAGGCGCATAGCAACCATAGGCATAAAGACCACCGCAGCAGCTTAAAACGTTTCATGCAGTAAATAGATTTAATGGTTGATGGTATAGTGGCTTGAAAAAATGGAATAGTTAGTGAAAACGAACATATACAGTATCATGAGCAATCGTATAGTGGAATCCCGCGCTGAAAGCCAGCAACTCCATGGCACGGGAAAGTGATTCTTCTTTAAACTCGGCATTGATAGCGGTATTGGCAGGTGGTATACCCGATACCTTTACGGGAATATGATACCAGGCTCCTAATTGCTGCAGGGCCGTTTCTACCGGTGTGTGACTGAATGTGAGTTGCCCATTTACCCAGCGACGCAGGGCCAGCGTATCTACAGGATGCTTTTGCAAAGACCCATCCGTCATTTCTCCGGGCAGCAGGATGACTTCCCGCCCATTGGCCACGTTGGTGACCCGGACTTTACCGGTAACCAGTGACACCTGCGGCGCGGATTCGTCCGCGTAAGCGCGGACATGAAATGTAGTACCCAGTACGGTAACCGCCAGTTGCGATGTGTTAGTGATAAACGGATGTACCTGATCCGGCGCCACATCAAACCATGCCTCCCCCTGCAACAGCAAGCGACGCTGTCCCTTGCCATAGTCTGCCGGCACCTGCAGCGACGATTGACGGTTAAGTATTACCTGCGTACCATCGGCCAGTTTGATGTGTTTACGCTGCTCTCCCTGATTTTGAATCAGTGTATAAGTAACCGCCGGGATACTTCGCTGTTTGTAAAAATGAAGGCCTGCAATAAGCGCTGTTGCCAGCAAACACACCATACTTACGGACATTAGCCACCGGCGCAGGTGACGACGAGGAGCAGGCGTTGGCTCCTCCCCCGTATGCGAGATAAATAACTGCTTGAAATGTGCCAATGCGGTTTGCATTTCCGCTTCTTCACGAAGCGAACGATTGAAGTTCAGCAACAGGCTTTTTGCCGATGCCACCAGTGGACGCTTGTCGGGCTGCTGCAGCAGCCAATGCTCCCACTCGATGATGTCGTTAACATCCGTCTCAAAGCAATAGCTGATAAAACTCTCATCCGCCAGCAGTGCTTCTATAGTATGATATTCCCTTTTCCTCATCTCCACTGATTATACCTTAGAGAGCATGATGCTCCCCTTTTTTACCCGGGTAGATCACCGTTTTTTTTAAAAATATTTTTTTACTGGTTGCTGGCCAGCTCCAGGAGCAGCAGCAGCAACATAAAAGAGGGAGGATAGCCGGCTGTCATACCGGAAGGAAGTGATTTACGCAGACGTTGTAATGCCTCATGCGTTTTATTATAAACAGTTCTKATACTTAAACCTGTGCGTTCAGCAATTTCTTCATAGCTCAGGTTTTCATAATATTTCATACGCAATAGCTCCTGCTGTCGCGGACTTAACGCCGACAAAGCATGACGCAAGCGGCTGGTTACTTCCAGTTGCGTTTCTGCCGTAATTTTTTCATACTCGGCAGAAGCTTGTCCAGGCATACTTTCCAGGTCCTGTTCTAAGCTGGAGTGCCCAAACTGCCGTAGTTTTTTATCTTCATACAACAACATCCGGCGGAAAGATACAACCACATAGGCTTTGATATCCCTTGGCGTACTCAGGGTAAGGTGCTTATCCCACAGATACAGAAACAACTGGTTGATTACATCTTTCGTTAATTCTTCATCACCTACCAATACCCGCCCATACTGCAACAAACCAGTGTACAGCTCCTGGTACAAGCCGAACAGCCCCTCCCGCTCATGACGGAGGAGCTGTTCCCAATATTGCTGCAGCTGGCTGTTTTGTGTCATATTACCCGGAAAACTGAATCCCGCAAAAGTAGCGAAAAGATCATAATCCCGTCATCAGCAGCATTTTTTTCGTCAATGCGCCATCACTACCGCCGCGTTATACTGTGCCGGATATAATTTTCTGAACATACTATAGGCAATGACCAATACACTAAAAGCAATGATCGCATCTATAGTAGCTGGAAATCCCAGTACGCTTATTTTAGAGAAGAAGGCAAAAATAATGTCGAAGAACATGCCGGCAAATACCCATTCTTTTAAGCGTAAAAACCGGTTAGGTATTAACAGCGTGATGATCCCTGAAATTTTAAACACCCCCAGTATATAAATAAAGTGCGAAGGATAACCCAATTGCTGCGTAATGCCCCATACAATCGGGTTCTTTGTCAGCTCAAAGAAGCCGCTGGCGCCAAACCAGAGCGACATAAAAATAACGGCAGACCAATAGATAATTTTTGTGGTAGTAGTTTTCATTTTCATAATTTTTATGAGTGATAAAATGTGGTTAGCTGTTTGCTGCATCAAAAGTAGCCGGCTTTTATTTCCGGCCAGGTCATCAAACAGCTGAGTTGGACAAATCAGGGGCTGAATTCGTCTTTTCCGGAGGCGAAAAAGTGAGCGATTACTATTATCTTCATTTCTGATACGCAACAACACCATGACTCACCTGCTCACCTATATCCGGTCGCTGGCGCCTTTCTCCGATCAAAGCTGGGAAATACTCTGTACGCATGTTACCCGGGAGGAATATCCCAAAAATGCCTGGCTGACGAAAGCCGGAAAAGCCTGTAACAGTTTATTCTTTATTATAGAAGGCTATTGCAGCACCTCTTATGAGCAGGACGAGCAGGAAATTAATACCGGCTTTTATTTTGAAAACGACATTGTTACTGATATCAACAGCTTTCATAAAAACGAACCAGCTACGTTGTCGATCCGGGCTTGTGAAGCCCTGACAGTGGTGCGTTTCGATAAACTCCAACTAGCTCTTATCAATAGTTTATCTCCAGAAAATGAAGTGATAGGCAGAAAGCTGATGCAGCTGGTAGCGGCCAAACAGGAAGAACAAATTAAATTATTCCGGTTACCCACCGTACAACAACGCTACGAGTACCTGGAAGCACATCATACTACGCTATTACAGCGGGTTTCGCTCACCCAATTATCTTCTTACCTGGGCGTATCCAGGGAAACGCTCTCCCGCATGCGGAGCAAAAGAGGACGCTCCTGATTTTGTGACAATTATCACGGTGGCATTCGCGGATAAAGGATCAATTTTATTAAAAAAATAAAATGACACTGCTCCTTTTGATATCCCTGCTACTGTTGGGCGCCTTTATTCTCCTGATTTACCTGGGCTTTCGCCGCCCGGCTTTTAATAACCCGCGCAGCTTTCTGAAACATCCTCCACAAACGTCCCGCAAGCACCTGGTGCTGTTTGGAGATAGTCAAACTCATAGTACCCTTAGCAGCGATTATGCGTCGATGTTACGGACTGCATTGGATAATTCCTTTACTATAATTAATGCCGGGCAAAATGGCGATACTGCTGCCGGCTTGCTACGGCGGGTGCAAAAAGACGTTTTACCTTGCTTGCCGGACCTGGTGGTCATATACGTTGGCACCAACGATGTAATGCGAAAAGTACCGCTGCCAAACTATTCCAACGATTTATCGCAGGTTATTCAACAAATAAAATCCGTGAAAAATATTCCGGTTGCATTGGTAGCCTTCCCGCCGTTGGGAGAAAACCTGCATAGCCGGATGAATGCGGAGGTAGATTTGTTTAACCAGTCATTACTCACACTGGCAATGGATTTGAACATCACTTATCTGCCATTTAATGAAGCACTGAAGACTTACTTAAGTGACAAACACATCACTGATCAGGAAGAGTTTTCCATGAAAATTTCACGGTTGCTGCTTGCTGCATTTAAAAAATATTATCTCGGTCAAAGCTTTCAGCAAATTTCACGGGCTAACCAGTTGCATGTGTTGTCGGATGGCATTCATTTGAATGATGTGGCAGGAAATATTTTGGCAGATATGATACGGCGTTGGATCTGCGGATCATCGCATGTTGCTCAGGTGGCATTGATGGCTTCATCCGGGAAATCCAGCGTCCGATAATTTACCTAATCCTCGTTATCTCTTTGTAATAATTTATATTATTTTAACTATTAAATTATTAAACATTAAATATTAACAATCGAATAACTCGATTTAAGTTGTTTTTAGCGATTAATATCACTTTATAGTTGTGTCTAAGTGTTAACTTTGGTAAGTTGAATAATGTGACGCCTGACAAGAAACAGATTCTATTTACATAAGTAAGATAATATTCACATATTCTTATCTGATGGCATTTGATAAAATCTACGAAGTAGATGAAATTATACAGAAGCAAGCAACAAAATATTTTTTTATTAGTAGTGGGAATGTTGATATTGTGAAGGCGGTTGAATATCAGTATGTTCAGGATTTTGGAGAATATCCGCTTTTTAATCTTGGATTTGGCGACTATGACCTCGAAACAGACGTTACATTGGATAAAACAATTAGCAATAATGGGGATACATATGCTGTATTCCATACCGTTCTAAGCACTGTTCCGCGTTTTTTTGAGGCGAATCCCAATGCAGTAATGATGGTTCAAGGCAGTGATTCTAGTAGTGAATTTTCAGAAAACTGCAAGAAATCATGCCGCAAAAAATGTGATAAACAATGTAAAAATATTAATCGGCGGATAAACACATATAGATGGTATGTCAATAAAAATTTTGATGACTTAAATAAAACATATACCTTCTACGGCGGTTTGAAAAGTGAAAATGGAATGATAATTCCTGAGGAATATGACATAGGAAAAGAATACGATTCTGTATTTTGTAAAAAACAAACAAATCATAAATGAAAACTAAGGAAGAAAACAACACCGAAAAATTGGTACAGATACCAGAGAAAGGTTTACTGTCTTTAGTTTCAAGTAAACTAAAAGACAGGATATTATTTCCGCAAAAACTCGAAGATGCCAAAGAGTATCTCAAAAAAGTGACTATTACCAAAGCCTGATTTCTTTATCAATATTTGTGAGGTGTGCTTTCGGGCACACCTTTTTTGTTTAATCATATCTCTTAATTTTCATTCCCCAAAAAAATATTTATTACAAACAAAGATTATCTAAATTGGCTACCTGACTGATAACATACACATGAAAACTTCACTTGACCTACTGATAGCGGATACCATAGCCCCCCTGTTAAAGCAGCATGGATTTAGCAAAAAGGGATTGAATTTTTATAAGACGACCAACGGCCTGATTTTCTTAATTAATCTTCAAAAAAGCCAGAGTAGCCACCTTAAATTCTATGTCAACTGTGGCATTCACTCCACTGAAATAGACCGGGTTATTGGCGATAAAGAAAACGGAGCACCCAAAGAATACGAATGTTATTACCGGGACCGGATCTCTGATATCACACAAGCTACCACCGATGGCTATACGGCGGAAACGATCACCGCTGCAGCAATAACGAGCGATCTGCAACAGGTGCTGGCCTTGTTTGACAGCATTACTACGCCCGATGAGCTGGCGCAGCTGATGATTAACAAAAACGGGTTAAATAACTACGAAGAACTATTTACCTATCTGTTGCTAACCGGCCAGGAGCAAGCCATGAAATCATTTGCGGCACAACTGTTCCGTAACTTTGGATCGGAAAAAAGGTGGAGCTTCTTTGAAAATCAATTGAACGACATCTTACAAAATAATAAAAAAACATATCGGGTATCAGACCTGATCGGATAGCGCTGATATGCCAGCAGGCGGCATACAAACCAAAATTTCATTTCTTCATGTCAGTATTCCTGCTTATTTTCCACCTTTGAAAATGCAGGCAAACCATATTTACAGGGAAAACCCCTACCATGCCACTGCGAACCATTAACCCAAACGTAACAGGAAACGATGTACGAAGTAAATGAATTGACCCAGGCCCTAAGAAGAGGAAATGTGGACGAAGCCCGTCAAAGACTGGCACAGGGAGAAAAGTTACCCGCTGATCTGGCCGACTATGACCAAAGACAAATAACAGATACCCTCTTGCGGGCAAAAGCCTTTGATATCATCGATCAGCTGATCAAGGGCCGGTTTGTGGAAACGGATATTTATGAATATGATAAACTGGATGGCAGCATCTATGCGGCTGTATTCAGGAACCTCGGCACCACACCGGAAGAACTGGCCTTTTGGGAGTCCTTGCTGGCGAAAACAGATAATATCAATGATGCCCCCGGCGATGTTACACTACTGGAGCTGGCCTTCAAAACCAATGCTCCCCTGCCACATATCGAATTGCTGATAGCCGCCGGCGGTGATATTCTCCGGAAAAACAACTACGAAGAAACCTATCTCTATAAAGTTATCCAGGAATTTAATATCAAAGAAAATACAGGCCTCGTTTATCTTGAGTTCTTAATCAGGAACGGCGTAGACCCCAATGCCGGCAATATTGTAGGCGAAACGCCCCTTCATCTGGCGGTAGGGAAAAGACAAAAAGCCTATATCAGCTTCCTGTTGGAACAAGGCGCAGATCCAAACCAGGCCAACAAAAAAGGAGAATCCCCTTTTTACGCCGCCATTATTCACCAGGTATGTGATGAAGAATTATACCGGCTCTTGTCCGCCCAAACCACACCTGATTTTGATACCATCACTCAAAGTGGTGAAACCATTATCGGTGGCGCCTTACGGATGCGGAGACGCGGTGGTGACGGAGAAACAAAACTCATCAAGGCACTCATCAACGATGGCGCCGATGTGTATCAAACCTCTCTTTGGTATTCGGCCGATAAAGCCGCCCTGGACTGGACCGCCGAGCATCATGCCGACATCCTCGAGGCGATACTCGACACTGGCACTGTGGAACTGGATCGCCGCGATAATGAAGGCAATACCCTGCTGCATAAAATATGCGGCCACAATGTAAACTACGAACAGGAAGTAGCAAAACAGTTGTACCGCAAGGTGAAAATGCTGATAGAAGCCGGCGCCAACGTGAATCTTACTAACGATAAGGATCAAACACCGCTAGACCTGGCAGCACAGGATAACCTGAAATCTAAAACGGTGGAGTTACTCCTCAAACATAAAGCCTGATATCATGTCCATGTCTTTTATTATAGCCTGCGAAAGCGGCAAAAGAAAAATTGCCGAAATTCTGCTGGCCAACAAAGAAGTAGATGTAAAATATACCGATGAAAAAGGCAGAACCAGTCTTCATTACGCCGCCCACCAGGGCTATCTCGATATCGTAAAACTATTACTGGAAGCGGGCGCTGACCTGGATTATGAAGATCATAACGGAGAAACCCCTTTCTACTTCGCCTGTTTACAGAAACAAAAACAAACTGCGCTGCATCTCCTGGAAAATGGCGCCAGAACCGATATCAAAGACTTTCAGGGCAACAACCTGCTTCATCTCACCGCCAAAACAGGACAGAAAGAGCTGGTAGAAGTGCTGTTGGCAAAAGGAATGAATGCCGACCTGGTGAATAACGAAGCTGTTACGCCCCTGCTGGTGGCCTCCGCATGGCGCAACAAAGAGATTGTGCAAACACTCATCGACCACGGCGCCAACGTAAATGCCACCGACAAAGCCGGCGATTCGCCGCTGATCACCGCTGTACGGTCCAAAAATGTACCGATGGTGACCTGTCTCATTGACAACGGGGCCGACGTCAATCAAACCAACGATGCCGGCGAATCACCACTGCTGATCGCCTGTTACGATACCAACCGCGCTATCACCAATCTGCTGGTAGAGAAAGGGGCAGATGTGCAAATCACCTCCAAAAATGGGCTGTCACCAATCTGGTATGCCTGCGCTAATAACCAGAAAGAAATCGTGAGCCTGTTCCTGGATAAGGGCGTAGACGTGAATTTCAGTCAGCCGCTGTCCAGCGTTACGACCAGTATGAACAGCTACCTCGACTGGGTAGAAAGCAGCAATAGCCTGTCGATGGAAAGCGCTTTCTCCTTTAATCATACTTACAGCTATGGCGGGGAAAGTCTCCTCCACGTAGCCGCGAAAAACGGACACCTCAGCATGGTGAAGCTCCTGCTGGAACGCAATGCCCTGGTGAATATCCAGGACGAATCCGGTAACACCGCCCTGCACTACGCAGTTTCCTGCGGTAAAAAAGATATCGTGAAATACCTGTTGGAACAGGGTGCTGATGTCACCATCGTGAACACCAAAGAACAGAAAGCGATTGACTATGCATCCATCAAAGGATTTAATGAGATCGCCGCGTTGTTGCTAAGTTATCAGTCGCCCGCAGCGCAGGCGCCGGCAGCTACTGCAGCTCCTACCGCCAGCCAACCGGCCACCGACAAGAAAAAAGCGTTAATGGACCTAAAAGAATTACTGGATGCCGGCATTCTCACCCAGGCAGAATTTGATGCCGAGAAAGCCAAAGTGCTGAATGGAAAATAGTTTTCTCCGAAAACACCCGTTTACACACAAAAGCCTGTAGATGCATATCTACAGGCTTCTTTATGATGGAATAAGATGTATGCTTATGCTACGGGTTGTTGCTTCAATGCAGCGATGCGCACTACCAGGTCAGCCAAACGATTAGCATATCCGAATTCATTATCGTACCAGCCTACTACCTTCACCAAATCCCCTACAATAGAGGTCAGCAACGCATCGAAAGTACAGGAGTAGGGATTATCGATAACATCTACAGATACGATCGGCGCTTCCGTATATTTCAACACACCCTTCATGGACGTGGCCGCCGCGGCTTTGAACGCATCATTAATCTCCGCTACGCTGGCCGGCTGCCTTTTCAGGATACAGGTGAAATCGGTCAGTGAACCATTTAATACCGGTACCCGTATACCTGCTCCACCCATTTTTCCTTCCAAATGCGGAAATATCGACGTAATTGCTTTTGCTGCGCCGGTAGAAGTAGGTATAATAGAAGCCGATGCAGCTCGTGCCCTGCGAAGATCGCGGTGTGGTGCGTCATGCAAATTCTGATCTCCGGTCATAGAATGCACAGTAGTGATATAACCATCCACAATGCCCCAGTTATCATCCAATACCTTTACCATAGGCGCCACATTATTAGTGGTGCAGGACGCATTGGACAGCACCGGTGCGGTAAGATCCACCAAATGATCATTCACCCCCAATACTACTGTAGGAATATCTTTATCCGGCGATGGCGCTGATACAATCACCTGTTTCGCACCCGCTTGCAGATGCAATCCGGCGGCGCTGCCGGTAGTAAATTTGCCGGTTGCCTCGATGACGATATCAATGTCTAGTGCCGCCCAGGGCAGCTTCAGCGGATCACGCTCCGACAAAACACGAATGGGTGTACCATCTATTATCAGGGCATCAGCCGTAGCTGTTACCTCACCTTTATATGGACCATGTACCGAATCATAACTGTAAAGGTGCGCCAATGTTGGCGTATCCGCCAGATCATTGATAGCCACCACTTCTATCCCGGTTTTCTGCAGTAACATACGTAAACATATTCTGCCTATACGCCCAAAACCATTAATAGCTATCTTCATGTTTAAATAGTTATAGCCTGTAAAGTTATTTGATAGTGCGCAAATAACAAAAATCCACCGGGACGAAGGGCGTTAATCAAGTACGGTAACGCCGGTGTCATGATGAATGCCATAGGCTGTCCCCTTCATACATACCGGATTAGTGAGTATCGTACCTACCAGTTCCGCATATCTTTGTGCAGATAAAGGGTGGCCATACCGTTTCTCGATATACTGCTCCAGCGTCAGATCGCTTCCCTTAATATAGGCGCCTGCCACACATTGAGCCAGCGCGGTTTCACCAATCATCTGCAATGGCACTATCGTCTGGAACACAATACCGAGGTCTTTCTGATACGATATCTGGTTGGCATATTGTACCATTAAACCTAACATGTGCTTGGCGCCGGCATAACTACCAGATAACGGCGCGCCTCTCATTGCAGCACCACTGGATACCACCAGCACCCGGCTGCCTCTTCTCAGGGAGGCCTTCAGTGCGCTTTGTATGCCATGAAGCCCTGCCTTTACATCCGTATTCCACACGGTAGAGAAATCTTCCCACGACAGTTCATCCAATGGCCCCATCACGGGAGTAGCCCCGGCATTGAGGATGGTCACTGCCGGCCGTAATTCCCCCATTACCTGGTCCATAAAAACAGGGTCCGTGGCATCGCCGCTGATCACGCTGACGTTCATTTGTTTTATTTCTTCCAATTTTGCCGCATTTCTCGCAATAACAGTGATATTGGCTCCCAGATGCGCTAATTCATGCACCAGCGCTTTACCTAGTCCGCTGCTGCCGCCGGTGATAAGGATAGCCTTGCTTTGTAAGTTTTCCATCTTGCTTGATTTTTAGGTAACACTGATGGCATAACACCTGAGGAATAAAAACAAGGACAATTAAGTACTATTTTTATGTTGAAAGATAAAAATACTGATATGCACATCMGACAGGAACAAACAAAAGACCATCCCGAAGTATTTCAGTTAATTCGATCGGCTTTTGAAAAAGAAGTGCACAGCGATCACCGGGAACAATTTCTGGTAGAGCGTCTGCGTCATTCCGATGCTTTTATTCCTGAGCTGTCGTTGGTAGCTGAAGAAGATGGCCACATCGTGGGATATATCTTATTAACGAAAATCAATATCGTGCAGCAAGATATCCGTTCACCTGCGCTGGCATTGGCGCCGGTGGCCGTGCTTCCCAGTCACCAGGGAAAAGGCATTGGCGGTCAACTGATAAAAGCTGCGCATGAAAAAGCGGCGGCAGCGGGATTTACCGCAGTAGTACTATTAGGACATGAACACTACTATCCCCGTTTCGGCTATAAAATGGCAAAAACATTCAGAATTAAACTGCCTTTTGAGGTGCCGGAGGAGAATTGTATGGTGCTTGAATTAAAAGCAGGTGCGTTGAAAGATGTTACCGGCACGGTGGAATATGCTGCACCGTTTTTTGAGTAACCCATCCGGCGAACATTAAAAACTTCTGAACCAGGGCCGATGTGTCAGCGGAGAGAAAGCCCAGGGAATAGAGGTGAGTATGATGAACAGGGCAATGCTAAACCAGATGGCCATTACTTTAAACTTCGCAGTGTCTGACGACTGGCGTCTCGTCTTTGCCGCACCGATGGTCAGCACTATCACCGCAATCATCATCATCAGGCTGTGTTCCATCCCAAAGAAACGTATTTCGCGCTGATGTACCGCTTCTTTAAAATGCGCCCAGAAATAAGTCACCAGGGGGCTGATAAAATAAAGATACACGCCGGCCAGGAATTGAATATGCGCGAAAATAATGGTCCAGCGCCTGGCGCCGTGATCAAGGGACGAAAATGTTTTTCCGGACAGCCAGCCGCGCCAGGCACGGTAAATAGCGAAGATCAGGCTCGCCAGCAGCAGCCAGCGCACCAGCGAATGAAGGGCTAAAATTGCGGGATACATCTGTTGTTTTTTCGAGGCGCAATTTATAAAAAATAACGCTCCCTTTAAGAAAGCATTCCTACATTTGAATATGCACACTATACCAGATCTGGTTATTGACAGGGAAATCAGGGATTCTTTTAAAGTATCCCGGCTTTCCGATACCGGCATTGAGGACGCTGTGCCGGTTAGTGTAGTGTACAACAGGATATTCCTGCTCGCGGAAGCAAAAGGTTCCATACAAATAGATCAGCAGCATTATCCTTTGCAGGGACACGAGATTTTTTTAGTGGCCAAAGGGCAGGTATTTGCCTTCACGGCTGATACCCGGCTGAATGGATTTGAAATCCTCTTCGGCGATTGCTTCTGGGAAAGAACACCCGCCAGCGCATCCAATTGCAAAGCAGTGCTATTCAACAATACCGCTYTACATCAAAGGCTACCGTTAAATTCGTCCCACAACGCTGCATTAGCACCCGTCTGCCATCTGTTGCTGCAGGAATATTCAACCGCTGATTATCCCAATAAACTGGACGCCATGGCCGCTTATCTGAAAATCATCATGATTAAGCTGGCAAATATTCAGGCCTCCACACAGGTGGAGATGAACACTTTCGATAATCAGCTTTATCAAAAGTTTCTTGAGTTGGTCAGCACCCGGTTTCAGGCACAGCGGGAAGTATTTGACTACGCCAAAGAGCTGACTGTTTCCGCCCGCAAGCTTTCTGATGTGTGCAAACAAAAGAGTGGCTATGGCGCCAAAGAAATTATCAATGGCTATCTGGTAGCGGAAGCCAAACGATTGCTCCAGTTTTCAACCAAACCTATCAAACAAATCGCCTACGACCTCTCCTTTGCCACACCCGAACAATTCAGCCATTTCTTTAAAAAGAGTACCCTCGCCTCTCCGGCAGACTACCGGAATATCTTCGTAAATATTGGCAGGTAAACCACACTTTCTGACATTCCCCCGCCGACAACTACCCATTAATTTTGGGTCATAAAATTATTCTATCATGTCAGTAAACAAAGTGAAATCAGTAGCTGGAATTGTTATTCCCGACAGTAAAATAGCCACCGCCGCAACGGACTTATTGCTGGAACATGGCACCACATTCATTTACAATCATTCTCTCCGGGTATTTCTTTTCTCTTCTTTAAATGGTAAAAGGCTAAACAAAAAATATGACGCAGAGCTATTGTATATCAGCGCCGTTTTTCACGATTTAGGGCTTGTTCCCCATTACAGCAGCCCTGATCTCCGGTTTGAAGTAGATGGCGCCAATGCCGCCCGCGATTTCTTAAAAAGCTATGATGTTCCTCCGGCATCTTTACAGTTGGTGTGGGATACCATCGCCCTGCACACCACTATCGGTATTGCAGAACATAAAGAAGCGGAAGTAGCGTTGATGTATTCCGGCGTTGGCCTGGATGTGATGGGCGAAGGATATGAACATTTAAGTGAAGCACACCGCCTTGAAATTACTGGCGTCTTCCCCAGAACCGACTTCAAAAAACGAATTATCCCTACCTTCTTCGGTGGCTTTGAACATAAAACAGCTACCACTTTCGGGAATATAAAAGCCGATGTATGTGCTTATATGATCCCCGGATTTCAGCGTAAAAACTTTTGTGACTGCATCCTTCATTCTCCGTGGAATGAGTAGCATCCGCGGAATATGCAAAGAGGAGCTGTTGTTGAAGCTCTTCTTTGCATTGTTAATTGACCCGTATCCGGGAATTATTTACCAGGCATTATGAATAGTAAGATCGTAAGTAGCTTTGGCTGCAGGAATACCACCACCCACAACTATATCTTTCTTAAAGCTAACCGTTGATGACACGGTTACATGAAACTTGCCATTGCTATCTTTTGTGATATTAGCAGTTCCTCCTGTTCCATTCACGGAATAGAGTATAGCTCCTGTATTCACAGCAGTACCAATAGTACAAGTAAGGGCGAGGATACGGCTGGTAGGATTCGATACCATCGCTTGTGTAGTGCCAATACTATAGCTGCCCTCTCCCAGGTTACTATAGAACGTCATGGCCAATGAGCTGCCGGAAAAAGCACCGTAATTGCCTCCATCTCCGGCGGTAGTAACAGCAATGGCAGTAATGACGCGCCCCTCAGAAGCTGTGCTGCTCTGAGAAGAGGCAGCTCTTACATAGGTATAATCCCCCAATTTCCAGTTGGCATCTCCACCGGAAGGTGTTGGGTTATCATCACTTTTTTTACCGCAGGAAAACAAAAATAAAGATGCGAAAACGATTGACAATACTCTTTTCATAAATCAAAATGGTTAAACTTTTTGGCGCTATATGGCTAACAGGCTATAGCAGCCAGGCTAACGTTGCTATTTACGGGTAATGTATATGAACCATTGGTTCAATTTCAACGCAATAATATGAAAATTTATCTTGATTATTTTTCCTAATCAATGCTACCTCACTGGTGCATAGGTCAGTTCCACGACCCCTGACTTAAAAACTTTGGTTTCCAGTAATCCTAAACCGATCCGCGCGTTCAAATCTTCAAACAATGGCTTACCGGCCCCCAATACTACCGGATGTACGGATACTTTATATACATCTATCAAACGCTCTTTTATAAACGTTTTGATAAGACTTGCGCCTCCATACAACCAGATATCTTTACCACCTTGTTGTTTGATATTGGCCACCTGGTCGGCGATATCCTCATGAATAAAGGTTGCATTGGCATCTTCCCTGTTTTGCCGCGAAAACACAAATTTCTGTTTGCCATGGATTCCCTCCCACATTGCTTTTTCAGCGGGGCTGGTAGTCGCATCCGGTTGAAAATTGCCCCACGCATCATAGCTTACCCGGCCATAAAATATGGTATCGACACTGGCTATAAAGCCGCCAAAATCCATGTCCTCCTCCATGATACACCAATCTACTTCACCGTTGGGTCCTTCAATAAAACCATCTAAAGTAACTGCTAAATTCAAAATTATTTTCTTCATTTCATCTATTTTTTAGCAAAAATAAATATCAGTCCTGTGGATCTTTTGGAAGAATGCGACAAAATTAAAACTGCGCAGGCGTAAGTCCGGTATGTTTTTTAATTTCATTGGTAAGATGTGACTGATCACAGTACCCACAGTCAAAAGCGATATCTGCCAGGCTCTTTCTATCACCTGCTTCACTCATCATTGTCAGCGCCGACTGGAAGCGGATAATCTTTACATACTCTTTTGGCGTTAACCCAATGTGCGTTTTAAACAATCGCTCCAATTGCCTTACTGTAATAAAATTCCGCTTCGCTGTTTCGTAGATACTTAACGTTCCTTTAGTCACCTGTATATCATTCAATACAGCCAGTAACACAGGATGCAGACCTCCCTTTCTGTCTAAAAAATATTTATTGAGATAAGCAACAGGCGTTTGTTGTATTTTTCTCATATCCAGTAAAAGAGGTTGCTCAAATTCAAATGTATGATCCGTCAACTCATTTTGTGGCGCATAATTGTAAAAAGAGGAAAACACGGCAGGCTTGAAACATACGCCCAACAGGTGCGTGTTGCTATCGATAAAACTATCTTTAAAAGACGTCATAGCACCTACTACATACGTTTTACCATGCTCCATACTGGCTGAACCGCTATCCGTTTTACAGGAGGCGCCCAAATTGATAACGATACCCGGGCATCCATCAGGAAAGATGCGTTCCCATTGGTGGTCGGTGTCATCGCCTTTTAATTCCCAGAACGTGTGGATATGAGTGGCGAGCTGTGGGCAAGGTTGGGTGGCATTGTATTTCATGAATCAACTAAGGTAGGAATTTCGGGGCGTATTACCAGCATAGCCGTACATTACTAGTAACGCTCATCACCGCTTCCGGCGGCGGGAAAGTAGCTGTACTTATTACTATGACCAATACTACAGCCTACAAAAATGATTTAATCAATTTCCTGGATAACCTTCAGTTGATGGAAACAGCTGGAAATGTTTCCTCAGCAACAGATGCCACTTTTATTGGTGAATAGATTAACTTTATTGTTCTCAGAGATTCACAGACGAAAACCTAATTTTTGTATGAAAGTACTGATTATTGGCGCCAACGGAACAATAGGCAAAAGACTTACACCACACCTGGCACCACAACACCATATCATCACTGCCGGGAGAAATAGTGGAGACATCCGGGTAGACATTACTTCTGAAACCTCAATTAAAGAAATGTTCAGGCAGGTAAAGGAGATAGATGCCTGTATTTGCATTGCAGCCTCTGGCCCTCTAGACAACTTCTCCACACTTACAGGATCGCAGCTGTCAGATGACTTTCAGGGAAAACTATTTGGCCAAATGAATCTCGTTCTCATCGGCCAACATTATCTAAACAACAATGGTAGTTTTACGCTAACCTCCGGCATATTTGCTGATATTCCTTATAAGGGTGTAACCGGTGGAGGAGTTATCAGCGGTGCTTTACACAGCTTTGTATTATCTGCAGCTATAGAATTACCAAGAGAACTCCGGATAAATGCAGTGAGCCCAGGCATGGCCGAAGATTCTGCAGCAGACTACGGACATTTATTTCCGGGATTAAATGTAGTGTCCATGAAAGATTTAGTAGCAGCTTACGATACCAGCATCAACGAACCTATAACCGGTCAAATTTTGAGAGTTTACTAACCGCGGCATAACAGATGCACAGGTAGCCCTGGCTCTTGGCGGAGATATGGTACCCAAAAGGAATGCAGCGTTTATTGATGCTATTCCTCTCGTGAAGCTTACCACACCTACCTCTCCTACTGGTACGTAGAGAACAGCCACAGTAGGCCACTCCGGCAGATTCTGTGAATAAAGCGTCAAATTAACTGTATATTACAGCACTTCTTGCCATCGTATATCATTTGTGCTGTAAACATGAAAAAGCCCGGGTCTCCCACTGCTGACAACAATGATGAATTATTGCTTCACTGCTTTAAAGATCATCTTAACTTCGTGATTGATGATTTCTCAACGATCAGCGCACATTTTCATTGCTACCACACGAAAAAAAAGGACTTCCTCCTGCGGGAAGGTTATATGTCTTCTAATTACTTCCTCATCCTGGAAGGATATGTTCGTATATTCTATAGAACAGACAAAGGAGAAGAGGTGACCATCGATATCCTGCGTAAAGGAGAGTTTGCCTCCTCGATGTACAGTATCTTAAAAAACGCTCCTTCTTTCGAAAATATTCAATGCCTGACCGACTGCCTCATCTGTAAAATATCAGAAGCGTCTTTTGAGACACTGGCCGCGGAAAATCCTGCGTGGATTCAACTGGGGATGCAGTCGCTTAAAGCAGCGCTTCTGAAAAAAGAGGAAAGGATACTGACTTTTGGGAAACTAAAAGGGAAAGAACGTTATAAAAAGTTAATGGCAGAAAGACCTGATATTATTAAAAATGTGCCGCTTAGGTATGTAGCCTCTTATATTGGCGTGAAGCCGGAATCCCTTAGCCGGATAAGAGGATAAGGTATAAAAAATAACAATTGTTATTTTTTATGGTTTCGATGCCCATGATTTTTGCATTGCAATAAATGTAATAAGTATCATGGAAACAATTGATCTCACCACACCCGCTGGCATGGTAGCCTATTTTCGTCGTTGTATCAAAACCGGAGATGTTAAAGGAGCCATGCGTTGCTTTGATGTCAACGGCGTATACATAGACAGCACCGGCATTACACTCAATGGTCTGCCACAAATTGAATCAGCCATCGGGCAGCTGTGTACCTTACAGCCAAACATACAAGGAGGCAAACCACATGTAACCCTACTTGGCGATTTAGCTATGTGGCTGGATAAATGGGAAATGACGGGGATAACTCCGGAGGGTACCGCCATTAATATGAGTGGCCATACCACCTGTTTGATGCAAAAGGATAGCATGGGAGTTTGGAAATGGCTGGTGGATAATCCTTTTGGGGCGGCGGTGTTGGATGCGAATGCATAAAAAGCGAACAGTCAATACTGATTATTTCCTTCAGCGGAGTCTCAGCGATTCGAGCTGTAATCCTCAAAAACAAAAAAGCCTTTGGTGATGTACCAAAGGCTTTTTTAAATTTCATCCACACCTTACCATATCTTGATCCGCTTATTTTCGTCCAGGAACATCTTCTCTCCGGGTCGTACGTTAAACGCGGCGTAAAAAGCCGGCGTGTTCATGAGTGGGCCATTTACGCGCCATATTGGGGGCGAATGGGGATCGTTATTCACCCAGAAGCGCAGGTATTCGTCTTTCATTTTCACCCGCCAGATTCTGGCCACTGAGAAGAAAAATCGCTGATCAGGTGTAAAGCCTCCGATCCTCGTTGTATCCTGTCCTTGCTTGGTCATTTTAAAAGCGTCATATGCTACAGCTATTCCGCTGATGTCTGCCGTGTTTTCTCCTACCGTAAGCGCACCTTTTATATGAATGCTATCTAATACAGTGAATGTACTGTACAGGTCAATGACCTGTTGTGTTTTGGCCTTAAACTTCTTATAGTCTTCAGGTGTCCACCAATTTTTCACGTTACCGTCCTTGTCAAACTGGGCGCCCTGATCGTCAAATGTATGCGTCATTTCATGCCCGATCACCATGCCAATGCCACCATAGTTAAGCGCGTCATCGGCGTTATTATCAAAGTAAGGAGGCTGCAGAATTCCGGCGGGGAATACAATCTCATTGGCGGAAGGATTATTATAAGCTGTTACTGTGGAAGGTGTAGTGAACCACTCCGTCTTGTCAACCGGCTTTCCCAATTTGGCGAAGCTGTATTGGAAGTTGTTCGCGGCCGCCGATACCACATTTTCAAAATACTTATTCTTCACAATGTTTACATTATTGTATTCGCGCCACTTATCAGGGTATCCGATCTTTTTGGTGATCGCAAATAATTTCACCTTGGCTTTTTGCTTGGTGCTGTCACTCATCCAGTCCAGCTTGTCGACCCTACTAGAGAACGCCTTCTGCAGGTTATTCACCAGCTCCAGCATCCGTGTTTTGGCCGACTCCGGGAAATATAGCTTCGTATATAATTGTCCCAATGCCTGGCCAAGATAGGTATCTACTACACTTGACATGATCTCTCCGCGTGCTTTTTGCGTGGTCTGTCCCGTAAGGACTTTACTATATTCAAAGGATGAATTCACGAAGGGTTTGCTGAGGTAATCTGCATAGGTACTAATATAATTTAGGCTCAGGTATACTTTCCAATCGGCTAGTGGGATCGATTTGAGGAGCGTGTTCAATTTGTCATAGTAGCCTGGCTGGGCTACATCCAGTGAATCTATGGTAGCACCCAGATGTTGGAAGAAAGTTGTCCAGCCTATATTGGGTTGTTGCTTATTTAAAGCGGCCAGCCCTACTTTATGGAAATTGGCTTTTATATCCCGCAGCTCAATATTGGTTTTATGTGATGTTGCCAGCTGCTTTTGGATATCGTAAACAAGTGCCGCATTTTTTTGCGCTAACGCAGCATCGCTTCCTGTCAACATAGAAAGATCTGCGAGGTATTTTTTATATGCCTGCTGTATAGCAACAGTGGCGGTGTCAGTCTTGAAGTAATAATCCCTGTCAGGCATGCCGATACCAGTTTGATAAACATGCCCCATATTCATGCTACTGTTTTCCTGATCCGGCGACACCTGAAAATCAATCAGGGCGACGTTTGACAATTTGGTTTCTTCCGCCATGAATGTAAGCATATCAGCAATACTTGTGATGGCATTGATCCGCTGCAACCCGGCTTTGAGTGGTTCAAAACCACGCTGATTGATCATATTGGTATCCATTCCGGAAGCAAAAAAATCGCCGATCTTTTGTTCAAGGCTGCCGGGGGGATTGTTACTTTTTGATACGCTATCAAGGATACCCTGCAACTTGAGACGTTGCTGATAATTCATAAACCGGTATGCACCTACCCCCGACTGACTGGGTGGTATTTGTGCGGTATCATACCATTTTAAATTTACATAATTATAAAAATTATCGCCCGGCTGAATGGTAGAGTCGATTCCTTCAATAGCAATGAAGGGTTTTTCATTTGTATGCGTTTGGCAGGCAACAAATGAAACTAAGAAAACGGATAGCAAAAACCAGATTTTCATACAGATTAGATTGGTTGCGAAATGATGTTGAATGGTTAATAAAGATATCGTTTCTATTTAATACTTTTTCAAATACATCATATGTCTGGTAGCAACCGAAAATGAAAAAGGGACAAATCATCATGATGATTTGTCCCTTTCTGCGGGCTACCGGGGACTAATTTCGAACTTTTTTGTCCGGGATTTAAGTAAAATTAGGACGTCTCTGGATATAACATTCCGTTTGGCGGACTATTTTTGTATTATAATTTTCCCAGTCAGTTTTTCTCCTGTAATGGTGTTGATCTTTATGAGATAGACGCCTGCTGGGATATGATTTGGTACTTTCACGTTGTTTGTTTTCATTATATTCTGATAAACCGGGACGCCATTCATATTATTTATAATAATTGTGCTACCAGCCAAATCCTTGTTGTATTGAAATGATATCTCTCCTTTAGTTGGGTTCGGATGTAGTTTTAGCTCCATCGGGAGCCCTGTTTTACTGGTAAGTAGGAATTGATTGCTGACAATTACAACGGCCCTGGTGCGGACACTGCTTACACAACCATCGAGCAGTGATTCCACGTAATAATACAAGGTATCTAAAGTAACCGGATGAACGGGAAAAGCATTACCGGTAAAGAGCGGGGAACCGCCTGTTGCCGTGGAATACCAGTTAAAAGTAGCTCCCTGTGGAGCAATTGCTTTCAGGGTATCACTGGTATTTACTTTCATTAATAATGTATCATGAGCGAGCAAAGGAGGTGTTCGGGGAGTGACTGCTACTTTTACAGGAATGCGTTGTGGATATTCACAGGAACCTTTAGCGGTAACATAGTAGATGGTGGTGGTGGCGGGACTTACGCTATAATCCGGTCCGATATGCAGTTGCGTTCCTCCAGTAGGCGCACTATACCAGATGATAGCGTATAGGGCATTAGGAACCACCTGAACGGCATGCAGCGTAGCACTGTCACCTTTGCAGATATGTACGCTGTCGGTATCAACCCTGGGTAAAGAAGAAGTACTGCCCGCAAAATATGCATGATGAACAGAATCGGACCTGCACCCGGTTATACGATTTACAGCCTGTATATAAATATCTCCCTGTGAACCGGCAAAGTTCGTATAATAGGGTAGTTGTACGGAATCATTGTTTAATACTATATAAGAAGTGTCTAAAATCAAATTCGAAAATGCGGTATAGATAACTCTTACATTATAATTCATATCTGGCTGATGATTCAGTATTGATATAAAAGGTGCTCCGCATACCATTCCTTCAGGAGGATAATAAACGGGGTTGTCTACGCTGTTTTTCCGATAAGCATAATAAAGCCGGAAATTGCTTAACAAACCAACAAGGCTACTGCTTAACTTGATCTTTACCCTGTCAAATTGGTGTTGTGGCCACAGTAATATTTCTCCACGACTGTTACACTGCAAGAATCGTAGTATGCTGGAATCCACAGTATGAGTATCATTATTGAAAGTGCTACCATTGTAAGTTTCCACCGTTACTCCTCCAAATAAGTTAGCAGACAATACGGGATTTCCACTGCCGATCCCAATAATGAGGGAGTCGCAACCAGTAGCGCTTGCAGTTGGAAAAATAAGTGTTTGCTCCACACTTACACCTAATAGGCCCACGTTGATGATAAAGGTGGAGTAGTCTTCAAAGCTGCTGTTATTTACGGGGTTGTTTGGATTATTTACTCCACACAGTAAACAAAGACCATTCACCTGGTTGGTTTGACTACTGGCATATGTCTTCTGCCCAACTGCTCTGGATGATATTGCCAGGATAGCAAATAATATAATGCCGCATGAAGTAAGCATTTTCTTTTGAACAAAGTAGAGATTATGCATTGGGATGGATTAATTGTTATCAAATAGGGCTCATTAATTAAGATGTCTACAGGCATAAGCTTGAGCGATGTTGATGCTCCATTTTTTAAAGTTATGTGTTCCGGGTTAACATCAGGCCGCAGCTTCCTGGTAATACTGGATGGTGTGAGTTTTCGACCAAATTTTTCCTGGCGCAGTGTATTGACGAAAGTAAGGATGCCTTCTAACTAAAAAAAATATTACCGCTGATATATTGCAGTGGCAAGCTTTATTTTGCAATAGCTGAATTGTTGACACTGTAATTCTTATATAATAGCCTCTCAGGTAATATTTCTTATTAAGAACCTAAAAAACCACACATGAAAAAAGTAGCGCCAAAGAAAATGCGACTCTCTACCATCAGAATCGCCACCCTAAGCAATCCAAAACAAGGGCAAATTAAAGTTACCGGAACATCCACCCCTTGTACACTTCTTGATCACACCTATTGTGGATGTCCTMCGTCTGCAATTTGTTAATGAACTTTGTAAATTAGAATAACAGCCCCGGCGAAATTATGATCTTCTCCTTCTGTCTGTGATTGCAGTCTATAGGAGATAGTTGTATTCACCGGGCTTTTTATTTTTCGACCTGTTCGGGTTACATGGATCTTGTTAACCCATATATTTATGCAGGAAGTATGCCGATTGGAGTTGTTGGTGGAAAGACCTGGAAGTTGTCAATGTTTGAAGCAAAAGCAGACGACGCTGATAAAATTGTAATATAGTATATTGCCTGTGCAGGGTAGAGCAATCATTAACAACGAAGTGTAAAATAGCGGCGCTACATGTGCTGCCATTTTATTTGCTTTCCCTTTATTGCCTAAATTTTTCAATGAGGGAGCCCAATACTTTTTACGGAGGGGGAAGAGGGTGTAATTATAATTGTATTTTAGTTAGTGGTAGTTGATCCTAATAAGGTCACATAAAACCAGAAGAGAAGTAATCGGAACTCGACTAATCAATCGACTTAAAATAAGAAACCCGCTCATTGAGCGGGTTTCTTCAACATTTTGCGGAGAGTCAGGGATTCGAACCCCGGGACCTGTTACAGTCAACAGTTTTCAAGACTGCCGCAATCGACCGCTCTGCCAACTCTCCATGCCGCGAAAGTATAACACGAATTGATTCTAAAAAAATTTGTTTTGCTTTTTTTTATTGTTTTTTTTCGTTAAGAAGCCGTCCTATGGCAGGATTATATCATTTACGTATAGCCGTTATCGATAGCATACCTCTTCCCACACGATCATTTATACCGCTTTTTCGTAAATTTAAAGATGAACAACGTATTCTTTGAAGGACCCATTCTATGGGCACAGATAGATGCTAATATGCACCTGCGGCACTCGGCCTACGCCGACTTTGCCGCTCAGGCACGTTTATCCCTTCTGGACAAAGTAGGACTCAATGCCAGCCACTTTTTACAGTTACAGGTGGGACCTATCCTCTTTCGCGAAGAACTGCTTTACCACCGGGAAATAGGCCCGAATGATAAAGTACAGGTCACCTGCGAAATGACGAAATGCAAAGCAGATGCGTCGCGCTGGTCTATCAGGCACGAAATTTACCGGGGCGATGGCACCAAATCAGCTACTATAACGGTAGACGGCGCCTGGATAGATACCCGCAAACGTAAACTGACAGGACTCCCGGCCGACTTGCTCGAAAAATTTAAAGCCGTTCCCCGCAGCGAAGATTTTGTAGAGGAGCCCTAGGACTTACCTGCTGGTGAGCGGCCGACCGCCATGTATAAACTCCTGCCGGTCAGTTTCCAGCTCCTTAATAAATGGTAGCTTGTTTTGAAGAAATACCCTGGACGATTGCTCCAGGTAATTGTCCAGCTGGAAGAACTTAGCCGCTCTGGTAGCGCCTAACAACTTGTTCATCCGCCGGAAATAGCGCATTTGTAAACGTCCAAACTCCAGGTCGTTGGTGATAATCTGCCTGGTCAGTGAATTCAATTTACGCTCATCGAGGGAAGAAAATTCCTCATTATACATCTTTAATAACGCGATACGCTCCGCCAGCCACGGGCTTTTCTCTGTTTCATATTCCAGGAAAGTAGCCTGGAAGGCCTGCATTTCTACCGGAGATATCTGTAATAAATCATCCAGCAACGATTCTTTATTCTTTCCAAATATTTGTGTTACCAGGTCCTCATCCTGTTTAACAACTGCTGCAACGGGTGCATTCTGAGCACACAACGGCCATGCGGCGCTCAAGATCACCAACAAACATAAAAACTGTTTCATGCGCTGAAATTTTTGGTTAATGGCAGGTTCAGCCACAAGCCCAATGCAATCAGGGGGTTACGAACACCGGCTCTATATGGGGTGTAGAAGCAGATTTGTCAAAGCTAAGCAGGTGTAGTGCCCACTACATTATATGGCAGTGAATCCACCGTCATAATTAAACAACACCCGACCAGAAATAGTTGCAGGTTTTAAAAAAATGCCCCCCAACTTAGTAGCAGGGGGGCTATCGGGGTAATAAAAAGGAGGATACTAATTCATATTGGCTTTCAAAAAGACATCATAGGCCTCTCTTGTCCAGTGCTGATAGTCCGTCAGCTGAATGCCTAACTGCTCATCACGCGCTACCTCTTTGAATTCGCGGCAATCCCAATAGCCTTTGGCTAACGACTGGATATTCTGTAAAACCGCTGCCGGCGCTTCTTCGTAATCAGCAGGGTAACTTTTGTAGTTACCGATGGCCAGTTCCTGAATTTCATGTTTTACTGCGTCCTTGCTTTGCTTTGCCATGGTTAAAATTTTTAGTTCCCTGGCATAAAACAAAAATGGTTCCTCTTTGGGGGCCATCCACCACGTTTTAAGATTTCTTTAGCTTAAAAAAATGTTAACGTCGTTTATGGCTGAGCGTATGTTACCAGGTCTATTCCTACCCCGTTGGGGTCCTGAATAGCGAAGTGACGGTCGCCCCATGGCTCGTTTCGAAGCTCAATGATGATCTCCGCCCCCCTGGCTTTTAACTGCTGATATAACGCATCAACGTGCTCTACCTCTATCGTCAGATATACCCCTTTGCCTTGAAAAGCAGGACGGAACAACGGCTGCTGAGAAGCATGATCCGGTAGTAAAAAACTAAGCATCGCACTACTGTCAGGGGTATGCAGCAAGAGGTAAAAATCGTTTTCAAATGCTACCCCAAAGTCCAGCATCTCCGTATAAAATTTTTTACTCTCTGCTATCTTACTGGTAATAATACCCGCATTTAATTTCATGGTCACCGGTTTTATTTGTGAATAAAGTGGACAAAAAAGAAAAGAAAAAATACCCGCTAACAGCCATCGTTTCATGATCTGAATAATTTTAAGACCACAAAGTTAGGCCGACAGCAAGCATCCGCATTGTAAAAAACGGACAAACTACTTATCGAAAACCTGGGAGGGAGTAAGACCGTATAGCTCTTTAAAAACCTTTATAAAATGCGCCTGGTCGTAATAACCGGCGTCAAGATATAGCCTGTTTTTCAGCACGGGCAAGGGAGAACGTAAAAGATGCTGAAAGCGGACCACATTGCTAAATGCCTTCGGTGTATCGCCGATATAAGCCGCAAACAAACGCCGCAGCTGCCGGGAACTGATTCCCCGGGGCAACTCCCTTTCAATACTCACCATACCGGCTGTACGAAAAATCAGGTCCAAAGATTCATAAAAACGATTGTCTGCCGGAAGATTTTTGGAAGACAGCAACCTCAGAAAATGTTTATCCAGCAACGGTTTGATGTCCGTTAAAGCCGTCCCTTCCGGGAAGCCTTCGGGAAGGAAATGAGTGGTGATATCTGCGAGATTCGTTTCCTTATGCGCCAACTCCGCCGCATTCACGTTGTATAATGCGGGAAACATACCGGGTAAAAACCGCACACCTACATAATGGAAAACAGCTGGCAGCGGGAACTCCGTATAGGCGTCTGTGAAACCCATTACCACCGCCTTCGCCGGGTCATGCCACTCAAAAAAAATATCTATACAACCATCAGCCACCACCCGGTATTGGTACGGTGCATTTAACGGATACGCCGTTTTCAACTCCCAGTAACAGTAAATCATCTCCTGCAAACCCGGATGCGGCAAGCACTCCCGGTATACCACGCCCTCTTCCGCCTGCTTCAGGCCTGGCTGAACAGGGGCGTAAAGTGCACTGACGTTAGGTAGTTTTTGCATATATCATTGGCCTGTCAACTGCAATTATAACATAATTGCCTTAATATGCGCCTTTCCCCAATTCCCCCATTTGCCAATGCTTTTTTCTAACGCAGCATTGATTCCCTTGTTATCTACCTGTTTTCCTTTGACGGGCGCCTTCAAAGTTCCTTCTTTTATATCATCTACCAATACTTTGGTGGCAAACCAGGTAACATGCTCGTGCGGCAATGCTACGCCCAGTATCATACCCGGCAATCCGCTAAACGATTCCGGGCCACCCGGGGTAACAATAGCGTCGGTATAAAATGCCACTACATAAATGGAATCCATGATAATAGCATTGGCCCGGCGACAATCAAAACCCGCTATCTTTCGCGTTTCATCAGTAATTTTCCAACGGA
This sequence comes from Chitinophaga sp. 05T412, assembly GCF_056396465.1. Classification (NCBI taxonomy): domain Bacteria; kingdom Pseudomonadati; phylum Bacteroidota; class Chitinophagia; order Chitinophagales; family Chitinophagaceae; genus Chitinophaga; species Chitinophaga sp. 05T412. The sequence continues at coordinate 192,115 of NZ_JBFTLN010000011.1, forward strand.
TGACCCGAATGGTATCTTTCACCAGAAACAATTGCTCAAATACTTTCTTCTGTGAAACGCTCTGCATACTATCCAACCGGGAGTATACCACGTTCTCCTCTGCAGGGCTATCACCCCAGATGGCGGTTTTATTCTCCGATGAATTATCTCTTCCTGGCTGGTACAAACTAGTGTTGCCGGCAAAAGAATAATTAAAATAAGTCACCTTGTACTGCGGCATATCTTTTCGGATACTCGCCGACCAGGAATCTTCCTCTCCGTCCCACAACTCCTTCATACGCGCCTGTATATTCACCCGCTTTTCATATTCAATACGTCCCTGTTGCAAAAACATGGCTTGCTGGGCCTGTACAGAAAAGGCCATCCCCACCAGCAACAGGAGCAAACCTAATTTTTTACCGCTGTTTTTCATAGCTACTATTGTTTTGGCGCTCCGGCGCCCAGTTTGTTAAAGTTCCAGATAAAAGACAGCATACCATAACGACCAATGGTGCTGCGGGTAGTTTGAGTAATGGTGTTGGTATTAACGGACCTGTCAAATCCTATATTCTGATTCAATATATCGTTCATCGCAAATTGGGCTTCTATCAATTCTTTCTTCCCGAATTTCTTTGTTACAAATCCATTGATGATGGCCACATTATTATTTTTGTCGAATAAAGTTGTTTTCTGGCGTATCTCACCATTCATTTCGGCGTGCAACACTATTTTCAAAGGCAGATAAATGTCTATGTTAGGATTTGCTGAAAAGGTCCAGTAGTTGGTGCGCAGGTTTGTTTGTACGGAAGATACGCTGGTGTTATAATTGGTATTGACCTCCATGTAAACATCGTACTTTTTCTCTTTCCCTTTGGAAAGATACACGCCCAATCCACCATTTGCAGATTTCGTCACATTGTAAATACCGTTCACATAATTCACATTCCGGTTCATCCCTGCGTTCATTCTTGGGCCGACCCGCATGTCCCAGGAGGCAAGCTTCCAGCCAATGTTACCATTCATGCGCGCATTGCTGTTTCCATTTACGTTCACCGACTGAGTCGTTTGTTTACCATCCGGGGATAGCACACTACGACTACTGATGGCATTGCTGGTATTAGAATAGCTGGCATTTATCCAGATATTTCTTTGGGACATTACCTTATAGTCAGAAAAATTTATGGAAAAGTTATTGTTGAACGCAGGCTTCAAATCCGGGTTTCCAATAACAATATTCATCGGATCATTATTTACCCTCACAGGCTGAAGGTCGTTAATGCCGGGTTGCTGCGTATATCCGTTATAGTTAAATGAAAAACGCCTTTGCTGGGTGAAATTATAACGGAAGATGGCTTTGGGATACCAGTTCGTAAAACTCCGGTTCAATGAACGACCACTAAAAATATCAGACTGCCTGTAACTGCTGAGGCCTACGTTGCTACCAATGCTTGCCCGCATTTTTTTGCTTGAATAACCATAGCTCAAACCACCGGTATTCGTTAACATATTAAAGGAGTAGTCGTTGCTATACACAGAATCCAATGCCATATATTTCCCATCGCTGCTCTGATTGTAGGAAAGCCGGTTAGAGTGGTTATTGCTGACATTAAAGGCATACGTAAGCGATAGTGCAGTGTTTTTAGAGATGGGTTCTGTATAAGTAATATTCCCATTAACATTTACCGTTTCATTGTTGGTTATTTTTCGCTGATCCGTTCTTTGTGTGGAATCAATCTGCCCTTGCTTGTAGAAATTGGTAATCGCGTCCAGCGTTCCTTCTCCGTTGGTACGATTATAGTTTTCCGCCAGGAATACAGCAAGGGTACGTCTGGGTTTTTGAAATTTCTTACGCCACAACAGGCTGCTGTTCATGCCACCAATATCTGATACGGAAGCGGTTTTCCGATTAGTATTATTTACCCTCGTCATATTATCATTGGCGCCGATAGCTACTTCGGAGGTATTGAACATCGATGATATTTTATGGTCGATGCCACCATCCACCATCACTTTAATGGAAGAACTGGAATCTATCTGATGTTCGTAGCTACCATCCATGCGGTTACGGAGGATACTGTTTTTAAACTGCTCCGAAGAATTGCTATAGTAGGTGGTATCTTTCAGAATATTTTGTGAAATGGTACCAGAGCTGCCATCCACAAATAACTTCATGATTTTATAGTTGGCATTCAGGTTTTGACGATCCCGGTTCCACTTATCGCCGTAGTGCAAGCCACCTGTTTGTACCAACGGATAACCGTTATTTTCATACCGGCCGCTCCAACTGTCCAGCTCATCACCAACACCGCTGAATTCAAAATCGCCATCCTCGTTCATGGACAGTTCTCCATTGCCGCCGCCAAATTTCTCCCGGTCGCCCCAGCTGAGGCCTATCTTACCGGTGTTAGAGACAATACCAAATGCCGATATTTTTTTCTTTCCCCGGAATATATTCATCATGGCCTCGGTATTATGATACCCCTGATCGCCCGCGCCCATTGCCACTTTCCCGAAATATCCCCGTTTCTTGTCCTCTTTCAGCTGTATATTCAACGTTCGGCTTTTCTCTCCATCATCTACGCCTGTAAAGGCTGCCTGATCACTCTTTTTGTCATATAGCTGTACCTTGTCCACCATATCAGCCCGTAGATTTTTAGTCACCAGTGTGGGGTCATCTCCAAAAAACTCATCTCCATCTACCAATACTTTCTTTACTTTTTCCCCCTGTGCCGTAATCTGCCCTTTACTATCTACCTGTATGCCAGGGAGTTTTTTCAGCAGGTCTTCTACGGAGGCATTGGCGGCTGTCTGGAAGCTGGCAGCATTAAATTCGGTGGTATCTCCTTTTATTTTAATGGCGGCTACTTTCTGTTGTATGACCACTTCATTTAATAAACGGGACTTCTGTATCAACAATACTTTCCCAACATTTACTACGGAGGTATCTGATAACGTAAACGATTCAACGTAATCTGCGAATGCCGGGTAGCTAATCAGGAGTACATACTTTCCGGCCGGGATTCTATTCAGGTCAAAATGGCCTTGTTCATTACTGCGTACAAATTTTACAAGCATGGAATCTTTGGCCTGCAGCAGTGCCACTACGGAGTTGGCTAAGGCAACATGATTAAGTGTATCTACGACAGCCCCCTTTACCCTGGCTTGTTGTGCTACAGAGAATCGCGTAAGGGCAAGCATGCAAAGGACTAGTAAAGTTATTTTCTTCATTGTGGACAACTACGGGTTATGGTACAGATGCAACGAATTCAAAATTCCATAATAAAGAGATAACTTATCTTTTCCGTGTGATAAACATCTGTTAAATGGATAGCCTATTTATCATGTAGAGAAAGAATAGATTTTAGATAGTGCTGCCTGCACATTGCATGATAAATTCAAAATCCGTACATTTCAGAACTATCTATAACACGTATCTTATATACTATATCCATTCCCGTTATGAAGCAGGAACATTCGCTCAGAAGTAGCCATTGGTTTGCCCGTGAAGGTAAAGATGGCTTTATTTACCGCGCCTGGCTGAAGAAGCAGGGCATCCCCACTCACGAGCTGGAAGGAAAACCCATTATTGGCATTTGTAATACCTGGTCGGAGCTAACACCTTGTAATTCTCATTTCAGGGAGCTGGCGGAAGCGGTGAAGCGGGGCGTATTAGAGGCGGGGGGTTATCCGCTGGAGTTCCCGGTGATGTCCCTGGGGGAAACGCTGATTAAGCCCACCGCCATGTTATACCGTAATCTGGTGAGTATGGATGTGGAAGAATCTATCCGCGCCAACCCAATGGATGGGGTGGTTTTACTCTGCGGATGCGACAAAACCACGCCGGCCCTGGTCATGGGTGCATGCAGTGTGGACCTGCCCACCATCGTGGTGTCTGGCGGTTCTATGCTTACCGGCCGGCATCGCGGACAACCTATCGGCACCAGCGATATCTGGCGCTTCAGTGAAGCCGTAAGATCCGGGCGCATGACCAATGAAGAACTCATGATGGCAGAAGCGGGTATGTGTCGCAGCGACGGCCATTGCGCCGTAATGGGGACCGCCTCCACCATGGCTTGTATGGTGGAATCCCTCGGACTTTCGCTGCCACAAAATGCTGCCATTCCCGCCGCAGATGCCGCCCGCAAAGTGCTGGCACAGCTCTCGGGCAACGAAATCGTGAAAATGGTGAAAGAAGACCGGCGACTCTCCCACCTCCTTACCCGGCAAGCGTTTGAAAATGCCATCCGTGTAAACGCCGCCATCGGTGGTTCTACCAACTTTGTGCTGCACCTCCTCGCCATTGCCGGGCGAATAGGCATTGAACTGGACCTCCAGGATATGGATACCTTTTCTGCCAATATCCCCCTGATTGCGAATCTGCAGCCGTCGGGCAGCTATTTCATGGAAGACCTTTACTATGCCGGCGGACTTCCGGCAGTCATCAATATCCTGCTCGATCATCTGCACAAAGATTGCATGACCGCTAACGGAAAAAGCATCGGCGCCAATTACGCCCACGCCGTCAGCTATAACAATGACGTGATTGCCCGGCTGGATAGTCCTTTTAACACCGTATCCGGTATTGTGGTGCTGAAAGGAAATATCTGTGAAGAAGGCGCCGTGATTAAGCCCTCCGCCGCCAGCCCGCATCTGATGCAGCATACCGGCAAGGCCGTGGTATTTGAAGATATTGACGACTATAAAAAACGAATCGATGATCCCGCCCTGGACGTAGACGAAAACAGTATCCTGGTGCTCAAGAACGTAGGCCCTAAAGGCTATCCCGGTATGCCCGAAGTAGGCAACCTGGGACTGCCCGCCAAACTGCTGGCGAAAGGCATTACCGATATGGTACGTATCTCCGATGGCCGTATGAGCGGTACCGGGTTTGGTACCGTGGTACTCCATGTATCGCCGGAAGCGGCTACGGGTGGCACCCTCGCCATTTTGCGCGATGGCGATGTGATTACACTGGATGTACACCAACGCCGCCTCCATGCAGCATTATCTCCCGAAGAAATTGCCAGTAGGAAAGCATCCTGGCAGCCATTCTTTCCGCAGTCCACCCGTGGATATGTACAACTTTATCAGCAACACGTAGAACAGGCACACCTCGGCGCCGACCTCGATTTTCTGAAAGGTGGCTCCGGCAGTGAAGTAACCAGAGACTCACATTAAAATAGCGGTTATGCAATTCGAAAATAAAGTAGCCATTGTTACCGGCGCAGGCCAGGGCATTGGATTTGAAATATGCAAGCAACTGGTACAGCGGGGCGCCGTCGTAATCCTGAATGATGTTGATCCCGCGCTGGCCAATACCGCCGCTAACGAAATAACCAGCGCCAATGGCATTTGTATTGCCATGCCCGGCGACTCCAGCGATGTAAACTTCATCCGGCAAATGGTGCAAACGGCCGTGAAACGATATGGCAGTCTGGATATCGTGATCGCCAACGCAGGGATTACCTTGTTCGGCGATTTCTTTACCTATACACCAGAAGCCTTCTCCCGCGTGATGCAGGTAAACCTTGGCGGCACATTCTTTCTGGCACAGATGGCCGCTAACCAGATGAAGCAACAGCCATCCGGCGGCGCTATCCTGTTTACCTCGTCTGTTACCGGCCACCAGGCGCATAAAGACCTCGCCGCCTATGGCATGAGCAAGGCTGCTCTTGAAATGCTGGCGAAAAATTTAGTGATCGAATTATCTCCMTTTAATATCACGGTGAACACCATTGCTCCCGGCGCCACACTTACTGAGCGCACCCTGGATGATCCGGGCTATGAAAAAATCTGGTCGCAGCTAACGCCGATGGGCCGTCCGGCACATACCATTGATATTGCTAATGCCGCGATGTTCCTGGTATCAGATATGTCCAGGCATATTACCGGACAAAGTTTGATCATTGACGGCGGCTGGACGAGCATTAGTCCATCACCGTTTTAGTGGAGCAAAAAGCTGAAAGCAGAAAGCAAAAAGCTATTGCAGCAATTGAACTAAGCGTATGAGTTAAATCCGCGCTGATCAATCGCTGCAATAGCTTTTTGCTTTCTGCTTTCAGCTTTCTGCTTGTTCAGTATCTGCAATCAGCGCCAGGAGCTCTTTGGCATTTAACCGGCCTGCCTGATCGCTCCCTTCAAGTAACTGATCGGCCAGGTCACGTTTGCTGTTATGCAACTCAATAATTTTTTCTTCAATGGTATGTTGGGCCACCAGCCGATATATCGTAACTGGCCGTGTTTGTCCGATCCGATGCGCACGGTCAGATGCCTGTTCTTCAATAGCCGGATTCCACCACGGGTCCATGTGAATGACATAATCCGCAGCTGTTAGGTTGAGCCCCAACCCACCTGCTTTTAAACTGATGAGGAACAGCTGTGCCTTCCCTGCCTGAAAATCCTTCACCAGCTTATCGCGCTGCGACATCGGCGTGCTGCCATCCAGATAACAATAGGTAATGCCCATGTCCAGCAACGCTTCTTTCACCACGTCCAGGTGTCTTACAAATTGGCTGAATACCAACGCCCGGTGATTATTAGCTACCAACTCGGTCACTATCTCCCTAAATACCATTAATTTGGAAGATGGGATATCGCTTTCTGCATCCACCATCTGCGGGTTACAAGCCGCCATGCGCAAGCGGCTGATCTCTGCCAGCGCACGGATATGCTGCTGCGCAACACCTCCTTCCGTAGCTTTGATATTCTCCAGCGCTTTGCGACGCAAGGCTTCGTAAAAGGCCGCTTCATCCGGCGATAAACTCACCAGCTTCAGGATCTCCGTTTTAGGTGGCAGCTCATCCAATACCCCCGTTTTGGTACGGCGCAGGATAAACGGCGACATCAACTTCTTCAAATGCTGCTTCACCGCACTCTCCGGATTACGCACCGATGGAAACACAAACTGTTTATTGAAATGATCTAATGTACCCAGTAAGCCAGGATTCAGGAAGTTAAAGAGGTTCCAGATTTCGCCCATGTGATTTTGTATAGGCGTTCCCGTTAGCATGAGCTTAAACCCTGCCTGCAGCGACATAGCCGCTTTCGATGTTTTGGTTTGAAAGTTTTTGATGGTATGTGCTTCGTCCAGTACTACCGTTGGCCATTTCACGGAACACAACAATTTCTCTTCTGCCTGCAACAGACCATACGTAGTAATGACGATATCAAAAGCGCCGGCACTTTTCACCAATTTAGACCGCTGTCCCATATGCAAATAAATCACATTGAGCGACGGTGCAAAGCGATTGATTTCATTGCGCCAGTTATTCACCACCGAAGCCGGACACACCACCAGCGCCGCTCCCTGTTCACCCCGATGCAGCAGCAAGGCAATAGCCTGAATGGTTTTGCCGAGTCCCATGTCATCTGCCAGGCAGGCGCCGGCTCCCCAGGCTGCCAGGTGAGTCATCCAGCGGAATCCCTCTTCCTGGTAGGGACGCAGCGTAGTTTGCAGCGTACCCGGTATCGGCGCCACCAGCTCCATGGCTTCAGTACGCCGGCGGGCGAAAGCTTTCCAGGCCGCATCCGTGGTTACATGTCCTGCCTGTTCCAATAGCTCCTCCAGCACGGTGGCAGCAAATGGCTGTATGCTCACCGTATGGCGGTCAATATTGGCCACGCTGGACATTTCGTTGAGGCGTTTACGTAAGTCGGCCGAAAGCGCCAGGTACTCCCCATTTTGCAGGGCAACAAACCGCTGCTTCACGGTACGACTGGTATCCAGCAAGTCCTTTAATGCTATCACAGTTAGCTCATCCACCTTTAGTTCGCCGTCGGCCATAAACCAGTGGTCCTTTTCCTTCAGTGAAATACTCAGGTGGGTAAAGCCTGCCGACTGCGTTACTTTATACCGCTCTCCTTCCGGCCATTCCGCTCTCACCAGAGTGGGGTTATCTTTGATAATTTCCAGTAATTGCAGGCAATCCAGCGGGTCTTCGAAGATGATGGTATCATCTGATAGCTCCTGCGAAATAGCTCCCTGTATGAGATTCAGCAACGCAGTGACGTTACTTTTTTCTTTGGCCAGGTCACGAACTGCCTGCCAGCGTTCGCCGTTGCTGATACCGATGACATGATGCGCACCGGCGCCGGGCTTGCAATACGGCGGGTCCATTGTAAACGGCTTTACGTACAAAGCAGCCTTCAGGCCCTCACCGAGTGGCAGCAGTTGTATTACGATGCGGGAATCTGCCGGGCGTTTGCTGATATTGGCCGCCATATCACCCATATCCGCATGGATGGTCAGGTGGGCGCCAATGCTTTTCAGCACCTGTATCAGCTTATCTTTTCCCGTAGCAGGTACCAGCGGAATCTGCTGCAATGTTTGCAACACGCGCCGCTGCTGCGCTGTCATGCTGATAATCTTTAAACGTGTATTGGTTTCTTTTACAAAAACCGTTTCACTGATATAGTCGTCGATGTTAGCACTAAACGTATAGCCGCGATCGTTTTTATTCACACTGAGTTCAGGTTGCGCCTTGATTACCTCTACAGAAACGGTAGGGTCATCTGCAGAGAATAACAACGGATGCCCTGCAATCTCCTGCCATACCGTTTCTGCAAAGGAATAAGATTCGCCGTCGTAGTTATAGTAATGATCTTTCTGCACGGTGTTGCCTATACGAAAATCCTGTTCCGTCATGGCTTCCGCCTTTCCTTCCTTTAATTTTTTAAGCGCTACATTTCTGCCGGCGCTCCAGCTATTGCCTTGCGTCGATTGTAATACCGGTTGTATTTTATAATCGTCGAAGTCGATCAGGTAAATTAACCGGGACGCATTCACATTTTTCTCTTTTTTAGTGAGATGACTATCTGCTCCCAGCATGGTGTTCAACAATCGCTCCCAGTCGGGCGTTTGCTCCATCTGTGAAAATACCGGTGGCTGGCCGGTGATCGCGGCAGCCTCCTGGAACTGGCTTTCATAGCCTATGTAATCATCTCCCTTAAATAAATATAAATATTCGTAGGTCAGTAACCGGTAGTGGCGTTCCATACCAGTACTCAACAGATATCCTGCCTGCGGAGTAAATGTGCGGAGCAATTTGCTTTTAGGATGCATCAGCTGTAAACACAGGATTGACAGGTAACTCAGCAAATGACTGCCCCCGCCTTCCAGTAATATCAGCAACAGGTTATCTGCTTTTTCCCGGCGCCCCGCATGATAATGCAACAGGCAAATAGCGGGCGTAAAAGCAGGTGCTAACTTCCGCTCATAGGTGGTAATGATTTTAGCGATCAACGGATTCACCTTCTCACCGGGCATTACAGCCAGCGTAAATGCATAATAAAAAGCAAACAGCGGTGATAGAGGAAGGCTATTTTTTTTGTCGTGTTGCCGTTGACGTTTGATCCCTTTCTCAAACTGCGCGAGGGCTTTTTCCGGTGCACCGCCATATAGCCATATCACCGCCTGCGCATACAGATCGTCTGCCGACTGATCAGCCGCCGGGATATTCAAATGCCCCTGTACCAGGGATAATTCCGGGAAAGTAACTGCATATTGCTGGCGGAATGCCTCCAGTTCTGCTACCGGCAGCATTTTGAGCAGGTTGTATTTCAGTGCAAACAGGGCCATTTTGTTAACACTTTCTTCACTGAAGAAAGGCAGCAAGCCCGCATAGGCAGGGAAATACAGCAGATACGACAAATACGGCTGGTATTCGTCGAGTTCCATCTCCAGCCGTCTTACGGGAGCTGTCAATAAAAACCGGTCGCCCGTGAAATAGGCCGTCAGCAATTCCTGGAGGTCCTGCAACCGGCCGCTGCTGGTGTAAAAAGCATGCAGGGCGGTCCGGGTGCGTCCCTGCAGTGATGCATATGCAGGGTTCGTAATATTTTTCGGAAACAGGATAAAATTCAATTCGGGGATCAACGCATAGCTACCGGTCACCTGTTTGATGACCAGCCCGGCGGTGATCAAATGTTTTATCACGGCGCTGATATCAGGTCCCTTCATTTCCTGCACCTGGTTCACCGCATCTGTAATAGTAAATGTTTCTAACGGATACAGATACACCGACATCACGTCCATGACCAGCCGGCCATGGGCATCCTGAGATTTATATTGCTGCAGGTAGTAGCTTTCATTTACCATGGCAGCAAATTTAGCGGATTATAAGGAGTGCCGCGTTTTATAGCTACGCAAAATTATTTTTCCGCGGTGGCAACCTTTCCACTGTTTTTTGCGAATAAGCATACGTATCGGATGGTATCTCTTGCTGAGTTGTAGCAGAGCAACGATTGATCCATCTATCATCTCAAAAAATTTTAATCAATATGAACTGCGTAAGAAACACCTTTTTCGCATGGATAGCTATGTCCGGAATAGTAGCATTCAGTGCCTGCGGCGGAAGTAACAACAACAACCCGGATAAGCCGGCGCCTAAGCCAGTGGTACAACTCAGTACCAGCGCTACGCTCGGCGCACACATCACAGATGTAGACGGTAACTCACTGTACTATTTCTCCAACGACTTTGACGGCGCCAACCACTGCGCCGGCGGCTGTGCAGCAGTATGGCCTATCTATTACGCCGGCGACAATCTTGCCCAGGCGGCACTGGGTGCAGGATTAGACATAAAAGACTTCGGCAGCACTACCACTACCGATGGCAAAAAACAAACTACCTACAAAGGCTGGCCACTGTATTACTACGCACCTAACGTAAACGGCGCCAACGTACGCGAAGCTGCCGGTGAAACAAAAGGCGAAGGCGTAGGCAATATATGGTTTGTGGCTAAAACCGATTACTCCATTCAACTGGTAAATGCCCAGCTGGTAGGTGCCGACGGCAAAAACTACCTGGCAGATCATACCGAAGGAAGTGGTAAAACGCTTTACTTTACAGATGCCAAAGGCGTTACCCTCTATGCTTTCAGCATAGATAAATTCAATGTCAATAAATTTACCAAAGCAGATTTCTCCAACAATGCCATCTGGCCGATCTATGAAACAGACCAGATTGTGGTGCCTTCTACGCTTGATAAAACACAGTTTGGCAGCATCACCGTATTCGGGAAGAAACAGCTGACTTATAAAGGATGGCCCCTGTATTACTTCGGGCAGGATGCCGGCGCAAGAGGCGCCAACAAAGGCGTGAGCGTTCCAGCACCGGGAGTATGGCCCGTAGTCACCAAAGACGTGGCTGCTGCGCCGCAGCCATAACTGAAATTACGAATTACGGATTTGTGGGTAGATAGAAGCGAAGATGATCCTCGCGTTTACTATCTGCCCACAAATCCGTATTTCGTAATTCGTAATTCTTTTTACCTTGCATCGTAACTATCCGCTCCAACGATGCCAAATGATATCACTTTTTTACTAACGGAACTAAAGCAACATGAAAAACTGGCGATCCGGATCAGCTCTCATGAAATGGGACTTTTGCCGGAAGCGGTGAAAGATCGTTTCAGACAACCACACCGTAAAACCCACTACTTCATCATGTTTGTGATGAAAGGCGGCTCCAGTCATGCGGTAGACCTGGAAACCCTGACAGTGGGACCACAACAGCTCCTGTTTGTTTTACCTCACCAGATCCACCAGCTGCCCCCTGCCGGCAAGGAGCATCCCGGGCCCATGGAGTTTTATAAACTCAGCTTCGATCAGCATTGCTTGTCGATGTTGCCTAAAGCCTTTCCGTTTCTTGTGAACCCCTTGCACCAGCAACGGATTAGTTTTACCCCTGCAGCCGCAGAACGTCTGGAATGGATTTTTAAGATGCTGGCGCAGCATTTGTCCGTTAAAGACACACCTCCCCCGTTGATTCTCGCGCATCTCGACACGCTCCTCACAGAAATTAATCATGCATACTTCCAGCAGGCGCCGGATCAAAGCGCCACAGATGATAAGCTCAAAAAATACATCGACTTCAAACTGCTGGTAGAAAAGGATCTGGCAGAGCAACCGCCGGTAACCGGTATTGCGAAACAGCTGGGCATCAATACCACCACGCTTTATAACATTGTGACCAAATATGCGGGGATGTCACCCAAGTCGTTTATCAATAACCGGCTGATACTCGAAGCACAGCGGAAACTCTATTATGGAGAGGGCTCTGCAAAGGAAATTGCCTTTGATCTGGGCTTCAATGACCCGGATTACTTTTCCCGGTTGTTCCGGAAAGTGACCGGGAAAACAATATCCGCATTTGTGACAGGGGTCAGGGATTTGTCCGGTACTTAAGATGATCTGTCCGGCACTTCTCCATGTGCACCATCGATCTTTGTGTTGTCAAAAAACAAAACAAACGATCATGAACACAAATACAACTATACTCGGAAAAAGCGGTCCACAGGTATCAACAGTAGGACTGGGTTGCATGGGCCTCTCTGGCATTTATGGCCCTGCAGAAGATAATGCCTCTATTGCTATTATTGAACAGGCGCTGGAACTGGGCGCTGGCTTCCTGGACACCGCTGACTTTTATGGCAACGGACATAATGAAGAGCTGATTGGCAAAGCGATCCGTGGCAAACGGGAAAAAGCATTCCTGAGCGTAAAAACCGGTGTAATGCGGGCGCCCAACAAAAACGGCATGCCTGTTTTTGGTCCGGTGAATGGCAGTCCGGATTATTTGCGCAATGCAGTAGTATATAGTTTACAGCGATTGAAAACAGATTACATCGACCTGTACACGCCTTCCCGTGTAGATCCTAAGGTGCCTATTGAAGAAACCATCGGTGCATTGGCAGATATGGTAAAGGAAGGTATTATCCGTTACATTGGTTTATCGGAAGCCAGTGCTGCTACGATTGTCAGGGCACAACAGCTACATCCCATTACCGCACTGCAAATTGAATATTCTTTATGGAGCCGCGAAATTGAAACTACGGTATTGCCTACACTACGCGCCAATGGCATCGGACTGGTAGCTTATGCACCACTGAGCCGGGGTTTACTGAGCGGCACCATCCGTACACCGGAAGATTTGAAAGATGGCCGTATGCACATGCCTCGTTTCCAGGGAGAAAATTTCTATAAAAATCTGCAGTTGGTGGAGAAAATCCGGGAGCTGGCAGCAGAAAAGGGATGCACTCCTTCACAATTAGCCATTGCCTGGGTATTAGCGCAAGGTGAGGACATCATTACCATTCCGGGTACACGGCAGGTAGCAAATCTCCAGCAAAACATAGCAGCATCAGAGATCACCTTGTCAGCGGCTGAACTGGCAGCTATTGAAGCGGTATTCCCGATGGGCGTAGTTTCCGGCGACCGGTATGCAGCGGCTGGGATGCAATCACTGAACGGATAAGAGAGGAAAGAATTACGAATTACGGATTTGTAGGTAGATAGTAACGCGAATAACAGCATTCGCTTAGATCTACCCACAAATCCGTAATTCGTAATTTGTAATTCGTAATTCGTAATTGTTCCTATTCCCTTCGGCTTTCTACGGTATACACGAAGCTATCTGCGCGATAGTAGCCGAGGTTATATTCAATGGGGCGTTCGCCCTGATCGTATACAAAACGTTTTCTGAAAAGTATGGGGCTACCCGGTTCCAGTTCCAGTTTGGTGGCGATAAATTTGTCCGCTGTTTTTGCGCTGATTTCTTCTTTGGATAAGGTGGCTGTTGCCATGTAGTCCTTTTCCAGTATATCATACAGGGGACGTTTGAAATCTTCTTCTCCTGTAAGTCCCACGCGGGGATGAAAATAAGAGATGAAGTAAACGAAGGGGCCTTCTTCTTTGCCTCTCAGTCGCTCCAGTTTTAATACTTTCTTGTCGGGGCTGATTTCAAAAAAGTTGGCGATGGTTTCATCTGGCAATACCCAGGTGACATGCAGCTCGAAATTCCGGATCGTTATACCACGGGCGGTCATTTCCTGCGTAAAGCTGAGCCAGTTTTTGGATTTAGAGCTGATGGCAGCTTCTGCGACTTTTGTTCCTACGCCTTTTTTGCGGGTCAGCAGTCCTTCGTATACGAGTTTATTTAAGGCATGACGTAACGTAGATCTGGAGATAGCCAGTTGTTTGGCCAACTGTATCTCATTTGGTAAAAATTTCCCTCCAGCATATTGCGGGTCCTTGATCATGGTACGCAACAGGTTCTCGGCCTGGATGTGCAGCGGCAAAGGATTTTTATGATCTATGCTCAAATTCATGCCTGCAAAGCAACTGGAAAATAACTAGAAAAACAATTTTAGGCCGGGTATTTTGCTGAATATGTATGGTGGCTACCCCAAATGACAATCGATGTCATTTTTTTCAACTCCACCCAACAATCTTATTCAAAATTCGTTATAATCAATTCATTCACAGCAGAATAAGCTAACTGATCCCTGTGAAAAACTTTTCTTGCATTAGTAAATTTATGTTTATATGTTTGTACATAATATCCGGGGCCATATGATGAAAAATTTGATTCCCATAATTGCAGGTATTACCCTTCCTGTTTTCTTCACGGAAAGCATGCATGCCCAAAGTAAGTCACCCGAGGTCCTGGCGGCGTCTATCCTCAAAGACAGCCAGCTGGATACTATTCAAGCCCGCGCTTTACGATTACTCACCGGTTTTTCCGCCGGCACATCCTATGGAGAAGTTTGGATCAGAGATTTCAATACGTTCATCAACGGTTCCATGCAGGTACTTCCCCGTGATACCATCAAAGACAGGCTGCTGCTGTTTTTCAAAATGCAGGGAGATGACGGCAATATTGTAGATGGTATGATCAGCAAAGAAAAAGCGCATGTAGGTTACCCATATCGTTATGCAGCGATGGCGCCAGGATGGGCCGCGCATAAAAACACCGTGGAAACGGACCAGGAATCTTCCCTCATACAGGCGGTGAGCAAATATGTAATTGCTACCGGCGACCAGTCGTTTCTTTTTTTAGCCCTTAGTGATAAAACGATTTTGCAACGCATGGAGTGGGCTTTGGAGTATGTCCTTCAGCACCGTTGGTMGGAGAAATATGGCCTGATTACCGGGGCCACCACCGTCGACTGGGGAGATGTGCAACCAGAAACCGGCTGGGGCGTAGCCATTAATGACCACACTAAATGGGCGATCGATGTGTATGATAATGCCATGTTTGTGATCGCCATTGAAAACCTGCTGGCCATAAAACCCGCCAGCTATAAAATGTCCCGCAACTGGCAACAGGTGGCCGACGGGATCAGGAAAAATGTACGCAAATACCTGTGGGACCCAACTGCCAAAAAATATATTCCACACCTCTACCTTGATGGCAGTCCATTTTCTCCCTCTTTTAATGAAAAAGCAATTTTATACACCGGTGGTTCTGCCTGTGCAGTACTCGCCGGATTTAATACCAAAGCAGAAATCGCCGATATCAACCAACAAATGATGCAGGCTGCTGCAAAAGAAAAGTTCGCCACCATTGGCATAACGGTGTATCCTCCCTACCCGGCGAAGGAGTTTCCGAATATGCATCCCTACGTGTATCAAAACGCAGGCGACTGGACCTGGTTTGGCGGACGCATGATACAAGCCCTCATTGAAAATGGATTTATACAAACAGCCGTGGATGAGCTTAAACCCATGACCAACCGCGTCATTGCTCACAACGGATTCTACGAATGGTACGATGTTCAGACAGGCGCACCGAAAGGATCGGGAGATTTTAGAGGGGAAGCAGGCGTTTTATTGGATGCGATCACGTTGCTCAAAAAATGGGCAACCCATCACACACACCAATAAGGATTCCCGCTGTTCATTTGTTATTAATTATTCACCACTCAACCAAATCTGATGCAAAAACGATGATTCAGCTCTGATCACTTGTTTAAATGGAGGATCCACGTAATAGCAATCCTGTCCATTATCTTTTATTGAACGATTAACCAGTTATTATCTTATCAGCTCTGATCACTTGTTTGAAAGGGGGATTCCACGTAAAAAGCAATCCTACCCATCTTCTAGTTAAACGATTTACCGGCTATTATTCCATCATCTCTAAAGACTTGTTATGAAAACAAAACTTGTTTACGTGCTTGCATGTCTACTACTCTCCATGCATGCAATGGCCCAGATTAAAATAAGCGGCAAGGTCACCAATTCTGCAGACGGGACGGAGATCCCCAATACCACCGTTGCCATTAAAGGCACCGTGAAAGGTACTATTGCAGATGCCCATGGCGTATATACGTTACAGGTACCCGACGTTAATGCGGTGCTTGTATTTTCCTTCACAGGATTTGCTACGAAAGAAGTAAAAGTAGGTAACCAAACCGTTATCAACGTGTCGCTCTCGGAACAGGCCAATACCCTGAATGACCTCGTGGTGATTGGTTATGGTTCCGTAAAAAAATCTGACCTCACCGGTGCGGTGGCTTCTCTCAAAGCAGAGCAGATCATGGATGCACCTGTGCCTAATATTTCGCAGGCCTTACAGGGTAAACTTCCCGGGGTAGATGTTAACATCAACAGCAGCGCTCCCGGTCAGGCCGCCAAGGTACGTATCAGAGGTATTGGCTCTATCAACTCTTCCCTCGATCCACTATATGTGGTAGATGGGGTAGCCGGCGTAGATGGTAATGCCATCAACCCGAACGATATCGCCTCTTTAGAAGTATTGAAAGACGCTTCCTCTACCGCTATTTATGGCGCCAGAGGCGCCAACGGTGTGATCATGATCACCACCAAACGCGGTAAAGCAGGCCCTACTCAGGTAAGCTACCAGGGCGATCTAAATGTGAGCACACTTTCCAGGCACCTTAAAACACTGAATTCCGATGAATTCGTGAAAGTGTATAATGACGCCTTTGTAAATGCCACCAAGTTTGATCCACAACATGGTAGCTGGGCGCCGCCTAAAGCACTCAATCACCAGAACTTTCCACTGCTCTTTGATGCCAACGATAAACCTCTTTATAACACCAACTGGGAAAAAGAAACCTATAAACCAGCCGTTTCTACCAGCCACCAGCTGAACTTTCAGGGCGGCAACGACAAAATGTTGTACAGTGCTTCCCTCGGCTTCCTGGATCAGAATGGTTTGATGATACAATCCTGGTACAGGAGATATTCCGCCAGACTTACTTTCGACGACGATGTAAAATCCTGGTTGAAAATAGGTGGTAGCCTGAACATCATTTCCAGCAAACAAAGATTGGTATCTGATGCCAACGGATCTTTGAACGTAGCCAGAATGGTAACAGAAGAAGTACCCATTGTACCGGTGAGATATCCTGACGGCACCTGGGCAGGCAACAACGATATTTCCGGTCTGGAAGGAGGCCCTAACCCGGTACATATTGCGCAAAACAGGTATACCCTGAATAATATGCAACATACACTGGGTAATATCTACCTGCTGTTCCACCTGACCAAAGAACTGGATTTCAAAACAGACTTTGGTTATGATCTGGTCAGCACCAAAGCCAACGCCTACGCTGCCGGTGATTTGCCTCACCTGTCGCAAGACCAGGGCGGTGTAGCGAAAATCACCAACAATTACAACAAATACTGGCAATCTGAAAGCTACCTTACTTATAACAAACAATTTAATAGCAACAATAGCTTAAATGCCGTAGCGGGTATTTCCTTCCTGAAGTACTCCGGAGAAAACAATCTGGTAGAAACACAAAACTTCCTGTCGGATTACTTCCAGTGGAATAGTCTGGGAGCCGGTTCTGTGCGTTCTGACGCTAGTTCACTGACTGCTCCCTGGGATATGAACTCTTACTATGCCCGTGTAAACTATAACCTGCATAATAAGTACCTGTTTACTGCTACCGGCAGGTATGATGGTTCGTCTAAATTCAGCAAAGAACAACAATTTGCGTTCTTCCCTTCCGTTGCTTTTGCATGGCGTATGTCAGAAGAAGACTGGCTGAAGCACAGCAATTTTGTCAACAACCTGAAACTCCGTACCAGTTATGGTCTTTCCGGTAACCAGGAAATCGGGCAGTTTCAAAACGTACCACAGTACAGGCCTGACCAAACAGTTATCGGTGGCGCCAATCAACCTATCGTTGTACCAGGCTACATTGGTAACCCTAACCTGAAATGGGAAAAATCCAACCAGTTTGATGGAGGCGTGGAATTGTCTGTGTTGAAAAACCGCATTAACCTGACCCTCGATGCATACACCCGCACCACCAAAGACCTGCTGCTGGCAGCACCTATTCCATGGTCTGCCGGTATGTACACCCCCAACGTATATAAAAACGTAGGTTCTGTCAGAAACAGCGGTATAGAACTCAACCTGAATACCATCAATATTCAGCGGCCAGACTTCACGTGGAGCACCAACTTCATTTTTGCCTCCAATAAAAATAAAGTCTTAAAGCTGAATGAAGGTAATGCGGACATTTTCCCAGGTCCTAACTTCCTCGGACAAACCAACGTATTGCGTGTAGGTGAACCCATCGGCTCTTTCTATGGCATGAACCGCTTAGGTACCTATGGTACCAACGAAGCGGCAGAAGCAGCCAAACATGGTTTGATGCCCGGCGACCGCAAATACGAATATGATACTGCCGGCAACGCCGTATATGGTATCATCGGTCGTGCTTATCCAAAATGGACCGGTACTTTCAGCACTACGTTCAAATACAAAGGATGGGATTTAACCTGTGATATCCGTTTTGTGCAGGGGGTGAATACAGCGGCAGCCTTTAAGCACTCCACCGAAGACCGTCAGACACTGGCTAACAGCCTCGCTACCGTATTAAACGCATGGACACCTGAAAACCAGAACACCCATATTGCCCAGGTACGTAGCTACAAATTCACACAGGATTCTCACTTTGATACCTGGTGGGTAGAAGATGGCTCTTATATCCGTGGTCAGAACTTCACCTTAGGTTATTCTTTCCCGGAAGCATTCCTGAAAAGAAGCCATATCAGCAAATTCCGTATATACGCCAGCGTGCAGAATCTCTTCCTGATCACCAAGTACACAGGGTATGATCCGGAAGTAGATACCTTCGTCAGCACCTATGGCTCCAACACCGGCTTTTCACAAAACCTTGACTTCTTCCCTTATCCACGTCCGCGCGTGTGGAACCTGGGTGTAAATGTCAACTTCTAGCCGTGTACGTATAACCGGAACCGTGATATCATTTAGTGAATTAAAACATCTGAAAATGAAAACGACAAAACATATATTAATAGCGTTACTGGTGTTGCTCAGTTGCTCCTGCAAAAAGTTCCTGGACGAAAAACCAACGAACTTCCTCACACCGGATGCCGATCTTACCAGCCCGAAAGTAGCCAYGGCCTTTACATTGGGCTGCTATCAAAACCTGCAGGGAGTAATATACGGACAACCATCTTCCTACGGTGGCAATACTTATAACCTGATGGAATTTATGACGGGTAAATCAGGCAGTGATCTGGGACAAACAGGTTTTTCCACCTTCCAGAATCTGCTGTACAACAACACCTCGTTTTATGTAGATACCTGGTGGCAACGTTTATACCTGGGCGTAGGCGCCTGTAACCTGGCTATTCAGAATATTCCGAAAGCCATACAACCAGCAGCTACTACCACTAACCAGCTGGCTACCGCCAAAGCGCTGCGGGCATTGTACTATTTCTATCTGGTACGGCTATACGGAGCAGTTCCTAAAGTATTGGTGGTACCAACGGTACCTACAGCGCCTAACCTGAACCTGCCGCGTACGCCCGCCAAAGCCATTTACGACAGCATCATTATTCCAGACCTGCTGGACGCTGCCAAATCCACCCTGCCCTGGAAAGACAACACCGGACAAGTAACCATGAGTCTGGTGCAAACCCTGCTGGCAGATGTATACCTCACCTATGCAGGTGCTGCCATCAATGGAGGTAATCAATATTATGCTTTGTCGGCCGCCGCTTCCAAAGCAGTGATTGCCAACAGCGGCGCTTCTCTTTTCACCAACTACACGGATATGAATAATCCTTCGAATAAAAACAACGGTGAATTCATATTCCAGGTACAGTTTGCAGCATCCGTGCCAGCACCTAATCCGTTAACGGCACTGACGATTCCAAACTATGCAGGTATCTCCAAATATTCTGATGAATATGGATCTGTATATCCTACTCCTCAGTTTATAAAATCGTTCGCACCCGGCGACAAACGTGTACAGGAAAGGCAATTCTTCTACACGAAGTACAAAAAAATAAACAGTGCGGATACCATTACTTTCCGGAACACATATATCTACAAGTTCTTTGACTCCCTGGCCGTAGTAAGTACCACCAAGTCTGATCTGAACTTCACCATCTACCGTCTGGCAGATGTATACCTGATGTATGCAGAAGCATCTAACCGTGCGGAAGGAGCACCCAATGCAGATGCACTCAACTACGTGAAAGCTATCCGTACCCGTGCACAACTGGGACCACTGCCGGCAAATATGTCGCAAACCGACTTCGAACACGAAGTTTGGCTGCAACGGTACTTTGAACTATGCTTTGAAAACAAAATGTGGTTCGATATGATCCGTACCCGAAAAGTACATAATGATGTTACCGGTAACTGGGATGATTTCATTGGACACAAAACAGTGTACAATGCCACTTTCGCAGCAAAGAACCTGTTGTTCCCCGTTCCTAAACAGGAAACAGATGTGAACCCGAATTTGCTGCCGAATAATCCGGGATTCTAATAGAGCGGAAAGCAGAAAGCAGAAAGCAAAAAGCTATTGTAGCGGGTGGGACCTGAGCGAGTATAATATCCGCATTGGTCGTTCGCTACAATAGCTTTTTGCTTTCTGCTTTCTGCCTTCAGCTTACCGTACTTCAAATACGGTTAGTACCGCCGAATGATCGGAGGCCCATACGTCATCAATATCCGGAGCAGTTCTGATAATTTTGGACGCCACTGCCTTTATACGCGTTCCTTTATAGTAAATAAAATCAATTCTGGAAGTTTGCAGATGGCCGTAAATAGCAGCAAAGGTACCTCCCTGGTGAGTGACCTCGTTAGGTTGTAATTCCCGGTAGCTATCAAGATATCCTTTGCCCAGCATAAATTTAGACACCGGCAATTCCACAGGGCCATAACCGTAATGCAGGAAAGCCGCGCGGGCGGTCCAGTCCAGGTGACTACCTGAATTGAAATCTCCGGCCAGCATGATGGGCATTGTTGAGTCAGCACGCCATATCGGATCGATGTCCTGTGCTATATTTTTTTGCGCATCCTCTTCCGCCAGCTCCCGGTCTTCTGTTATCCAGTCGTTGGTATCAAAGCCAGGGATCGGATAAAAATCGGTATACTCATGCTTATACGCATAGCGCAGCCACCAGTTGCCCATCAATACTTTCCGTCCGCCGGGCAATGCAATGGTAGCGGTGTTGGATTTAAACTTGTCGTTGGAAGGATGCTGCGTCATCGGATACCGGCTGAAAAGCGCCAGATTAGCGCCGGCTGCGGGGGTTTGCAACTGGTACCCCAGTGAGTCGCGCAACATTTGCTGAGAGCCGTATGCTTCCTGCATGGAAATAATATCTGCGTTGGTTTTTTGCAATAGTTCCAATATCCGGTGCGTTCCTTTGTTGCCCATATGTACGCCACCATGCCAGATATTCCATTGTAACAGTTTCACGATTTGCGGATTGGCAGCAGTAGTGGGCGCCACTGCTTTGCGGATGTTTGAGGAGGCTTCTTCCGGTGTATACTTTACGCCGTTCAATACAAACGATGGTATCGTGGCATGTAATATATGCCCGGGCGTAGCGGCAGGATTAACATCGAAGGTTACCAGGAAATAATTCACGCCGTTTTTAAGTGTGTATCCATCTGCCGAAGGCAAAGTAAAATTCATCCGGCGGGCAGGGGCAGTACCTTTTCCGAACAACTCCGTTTGACCAGGTGTACGGGGGGTATTTCCTGCTGCATATATATGCACTGTGGTAATGTCACTCAATGCGGTGGTGGCGGACAAGTCCAATTGCAAATGACTCAGCTTTAATGCACCCGAAGTACCGTTAGCGACTATACGTAGTTTTAGCACGGCATCGCCTTTGCTGCCCTGATCTGCATCCCATTCACTTTGAATGGTAACCGCATTAAATAATTGCCGGGGAGCAGCGGGCGTTACAAATAAAGGATTGTCGTTTTCCACCAGCGTAGCCAGTGGTGCATGGCCTTTATAATTTTTGCGGGTATTACGCAGGTGATACGCCTGATGGCCTTTCCCTACCAGGTTCAAACAAACATCGTCGGACATGCCATCGAATGTGTAGTACCCTTTCAATGCAGAAAAATTGCGATGGCGGGGATTCAGCGGCTGGTGCATCCATTGCCGGAGTGTAGCTGGCTGCAATGCGGTAGTCCAGATCCGGACTTCATCAATTTTGCCGCCAAAAGTGCTGGAATCCTGGTCGTTGGTACCGATGGCGCCGGGCAGGATATCTATCGCCACTTTAGCGCTGCCTACTTCTTTTCCATCTATATACAATTGGGTTTCGCGGCCATCACAGGTAGCCGCCACATGATGCCAGTTGCTATCCAATACTTCCGGCGCGGTAATGTTGGCTTTGCTGCAGTGAAGGTGTCCATTTTTAAGGATCAGCGGCAGGTAATCGATGTTGGGATACTCCGAATATTCCCCTCCGCCAATAATGGCTTCTTTCTCTTTCCAATGCTGGTCGTTTCCTTTGATCCAGGCTTCCAGTGTCCATTGGCCGCGGATAATATCCATTCCGATGCAGGGATTGTTGTCGTTCCCATCCAGCTGCAACGCATGATTAACGGATTGTGCCTGGGTCATGATGCCACCTAACAGGCAGGTAGCGGCAAGGAGTAATTGCTTTCCGTGGTGGAAAAACAGGTGCATGTTCATTGTTCGTTTTATTGTTCACTGTTAGGGATGGATCAAAAGCGCCCATCCGAAAGCTTAAGTTACTACATAAAATAATGATTAGCATGCTTCCGGGAAACCATTTACACAAACGGCAAAGACGCCGGGGAGGAATCAACCCGGCGTCTTTACTATGTAGTGTGAACGAGCATATATTTTTACTGTGCCGCCTGATCAAATAAAGGCCGGGGATCAAAAACAACCCGGAACAGGCTGATTTTATTATCGATCAGCTCATACCATCCGCTGCAAAAAATAGTTTTGTCACCCATGTTGATATCGTAATATAAACTCACATCCGTACCATCTTCAAAAGACTTCTTCACCGTATACTTGAACTTCATGCGTGACATCTCACTGATGTATACATCTGCGCCGGTGCGGGTGCCCAGTACGCCGATAAAGGTCACATCGTCCTGCAGATACTGCCGGGCAGCGGCAAAATCTTCCTTATTTAAAGCGTTAATAAAGGCTAATACTATTTCCCTGGCGTTGGTGCTATTTGTTGTCGTTGTMATAATTGCTTTTTTGTATTACAAAGATCCGTAGTTATTTGCGGCTATACCTGTGACGATCGTCACAAAAGAGGCGGCTACTCTCTCCTGCCTCTGATCCGGCTCAGCGTTTCCCTTGCCACACCCAGGTAGGAAGACAAATGCGACAGGGATACCCGTTGCAACAAGTCGGGGAAATGGGTTTCCATGTATTCATAGCGCTCCTGTCCGGACATGAGTTTGTAGATAGCAGCATGTTGTTCCTGCTTTGCGGCAATCAGCTGCAAACATTTTCTTCCCAATACCTGAATATCCGGATCAAGTGCGGCAGCGGCAAATAATAACTGCTTATCAAATTTCACGGTCGTAAGTGGCTCCATAGCTTGTATCGCATACGCTGATGGTTCCCCCTGTCCAAAGCTGCTGACATTGGTAGCCAAATCATTTTCAAAAAAGAAAGCGGTGTTAATATCCTTTCCATCTTTATTGTAGTAGGCCCTGCAGTATCCTGTACTGATGTAAAACAGCGACTGGCATACCTTTCCTTCCTCCAGCAGGTATTCCCCTTTTTTAAAGGTGACGATACTAAGCGCCGGATACAGCTGCTCCCAGTTTTTATCTTTAAAGGCAGTGAGTGCATGTATGTAGGCTAATACATTTCCMGCCGCGGCGGTGTCTGTGTCGAACATCTATAGGTAGTATTTAAACCGGCAAGATAGTATTTTCCAGAAGCTAAAAGCAGAAAGCGGAAAGCAAAAAGCTATTGTAGCGAATGATCTTTGCGAATATTAATTACGCGCTGATCACCCGCTACAATAGCTTTTTGTTTTTTGCTCTCCTACGGTCTTCGCAGCAAGCGCCATTCAGCCAGCTGGAACAAATCTTTTCCCCAGTTGGCGGTAATGTTGAGGCGATAATATTTAAATGCCTGTTTATTGCTGAACGTGAATTTCCGGGTGAGGAAGCGGGAGCCGAAAGACTCGTTATTTCTGCTATCCACTACTACCCAGTCGGCGCCATTGTTGGAGCCCTGTAATTCCCAGTTTTTAGGATCTCTGCCCGGTTCATCATTGGCGGAAGTGAGGGTATAGGCACCTGTAAACTGCGGCGTAGCAAAATCCAGTTGTACCCATACATTGGTAAAGTTGAACAACAGGAATTTGGTATTGATGTTATTGTCGATCAGCTTGGACGAGTTTTCATTGCCGTTGCTGGTGTTTTCAAACTGTACGCTGTAGCGGATATTGGTGTTGGTAATATCTGTTTCAATCAGTTTGGCCGGGTCCAGCGCCACTATTACCGTGCGTTTGGCGCTATCCAGCAAGTGGTTCGACGGATTGCTGAGCGTGATGCCCAGCACAGGTTTCATGGCGGCATTTTGTTGCAGGGCGCTTACCTTTACTTTCAAACCAACAGTGGCGACATTGCTATTGGCATCAAAATTCATGATAGCCGGTATCGTATAGTCGTCTTTTCCCAATGCTACTCCATTAGGGATGGCACCTTTATTCAACAGCGCCTGTACCGTATCCGGCGCCGCGTTGAGGCCTACCGTGAAAGCGCTGCCCGCCTGACCATTCAACGATACGCTGATGGGGATGGTCACCTCTGTGAGCCCCAGGATGGCATTATCGCCGGAGGGCTGATTGGAGATGGCGCCAGCATCTGTGAAAAATACATAGTGTATTTCCTGCGGCGTAATAATTTGATTGGTGTGAATAATCACGATAGCATTCCCTTTGGCGCCATCGAGGCTATTATTTTTACCAAGTGTGCCTAAATGGATGGCCAGGGCCAGGTCTTTGCCATAGTTCTTTTCTATGGCCTGTACTGCCACATCAAGATTTACCACGATGCTATCCAGCCCGAAACGAAGTTCTGTAGTGGCTGGCAGGCGATAGTAATTATTTTCCAGCAGTACGGTATTGAGTAATTTCCCGGTGCTGATCAATTGCCGGATGGTATCGTCATTCACGCCGATGCCCATCGTAAATATTTTGGGCGCGCTGGCCGACAAGGCAATTTTCACCGGGATGGTAACCGTTTCATTGGTTTTGATGTAGTTCCCGGTACCCGGCACCGTAATTTGTCCGTTTACACTACTGATGGCTACTTTCACCTCCGGCAGCTGTTCGTCGCGGAAGCGTTCATTTTTGTTGCATGACAAGATAGTCAGCAGGGAGATGCACGCGATAGTTATCCATATATGTCTGCGCATAATGCGATGTTTTTTTGTAAATAAAAATCCGTTCAGTTACCGGTGATGGAAGTATACGGCGTKATCCACACCCTGCCATCCAGGTTCCAGCGGGTATCTGCGGGGATCTGCAGCCAGCTGAGCACCTGCCGTACTACATCTACCGGCTGCGGTACCAGCTGCGAGAGGTTCGTATTGGAAGTAGGACACATCAGGTCGTTGAAATCATCCCAGGAGTAACTGCCATGGATGACAAAGTCGTGTTTTAATCCGCTGGCATCCTGGAATACGCCACCAAAGCCATCTTTACAGGACCAGTATCCGGCCAGGTAATCATAATAAGGGTGAGATACCGGGAGCGTTTCAGCGCAGAGATAGTTCCGGATCACGTCATCCGGTAATGCTGCCTTAAAAAATTTCACTTCTGTTACATTGGCATCCAGCCAGCGGTTGTCTGATACGTTGCCGGGCATAAAGCCAAGAGTTAGCGGCGCATCGGTGTTGAAGCTGCCGTAATCGGTGATATCAATTTCGCCATTGTACTGCCCATCGGTGAGGAGGCGTAGCCAGCGGCGGCCGTCGCGCCGATAGAAAACGGCGGCGAGGTCGTGCCACTTGCCATCGCCGATATTGCCGCCGGTGATCATATTATTTTTATTGATGACGGCGTTGTTTTGTCCGAAGTGTACGCCCCAGTTATTTTGTTCGAGCGACATATTCCAGCCAGTATTATGCCACCAGTCCATCGATTGGTTATTACCAATGATACTGGGCCAGGTAAAGGAATAATCACCTGAAGCGCTTTTGTTCTTTTTTAGCTTCAGCTCTATCGTAGCGTCGGAGGTATCGCCGAGGTTGTAGTCGGCTTTGCCGCTATCGATGGTGGCATAGGTAGCGCTGGCAGCATCGCCGCCATGTAGCCTCACCACTTTACCGGTATAACGGTTACCCGTAAACGGCCTGTCAATGAAGTTGGGACGATACCGGGGAGAATAGAAGATAGTGAACGTATTTACCTTGCCATTGCTGAGGATGGTGCCATCATCCTTTGAAGGATCGGCGGCGATGGCGCCACCGCGATTAGAGGTAACTACTACCAGCCAACTTTCTTTACTATAGTTTTTTCGTGTACGCAAGGCCGTTAGCAGGTTAGCGATGTACGCATCTACGTTTAAGATGGCTGCTTTATATTCCGGTGTATTGGATTCGTAGCCGTGTGCAGCGCCCGCAGCAGCTACCTGGCTGAACTGACCAAATACAACTCCGGCGGTATCTGTTTTCAATTCTTCCAGCAACGCCTGTTGTACCGCATCATCATTGCCGGCGAAAGTTTTATTCACATCAGCGTTGGTGATGAGTTGTTTACCGAGTGCGTCGGTGGCGCTGAAGGCTGCGATGCGAAATGCGGGATTGCGGTCTTTCACGTATTTGAAAAAGATGGGGTACTGCGACAAATGATTACCACTGAAATCACTGCTGATCACACCATGTTTTTCTTTATGTACGCCCGTGAGCAAATCGGCCCATCCGGAAGCATCCAGGCTGATGGTATCGCTGATACTGTTCCAGCAATAGATGGCACTATCGGCCATGGCGTTGAGCTGGGGCGCTGCTACATCACGCACCGCTTCTCCCCTGGCGCCATCTACTACCAGGAACAATATTTTGGGTTGCTTCACGGTTACACCTGTAATATCGTTGTAGTCCTTTTTTACCGGAGTATTATCCGTTCCTTTATTACAGGCCATCATCGCAGTGATGATTGTCCCCATAACAGCCAGCCATTTTCCTCCCGCGCGGTTGATGTGCATCATATACAAATGATTTTTTTATTTAAATAACAGTCTGAAAATATTGCCCGCATCTTTTTCATTGAAGCGGTTGAAATAGCCCATCAGCAGGGCTTGTGTCTGGCCTGCCGGGCTGGTGGTTTCTATTACCCTGGCCACGTATCCGTTAAAGTCACCGGTGTTGTTATACCCTGCCGCCAATGATCCATCAGGGTTGAGKATCATTAATCCGTTGCGGTGTACGCCGCCATACTGTTTGAAGTAACCGTTTACAATCACCAGCCCGTTGCTCAGCAAATGAGCCAGGTTGTAGGTATCGTTGTTACCCATGGGCAGCGATGCAAACTGTGCATCCACGCTGCCATCCGGTTTTAACATCACCAGGCCGTTGCTGGTACCACCATTAAATTTGCGGAATACGCCGGCGAGTATAAATCGTTGTTTGGCGGCATTGAAGCGGATACTGTTAATGGTATTGTCTGCACCACTGCCACCGAAGCCAGGGTCCAGGGAGCCATCCACATTAATCCGCGCCATGTAAGGCGCTGGCTGCCCGTTGTATTTAGTGAAACGGCCTACTATAATCAGTTTCCCATCGGATTGCATAAACGCATCTGCAATAGGGCCGTTGGCGCCATCAAAGCTTTTATGTTTGACCAGATCGTAGTTAAAAGAAGAATCCAGGGAACCATCCGGATAAAAGCGAATGAGTTGCCGCACCACTACACTATCGGTAACAAGCGAATCTCTTTCGTGCATAAAATCGGGGACGTCGTACCGGTAGCGCAGATAGTAGTTAAAACTGCCGATAGCGGTGATCCGGTTATTAGACACAAATACCCTTCCGATGCCACCATCAGTGCCTCCATTAAAGGCAGGCACCGTGTCTTTTTTGGTGTAGGTTTTCACGATCCCGGAATCCAGGGAACCGTTGTTATTCAACAGGGTAATATTGCGTATTTCGCCGCTGTGGGTATCATAGGAAGAAAAGCCACCGGATATCACCAATTTTCCGTTTGGCAAAGCAGCCACGGAAGTCAGTAGTCCATCGGCGCCTTTACCGGATAACAGGCTGCGATCTACTTCCCCATCTTTCGAAGTCATTACTATTCTGTTCAATGGCTTTACTACCCCTTTGCGTTCAAAGTCCCAGAAACCGCCCAAAAGCAGCATGCGCCCATCTGCCAGCTGGTAGCCATCGTATACCGGGCCGTTGGCGCCAATGACTACTTTATAGTTAGGGTCCAGGTCTACGTTGCCTTTCACTTTAAATATGGGTCCAAAAAAAATCTGATCGCCAATGGTGACAGCGGCTACACCGGTGCTACCATTGGCCGGCACTTTTACTTTAATGCCGGCGGTGTCAATGCCTACCACTTCTGCCTTCTCTCCATTAAAAGTAAAGTGGAGGGAATCTTTATACGGCAGCAGCCCGGTGGCCTTAAAGGTGACTACGCCACCGGGAGCCGCCTCCAACGGCGATGGTGGATCTGTGCTTAATTGCACGCCCAACGATGGCCGGCCTCCGGCATAGGGATCATCAAATACTTTGTTATCCTTTTTACAATTCACCAGCATAACAGCGATGAAGAAAAAGAGGATATTTTTTTTATTGAGAATAACGTTCATGTTTGCCTGCTTTTGCGGATCTTAAAAAATATCAACCACCTGTTTTCATCACTATTTTCATATCTGCCAGAAAAGAATCATAGTCGAACCCGAAATAATAATGCTGGTCATTTAACACATGTACCACGCCGTTGGTGGTGAGAATATTACAGGAGGCCACATCCGCGCGCACCCAGTTGTCCAGTGGTTTTCCGGCATCGGGGATATAACAGATGGTTAGCTGCCGGTAGCCTACGTACTTCACACCGTTGTCATCGTTGAATATCACACCGATGTTCATAGGGGTGCCGTTCCAGGAGAGGTAGCCCTGACCGGGGTACACCGCGCGCAGGTCGTAATCTATCTGCTGATAATCCTTCAACTCACTCCGGCCATGAAACATATATTTTTCCAGATAGCGTTCCCAGATGGCGGCAGGTATATCCGACAATACTTTCACGGTATCATATGCCTCATAATTTAAATCGGCATTGAGTGATTTTATCAGGTGTTTAATACTGTTGTTGGTAGGCGCAAAAAAAGTAAGGGTATCCTGCCGGAAGGTTTTTTCCAGGCCGGCCAGTTTCACGACCATGGCTACACTGTCGAAGAAGTAAGGCACGGCTTGCAGATATTCCATGGTACTGCCTTTAAAGTGAGGATCGCTGGTACCGGAATCTTTATAATATTCCTTTTTACAGGCGCTCATCCCCAACAGGATACTCACGAGAACGCCTATACAAAACCGGCTGCGTTTATTTATCTGTTGCATCAGCAATGTTTTATCTTAACCAATAATTATTCAATTGCATATTCGGATTATTGTTCAGCGCAGCTGCGTTGATGGGCCAGGTCCATCCGCCGTTTTCAAACTGCGACTGCGTTAGCGGGTAGTAGCACCACTGCTGATTCAGGACTCTGCCGGTGCGTACCAGGTCGAAATAATAGTGACCTTCCATCATCAGTTCTTTGGCGCTTTCGGTGTAGATGGCATCCTGTAACACGGGCCCAGCCGGCCCCTGATAGAGCAAGGTTTTAGCGCGGGTACGGATCATATTCAGCATTTTAATGGCTTCTGCTGGCTGATTGATGGCGGCCAATGCTTCCGCGCGTAATAAGATGGCGCCAGCATAACGTAATAGGATGAGGTCATTATCTACGTTGCGGTCGTTTTCTCCCTGCTCGAAAATGCTGCTGTATTTGAGGAACAGGAAAGTGCCATCGTTCGAATACATCTGTGAATCAAACCAGGTGGAGGCGCGGGCATCCGGCACTCCGGAAGGATAAAGTCTGCGGAGAAATTCAGCACGGATATACGAAAAACTGTACTGGTGTCCGGCGGCGGGGCGCTTGTAGGGCCAATGCACCACGAACTCGGATAAGTCGTTCCAGTTATTGCCCAACGTTTCGCCGTAGTTGGAGTTCACCACAATATCGAACAGGCTTTCTTTGGAGCGTCCTTTGAAGATGGTGAACGACTCTTCTATAGGCAGTAATTCATACGCGCCACTTTTGATCAGGTCGTCGCCCAGCCTGGCGGTTTCTGTGTAGTATTGCTGCGCTTTGGCTTTATCGAAGCCGGCATTCCACATATTCATTTCCATCATCAGCGCCAGTGCGGCGCCTTTGCTGGCCCTCGCGCCACGGTAGGCAGGGTCGGAGAAGGTCCAGGGTAAAGCGTCTTTTGCTTTGGCTAAATCTGCTATACAGTTATTCATCACGGTCACCATTTTTTCTCTGGCCAACGGTGCGTCGTGATAGGCGTCGGTATAGTACGGTACATCTCCCCAAAGCCGCACCATGATAAAATAGGTCATGCAGCGCATGAACACTGCCTCTGCCTGATAACTCTTGATGTCATCGGCATTCAGATCCGGTATTTTACGGTGATCCAGTTCATAGATCAGGATGTTACTGGCTTGTATAATGCGATAGAAAGGCTTCCAGTCGGCCAGGTTCTTCAAGGTGAAGATATTCCAGAAGTCTTTCCCACCGGGCGTATTCACCACATTGGTTAAATCATTTTTAGCCACGTACACCAGGAAGGTACGGTCGTTCCCATCATTTTTCTGCGGCGCCATGTCCATCATGCCGCCCCGCATTTCACCAGCCACTGCAAACAGCGGACAGGAACCGGCGGCATCTCTGAATAGCCCGTATATATCCCAGATGTTGCTTTCCACATCTTTCCGGCTCTGGAAAAAAGTATTCCCTGATAAGCGGTCCAGTGGCTTTACATCCAGGAACTTCTTACAGCCAAACGGCGTAGTGAACAATAAGATGGCAACGATATAAATAGTCCTGCGTAACATAGTCAACAGCTTTTAATTAAACAGATCACGTTAAAATTCTATGTTCAAACCAAAGTTCCAGGAGCGGGCCACGGGGTAACCGCCGGACTGGTCACGGCCCAGCGCCGATACGTTTTCCGGATTAGGTCCACTATACCTGGAAAAAGTAATGAGGTTGTTGGCGGTGAGGTATAACCTGACAGAATTAATTCCATAGCGATTCGTGAACTTCCTGTTCAGCAGATAGGCCAGCGTAACGGTATTGATTTTGAAATAGGACCCATCTTCTTCTGTCAGCGTTTGTTCATACCGGTAAGGATTAATTTGTCCTGCCCTTGAATAATCAAATGGGTTAGGATATTTGGCGGTACTGCCATATTTCTTCCAATAGTCAACACCGGAAAAGTCTACCACTGTTTTAGGATCGTATGGATTACCCAGGTATTGCATACGCTGCGCCAGTGCGTTATTCAGGATAGAACGGATCAGGGTAAACGAGGTATTGATGTTCACCGAAAAACTTTTCCAGTTTACATACGACTGTAATCCCCCGGTAAACAATGGTTGTGAATTACCTGCGGCTGTATAGTCGTCGTTGGTCATGATATAGTTACCATCCACATCCTGCCAGATGGGATCACCACCTTTGAAATAGGTACCGCCGGAAGTGCGGTAACGCAACCCGGTGGCGGGATCTACAGGTACGTCGGCATCGCTGGCATATACGCCCTGCGTTTTGAAGAGATAGTTGGTTAAACTATTACGCCCAACGCGGTACAGGATATATTGTCCGCTGGCATTATCGTATTGTATCAATGCTTTGGCGTTATCCGGCAAGTGGGTGAGAATGTCTTTGTTGAATGCCCCATTCAGTGAAATGGTCCACTGCACGGCACTGGTGCGGGGCAGCGGCCGGAAAGTCACTGTCATTTCATAACCGTAATCTATCAACGAAGTTTCGTTGGTAGTAATGTTATCGAAACCGGTCATGTCGGATACATCTTTGGTACGCAACAGGTTTTTTACTGTTTTGTAATAGGCGTCAAAAATGACTTCTATGCGGCTGTCGAAAAATCCGCCTTCAAAGCCACCGTTCCATTGCGTAGTGGTAGTAGGTTTCAGGGAAGTATTGGGCAACTGTCCGAACCGGATACCCAGACGGGGATTGGCATTATAAATACCTCTCGGATCGAAGGTGCCGTAGATAGAAAAGATGTCACCGTTAGGCACAATGTTTTGTCCCCAGCTGCCGCGCAGGGAGCCGTACGACAACCACTTGCTGTTGGCGAAAAACGCTTCCTTGTTGAAGTTCCAGCGTGCAGCAATAGAAGGATTTTTGGAATAAGGGTCTGAAAATCCGCTGCTGCTCGTACCGTCTAAACGATAGCTGCCTTCCAGTACATACTTCTGTTTATAGTTGTAGGAAAATGTTCCGGCGAAAGAGGCCACGTGTTGCTTTGCATAGTTGTCCAGCATACCACCTCCCCGCGATGCCCAGCCATCAAAGCCTAACGGCCCCTTGTACTGGTTGTTCGGCGTTTTCTCCTGTTGGATCACCTGTCCCTGGAAGCCTTTATTGTAGATTTCATTAAAGCCGGAGATAAAGAAGTTATGATTGTTATTGATGGTATAGAAGTACGACAACATATTCCGGTTATACAGCGTGAATTTGCGGTCGTTATACGCATATACCTGTGAAAAATCGCCATGCGCCGCCGCCGGTGTAAAGCGGTCTTCTGTATTGGAGGCATAGTCGTAACTCACTGTGCTGGAGGCATTCAGCCCTTTCACAAACTGATAGTTCACATCTACACTGGCCCTTACGTTAGCCGTTTTATTATCATTTTGGGTATTCAGGGAAGATAATACCCCAGCAGAGCTCTGATAAAAAGAAGGGCCAGGCAACAGCGATGAGGCGGTGGCATTATTTGCTACGCCATTTTGGGTAAGGCCATTTCCATCTCCCTTATTTCTTTTACCCACCTGGGTAGACAGCGTAGTAAACACCCGAAATTTAGGATTAGGCTGATAGAGCATATTGGTGTTCAGCGAATAGCGGTCGAAGCCAGTGTTGCGCATCACGCCGTTTTCATGGTAGTAGCCCATATCCACCTTGTAGTTGAATTTGGGGTCACCGCCGCTTACATTTACGTTGTGTGTTTGGTTATACGTAGTCCGGTAAAAAATCCCCTGCCAGTCGGTAGAGTTTTTATAGTACGGATTAAGACTATCAGATAAAAAAGGAGTGGTTGAAATTTTATTGATATCATCGCGGTTACCGCTAGCAAAGATTTCCGCGATGCGTAAACTTCTTTCATCTTTACCGCCAATGGTAGTACGTAGTTGCGGCGGTGTATTCACGAAAAAGTTACCGGTATAACGCACCAACGGCACCGCAGAACTACCCCGGCGGGTAGTGATGAGGATCACGCCATAAGCGCCCCTGGAGCCGTACAGCGCCGTTGCCTGTGCATCTTTCAAAATCTCCAGACTCTCTATATCCTCCGGAGGTATCAGCGATAAAGGGCTTACGCCGGGACCAGCAGACTGATAACCGTATTCAAAGTTGGCATCGGCTTCAATAGGTACTCCATCAATTACATATAGTGGGGAGGTGGGAGATAGAAACGCATCGTTGCCACTGCCGGATACGGTAATATTCGACAAGCCCCTGATTTGTATAGTGCCTCTTCCGCCGGGCGCGCCGGTGTTGTTTTGTATGTTCAACCCCGCCACACGGCCTTGTAGCAGCTGCTCTACGTTAGATACCGGCACGTCCTGCACTTCCTTTCCGGATACCAGCGTAGAAGAGCCGGTAGACAACTCCCTCGTTTTCTTCTGATAACCGATTACCACCGTTTCATTCAGTTTATTTTCATTGACTACGAGGCGTATTACCACATCCCGTTTATCCTTTAGTTTTAGTTTGTAATCGGAGAAGCCCATGTAACGGAATATCATGAGTGCATCCGGCGCTACGCTCACACTGAAGGCGCCGCTGCCATTGGTAACGCCCACGGCCTTAGCAGGTGTGCCCGTTAAAATACTCACCCCTACCAATGGCTCATTGGTTACCGCATCTCTCACCACACCTTTCAGCACCACCTTATCCTGGGCATGCAAGGCAGTACGGGATAGCAGGCAACTCAGCAACAGCAGCACTCCTGCCATGCCCCGGATACTTTTATCAATACCTGAAAATTTCATGCGTATATAATTTGTAATTGCTGTGATCGAAATAGATATCTTATAGGCTGACCGCCGCTATTCATCCCTGAATCGCGGATTACTACGGAAGTAGAAAATGATTTCCCAGTCGCCCTTCTGATAGATATTAAAGAACAAATCCATGGTGCCCCGCTGCCTGACGTGTCCATAGCCTATTCTGTCGAAGATGAAATTCACGTGCGCCGATGAGCCGTCGCCGTTAGTAAATCGGGTAGGCATCTTGACGAGCGGAATTGGATAGGCTGTTTCGTAGGTGACAGCCGTTTTGGTACGCACTACATTAAATCCATGCATCAGCGAATCCCAGTTGGTGAGGTTAAATTTGCTGATATCAATGGGTAATGAATCTTTGTCCATGAACTTAAACGTGAGGGTATTGCCGTTGCCTTTCTTTCTAAACAGTACCCGTACGCTGTCGGACTTAAGCCCCTGGTTGGTTTCATCGTCAGTGATATTATTGATGCCCGGGTGATTGTATACCAGGGAATACACGGATGAGTCGCCTGGATTGGGATAGTTGCGGCGTTGCAAGCCGGTAAGCGGGTCCATTTCACTGGGCGAATACGGTTGTTCCCGCAATGGAATCAGCTGCAGATTTTTGTAGGTGGTGCTGCCGCCGGTGTTGCCGGCCTCCACATCAAACAGGTAGCCCGAATCCGGCTGCTGCCGCATGAAGGAGCTGTCGGCGCCCGCCCATAGGATAAAGTCGCCGGAAGTGGCACGCACTTCCCAGGCAGGATGAGATTCTAGCACCCGTTTGGCTTCTATCTCCGCTACTGATTTTTCCCATCCCGTATAGGCTTTCTTCCATACCAGTGTTTGCACTTGTTTTTCCAGGTCTTTGGAAGGCAAGCCGCTTTTGGTATAGCGCACATTGGTGATTTTAAAATGAATGGGCGTAGTAGAATTATCGGTATTAAAAATCAGGGAGTACACGGTGGTACGGCCCAGGATAGGATTGAATACTTTTTGATTGTATACTGCGCGGGGGCTGAGATAGTCCAGATCGTCCGGCGCCCATTTTCTGCAGGAGCAGAAGAGGAGCAGAAAGCAGAAAGCAAAAAGCAAAAAGCTATTGAAGCGGATAAGGAAAATTTTAGGTTTTCGTTCCATTGCGTAATTTTTAAAACGTTAGTTCACCAGTTTAAAAGCCACCGACTTCACATCATATCCGCCGGTTTCCATTACGAAGCGCATTTTCTGTTTGCCTTTGGTGAGGTGAACAGATACGGTAACGGCCGTACGCTTATCGTAGCCACCGGTATTCACGGCGCTGACAGGCCCTGTTACATCTACCCCGCCGAATTCGATATGGAAGGTTTTCTTACTGCTTTCCGCGGTGCCGATCAACGTGGTGACGTTGTAGAAGCCACTTGTTTTTACATCCACATCATATTCCAGCCATTCGCCGGCGCGGGTCCAGCCAATCACATAGCCGCCGCCTTCATGTGGTGCGTAAGCAATACCTACTCCATCGTCCGGGCGATATTGGCCACCATCATTGTGTGTAGTGGTGTTGTGATAACCTACTCCTTCTCCCCCTGGATTATAATCTTCCAGCTGTACTAAACCCGGAATAGGAATAGGCCTGTTTTTAGGCATGAGTTTGATGAAGCGCAGGTCATAGCTGGCATAGTCGTAGTAGAGGGTCAGCACATGCTTTCCTTCCTCCAGTTTTACTACGCTTCTGATATCGGTGTAGCGGTCCCACCCACCGGTATTGGCGAGGAATAACTGGCTGCCTTGTACAAACCTACCATCCAGGTTCAGGTGCAGGCGACCATCGCCATTATTGGTACCAAATCGAAGGATCATATCATAGTCGCCGGTTTCTGCCACCTGTACGGTATAGTTCATCCACTCATCGGTTTCTGTCCAGCCTATTTTATAGCCATTTTCTGCATTGGCGATATCTACACTTTCAGCGGGTCGGAACTGGCCGCCATAGTTATCCCGGGACCGGTCGTGGTAGGCGACCATTTCACCACCACGATCAAACATTTCCAATCCGATGGTGCCGGGAATCCACATGGGTTCTCCCGTCCAGGGGTAGGAGTTGGTGGGGTTCATGCGGGCAATAAATTCGTCGAAGCCAAACATGTGATCTTTCTCCAGTACGTTCACGTAGCCATTTTTTGTATTGATGTCGATGGCAACGGTGTTGGTATTGCTCCAGCGATTGGTATAGATTACTTTTTTGGTATCACTGAATTCAATGACGCCGGGGCCGCCCTGTACCTGGCCTTCAGCGGTAGTTTGATTTAACTTGCCGTGCATAGGGTAGTCGTCTACCGTCCAGAGAATGACGCCATCCTGCAGCTTCATTTTATCCGCGGCCCATTTGCCACGGATAATGTAGCGGCATACCAGCGAATCCAGCTGTTCTGCCGGCAGTGCGCTGAGGTTCATCAACGGGCGTCCCTGTATACCGCGGAGGGTGTTCATATTTTCGAGGGCCTGGCGGAAGCTGGCGTCTGAAGGCGCGAAAACGGTGAACAGGCTATCTTTATTTTTGAGTAAATCACTGCGATGTACGAGGTCTGTTGCCAGCAGGAAAGAGTCGTATTGCTGCTGCTGGTGCAGGAAATCGTATATGGTGCCATCAAAGGCTTTCAGCTGATTTTGATAATTGTAATCACCATCATTTTTCCTGCAACCTATTGGCAACAGGATGGCCGCCATGCAGCAGGCGAGCAGACTTAACATGATATTCCTATTACGCATGTTTTGCTTCATTTAGATTATTGCCAATAAGGGTTTTGCCTGATCAAAGGATTCTGTGTCAGGATATCTTTCGATACAGGCCAGAAAATGCCGCCGTTGGCAATGAGTTGCATGAAGGCGGGATCATTTTGTTTTATTTTATTGTAGCGTATCAGGTCAAACCAGCGCCACCCTTCTCCCATCAACTCTTTGCGGCGTTCTTTAAAGATGGCGTCAATCAGGTCTCCTTCCACCGAAGCGTCATAGCGTTTAATTTTACGCAGGTCGCGGATAGTGTTTAACAAGTCGATGGCGGCCTGTTGCTGTCCGTTCACCGCCTGGGCCTCCGCCTGCAGCAACGTGATGTTTTCCAGCCTGGTAATGATAATCGTGCTGGAGAAGATGCGGAAAGAAGGATCTGTTGTATTGCCATCCTGTATCACCTTTATTTTATTGAAGATGGGGATGAGTGTATTGAAGCTGGTGAAATATCGTTGCGAGGTGGGCGCGCCGGTGAGGGTATCCAAACTGAAGCGCTCATCTACCGGCTGATCGAATACAGATAGAATAGTGGCTTTGGGAATATAGATATCCGGTACATCTTTGTTCACCACGGGCTTGGCCAGTGTGAGCTCTTCCAGATGTCCGGAGAAAGATTCATCTACATGTCCCCAGTCGAAGTTAAAGCCGAGGATATGATTGTCCTGTTTCCAGTGATAGAAGCCGTTGCCTCTTACCAGTTCATCTGTACCTACATAATAACTACCGGCTTTACCGTAATTATCCAGCACAAATTGTGCGTATACTGATACATCTGCATACTTTCCCTGCCACGCCGCCACATGGGCTAACAGCGCATAAGCAGATAGTTTGCGGGCCAGGGCGCCCATCCAGCGACCACTGCTTTCATTGTAGTAGTTGCCGAGTTGCTGCGGATCATTCTGGCTGTATTTGTAAGGCAGGTCGTCGGCAGATAATAACAATTCCTTTTCCACAAATGCCAGTACGGCTTCTTTCTTTTCACGGGGCTTGTTGCTGAATTCCCCATCATGGGAAGTAGTAATGAGTGGTACATCTCCCCAGATAGTTACTAAAGTAAAGTAGGCATAGGCGCGCATGAAGTGCATCTGTGCAATATCCACACGCATATTTTGATCAGAATATTTAGGATCTTTTGCCTTCACTTCGCCCACATGTTCCAGGAACATATTAGCCGAATTGATGACTGCGTAAAACCGGCGCCAGTCGGACAACGACTGCAACAATGGATAAGCTGCCCGGAGATCATTCCTGATCACGGCTTTCAGGTCCTGCCGCTGGGTGGCTACAAAATCACCGCTGCGCAATTCTCCATACATCCAGAACGCGTTGTTGTCTGCCAGGGCAGCGCGCATCAGGCCATATACACTGATTAAGGCAGCACGGGTATCTTCGTGGGAATTCCAGAAATTTTTCTCTGATACCACATGCGACGATTCTACGTCCAGCAGTTTCTTGCAACCGGAAAATATCAGGCTGCACAGGACGACACTTATAATCAATACTTTTTTCATTTCAGTCTGTTTTGCCGTTTATAGATCCATTTTAAATCCGATGGTATACGTTTTCGGGATGGGTAATCCGTAGCCGGTATCAAACCCGTTGTAGTTCACCAGTTCGGGGTCTCCGCCGGTATAAGGCGTGATCGTAAACAGGTTGCTGGCGGTACCGTACACGGATAAACGGGTAATATGTGTTTTCTTATTCCACCACCGGGCGCTGGTAATATCGTATTGCAGGGAAAGACTGCGTAGCTTAAGGAAGGCGCCATTTTCCAGGAAAAGGTCCTGGTCTAACCGGTACGGATCTACGGTGCTCCATGGATTATAAATCGGGTATTTATCGTAGTTGCCGGTTTTGCTCCAGAAAGAAATTTCCTTGATGGCACTCATATCTATCTTGCCTTCGCGGTTAATGAAGTCGAAGCGATTGGCCATTTTCTCATTCATGATTTTTCTGCCGAGTGCATAGTAAAAAGCGCAGCTCAGCGTAAATCCGCGCCAGGTGAAGTCGTTGGTAAATCCACCGGAAACCACTGGCAGCGCATGACCGGTCAGCACTTTATCTTTATCATCTATGACGTAGTCATTGTTGGTGTCCTGCCAGCGTGGATCTCCGGCCACCAGCGGAATGCCCTGATAGTTCAAGCCTTTTTTAGTAGCGGGATTCACAGGAATATCAGCGTCTCTGTTATAGATGCCTTTATTTTGGAGTACCCAGAACTGATCAATGCCATAGCCTACTTTCAGCAGTTTGGAGCCATCACCCACTACCAGTTCGGAAAGGCCGTCGGGTAAAGCCAGCAGTTTGTTTTTGTTATAATTGATATTGAGAGATGAAGTCCATTGTAATTTGGAACTTGCGGGTAATACAGTGGCTTGTATCGTGAGGTCGATGCCCTGGTTGCTCACCTTCATGCCATTTTTGTACTGCATTTTATAACCATATTCTGAGGAGAAGGGAACACCGATGATCATGTTTTTATCTACCCGGTCGTACACATCCAGGGCCACCTGCAGGCGGTTTTGTAAGAAGCCGGCGTTGAGTCCTATGTCCAGTTGATCAGTATAAGGCCATTTGATATCGTTGCCAATATAGCCGGAGGTATACGCGCGGCTCATACCGGGGAAACCGTTGTAGGAGAACTTCACCGGGTTGTTGCTGAAAGAGAGGTCGGACGTATATTGGGTGCCTTCTCCGAAACGGTCGTCTGTCATCAGTCTCCCTACCCTTCCCCAGCTGGCATGCAGGCGAAGGGTGTTGATGGCATCATTGTCGGCCAGCCACACATTTTTCAAGTTTGCGCCGGCGGTAAAGGTGGGCGACAAAAGCCACCAGGTGTTGGTGGGCAAACTGGAGGAACCATCGTCTCTCAGTAATACGGATACATCGAACAGGTCCTTGTATTTATATGCGGCGCGGCCGTAGAACGAGAGCAGGCGGTGCTTCTGCTGGTCGAGGAACATAAAGGTTAACGCATGATCAAAGGCTTTCAGGCTCAGGTAATTCGGTTGTGTATTATCTGAGTTGAGTAAGTTCACTTTAATCAGGTCGTTAG
This sequence comes from Chitinophaga sp. 05T412, assembly GCF_056396465.1. Taxonomy (NCBI): domain Bacteria; kingdom Pseudomonadati; phylum Bacteroidota; class Chitinophagia; order Chitinophagales; family Chitinophagaceae; genus Chitinophaga; species Chitinophaga sp. 05T412. Next base: position 232,268 of record NZ_JBFTLN010000011.1, read on the forward strand.
GGCCTTTATAGGCGTAGGCATAGTTATAGCGATTAAAATCTGCCTGAAACACTTCTCCGGCTTCGATATTAACACTATGCGTTTTATTCCAGGTATGATGGAAGGCCACGGTATTGTTGAAGAAGACGCGTTGATTATAGCCAAAGTAGTTGGACACATAGTTCACCGTTTCCAGCAGGGTGCTGGGATAGAAGATGTCACGTAGTCCTTCGTTATAATCAAATCCAAAATTGGAAGTAATTTGCCAGTCGTCCGAAATGCGGTAGTGTAGCTTAAAGTAGCCGTTTACCTCATTGGTCTTATTATCATCGAACGATTTGGAATATTCGTTCAGGTATTGGCGGTAGTTGTCTTTGTTGGGCGACAGCGGGTTGCTGAGGTCGGGCAGGTATTGCATTTCCGCGAAGCGATCGCGCAGGGACTTATTGCGTTTACGTTCCAGTCGTGTAGCGCTGATCATGGAAGAAATGRTGAAGCCTTTGAGGGGCACCATATTGATTTCGAACATGGCGTTGTAGCGATCTAGCGCGGTAGCGTCGGCGGGGTTGGCGCTGCGGCGGTTGCCGATGGCGAAGAGGAAGTTGGCGCGTTCTGTGCCGCTGGAAAGACTGGCATTGACGCCGTATTCCGGACTGTTTTTATAATATAGGTCCGTCCAGTTGGAGGGGCCGTAATAGGCGTTGTTAGTGGAGTCGCGCAGGTAGAGCGGATAACTTTGCAATTGATCGGTGGTAGCGTATTTATCGTAGAACTGTTGCCGGAACGCGTTTTCTGTGCGGGCGTTGCGGGTGGTGATATGTGGTGCGGGGGCGAATCCGAAGTAAGTGTTGAAGCTGATGCGGCGTTTACCCGTTACCGGTGGTTTGGTAGTGACGAGGATAACGCCTCCGTTGGCGGCGCGGGGGCCATATTTAGCGGCTTCTCCAAAATCTTTCAGCACTTCTATGGAGGCGATGTTATCCGGGTCTATGGCGGCCAGGAGATTGGTAGCGGGTCCGATGCGGTTGTAGTCGAAGCGTTGTATATCAAAAGCGAACGGGTGGTCCATGATGAGTGGGATGCCGTCGAGTATAACGGTGGGTTGTGCATCGTATACGTCTTTGCTGCTGATAAAGGGGATGGCGGTACCTCTGAGGAAAAAGTGTTGCAGGGTACCGGGTTCGCCGCTGGGTTCGGACGCGTATACGCCGGCAACATTTCCTTTCAGGAGATGTTGGAGAGAAGGGTGAGGATAGCGGGTTTCGCGTTCCAGGGAGATATCGCCCGGCGGTTGTTTTTTGCCGGGAGGAATCACGGTAGGCGGCAGGGTATCGACCGCTGTGGGCGGGCGGTTACCGGTATCCGGATTACAACGTATAGCCTTATACGTTAACTCATCAAAAACATGACCGGCCCGTGCAGATGCAACACAATACAACAGCAGGCACGGGATAAACATCCGTACAAATGATCGCATAGTTTTAATATTTTAAAATAGGCGTGGCACGAGGGCGCCGGTAGCAGTTCCCTGCTAAGTAATCGATTTCGTAAGCGGGCGTAATGATGCCATTACGGGGTCCGGTTACGTGAACATAAACGCCAGGTAAGCATTACAGCAGTCAATGCAAAGGCAAGGGCTGTCATACCGTGGAAATAAAACTGAAAATGGCTCCTGAATGCGCCTTTAACCTTCTTCCTTACTTTACATTCCCTGCGTGAATAAATCGATTTAGCAAAACGGACAAGCCAAACACCTGGCAGCTACAAAAAATCGATTTAGCAATAAAGACGCGGACAAAGACAATGATAAGGGTGTCGGTGAAATTTCTACATTGAATGCTAGGATTTATTTGATTGATTAAAAAAGATGATATAGCGATTTCTGGTTGTGCGTAACGTGAATTTAAAACAAGGTAATCATTTCTTCCGGGCTAAAACTACTTCACGGGTCTATCATAACGGTTCAAATTTAATCAGCCTTTATTWAAAAAAATTACCTTTTTTTATTTTAAAAAGACAATCCCAAAATGAGGGTTTACATTTCCCCGATCCTCCGCCAGGCTTATATTTACCCCACAATTAAGGATTAATTAGGGCCTAAAAAATGGTCTTTTTTGTACAAAACAGATAATCCCAAAGAAAACGACCTCTCCGGATCAAAACTTTTATCCCCTACCCTTGCTTTCCCTATTATTTCGTTTAAATTGCTCATGCAATAATTTTCTATCGGACAAAACACTATGACAAAAAAGGAGAACCAAATAAACCTTAAACCCACTCTTCCTTACTTTTCTTCCCCTCCTGCATGTCCATTTCCCTGTTATGAATACGTACAAATCATGTCGAAAAATTAAACCGTCATTCTATGGCTAAAGCTGATATCCTTATCAGACTTATCAACACGCTGACTAAAGCGGAGAAAAGATACTTCCGGCTATATTCCTCTTTACAGCGGGGCAGCAAAGACTATGTCAAATTGTTTGACCTCCTGGAGCATAGCCACTTTAAAAATGCCGCTGCCGTGAAAACCACTTTTACCCAACAGCACCCCGGCATTTCCTATGATGTGTGCAGCAAATACCTCTATAAAATCATCATGGACTGCCTGTTGCACCTGCACCTGCAACAAAGTCAAACCGCCATGCTCACCGCAGGCTTACTGAAAACCGAAATCCTGTTCGAAAAATCATTGTATGAAGAAGGCAACCGGCAACTCCGGAAAATACAGGACACCGCCAGCGCCAGAGAAAAGCAGGAACTGCTGCTATGGGCGCTGAACCAGGAAATGAAAGCACTCCATCTGCTTAACTTCCCGGATACCTCAGAAAAAACATTGCTGTACAAACAGGCACGCATAAACGAAGTATTGCAACGTATTGCACATACCCGCGAACATGCTGCCCTGTATGAACAACTACGGCATCACCTGCTCTACAAAGGCGCGGTGAGAACCCTGCGTCAGAAAGAAATTGTGCACCACCTGCAGGAAAAAGAACAGCAGCTCACCAGCAAAACTACCGCCAACACCAATACCCATTTGTTGTTCCAGGCCAACTATGCCCTGATCACCGGCAACTACAACGCCGCGTTAAAACACTTTTACACACTCAACAACCTCCTGCAAACACCCGGGCAACTCAGCATCGATACCCCCATCGATCACCTGTTAGTACTCGAAGGCATATTGGACAGCCTGCGCTCCACCCGGCGTTATAAAGAACTCTCCCAGTTCCTCGATAAAATACGGCAATTTAAAAGTGAAGCGCCCTACCTCGAAGTGATGATACAAAGACTGGTATTCATCTATGAACTTACCAGTCATATCGATAGCGGCAACTTCCCTGCAGCACTGGCACTGCAACAACAATACGCACCCCTGCTACTCAAAAAAATACATCTGCTGGATATCAGCAAACAGGCAGAAATTTATCTTTACCTGGCACTGGTACACCTGGGCAATGAAGATATTAACAGCGCCCATGAAAGCCTGGAAAAAGTATTACAGGAAGGTAATCTCTACAGCGAACTACCTATCTTCCGAACCTTCAAACTGATACATCTCTTACTGCATTATGAGCTGGGAAACTACGAGTACATCCGCTATGAAACCCGCGCCTTTCGCCGGCACTTACAACCTGATAATAAACGATCTTTCCTGCTGGAAAAAACGATCATCAAATTTCTACGTAACGGGCGACTGTTTCCAGTATCTACACCACCCGCTACCGTCTGGAAAAAAATGAGCAGCAGCTTTGAAAAAATTAAGGAAGATAAGTATGAAATGCAGCTGTTAAAACTGTTTGATTTCTCCGCCTGGATAGAAGCGAAATTGAAAAAGAAATCATTGGGGAAAGTACTGAGAGAGAAATATGAAGCGGCATTGACAAAAAGCGCTTAGCTGTTAGCTTTTAGCAAATGCAGCGAAGATAATGTTATGTTGATCTTCGCTGCATTTGCTAAAAGCTAAAAGCTAACAGCTAACAGCTTTCTCAACGCCTGATAGTAATTTTCGTATCCTTGTGTGGCAATGCTCAGGAAGAGATAAGGCTCTATCGCCTCTAACTCCATCAGGTAAAATTCATCAGCGCTAATCACACCATCCACCCGCACATACAATGAGCCTTTGCAGAATTGATCCACATATTTTTGCGCTTTGCTTATAAATACCTCACCTGCTGCCGCTTGTTTAAAGGTGCCACCATGGTAGTGCTGTACGCGGAAATCGCCTTGCTTAGGGGTTTTCAGCAGCATGTGGCTAAACTCTCCACCAAAGAAAACAAACGACCACTCTCCCTCTTCAATCTCTTTCAGGTAAGGCTGTGCCAGGAAATCTTCTGCCTGCAGTAAAGCATTCAGGGATGCCTGTTTGGCGGCAATATCGTTCACCGACAATAACACGGTATTTTTTGCGCCAGCGCTTACGCAGGGTTTTACTACAATTTTATCGGTGTTCCACAAGGTGAAAAAGGCCTGCCAGTCGGGTGTAGTGCCTTGCGGTAATAACTGGCTCGGGATAATCGGCAACCCGGCAGCTGCTATTTCGAGGAGATACTTTTTATTGCTGTTCCAACGCACCATATCGGCGGAGTTGAGTAGTTGCACGCCTGCGGCTTCGGTTGATTTCAACCAGGCATAGAAGGTATCAATCTGATCATGATAATCCCAGGGCGACTTAATAATGGCCGCATCATACTGTTGCCAGTTTACTTCCGGGGCATTCCATACCACCGGTGTGATATCGATCCCTTTCTCCTGCAGGAATTTCAGTAACAGATCATCTTCGCTTTCTGTAACGCCTTCATTGTACCGTGCTTGCTGTTGATAAGTAACCAGGGCTATTTTCTTGTTCATGATTTCCGGGTTTAAATGTTGCTACAATCAGTTTGGTCTGCAAAAGTACTTCAAAGGAAAATGAAACCGTACATACAAATTTCTATATCGCTATCATTAAAAACTATTACCCCGGCCATTGTTATAAACGGTGACATAAAAAAAGTCGCCTCCTTTTGGGAGACGACCTCATTCAAATAGTAGCTATTCACACTCAATATCCGTCGTTCTGGATCAGCACTGGTGAGTTACGATCTATTTCCGTTTGCGGAATAGGCCAGAACTCATAGTTATCCTTGTACTTTGTTTTGATATCCGGATGTAATGGATTGGGAACAAATCCATTTAATTTCTGGGTAGCTATTCCCCATCTTCTCAGGTCGAAATAACGCAATCCTTCCAAAGCAAATTCCACTCTTCTTTCATGACGGATACGTGTACGCATATCCGTTTGCGATAAGTTGGCAGGAAGATCCGGCATCCCAACGCGGTTGCGCACTGCTCTCATGGCTGCATATACAGTACCATCAGGGCCTGCAGCTTCATTCTGGGCTTCTGCATACATCAGCAGAATATCTGCATAACGGAGTAGTACAAAATCATTGTCATCAATGGTGCCATAGTCCGGATCACTCAACGAAGGGTCCAGCCATTTTTTCACGGCATAATATCCTGTTATCCAGCTATCTTTTCCGGGAGTAGCGATAGACAAATCGCCGGTAAATGGCCAGCCTTGTGCTTTGGTATCACCAGGGAAGAAGAACGTCATCCGCATGCGTGGATCGCGGTGTTCGTAGGGTTTACCCGGAACATATACGCTGGAAGAAGCCGTGTCTTTACCATCTGCGGCTTCGTACTCGTCAATGAGGTCCTGGGTAGCCAGTTCTCCTTTCCAGCGTTGCAGGTTCACCGATATGGCCACATCCTGGTGCAGCATATTAGGACGCATATATCTTACTGAAAACATGATCTCTTTGCTGTTATTCTGATCAGGCTTGTAGAAGTTACCGGGATAGCTGGGATTCAGACTAAATTTGCCGGCGGTCATGATGTCCTTTGCCAGCGCAGCTGCTTCCGCATATCTTTTCTGGAACATCAGTACCCTTACTTTATATCCCTGCGCAGTGGCTTTCACGGCGTGGCCATTGTAATAGCTGGTATCTGGTAATACTGCAATGGCAGCATCCAGGTCAGCGAGTACCTGTTTTAACACATCTGCCCGGGGAGATTTTGCCCTGGAAGAAGTATAATCTACGGTGAAAGGATCTTCTGTAGTCAATACTGTATTGCCATAAAGCTGGGCCAGCCAGAAATAGTTGAAAGCCCGCATGAAATAAGCTTCTCCTTTGTATTGTGCCAGCTTATCGCCACTGAGTACCGTGCCCACTCTGGCAAGGAATGTATTGGTGGTAGCAATGGCCTGGTAACTGTTATCATAATAAGATCTTACGAAATCACCTGATTGCGGTGTAATACCAGAGGTAAGGGCATTGGTACCTCCACCGTAATTATACTGTCCGTAGGAGTCATCCGTAAAATTGTCCCAGGCAAAAACGGTAAACTGTGAGGTAGCGTATCCTCCGCTTCCTGCGTACAGATTGTTATATAAACCGGCCAGTGCCTTGTCGGCATCATCCGGTGTTTTCCAGAAAAGGGAGGTAGCCAGTTTATCCGGAGGCGTAAGATCCAATGCTTTCTTACAGGCGCTGAACAGCATCAGGGAAGCACCTGCTATTATTAGTATATATTGCTGATATCTTTTCATAACTGAATCATTTAACAGGAAAAATTAAAACTGTACGGTAGCACCAAATGTGTAAGTTTTAGTTTGCGGATAGGTCACATAACTGCCATCCCCTACACGCTCCGGATCAAGGCCCGGGAATTTACTGATGGTGAATACGTTGTCGGCGGTAAAGAATACCCGCAATGATTTCATACCGATACGGCTGATGGTAGCAGCAGGTAAGCTATAGCCCAGTTGCAGATTTCTCAGGCGGAGAAAAGAAGCGTCTTTCAGGAAGTAGGTAGACTGATAGTACTGCACGGGCGCATAATTATCTGCGACGTATATCCGTGGCATTGTTGTACTCGGATGTTCGGGGGTCCAGCGGTTGCGCCAGTCTGTAGTAGGCACAGACCCTTGTCTGAACGGTTCTATTCCCCATCCGGTAACATAAATTTTCTGTCCGGTAGAGCCATACAATTGTGCACTCAGGTCGAAATTTTTCCAGGAGGCGCCCAGATTCACCGCATATTGCAGGGTAGGATATTTTCCACCGGTGTAGGTACGGTCCTTGTCGTTAATCACGCCGTCTCCGTTGACATCTTTTATCTTCAAATCTCCGGGCTTGGCGTCTACTGGTTGTTTAGGAGATTTTGCGATTTCATCTGCACTCTGGAAAATGCCATCCCATTGGTACAGGTAATATTCATCCAGCGGATGTCCTTCTTCCCGGATATTATTACCGATGATATCTCTTTTACCATATTTCTCCAATATGTTTTTATAATGCTGGAAGTTGGCGCCTACATACCAGGTAAAGTTTTTGCCGATACGGTCGTTGTATTGTATGTTCACTTCATATCCTTTGTTTCTCACCGCGCCGTTATTGACGATAGGTGCGTTTAAGCCCAGCCACAGCGGCACCTGGGAGTTGCGGAGAATATCGAAGGTGTATTTATTGAACCAGTCGCCKGTAATGGTCAGCCGGTTATCGAAGGCTGTTAGGTTTATACCAAAATCCAATACGCGGGTGGTTTCCCAGGTAAGGTCGGGGAATATGATCTGGCGGCCGTTGAAACCCGTAGCTATATTAGAACCGAATACATAAGGAGCGTTACTGAGCGTAGACTGATATGGATACGTTCCAATATTCTGGTTACCGAGTTGTCCCCAGGAAGCACGCAATTTCAGATCATTGATCCAGGATACTTTTTTCAGGAATGCTTCTTCCGAAATTCTCCATGCGCCGGAGAAGGAGTAAAACAAACCCCAGCGGGTGTTGGACGGCAGCCTGGACGTACCATCATATCGTACACTGGCGCCGAAAAGGTATTTATCGTTATAGTCGTAGTTGGCATTGCCATAAAAAGAGCTGATGCCCCATTGTCCGGAAGTACCGTTATTGGTTTGTCCATCCTTAGGGCCAGCATCCAGTTCTCTCAGGGAGTTGGTCGGAAACTGGGTACGGCTGGCACCCAGGGTATCAGCTTTATTTTGTTCCTGTTGGAAACCGGCGAGTGCATTCAGGTTATGCAGCCCAAATTTTTTCTTGTAGGTAAACTGGCTATAATACACGGTGTAGACGTATCCTGTGTTGCTCACATACAGCCCCGGCGTGCCATCATCCAGCAAGCCGGCGGAGCTCATATCACTAAAGTAATAAGTAGGCACTACCGGTCTGAAATCGTTGGATTTGTAGTTATCATAGTTCATGCCCGCGCGGTTTTCCCATTTCAGGCCATCTATGATATCCACATCGAGCGATAAATTACCTTGTACATAATAATCGTTGGTGCGTACCCGTATGTCTTCATCCACAATAGCCACGGGGTTTTTATTACCCAGCTCGTTGTTATAGGCTTTCTTGATCCATTTGCCATCGAAGGAAGCGGGGTACAGCGGCGACTGTGCCAGGGCAGAGAGGAACATATCACCGGCGCCATTTTCAGGATATTTCCGGTTGGCGTAGCGCATTTGTATGTTGGTACCCAGCGTCACTCTTTTATTAACCCTGGAGCTAAGGCCGAGGTCCAGGGTATATTTCTTGTAGTCGAAGCCAATCATTACACCGGGTTGATTACTGATACCCAGGCCCAGGCTGTAGTTGGTGTTGTCTTTACCACCGCTCATATTCAGGTAGTGGTTCTGCGTGTAACCGGTGCGGAAAATATCGTCCAGCCAGTTGTGGTTAGGGTATTTCACGCGGTCGGTGGCGTTTTTGTAAAGGTCTATCTGCTGTTGGCTATAGATGGCGGGCAAACCAGAATTGGCGCGTGCTTCATTGGACAACGACATATACTCTGCTGAGTTACTGATTACATCCGGCAGTTTCGCTGCTTTGGAGATACCCAGGTTATAGGCATAGGTAAGGGAGAAGCCTGCCCTTCCTTTTTTCGTTTTTACAACGATCACGCCATTGGCGCCACGCGAACCATAGATGGCCGCAGACGCTGCGTCTTTCAACACGGAAACGGATTCAATATCGTTTGGGTTCAAAGCATTCATATCACCGGGGAGTCCGTCTACGATTACGAGCGGATCATTGCCGGCGCCACTGAAGGTGCTGACACCGCGGATACGCAGTTGTACATTTTCATTGCCGGGTTCACCGGAACCTTGTGTTACCTGCAAACCGGGAAGCTGGCCCTGTAGCAATGAGGCGGGATTGGTAGCTACCCGCTTATTCAGATCAGCGCCGGAAACAGTGGCTACGGCGCTGGTGAGTTTATGTTTTTCCTGTGTGCCATAACCTACTACCACTACTTCATTCAATCCTGCTACATCATCTTTCAGCACGACGGTAATAGATGTTTGGTCTGACACCACTATTTCCTGTTTCAGGAATCCGATAGCGGAAATCACCAACACCGCATTATCCGGCACCTGCAGGGAAAACAGGCCATCTACCGTGGTCAGGGTGCCGGTAGTAGTGCCTTTCACCTGTACGGTAATATTGGGCAGCGGGTGGCCTTTTTCGTCCAGTACTTTACCGGTGATTTTTTTCGTGCGGATTTGTTCTGCGGCGTTTTTAAACACGACCATGTTGTTTTCCATGATGGCATAGTGCAGGCCGGTTTGGCGGGATATTTCGTTTAATACATCGCGGATATCTGCCTTTTCCATGGTGAGACTCAGTCGCGGCAGTTTTTCAATAGCGGTATTACTATAGTAAAAGGTGTATCCCGATTTTCTTTCGAGATAGTGAAATACCTTCTCCACATCTGCCTTTACAAAGGAAACAGAAACGGTATTTTGCGAATACCCTGATGCAGATACCTGAAAAAACAGGCCGATCAGAAAGCAGGTAAATTTAAACATCAGTAGTAGTTTTCTTCCATAACATGGTAGCTCAAACGTTGTTCGTTGCGTTTTTCTTTTCATAACCTGGAAAATTCTTATTAAGACTCAATAAAAATGTGGAATCCTTTCGTAATAAAATGGCCGACACTAACCGGCATAGCAATCCCGCTAGGGAGGTCGCTCCCCAATTATGGTGTTGATACTCATACTGGAAGATTTTAATTAATCGTTATTACATCCCCCTGGATGGAATATTTAAATGGTTGAATTTCCTGTAAAATGTTTAGTAGTTTTTCGATTGATACATTGTCGGCCCGCCCGGAGAATCGCAGTGCTGCCAGTTGCGGATCAGTGATCGCGATTTTCACCCCGTACCAGCGCTCCAGTCGTTGCGCCAGAACGGATAATGTTTCATTTTGAAATATGAGTTGATTATTGATCCAGGCAGTTTCCAGCACATGGCTGCTATCTGTTGATGAAACAGGTGATAATGGCTGACGTTCAATAACAAGTTGTTCTTTTCCGTGGTTGTTATAGCTGGCCTGTTTACTTTCGGTGGTGGCGGAGGCTTTTCTCAGCAATACTTTTTCGTTGGGGGCTACCCGCAGTACCTGCTGTCCTTCTTTCACCCTTACTTCTACCGCGCCGGAAATCACCGCTGTTTCCTCAAAATCTTCTTCTTTATAAGAGCGAATGTTGAAACTGGTACCTAGTACCCGAACATCCATTTTTTCCGCGTGTATAATAAAAGGCCGGCTGGCGGCATGTTTAATATCAAAAAAAGCTTCTCCGTCGAGGTATACTTCCCGAACGTCTTTATCCATTTTCTCCCGGTAGCGTAAAGTACTGCCGGCATTTAGTAAGATGGTACTGCCATCCATCAAACGAATCTTCGTTTTCATACCAGCATCTGTGGTCACAATTTTATATCCCGGAAAAGACGATTGCCAATAAAGATACCCAAGTCCGGCGCCAGCAAGGCAAATCAGTGCCAGCAAGGGAACAAGTACCCTGCGGGCCTGAAAGCGCCGCTTCGGCTGCTCCGTAATCACCGCAGGCGCGTCGAGGTATTCATCTCCTATAGCATTACTTACCCGCGCCATCAACCTGTCGGTATCGGCCTCGTCAGCATCCATTTTTTTGCGGAACGACAGCTGTTCCAGCATACCAGCCTTCAGCCAGTCGCCCGGATGTTGCAGTAATAATTCGTCCAGCTCCGCTTTTTCAGCGGCGGAAATTTCTCCGCTCCAGTGCAGGGCCAATAACTCCGATAACCGTTGGGTCATTTACAAAAGGTGTATTTTTTCGATGATTGTAGTAATAAGACAACCCCCGAAAGAAAAACAATTAAGCGGGAGAAAAAAATTTTTTAAGAGTAGGAATATTTCAGGGTAGATCCCAGTGCGGCCCATATCTTTTTCAGGGCAATCGTCATTTGTACATTGACGGTGGCTTTGGACAGGTCCAGCAGGGTGGCGGCCTGTTCATAGGAAAAGCCTTCTTCTTTTACGAGTACAAAAATTTGCCGGCAACGGGGCGGCAAAGATTGAATAGCGGCCTGTATATGATCCAGCTGCTCTTTGTTGATCAGGATATCTTCCGGGCTTTGTGCACGGTGGTGGCTCACTTCCACCTCCCAGGCGGCCAGGTGTGTTTGCCTGCGCCCATTTTGCTTTAAATAATTAAGCGCCGTATTTTTTACAGCTTTAAAAAGATAGTATTGCACATTATCAGGCGGGATTACCTTCGTTCTTTGTTGCCATATTCTGATAAATACATCTGCTACCACTTCTTCTGCTTCCGCTTCATTACCCACAATGCTGCACGCGAAATAGCGTAATGAAGGACTAAATGCCTTCATCATCTGCTTAAATACGGCAAGATCCCCCAATGCCCAAAAAGAAGAATAATCAGCTGCTTTACTGCTCATGGTCATGAATAACCTAAAGTAGTATTTCTTTTAATACTAGCTGAATATCTAATTAACTATTTTTAATAGTAAATTACCTGTAAATAGTGTTATTCTATGCCAACCGCGTTTCCATCGCTTTGATTAATACTATTTTTTGAATACATTTATCGGTGCCTAAATCGGTTTAGCAATCCTGTAACACACGAAAAGGATACTCATTACGAAACAAAAACAAGTGCATCATGAAGGGATTCCACGTTCTATTATTCTTGTTGCTGGCTGCAACCGCCAGCAGTCAGCCGAAAACGGCTTATACAAAGTATGTCAATACGTTTGTGGGTACCGCACCTCTCACAGATCCTAAAATCCTCGGCTATGAACTGCCACAAGGCTGGAGATCCTGGGCTGGCCTCACCTTCCCCGGCAGCTCATTACCCAACGCCATGGTACAACTCAGTCCCATGACCGCCTATGGCTCCGGCGCCGGCTATCAATATGAAGACAGCATCATTTACAGCTTTACCCATACCAACAAAGGACACTGGAACTTGTGTAATATTCCGGTGCTCCCGGTATCTCATCCCGGCGAAACCTTCCGTTCCCGGTTCTCTCATAAAAAGGAGAGCGCCGCACCCGGATATTATCAGGTATACCTGGATGACTATCATGTAGACGTACGCCTCACCTCCACCCTGAGATGCGGCTACCACCAATATCAATTCAAAGACGCCCACCAACGCCAAATCCTGTTTGACCTGGCCAAAGCCAATAACCACGTAAATGGCTGGGATATGGAAAAAGTAGGCAATAATGCCCTACAAGGCTACCAACAAACAGGTGAACGTATCTTCTTCTACGCCATCCTGAACACCAATATTGCCAAGCTCAATATTCCTAATAAAGGCAATGCCGATGGCTATGCTATAGTCACACTGGTAGACGGTACCGGCCCGGTAGAAATGAAAATAGGCATCTCCTTCGTGAGCACCATGAATGCCAAAGAAAACCTGGAAAAAGAAATCGGCAAAAAAACGTTTAGTGATATCCGTAAGGAAGCCACCGAAAAATGGGAAACGTTGTTGTCATCTATACAGGTGAAAGGTGGCACAGAAAAACAAAAAGGCATGTTCTACTCCTGTCTGTATCGCTCCTTCCTCTGGCCTGCCTTGCGCAGCGATGTGAACGGCGACTTCACCGACACCAAACACAACGTAGTAAAAACTGATTTTAATTACTATACAGAACCCTCTCTCTGGGATACGTACCGGAATAAAGATGTGCTGCTGGGACTGATCTCTCCACAGGTTACCCTGGATGTGATTAAGTCGATGAAGGATGTGGGAGATAAGAAAGGCTTTATCCCTACTTTTTTCCATGGCGATCACGGCTCCTCCTCCATTGCCGGCGCCTACCTCCGTGGTATTGATAAATTCGATATCAAAGGCACCTATGAAATACTGCTGAAAAACGCCAATGTAGAAGGTGGCGCCAGACCTTTCATCAAAGAATATATCGAGAAAGGATTTATTTCCGATCCGGATATCCAACATCCACATGTAGAAAGCAAGGGAAAAGCTGGTGTATCTAAAACATTGGAATATGCGTATGACGACTACTCTGTAGCACAGATCGCGCAAAAACTGGGGGACACCGCCAATTACCGCATTCTCATGGCCAGGTCAAAAAACTATAAAAATGTATTTGACCCGTCTATCCGGTTTATGCGGGGTAAACTGGCCAATGGCAGCTGGATTGAGCCATTCAACCCACAGTATCCTTACTATGAATACATGTTCCGCGAAGCCAACGCATGGCAGGTATCCTTCTTTGCACCACATGATATGCCCGGCCTGATTGCGCTGTATGGCGGTGCGGATGCATTTGAATCCAAACTGGACTCCTTGTTCACCGTTCCCTGGAACCCACATTATATTGCCAGAAACGTAGAAACCATGATAGGCCAGTACTGCCATGGTAACCAACCAGACCACGAAGCGCCTTTCGCCTACTACTTTGTAGGGAAGCCGGCGAAATCCCAACATATCATTGACACCATCCTGAATACCCTATACGGCATCGGCGATGATGGCATTGCCCTCTGCGGCATGGACGATGCGGGTGAAATGTCGGCATGGTATGTATTCAGCGCCCTAGGCTTGTATCCTTACTCAGCTACTGACCCCAATTACCTCGTCACCGTTCCCCTCTTTGACGAAGTGAAATGGAAAACGGCCACCGGAAAATGGCTCACCATTTCCAGACCCGCCACAGGCAGAAATTTGACGGGTATCAAAGTAAACGGACAGGAAAATAAAGGATACTTTGTGTCGCATGATTTATTTAAGAATGGCGGCACGATAGAAGTGAGCACAAAATAAATTACGAATTACGAATTACGGATTTGTGGGTAGATAGTAAACGCGAAAATCACCTTCGCTCATATCTACCCACAAATTCGTAATTCTTTCTATACTATCTTCCCCAACCAAAATTCTGTGTCAGCGTAGGCATAATCGCTGTTTCAGAAGATGGAATTGGCGACAGGTAATAATTTACCGGGAATACGCGGGTACCACTCAGTAATGGAATACGGTTATAGAATTTATCTTTCTTCTCCATAATACTCAAACCTGTCATCTTCATTTGTTCCGAACTCGTGGCTATTAACCAACGTCTGATATCATAATAACGGGCGCCTTCATAAGCCAGCTCAATTCTCCTTTCATTCTGGATACGTTTTCTCAAGCCTTGCTTAGTGTTGTCAGCAGTGGTAAGCGGCAACGATGGCATCCCGACCCTGCTTCTCACCTGGTTGATGGCATTGAATGCTTCCGTATTAGGACCAAAGTATTCATTCATGGCTTCTGCATACCATAACAACACATCTGCATAACGGATAAATGGAAAGTTCCGGTAGTTGGTATTCGGACGGTCCTTCAGGTTCTGCGTAGGATCATTCCACTTCTGTACATAGTAACCAGTGCGGGTGCTCTGTCCACTTTTGCCCCAGCCATCCTGGTTACTGCCCAATGTGTTGTTGAATTCAGTGATCACGTTTCTCCCCAGCAATGGCATACCATTAAAATACTGATCCGTGTAGAACCGCGGATCACGGTTATAATACATCTGGTTAATATTCACCGTTACCGTTTGCCATTGACGGTTTCTGAATACCTTCATGGCGGTGTCTACAAAGCTACCTTCCGCATAGCCGGAGGCAGGATCTGAAATAGGCAACCCATTTTTCATTTCATAGGCATCAATCATTTCCTGTGGTGTACTGATATTACCGGAGCCACCATAGTCGGTACCGGTAGGCATGGTACCTGCTTCCCAGTTAGTCCCCGGGGTTGGGCTCCCTTGTTTAAACCAGATCACTTCTTTATAATCGCGTTTATAAAATAGTTCCTGGCGGTTAGCTCTCAGGCTGTACAGGTTCAGGTCCATCACTACTTTGATAGCGTCCAACGCGGTTTTCCACTTTTCTTTGTTATAGGTGGTATTGAAGATCAGCGTACCATCCAGGTTCTTCACGCCTAAAATGGTGGTCTTCACGCTTGCTCCTTCTACAGCAACAGGCGTGTTATCAATTTCGCCACCATTAAATAATGGGCTGGCAGCATATAATAACGTCTTCGCTTTTAATGCCAGCGCAGCACCTTTGGTAGCACGTCCTACATCCTGATCGGCATACTCAGCAGGCAATGCGGCGGCAGCTTCATCACATAACCGGATAATGAAAGCGACCGTTTGATCTACCGTTGCCCGGGGCAGCTTCAGCGCTTCCTCGTTTTGATTCACGGTGAAGTAATGATCCACGATAGGTACGCCACCATATTTTTCAAACAACAGGAAATAGTAATAGGCGATCAGGAATTTCACTTCTCCCTTGTATCGGGGAATGATCACAGTTTTATATTGCGTAGCCTGGTTATCATCTTTTACCGGTACTTTATCGATGTTGCTCAGGAAGTGATAACCGATCCTTATTTCGCGGTACATCTGATCGAAGATACGCATGTCATCGTTGGTGCTGGTCCAGCCACCGGTAATGTATTTGTTCGCTTTGGCCTGTGTCTGCGTAGGATAGCCTTCATCACATACCAGCGAAAGAATAGCACCATCCGGGGTACCATCAAAGTCCCAGTTGAGATCACCATACAGTACCGCTACTTCTTTTTCTGCTTGTGATACATCGGCAAATAAATCTGCTTCTGTATAAAATTCCTTTGGTGTAATATCCAGGTAATTTTTACAGGATGGCATTAAGAGGCAGAGCGACAAAAATGCAGCAATTTTTTTATTGGTATTCATCTTAAACATAATCAAATCTTTTACTTGAAGGAAATACTCAGACCCGCGTTGTAAGTACGTACCAGCGGATAGTTAGGCGTTGCGTTATCTTCTTCCGGATCAAATAATCTCAGGGTAGTCCAGGTCAGCAGGTTGTTACCATTTACATAGACACGAACATTCCGCAGGCCGATATTATTGATCCAGCTATCAGGCAGGTTATAACCAATTTCCAGGTTCTTCAGGCGTACATAGTCTGCCTTCCAGAGCCACTGCGTAGAATGTTGGGTGTTCACCACATTCTTCAACGCCATTAAGCGGGGATATCTCGCATCTGGTCTTTCTGGTGTCCAGTAGTTATCTTTCCAGTCGGTGAGCAGGTTAGAGAAATCATTCTGCGGACCAAAAATAGCCGGACCTGCTACATCAATATAGCGACCGAAAGCACCCTGGAACAAGGCAGAAATA
This sequence comes from Chitinophaga sp. 05T412, assembly GCF_056396465.1. Lineage (NCBI taxonomy): Bacteria > Pseudomonadati > Bacteroidota > Chitinophagia > Chitinophagales > Chitinophagaceae > Chitinophaga > Chitinophaga sp. 05T412. The sequence continues at coordinate 248,776 of NZ_JBFTLN010000011.1, forward strand.
TCAAACCGTTTGTAGGAAGCCGACAGCGATACACCCAGGATTTGTTCCGGTTCGCTCACCTTGTTGCCTAAATAAGTTTGATCATAGCTGTTGATCACCCCATCGCCATTCAGATCTTTGTAACGGATATCGCCCGGCTGCATTACGCCAAACGAACTCTGATTAGGACCTTTGGCGATATCTTCTTTAGACTGGAAGTAACCATCTGCCACATAACTGTTGATAGAATTAATGCGGGTACCAGTCACCTGCTGCCAGGTTCTGTCGGGCATCGGTATTTCCAGGTATTTGATGATCTTATTTCTGGCAAAGGAATACGTAGCTTTTACCTCATATTTGAAATCTTTCGWTAACCGGTTTCTATGGCCCAGTTCAAATTCAAATCCATGATTATCTACAATACCACCATTTAACTTAGGGAAAGTAACCAGTCCCAGGAAGCCGGAGATAATAGGGGAAGATGTTTGATAGATACCTGTTCTATGTTCATAGAACACATCACCGGTGAAAGTGAACAAACCGTTTTTCACGGAGAAATCGGTACCGGCGTTAAACTTACGGGCGGTTTCCCAGGTTACCAGTGGATTACCGGCGGTAGATTCCACTGCACCCGGCATCACGTTATCGTAGTTGGTACCAAACGGATAGCCTTTAGCGTTAGTATTCCAGCTGCTCTGGTAAGCGAAACGTGTACCAGGGTCCTGATTACCCACTTCACCGGCAGACACGCGTATTTTCAACATATCCAGCCAGCCTTTTGATGACTCCATGAATTTCTCTCTGCTTGCTACCCAGGCAGCAGAAACCGCCGGGAAGAAGCCGAAGCGATGACCTTTCGCGAAGTTTTCCGAACCATTGTAACCGAAGTTGAATTCAGCGATGTAGCGGTCGTCATAGTTGTAACCAAAGCGACCGGTTAAGCCCTGCTGACGATAAGGTAATGCTCCCGTAGCACTGGTAGAGCGTACTGATTTGGAAGTAATCAGGTACAACAACATACCGGAAATATTATGCTTGTTGAACTTCCGGGAATAGTTCAGATAAAATTCGGGGTTTACGTTATAATAGTAATTCTGGTTGTACAGGGCATAGTTCAGGAAATCCTGTCCGTTGCTGTAAATCTGGTACTTATTATTTCCCTGATAGGTATAGGTATAATATTTACGTGAGCGATAATAACCATTCGCATTAAAAGCATCGAAAGAAAACCGGGTTTTAACCGACAAGCCTTTCATGATGGCATCAAGGCTACCGCTGAGGCCTACCGTACCCTGCGCATAAAAGGAGTTAGGCTTCTGATAGCCTCTGGCAGTAAGCTCTCCGTAAGGGTTCTTATAGTTGGCCACTTCCGCAATAGAGCCGTTGGGGTTAGTTACCGGCATTACATAGGGAGGTGTTTGTTTCAGCATGGTAAAGAATTCGTTCTGATAGATATCAGGCATTACCTGGTTACGTACAATGGTAGATAATCCCATTTCGGCAGATAACCAGGAGCTCAGTTTCACATCTACGTTAGAACGGAAGTTGAATCGGTTTTCTACGTCCTGGGTGTTATATCCGGGCATGTCGGCGGTTCTTTTATAGATACCGTTTTCATGGAAGTACGAACCGGAGATAAAGTATTTCAGTCCGCTGTTGCCGCCGGAGATATTGGCATTGGCTACGGTGCGGTAGGAAGCGGGCTTCAGCAGTTCGTCTATCCAGTTCACATTCGGATACAGGTATTTGTATTCGAGGCTATCGGCCCAGTTGAAGGAAGGATCGTAGCGGTTGATATAGTCATCGGTATACAGGGAAGCTTCTGTATTGGCGCCATCATTGAGCAAGCCTTGTTTGCGCAGGCGGAAGAAGTCGGCCGAACGCAGGTAGTTAGGCAGTTTCATCGGTGTTTTCACGGCCTGTTCTACGTTGATTTGCACTTTAGGTTTGCCGGTTTCTCCTCTGCGGGTAGTGACCAGTATTACGCCATTGGCGCCACGCACACCATAGATAGCAGTAGCAGAAGCATCTTTAAGAATGGTGATATTGGCAATTTCGTTGGGATCTATGAATTCGAAACCTTCTCTTGGTACCCCATCAATCATGATCAGCGGGTTGTTGCTGCTGGAGTAGGTGGATTGGCCTCTTAGCCATAATTTGGAACCATCCTGCCCGGTGGCGCCGGTCGACTGGCGCGCAATGAGGCCCGGGAGGCGCCCTACCAGCGCATTGGTGAGGTTTGACACAGCAGAAGCTTTCAGCTCTTTGGTTTCAATAGAAGCCACAGAACCGGTGAGGGTGATTTTGCGCTGGTTGCCGTAACCTACTACTACCAGTTCATTCAGGATAGCGGGATCGCCTTTTAGTCTTACCAGCAGCGTGTTGGTTTTTTCTGACAGGCGGGTATCTTTTTCCTGGTAAGGTAAGTACCCAATGCTGGTAAAGGTGAGATCATAACTAACGCCAATGGATAAGTTACTGAATGAAAATCCCCCGGTGGTATCTGTTTGTGTAGCTGCCGCTACTTTCAAACCTGATTTCACCACCACCGACACCCCTGGTACCGGGCTGCCTTTTTCGTCCAGTACAGTTCCCCTTAACAGGGCCACCTGCGCGGATGCTGCGGTGGAAAGCAGAACGAGGAAAAGATAAATAAGGAGGTTGATACTACGCTTTTTCATGATGCTGTTTCGTTTTAGACATAGCATATCCATATCGCTGTGACAGCAATGTTTGCTACGGTCTTTTTCCGGAAGATTTATTGTTTATGAATGTAAATGTTGTTATCGCTGATGGTGTAACTCAATTTATTCAGGCTGCACAACGTGCGCAGAATGGTTTCCAGCCCGTTTCCACTGGCAGGGAAGCTTCCTGTAAAATGATAAGCGGCCACTTCTTCATCGGCGCAAATAATGTTTTTACCGTACTGTTGACTTAATACGCTGAATATATTACCTAATGTTTCTTCTTTGAAATTCAGTCCGCCTGCGGTGCTGGTGGCGGCATGATGGTGGCTGGCTGGTGTGGCAACCGCTGGTATAGTGGTTTTATGCTGTAAGAAAACTGTTTCGAAATTTGCCGGTTTCACTTGCAGTACTTGTCCCGGCTGGAGGATGATTTTTTTCGTATAGCCGTTACGCATAGGCTCTACGCTCACTTTCCCTTCCAGCAGATGAATCTGCACGGTGTTGTGAGCAGGGGCACTGATCCGGAATGTTGTTCCCAGCGCCGTGGTTTTTATCTCGTTACAGGTAACGGTAAAGGGAAATTCCTGATTTTTTACCACCGAGAAAAAGGCATCTCCCTGTAGTTGAATATTTCTATCTGCCTTACCAAAAACCCTGGAAAAGCGCAGCACGCTGCCTTTCATTAACCGCGCAGCGGAACCATCCGGCAGCGATAAGGTGATAGTGGCATCGGCGGTAAAAATGGAATCTGTTGGCAGGGTAGCCGCATATCCGGTAGCATTTCCTGCCTTTTTTGCGGATACTAACGGCCATATATAAACGATTACCAGCGCTGCCGCGCAGGCAGCTGCGAGTCCGGCCGCCCATTTAACGTATAGGCGTTTAGGTGAAGGAGCTACATAAACGGGGGCGGTAGCGGCCAGCAAGCGGGCCAGTACGCGTTGATCTGCTTCGGGTGATAATGTGGATACTTCCTCGTCTACCGCGCGGTGAAACGCTTCCTCCAGGGCCTGTTTCCACGCGGGATTCCCTTCGTTCAACAAAGTATACAGTCGCTGTAGCTCAGCTGCTGAAGCAGTGCCTTCCCGGTATTTTGCAATGAGTTTATTTAGCTCTTCCATCCATGCTCTTTGTAGTAAAGACTGCAGGAAGTGAAATAGGGGATAATATTCAGTATTAAGGAATTGTTAACAAGATGTAATTTTCCTCAGGCGCTTATCCAATAAGCATTACAAGCCAATGCTACCAAAAGTGTACGGGAAGAAGGCGGCATTTTAACCGCATTTTCATCCAGGTATTTCTTTAACATGGCGGTACATTGCTTGAGGTAGTCTTTTACAGATTGTATGCTGATACCGGTAATGGTGGCAATTTCTTCGTGAGATTTGCCTTCGAAGCGAAATAGTTGGAATACTTTCTTTTTCTGTTGGGGCAGGCGTTCTATGGCGTTATGTAACAGGGCTACTTTTTCATAATAATCATCATCTTCTTCGGGCTCTCCGGCCAGGTTCAGGCTATCTTCCGGCCATTCGGCCATCAGTTCCACCACCTTACTTTCGCGGACACGTTTTTTCAGGTAATCGATTGATTTGTTATAACTGATGACAAAAATCCAGTTTCCCAAAGCTTTGATGGTGCTGATTTCTGTGCGCTTATTCCATACTGTCAGAAACACTTCCTGCAGAATATCCTCTGCCATCATGGGATCTTTCACCATCTGTGTAATATTCCGGAATACGCCGTGTTTATATTTATGATAGATGTCAACAAAGGCGGTTTGTTCGCCTGCTTCCAGCAATTTCACCAGCGCTGCATCTTCCTTGTTATTGCCCATCGTGTAACAGTTACCTTTTAAAAATTGCGGCACAAAGGTAGAAAATAAGCCTACCGCTTATGAACAGCTTTTATTATCTCCTCGTTAAATTACAGATATATTACAAAAACTTATTCTTTACCGGATATTTTCGTTGGTGCGGTTACGTTATATTTCCTGCCCAATTTCCATTTTTCAGCCCGCTTAAAACATTTTTTTGTTTGCGTCGCAAACAAGATCTACATTCGTAAGTAAAAACAGCATCATGAGTGCAGTGGAAAATGAAATGCATCCTTTACAAAGTCTGAAATTAATTTCGGACGTCATTCTGCAGACTAAAGACGAGCTAAAGAACTATGGCTTTCTTTATTTGGTATGGGGATGGATCATTGCGGTGGCAAGCCTGGCATTCTTTGTACTGCATACGTTTACTGCCACCTCCTTGTTTTTTCTGCCATTTCCGTTGCTGGTAGGCGCAGGTGTGTTGATTACCGTGCTGTATTACCGGTCAGCTCAAAAAACGGCGGAAACCTACCTGGCTGGCTACTTGAAAAATTTATGGTTTGTACTGGGAATCTGCTTTGTGCTGACAGTATTTATTAGTCTTACCCAAAAAATACAGCCTTTTACCTTTACCCTGCTGATTGGTGGTGTGGGCACACTTGTTTCGGGATTAAATCTCCGTTTCAAACCATTGATGGCGGGAGGGATATTGTTTTTTATATTTGCGGTAATCAGTGTTTTCCTTGATGAGATGTATCGTCCGCTCATTCATGGCATTGCTGTGATGCTGGGGTATCTGGTCCCCGGGTATTTGCTTAAATATTCCAAATCATAATTAACGTTGCATGTTTAGTGATCTTGATCCTGTTTTAAATACACCCGTAAGATTGGCAATTGTTTCGGTATTGATAAAAATGAAACAGGCAGATTTCAGTTATTTAATGGAAGTAACGAAAACTACGCAAGGTAATCTGAGTCACCAGATCAAGAAATTAAATGAAGCGGAATATGTGGAAGTGATCAAAACATTTAAAGGTAATTACCCGCATACCATTTGCAAACTCACGGCCAAAGGGAGAAAAGCATTTGAAAAGTATGTGGAGGACATCAAAAAATATTTGCATTTGTAACAACGGACCATGTAAGTATCAATCAACAACACGACTAAAAAGGGGCTTTTTTTAACGGGCTAAAATCAGCCTTTTTTTTAGTCTGTTTTAGTTTGCAATACAAACAAGATTAATAAATAGAATTAAAAAAGGGATAATAGCAAAAGGGAATACGGGCTTCCCATTGTTATTACCACGCACTGTCATCATCGTTTAAATAGTATTCATTATGAATGTAACAACAAACCTCCCAGCCGGGAAACGTTATCTGGGGCCACATCCGGGCATATTGGCGATTGTATATATCGTACTGTTTATGGCCAGTATTATACTGTTCTCGGTGTTTGCGCATGGCGCCACTTTTCCCTCTCCATTTAGTGACCTGGGAAAATTCCAGCAGCTGGTGAAAGATTTCCCGGCAGCATTGAAAGCCAATGCACTGCTGCAGGTGGCCAGTGCAATGCCATTGGGGATCTTTACGGCCGCTATTGTCAGCAAAACAAGATCCCTGGGTGTAATGGCCGCGGGCCCTAACCTGGCGCTGTTTGGAGGCATCACGGCGTCGTTGTTCGTAAGTCTCTCCGGAGTATCCAGCTGGATCATTGCTCAACCGGGCGTCATAGAAAATGTGGAGATCGTTCGCGTACTACGGCTGCTGGGATTTGCCACCGGAGGCATTACACATGCCATGGCGCTGGGCTTACTCATGGCCGGCATTGCTGTTCCCTGTTTGCTGAGAAAGTATACACCTGCCTGGATGGCGTGGCTGGGAATCATACTCGGCTTCCTCGCACAGCTATCTATGTTCGGCCTGGTATTAGATTCCGCATTTATACTGCTGCCCATCGTTCGCTTTGGATCTTACATCTGGATGGTGAGTACCGGATTTTCGTTGATGAAAAACAAATAGTCAGCCCCCTTTCTTTTTCAACCATAAAGCAATTAACAATGACGAACAAAGTAATTCTGATTACGGGCGGCACTGCCGGTCTGGGCGCTGATGCAGCCCGCGCTTTTGCCGCMACAGGTGCTAAGGTAGTGTTCTGCGGCAGACGCGCTGAAACGGGTCTTGCCCTGGAAAATGAAATCCGTAAAATTGGTGGAGAAGCTACTTTTATCCAGGCCGATGTAACCCAGGAAGAACAGGTAAAGCACCTGGTAGATGAAACCATTCGCCGCTATGGGAAATTAGATGTAGCATTCAATAATGCAGGTGGCAATGCGGGCAATACCCCCATAGAAGATACCACTGCCGAACAATTTGCTGCCACGATTCAACTGAATCTGACGGGCACCTTTTATTCGCTAAAGCATGAAATACGGGTCATGAAAGCCGCTGGTGGAAGTATCATCAATACTGCCAGCACTGCAGGTTTGAAAGGCGTAGGGCAAAACATTGCGGGTTATGTAACCGCCAAACACGGGTTGATAGGATTAACCAGGGCCGCCGCATTGGAAAATGCCCGTCACCAGATCAGCGTAAATGCAATTGCACCAGGCGTGATTCAAACGGAACAGTGGCTGGAGAACATAAAAAAAATACCCGGACGCCTGGAAAAAATTGCCGAAGCCATGCCTACCGGCAAATTGGCTACACCAGCAGATATTGTACCGCTCATTTTATTCCTTGCTTCAGATAAGGCTAAGTTTATTACAGGCGCTGCTTTGCCAATAGACGGGGGTCTATTGGCGGGCTGAAAGCAGTTTCCTCTATCGCGATAAATAACGGGGCTACGCTTAGAGCGTGGCCCTTTCTATATCACTGCTTACTTCGCCGGCACCGCCACTCTCACAAACTCCCCCCTTTCTGTGGCGATCTGATTCCCCCAACCAAAAAGTGCGTCCAATACCGGCAGAAATGTTTTCCCAAAATCTGTTAAACCATATACTACTTTAATAGGCGGCTTATTGCCATATACTTCTCTTGACACCAGACCATCATCTTCCAGCTGTTTTAACTGTAAACTCAGCGTTCTTTCCGTTACGCTGGGCATCTCCTTTCTAAGCTCGTTGTATCGCTTATAATCATCTTTTAAATGGTAAAGAATCACCGTTTTCCATTTACCCCCCACGAAATCCATCGCCAGACTCACCGTACAGGGATATAGTTTATCATTGACTTTTATATAATCGCTTTCGCATTCTACTTTCATCATTATTGGTTTTAATGTACCTATCCAAATGGATAGGTATTGCAAAGCTATTTAACTATACTTAGTTTTGCAACTATAAATTTTATAGTACTAAAAATTGATAGCGAAAACCAACCATTTCACTTTAAAAACAGACACCAATGACACAACAATATAAACCACTCATCACCATCGCAGGCGTTTTAGGGAAGCAAGGACTCAGCGCTGCACGCACGTTACTAGCAAGCGGACGTTATCGGGTACGCGGTATCACCCGCCGTATTAATTCACCGGAAGCGATCAGTTTAGCGGAACAAGGCGTTGAACTGGTGAGCATACCGCTGGACCTCGGATATCAATCCGAATTTATAGACGCCTTCCGGGGCTCCGACAGCGTGTTCCTGATGACACCCAGCATTGCACCTCCTGCCACCCATGAAGCGCAACTGGGTAAGGAACTGGCCGATGCCGTAGTAGCAGCCGGCGTACCGCATCTTATCTTCAGCAGCCTGGAAAATGTACATACCATCAGTGGCGGCGAAAAATTTGCACCGCACTTCACGGATAAGGCTAACGTGGAAGCCTATATCCGTACACTTCCTATTAAGCGTACCTTTATTTACATGGCCTTCTTTTATACCAACCTGGTGGAATTTTACACACCTTATCAAAAAGACGATACGCTGGTATTCCCCATCTATCTGCCCAAAGACTTCAAAGCGCCATTTGTGGACCCGCTCACAGCTACCGGCCCTGCCGTGCTGGAAATTCTTTCAAACCCCGACAAATACACGGATAAAGGACTCCCGGTTATTGGCGAAATCATTTCTCCGCAGGAAATGGTAGACACCTTTGTAAAGGTTACCGGCAAAAAAGCGGCATACGCTTCCGCTTATACACGGGAAGAACTATTGCAGCATTTCCCGCACTTCGGTGAAAATGAAACGTTGGTACAAGAACTTACCGGTATGGTGTCATATGCTTATGAGCATGGCTATTATCAGTCCACACGCGACCTGGAATGGAGCAGACAAATAAACCCGGATAGCGTTACATGGGAACAGTTCTTGCACAACACCGGTTGGGAAGGTGAAAAAAGGGCGTACTGATGGAAAGCTGTTAGCTTTTAGCAAATGTAGCAGAAATCATATTATGCCGATCTTCGCTGCATTTGCTAAAAGCTAAAAGCTAATGGCTAACAGCTGGCTGCTGGCTGCTTACTCTGCCAGCTTCAATTTATATTCTCTCGGGGCCATCCCTTTCTCCCGTTTAAAGTACCGGTTGAAATTAGTTAAACTATTGAACCCACACTGATAGGCAATTTCTCCGATAGACTGCTGATCCGTGGCAATCAACTTGCATGCCTGCGTGATACGCACTTCATTTACGAAGTCAACGAATGTTTTCTGCGTACGTCCTTTGAAGTAACGACAGAATGCCTGCTTATTCATATGTATCAATGCGGCTACCTCATCGAGGCTAACAGAAGAAGCATAGTGATCAAATACATACTTGAATACTTTGTCCATTCTTTCATTATCACGGCTCGTATACGTATTAACATAGCCGGCACCAGCCAGCAGCGTATATTCTTTTGTGGTACATAATAGCTGTATTACTTCCAGCAACAAAATAAGTTTTCCCGGTCCGGGTGATTTGTGCGCCATTCGCAACAACAAATCCTTTAACCGCTCCTTTGTACGTCCTTCAAACTTCATTCCCTGTCCGGACAACTCCAACACCTGCTTTAATTTTTTCACATTGAAAAAATGCGAAAACAGTTCGGTCAACTTTTCAGGATGGAAAAATAAAGCCACTGACTGCGCCGGCGCTTCTTCTCCCTTCCTCCTTTCTGCGGAATGATTATACCACACATGAGGAATGTGTGAACCCAGTAATGTCAACTCCCCCGGCTCGAAATTCTCTACACAATCCCCTACCACTTTATGCCCGGCACTCTTCACAATGTAAGTCATCTGACACTCCACATGAAAGTGAAATTCTGTTGTAAAATAAGGCCGCTCAATCAACCTGGTAGTAAACACTTCATCCTCCAATCCTTCCAGCACCTTTGCGTAAATAGGTTTCATATTACTGTTTTAAAATGTCATTTAACACCATCACTTACGATACAAAATGTATCAGCAGCGAAAATCAACGTCCCTTTAAAATAACGATTTTGCCGATAAAAAAAATCCTTCAATTAGCTCCAAATTGTCATTATGCACCGATTGCTTTTGTATTTATGCTAAAATACGCCTAATAATGATCACCAGAGATGAAGGCATCCCGCATTTTTCGGAATACTTTCGTAAGTAATAAGACATGTCCGTCATTATTCCATCAAATGAAAAACCGCGTATGTAGTGATCATGTATAAGGGATGCATTGGACAGCTGGATATGGCCTGAAAATGGGTGTCCAATGGCCCGTCGCGTTATGATGAATTAAACTGTTATGAAAGGTAAAACCCTTATTTAGTCTTATTAACATCAAACCAAAACCATAAAAATAAATATCAACAAGTATTCGCCCCTGTACGATTAAACGTATGTGGCAAGATGTAGTACCTGTGTGTGTGTCCGTACAGCCGAATCAACGAAAGTTTAATACTTATCCGATAGCTCCATCCTGTTAAAATTTCTCTGCCGTATCAACGCGTGGTGCGGGAGAGCTATGCACCAACAAGGCCTGGAGTATCGCGGTCATTCTCATTGCCACTTTTAATCAATCAAAATCATTTCTTCATCTTCACAATTCATCGTGTATGTTAAAAAAGCTACTATCAGGCTTTGCATTTCACTTTATGATCCTCTGTTGTTGCCTGCTATCTTCAACAGCATGGGCGCAGCGTAAATTTCCCGTTATCGGAAATGTAACAGATCCTTCCGGCAGTCCATTACCCGGCGTAAGTGTATGGGTGTCCGGTACAAAATCCAATGGTACTGCCACCGATGCCAACGGTAAATTTGTACTGGATGTAACTGACGGAACAGTGCTCCTGTTTAAATTCGTAGGTTACACCGGAGACACCGTCCGGGTTACCGCACAAAACAAAGAACTCCGTATAGTGCTGCAACCCGTTAAAACTGTACTGAAAGACTTTGTCGTAACGGCCTTCGGAAAAAAGCAGATCAAAGAATCAGTAGTAGGATCTGTAGTAACGATTAAACCCGAAGCCCTGAGAACAGCGGGCAGCAACCTTACCAACGCTCTCGCAGGACAGGTAGCGGGCATTATAGGCGGACAAGCAAGCGGTCAGCCTGGCCTTGACAACTCTAACTTTTTTATCCGTGGTGTTACCACTTTCGGCTACCGCCAAAATCCACTGATTCTCATCGATAACGTGGAATTGACGTCTAATGATCTGGCCCGTTTACAGGTAAATGATATTGCCAGCTTCTCTATACTGAAAGATGCCAGCGCCACTGCATTATATGGTGCAAGAGGCGCCAATGGTGTTATACTGGTGACTACCAGGGAAGGTAAAGCCGGCAAAACAACGCTCAACTTCATCCTGGAAAATGCCATCTCCAAACCCACACAAACCATCAAGCTGGCAGATCCCATTACCTACATGAAATTGTATAATGAAGCAACAGTGACTCGTGATCCACTACAGCCATTGCCGTTTGATGCAGACAAAATATACAATACACAGCGAACCCTTAAAAATGAACCCGGAAGTAATAAATATGCTTATCCTGCGGTTGACTGGCTGGATATGCTGTTTAAAAAATCTGCCAACACCCAACGGGCGAACCTGAATGTGAGTGGCGGCGGCGATATTGCGCGCTTCCTCGTGTCAGGATCTTTTAGTAACGACAACGGTATGTTAAAGAAAAGTCCCGCCAACAACTTTAACAACAACGTCAACTATAAAAACTATCAGCTACGCTCCAACGTTAACGTAAAGCTTACTAAAACAACTGAACTGGTATTACGCCTCTGGGGTAACTTCAACGACTATAGTGGACCAGTTACAAATGATGCGTCCTTTTCATCCGATCTCTATAGCGCGGCTATGCATACCAGCCCTGTACTCTTCCCGGCTTATTACGAACCCGATACGGCTAACCGCCTTACCCAACATATTCTTTTTGGTAACTCCAGTCAGATGGGTAGTGCTGGCCAGATGGGTGTTGGCTACTCCAACCCTTATGCGCAAATGCTGAGAGGATACAAACGTTTTTCTGAATCCCGTATGTCCGCCACCGTTGAATTGCACCAGGATCTGGATTTCCTTATCCCCGGTTTAAAATTCCAGGGCTTTCTCAATACCAACCGGTACTCCTACTTCGATAACAGCATGGCGTATAACCCTTTCTACTATACGATATTGCCGCAGGACTATAACAAAGTCACCAACCAATACGGCCTCACCTGGTTAAACTCGCTGCCAGGCGGCGTATTCCAAGGCAACAGTGGCTCTGGAAATAACGGCGCCGCCACTGAATACCTGATCTATTCACCAGGAAATAAAGACGCCAGTACCTTCCTTCAATTCCAGGCGCAACTGGAATATGCCAAACAAATAAATGACCATAATATTTCAGCTTCGCTGATTGGGGTAAGACAACAAAAGCTCATCGCTAATGGAGTAGATCCGGTTACCTATCAACCGAGTCTTCAATATTCCCTCCCCTACCGAAACCTAAACCTGGCAGGAAGATTAGCCTACAACTATCTCACCAGGTACTTTGTGGAATTTAACTTCGGCTACAACGGCTCCGAACGTTTCTCCGAAAATCACAGATATGGCTTCTTCCCCACTATTGGTGCTTCGTGGATGGTGTCCAGGGAAAAATTCTGGGGCGGTGGTATTGCTGAAATTGTCAACTCTCTCAAACTACGCGGCAGCTATGGACTTAGCGGTAATGACGATATTGGACAGCAACGCTTCTTCTATTTGTCCGACGTAAATCTCAACGCCGGCAATGGCGCTTATTTTGGTCTGAATAATAGCTATAACAGAAATGGCGTCAGCATCAGAAACTACGAAAACAGAAATGTTACCTGGGAAACAGCTAAGATTTATAATGCCGGCATCGAACTGACTATATTCAAGGACTTCGACTTCATCGCGGAATACTGGAAACAAGACCGCAGCAATATCCTGATGAAACGAAACATCCCCTCCAGCATGGGCCTGGAAGCAGACATCCTCACCAACAAAGGAACTGTGAATGTAAAAGGGCTGGATCTGACCGCCAACTTCAACCACGACTTCTCCCGCAACCTGCGGGTGCAGATCATGTCAAACCTTACGTTCTCAAAAGGCACCTATGGTATTTATGAAGAACCACAATATGCGGAGGCATGGCGATATGTTTCCGGCACCATGCTCAATCAGCAATTTGGTTATATCGCAGAGCGACTGTTTGTAGATGACAAAGAAGCAGCTGCCTCTCCCAGTCAACAATTTGGCGGCAACACCGTCAAAGGTGGTGATATTAAATACCGCGATCTGAATGGTGATGGCCGCATTACCGTGGCTGATATGGCGCCAATAGGTTATCCTACCGTTCCACAGGTGGTATATGGTTTTGGTTTCTCTTTAAACTATAAAGGCATTGAGTTAAACACCCGCTTCCAGGGACAATCGAGGGTATCCTTATTTGTAGATCCCAGATCAGTAAGTCCATTTGTGATCCCACCTTATCCACAGGTACAGGGACAGTCACAGGTATTACAGGCCTTTGCTGACAATCACTGGTCAGAAGATAACCAGAACCTGTATGCCCTCTACCCCCGACTGGGTACAAGCGCACAGGCCATAGAAAATAATCTGCAGAAAAGTAGCTGGTGGCTGCGCGATGGATCATTCCTGCGATTGAAAACCGCAGAAATTGGATATGCCTTACCACCCGCTCTCTTAAAAAAGATAGGATTACGTTACTGCCGGTTATATGTGAATGGCATGAACCTCTTTAATATCACCCGGTTTAACCTCTGGGACCCTGAGCTGGGAGGGAATGGATTCAACTACCCCATCCAGAAATCATATAACCTGGGTATCAACATCAACTTATAAAATGCCGTACCATGAATAGCTACATAAAAAATAAAACGGTTCGTATACTCGCTGCTTTTCTAATATTGCTATCTGCTGAAAGCTGCAAAAAATACCTGGATGTAACGCCTGAAAATGTAGGTACCATCGACTATGCCTTCCGAAACCGAAATGAAGCCGAGAACTATCTGTTCACCTGCTACAGCACCTTGCAGAACATGGCCGATGTATTAGGTGATCCGGGGTTTACAGGTTCAGCTGAAATTGTATACCCTAACGACCTATCAGAAAGACCTATCTCAGACGGCGGCTTTCAGCTAATTCGCGGGAACGTACAAAACATCTCGGCTCCCATCCAGAATTACTGGGATGGATGGAACATGGGACAAAATCTCTTTCAGGCGATCCGCCGCTGCAACATTATGCTGGAAAACATCGATAAACCAATTGATCTGAGTCCCAGCGAAAAAACACGATGGATTGCGGAAGTAAAATTCCTCAAAGCATACTACCACTATTACCTTGCGAAAATGTACGGCCCTATTCCCATCTATAAGGTAAATCAAAGCGTAACAGCGCCGATAGAAGAAATCCGTGTAAAAAGAGCCCCCGTAGATTCAGTATTTAACTATGTGGTACAGTTACTGGATGAAGCAGCGCCCAATCTCCCGGAGCAAATAGGAAACATCCAGAAAGAATTGGGAAGGATTACCAAAGTCATTGCGCTGTCGGTAAAAGCAGAAGTACTGGCTACACAGGCAAGTCCGCTGTACAATGGTAACGCCGATTATGCCAGGTTTAAAAACAAAGATGGTCAACAGCTGTTTGCCCCCACATCAGATCCGGAAAAATGGACCAGAGCAGCAGCAGCCTGCAAAGCAGCTATTGACGCGGCCATCGCAGTTAACCAAAAGCTATATACGTTTATACAGCCCGCCAATCTTCCGCCAATTAACGATACCATCAGACGGGTATTGACCATTCAAAATGCGGTCACCGAAAAATGGGATCTGAATGCAGAAGTTATCTGGGCATTAAATCCCGGCTTTGGTTATCAAACTTTCTGTATACCAAGATTGACGACTAAGGCGGTGGCTAATTCTATTACTGCGCCAGGCAGCTTCACAGTCCCGCTGTCTACCACCGACTTATTCTACACCGATAAAGGCGTGCCCATGAACGAAGATAAAACATGGGATTACAGCCGGCGCTTTGACCTGCAGGCCGGCGATGAAGGCAACAAATACTATATCCACAAAGGATATACTACCGTTAAAAATAATTTCGGCAGAGAAGGAAGGTACTATGCCAACATTGGCTTCGATGGAGGCGTATGGTTTGGTAATGGTGTAACAGACCAGGATAATGCATTATACATCGAAGCAAAAGGACCTGAGTCTAAAGCAGGACCTAAAGACCGGGTAAGGATTAATGTGCTGGGTATCTGGCCGAAGAAACTGGTGAGCTATCTGACTGTTTTTGATGATGGCGTGCAGCAGTCTTCTTATCGCCTGCCCCGTATCCGCCTGGCTGATCTCTACCTGCTATATGCCGAGTGTTTGAATGAAGCCAACGGCCCTACCCAGGAAGCCTATAATTATATTGATCTGGTGCGGCAACGCGCCGGTTTGAAAGGTGTACAGGAATCCTGGTCGAAGTACAGTAATAACCCTACCAAACCATCTTCTAAAACAGGGTTACGTGAAATCATTCATCGCGAACGTCGTGTAGAATTGTGTTTTGAAGGAAAGGCAGGCTGGGATCTACGAAGATGGAAAGAATTATTACCGGTGCTTTCCAATCCTATCCAGGGATGGAGTGTTTATCAAAAAACAGATAATAATTTTTATACGCAGCAAACGCTATTCATTCCTGCTGTCACCACAAAAGATTATTTCTTTCCGCTGTCAGACTACGCGTTATCAAACAATCCTAACCTTGTTCAAACGCTGTACTGGTAATTACTTACATCCATTTTAAAAAGAATAATTATGCGTGATAAATATATCTTCCATAAACTGGCCGTGATAGTGGCTATTTTATATTTTCATCTCTCCTGTTCAAAACCTATTGATTATAATCAACCGGTTTCGAATGATAAAACAAAGCCAGGAGTAATCACCAACATTAAAGTAGCCAACTTCAAAGGCGGCGCTTATATCACTTATGACCTGCCTAAAGATGGCAACGTATTATATGTAAAAGCAGAATACATCATTAATACGAACACCGGAAAAAGCAGGCAGACTAAATCCAGCTACTATAGCGATTCTATTACGGTAGAAGGCTTTTCAGAGAAAAAGGATTATGAAGTGAAATTAACCGCTGTTTCCCGTGCCAACATAGAATCGGATATCGTAAAAACGCAGGTTTCTCCTGATACGCCGGTCTATCGCCTGGTGGCTAAAACAATCCGGATGCAGGCTGATTTCGGCGGACCCAATGTTCAAACCAGCAATCCGAATAAAAAACCGGTAGGGGCTGTCCTGCTATATCAACCCGATGGTGCTGATAAATATTCCATCTATGAGCAAAAGTACAGTGACCTGGAAAAGATCAATTTTTCCACCCGCGGATTGGATACGCTGCCTAAAAAATTTGCTGTTTACATCACAGATCAGTGGGGCAACAACTCTGATACCGTATATCAGACCATCAGCCCTTTGTATGAAATCCAGCTGGATAAAAGCAAATTCTTCACGAATGAATTACCCAGTGATACCAAAGTAGGCTTCGGCTGGGTATTACCCAACTTATGGGATGGCCGTACAGATGGTTCCGGCTGGCATACCGTCCTGGAAAATGTTCGCTTACCCATTGCATGCACCTTTGGTTTAGGCGTATATGCCAAGCTAAGCCGGTTTATACTATATGGAAGGAGTGGCTACGAATATGGACACGGAAATCCGAAAGTATTCTCTTTATGGGGATCATCTAAAGAAGCACCTGCAGATGTATACCTGCCGGTATCTGCTCCCGAAGGCGCAATATTAGGAGATTGGGTAAATATGGGTAATTATACCTGGCCCGGCCCTCCTTCCGGCGCATTCCCTACCACCCCAACAGAGGCTGACAAAGCCGTCTTTAACAGAGGCCTTGAGCTAAACGTACCCTTTACCTCGCCCAAAGTAAGATTCCTGCGTTTAGCCGTTGCCGAATCCTGGTCGGGTGCCCCTTTTGCTCACGCCATGGAAATAACAATATATGGAAATACTAAATAAATTCTCAAACATGAAACAACGCCTCCTCTTCATACTATTGGTTTCCGTTACATTTTTCAGCTGTACAAAAGATGGGACCAAATACAGAGACCTGCTGGGAAACAATGAGATCACCTACCCCGGACTCACCGGCAACTTCAAAGCTATCCAGGGCAATCTCCGGATAAAACTACAATGGTATCCCAGCCCTGATCCAAACATAAAAAAATATGTCATTTACTGGAACAACGGGCTGGACTCTGTTTGGCTGAACAGCACCATCCACAGTACTACAGATAGCGTTAGTACTATTATCTCCGGCCTCAATGAAGACCTCCTGAACTTCACGCTGTATACGGTAGGAGAAAAGAACGAAAGATCTATCGGGCAAACACTTTCTGCCGTCAGAATTTATGGTCCCCTGTATACGTCTTCGCTCGTCAACCGCCAGACAGACGGCAACAAGGCGCCGGAAGCCGTGGATGATCACACGTATAAAGTGTTCTTTTCTCCTGTTGACACGGTACTTAACATTAACACGGCCATCTCTTATGAAGACAACCAACATCAGATCAGGACCGTGAACCTCTCTCCCAAAAGCAATGAGGCATTGCTGGAAATGGCCACTGCTGGCACTAAAGTGGCCATTCGTTCGACATATGTCCCTGTTAAAAACGCGATTGATACTTTTAATGTAAACTATAGCGACACCCTGTTGCTGCAATAAGACGGGAAGCAATAAAAGAGGCCGTATCATTTACGATAATGATACGGCCTCTTTTTATTACCTCTCGAATACATTTTAATAGATACCCACCACCACTAATCACTTCCCGGAGAAACGACTCAGCGTCTCCCGGGAAACGCCAAGATAAGCGGCAATGAGCGTTTTGGAAACCCGCTGAAAAAGCCGCGGATACTGTGATAACAGCAKCTCGTAACGCGACTGAGCATCATTACTCAACAAGGAAAGAATCCTTTGCTGCTGGGCAACAAATCCGGTGGAAACTTTCATCCTGAAAAAATGCTCCATTTTATGGGAAGCCTCACATAGCTTTTTTTTGTTTTCGAGAGATATACACAGCAGCGTGGTGTCTTCCAGACAAGTGATGTTCAGTCGCGCTGGCGTTTGCTGTGAATATGCCAGATAATCGGAGATCCACCATTCTTCCATGGCAAACTGTAAAATATGTTCCTTGCCTGCGTCATTGACATAGGCAGCCTTCAATAACCCACTCTCCACAAAATACTCCTGCTGCACTTCACTGCCCTCCTGTACCAGATACTGATGCTTCTTTAATTTCTTCGTGGTAAAATAAGACAGCACCTGCCCAAACTCAGCATCCGTCAATGATATAATAGCGGCGATATGTTGTTTTAACACTGTACTCATTTATTGCTGATTTACGCCCGCAAATTAGGGTTTAATGTGATGTAGATCACTATTAAATAGTGATCTGCCTCCTTTTGCAGCTCCGGTTCGTGTGCGAATTTTACATCAAAATTATCATATGAAACAAAGCATCTGGCTATTATGCTCTTTATTAACGGGCTTTTTCGGTTACAGTCAAACTAAAACAAACAATATGAGTAAAAAAATATTAATCGTTGTTACCTCTTTTGATGAAATCCCCCATAACGGACACAAAACAGGCATCTGGATAGAAGAATTTGCGACCCCCTGGTACCAGTTTACAGATCAGGGCTATAGTGTTACCATTGCATCGCCTAAAGGAGGCAAAGCCCCTATAGATCCAAAGAGCACACGCCCGGAATTCAGTACTGCTGCGGTGAAGCGATTTTTCCTTGATACCACTGCACAACAACAACTGGATCACACCGTACCACTCAGCAGCGTACAGGCAAAAGATTATGACGCTATCTTTTATCCCGGCGGCCATGGCCCCATGTGGGACCTGGTAGATAATGCGACTTCTGTTCAGCTCATCGAAAACTTTTATGAAGCAGGTAAACCTGTTGCACTGGTTTGTCATGCGCCGGCTGCATTGAAAAACGTAAAAAGTAAAAATGGCTTGCCGCTGGTACAAGGTAAACAGGTAGCCGGATTTGCCAACAGCGAAGAAATTGCCGGACAAACCACGACCGAAGTACCTTTTATGCTGGAAGATATGCTGAAGGAAAAGAAGGCGACCTATGTAAAGGGGGCCGACTGGCAACCATTTGCGGTTACAGCAGGTAATTTAATTACCGGACAGAATCCCGCATCAGCGATGCTGGTAGGAGAAAAAGTGATCGCTGCTTTGCAGGGGAAATAAAAAAGAAGGACCATAAGAAAGCCCGCTTATGGTCCTATCTACTATTGTTCATCGCTATGTCGGATAGCTTATTCTTCAAAGACCAGGTTTATCGTCTTCACTTTAAAACCTAAAATGGTGCCAGAGGCATTTATAGTAAAGGTAAAAGGAACCCGTACGGCTTTTACAATCTGATAGTTATCATAATCACGGATTGTAACGTCCTCCTCTGGCTTCGCAGGATCTGCTATAGATATAGATCTTAGCTTTAAAAAAGTGGAAACATCGTAATAATTTTTCATCACTCCGCCACTGGGTTGAGCAATATTTATCTGGTAGGCCTCCTGGTTATTCACCATTACGGTCATCCTTTGTAATGTTGCCTGTACATGATGGTCTGTAAAGTGTAGCTCCGGGAACACCATCAGGTTCTCCTTTAATGCTGTCTTTTCACGGGACGAGAGTGTCATATCCCTACCCAACTTCACCTGACTAACAGTATCTCCGGATATAAAAATACCATTCGCCAACATGTTAACCGCAGGGATAGTTATTTCCTGCCGGTAGTTACCTGGTTTGTGATAATTAAACGACAGCAATGCCTGGGTCCCCTGTACATCTCCTACTGCTTCCATCTGTTCGTGATAAAGCATTTTTAATTTTTCTCTTCCTCCAACGGCTGTCAGAAAATGTTCAAATACATAGGCTGTTGTAATACTGTCTGGTATCAATTTTCCTTTATCTGCACTCCAATTATTATTTTCGATATTGATATCTGGAAATGCACCGTCGGGATCAATCACTACTTTCTGTAACCACTTCKAGGAAGGATAATGAAAAGTATAACTTTCTCCCTTCTGCCATATCTCTGCAGGAAAACGAAGTGTATCTTCTTTCTTTCCTTCTTCTTTTATTAATATAACCAATGGCATTACCATTTTTTCATTATTAGTGATGGTAATCAATGCTCCCTCCGCCGGATTATTTTCTGTATATCGGACAGTTGCTACTGCCTGATCCAGCTTATCATTGTGCAGGAACCATGCCCGCCAGAACCAGCCTAAATCCTCTCCTGCTGCATTTTCCATGGTACGAAAAAAATCAGCTGGTGTGGGATGCTTAAATGCCCAGGTTTGAATATAAGTACGAAAAGCATAATCAAACAAATGTTCGCCCAAAATCTGTTCTCTCAATAATTTCAATCCCAGCGCGGGCTTCTGGTACATTGCTATATTACTATTCCGGGCCTGTAATACATCCGGTCGGGTCATAATGGCTTCTGTTCCAGTTGAAAAATAAGTGGCGGCCAGTTGCTGCGCCTGCTGGTTCGTATAGTATTGTCCGTTAAGACAGTGCTTCGTTGCCAGTTCATTGATGAATGTGTTAAATCCCTCATCCATCCAGCCGTACCTGGTTTCATTAGATCCTACTATCATTGGAAACCAGCCATGACCAAGTTCATGATTGGTGACCATCCATAATCCCCTATCAGCGGATTGCCAACCACAAAAAACAATACCGGGATATTCCATTCCCTCTACCCTCCCCGCTACATTACTTACCACCGGATAGTTATAAGGATACAACTGCTGGGAATAAAACTCGATGCAAGCCTTCATAAATTGTGTAGACGCGCCCCATTTCTTTTCACCAGCACTTTCTACCGGGTAAAAAGACTGTGCCAGGGAAGTTTTTCCGCCCGGGAGATGAATGGCGGCGGCATCCCAGATAAATGCGCTGGAAGCAGCCCAGGCCACATCCCGGCTGTTATGGCAGCTAAACTGCCACGTAACATTTCCCTTCTTAAAACTGCTACCCGATCTGGTGCTATCGCAAATAATAATTGTTTCATTACTTTTCCTGGCTTTTTCCAACCGTCCCAATTCCTCCCGCGTTAATACTTTTTCCGGATGCAGCAAAGTCCCGGAAGCAGCCACCAACATACCTGCAGGAAGCGTAATATTATAAGAGTAGTTACCATAATCCAGGTAAAACTCAGCAGGTCCCTGATAGGGAATATTATTCCATCCAATAACATCATCAAAAACCACCGTCCTTGGATACCATTGTGCTATCTGATAAATCCATCCATGACGCGTGAGTAGCCTGCCGGTACGATCAGCACCATTAAGCGGCACCGTAAACCCGTAGGCTATTTTTATGCGTATGCTTTTACCAGGGAGCAAAGGTTGAGATAAACGGAGTTGTGCATGTGTGCCCTTCACAAAATATGGGAGTGCCTGAAAACGACCATTAACCGCTTCGCTCACCTCCCGGAGCTGATACCCCTGCGTCCTGTCACTGCTATAATACCGGCTGTTTTGATTTTTCAGGGCCCATTCATTCAGTGAATTTTTCTTAAAAGCCTGCTGCTCCAGTTGTATCCATAAATAAGGTAATGCTTCTGGGCTATTATTGTGGTAAGTGATCTCCACTGTGCCATCAATATAATGTTTTACGGTATCCAGTGAAACATCGATTTTATAGTCTGCTGTATTTTGCCAATAGGCTACACCGGGCCTCCCGGTAACCGTACGATACGCATTTCCCTCATTAGGGTAAAAATCCGGCGCAAAGGCTTCATGGGGGTCATATTTTCCGGTAGTTTGTGCAAAAACAACAGGTCCTGCCAGTAGTATTACCCATAACAGGATGATCAGCTTACTGCTGTTCCGGTAATACATTTTTACTTTTAAGCAGATGGGATTTAACATAAGGGTTATTGCGAATAAGCGAGTAAATAAAATTAGTAATGATATAAGAGAAGAAAGTAGTTTTCACCAACTGCTCAATACTACAAAGGGAGTAGTCTTTCATCCATAACACCTGCTTCCCGATTACAAAAAGATGGATGAAAGTATAATAAGCCCCCTTGGTGATAGAGTAAATGATAAACAGGATAAACGCATACTTTAACACCGCATAAAGGATCAATGCCACATTGCGTGGATTAATAATACTCTCTACATTTTTATTCATCTTAATATTCCAGAAAGGAAAGCACTTTTTTAATACTAACCCAAAATAATAATTGGACTGCTGATTAAGGTTGGGTAGTTTAAACAGATCACTAAATATCCAATATCCATCGAACTTCAAAAAGGGATTTAAATTAGCGATCATAGTGAGTACATTTAATTGTATCAGGTATCCCAACATAGCGGTTACTTTCTTATCCGCGATACTATACACCAATGCAATGAGCAGCACGTTGATGATCATTTGTACATAAATACCTCCCAGGTTGACCACCGACTTCTTTGCAGTACTCAATTTCCATATCCCATTTAACTCTGTGAACAATACCGGAAAAATCAGATAAAAGCCCAGTCCTATATTTTTAGGTATCACTTTAAAATTATAGGAAGCGGCGGCGTGGCCTAGTTCATGCAGGTAAAGCAGGGAAATAGCACAGGGATAAAAAAAGAGAAAATAGTAGATATCCCGTGTACAACTAACCGGCTGTGGAGGCGCACTATTGTGCCTCGCCACCAGCATATACACAAACACGATATTAAACACGGCTAACAATGGCAATAATGTAAAAAATATACGCGGATTAAATAGTGGCCGCATCCACCTGATGATCGGTTCTATACGTTCGAAACTACTCAGGGTTACCTGCATGCGTATTCCTGACAACGGGGAATTGGTTGCCTTCAGTACTTCATTCTTCTCATCAAAAATGCCCAGTTTCCGGATACGCTGATCGATTACTTCCTGCAACTCGTGCTCCGACAATTGCCTGTCCATCACATAATCATTATTCAGCATCTCGGTGATCTCCGCAGTTTTCTTTCCTTCAGAAAGCTTTCCGATAATGAACGCTATCAGCTCTCCAATATAGAATACTTTATTCCCTGCCACTGTAAGGATCATCATATTTCCTTTGCTGGCAGATTCCGCTTTTTCAATGGTAAAAGATTGCATAAAACAAATATTAGCGAAAAGCTCAAAAGACCATTACTAGATGCAACTGACCAATACCTTACCGGATCGGCCTTCCATACCGAAATGAGTAACAGCCGCACCAATGTCCGACAAGTCATATATACCCGCCACCGGCATACTGATATTATGTGTTACCATTTTTTGAACGAGTTCTCCCCGCATACGGAAATAGTTTTCCCGGTCGTTCACAATGTTGTGCCACACCCATTCATTTAACCAGAAACCTTTGATGGTAATTTCCTTAAAAATGATCTGATTAACATTCAGCGGTATCCTTTCCCGGCTCAGCACACCGTAGCACATCACCTGTCCGCCTTTGGCCATTGCCTGTATCACCTGGCTGGAAAGCTTACCTGCCAGTGCATCAAAAAAGACATGAATGCCGGTACCATTGGTAATTTCACGGATGCGAGCAATGAGATTTTCCTTTTCCGAATTAATTACTGCCAATGCTCCAAGCTGTAATAATAAAGGAACAGTATCTTCTTTTCTCGTCACCGCGATGATGTTTGCGCCTCTGATACGGGCAAACTGAATCAGTAGTTTACCTACGGAAGAATTAGCCGCATTTACGAGTATATAATCGCCCTCCTTTACGTTGGTTAATTTCAGCATCAACTCTGCTGTCATCGGATTGGTATAGAGTTGCGCTGCCGTTGTATCACTCATCTCTCCCGGCAATACGATGGCTGTACTTTCAGGAATCGTTACATAGTCCGACCAGGCCCCTACCGGGATACAAAATGCCACCCGCTGCCCAGGCCTGATAGTACCGATAGCGCTTCCCACCGCTTCCACTACACCTACTCCCTCAGAGCCGGCTGATGCCGGCAACGGAAAATGAGTACCATACTCTCCTCTTACCGTCATGACATCCGCAAAAGTGATGTTGGATAAATGTACCCTAACCTTCACCTCATTTTCTTTGAGCTCCGGGTCGGCTGTATTGGTCATAAACAGCACCTCTGAAGGATTACCAAATGCCTGATAGTTAATTGTTCTCATACATCTGCTATTTAACGCCCAATAAATCTTCCACATCTGCCTTTCCCCAGTGTGGGTCTAGTTTATTTTTTTGTTTTTCTGTACTATACAGCGCCAACGCCTTCTCTAATTGCGGTTTTGCCTGCTCTTTGCCGCCACCAAAAGCTTTCGGGCGGAAGTAAGTCAGCATCCCCCTTACATAAAATATCCTGGGATTGTCTGCATTCAACTCCTGCGCGCGATCCAGAATATCGTTGGCTATTTTGGAATAGGATAATCCCCGCTTCATAAAGTCAGCATTAATTTTATTCGCCACATTTAGTGCTTTCAAAGAGTAAATTTCTGCATTATTGCTGCTCAAAGAATCCGCTTTCCTTAATGCAACATCTGCTACATCTGTGAGAGAGTCCATTCTTACGGGATCTTTTACCATCCTGGACATCATAGAAACACAATAAGCATGATAATACAATGGCCGCCATTCAGCAGAAGCCCGTTCTCCGATAAATGCAAACCGGTCCGCCACCTGTTTATAACTGTCGTAATTCCATTGTACGGTATCCAAATACTGAACGTTCTTTAACATTTCCTTTTCATAGGATTTATCCTGAGCCTTTACAAGTCCCATTTGCAACAGGATACATAACAATACGCTGATCTTTTTCATGATAGATTTTTTATACCTTTTAAAAAATTAACTTTTTACAAATTGGCATCGAATACTTCTTTTGTACGATCCACTCCCAGTGAAAAAAAAGCGCCGAGATAGATAAATCTGGCCGCCATCGGCGTAAGGGCTTGTCTTCGTGTATAATCAATAGTCGAGTAACGATAGCCGTATATCTGGGTATTATTAAATACATTGGTAACTGTCAGGGCAAATATGGAATAGATGTTTTTCAGACTTCCCACGTTAATGGTTCTCACATAGGCGCAACTGATGTCGGCACTATTGTACAAGGGCGTTTTCTCTTTCATAAAATCATTCACCTTCGCTCCTGGTATAGCATATGGCTTACCTGTTTCAATATTATAGGTAGCCGCAAAGTGCATGGATAGTTTAGGAACATATTGCTTTAATACCAATGAAAAAGATTGATCACTGATAAAAGCGGGCTGCGTATACACCGGATAATCAAGGTACTTTCTCTTTGAGCTGGTATATGAATAAGACAGCCAATAGTCGAAATTCTTTGATTTGATTTTGCTTTTCCAAAAAAGCTCAATCCCTGCTGCATAGCCATATCCGTCCACGCTGGTATCCGGCAGTAATGATACCAGTTTGTCATACTTTTTGTAAAAGGCTTCTGCCCGCAAGGTAGACTCCTCCGCTATCGTTTTCTGAAATCCTGCGATATAATGTGTTGCCCTCATGAAGTGGAGATCTGGCTTATACAATAGCAGGTCGGTTTGAGGACGCTGATAAAAATGTCCATAAGATACATACAACTGTGCATCCTCGTCCAGATCATAATTCAGCATAACACGGGGGCTTAGCTTAAATTCCCCTGTAGTATTCAAATATTCGCCACGCATACCTAATCTGGCGGAGTATTTACCGTATATATGCCAGGTGGCTTCCGTAAAGACAGCCATATAATGATACTTATAATCCAGATGAACCGTATCCATTCGCTCGTGGGAAGCACTATCGGCCGTATAGTTTTTTTTGCCCTGTTGATATTCCCATCCAGACAACCATTTAACTTTTCTTCCCTGCGGGCTGCTCCAGGTGTTTCTGATCACATATAATGTGGCTGGTTGTTGGCTATTAATCAATTGCCGCGGATCAAACAACTTGTTATCAATGTGCGCCATCGTAGTAGCGTCACCGTTATAACTGGCAGATACACCGGCCGCCATTTTCCAATGACCAATTGTTGTATTAAATGTCAGGTTGCCATATGCGTTGTCGCTATTCATGGCATAATAGTCCTTTCGGTAATCATAGTCGATACTATTGCGTAGCAACGACAATGTGCTATACGCACCACTTGCATAAAATTTCAGGATACTTTTCCTGTTCCTGCTACGCCATCTGAAGTTGGCAGCGCCATCCAGGAACTGTGGCTGCTGCTGAAAATCATATATCTGTTTTATAACGCCATAATAGGGCTGCAGATTCAGGTAGTTAAGCGATCCTCCGTAAGAAAAACGACTGCTTGTTAGCTTGTTAAACGTCGTACCTACGCCCGTTGATCCAACATTAATATTCAGTTCACTCATCTCCGGAAGATCATTACTCTCCATAATCACTACGGAGGAAAGCGCCTGGCCATAAGCTGCCGAATAACCACCGGATGCGAAATAGGTCCCTTTGAATAAAGAAGGAGGAAAGCGTCCACGATGCGATACATCCGGTGCTCCTCCATAAAAGAAATTATTTACCAGCATACCATCTATATACATTTGTGTTTCGTACCCTTCTCCCCCCCGCACATACAATCCATCACCACCTGAATTTTTTTGCGCACCGGGCAATGTCTTCATCGCATTTACAATATCCATATTAGCACCCGCTGTAGTCTGCACATCTTCCTTATTCATCACCGTATGCAACGTTTTATCGTCCAGCTTACCACCCAATCCTGAGGAATGGATAGATACCTGTTGTAAGGTTCGCACATTTGTAAACCGCATCTCTATATACAGTTCCCGGTGCAGGCTATCGACCTCCACCACCTGTTCTATCGTAGAAAGTCCCGGCAGGGAGGCTTTCAACAAATATTTTCCGGATTCATCCAATGGAAGTACAAACCCTCCTTTAGCATCTGTACTTACAAAAGAGAAGCTGTTATCAGCGAAAACTTGCGCACCTACAATAGGTTTACTGTCGACTCCCCGTACCATCCCTCTGACAACATACTGCGCATAGCACGCAGAAGCAGCAAACAGGCCCGATAACAACAGGTATATCACCTTTCCCTTCATTCAGCGATTCTTTTTATTAATGTGGAGGTGATATTTCCACCAAGCTGCGTAGACATGGCAATGGCATAGTCCACATTGGTAAGCGGCGTATGTGTTTCAGGTATTTTCACCACGGGATTGCGGTGATCAAACAGGGAGCCATCGAGATCATTACCCGGCACTATCCCATGGTAAAGGGACAAGGCCGCCAATGCTGTAGCAGCAGTAGTTCCCGTACTAAACGATTCACCGGTCCTGCTTTTAAAGTTGAATATGGTAAGATCATTATCTCCCCATAAATTATTCCCTAACTCCAACTCCAGCTGGTTTACCTGCCAGGGTAAACAAGAGGCTCCGCTGATCATGCCTACCTCCGAAGTGGTTATACTATTGCGCTCCAGCAAAGTCGTCATGTTCTCTTCCAGATCATGGTAGTTCCTCTTATAAATCACTTCGTTGCACTCACTATCGCAGCTGGTATGATAGTCTGAAAGTTCCGCATAAATACGTGCCTTCCGCGCCACCGCACTTTCATATGTTTCCAGCACCAGGAAACAGCTGCCTTCCCCCAGTACAATGGTACTTTTTCCATCGCCCGATTGCAATGCACTGTTCAATAGATGGCCCTCATCTTTTCCCGAAGGCGACAATAACCAGTTCCTCCGTGCATATCCGTCTACCATGCGATCCCTTATTTCATCAAAACCACCGCAAATCATCATATTGGCTTTCCCATGCTGCAACAGGTCATAGGCATAGGCCACAGGATTTTCGCCAATGATAAAAGAGCTGGGGCCTTTTAAACCAAAAATCCTGGCAACATCACCGATAGCGCAATTCGACACTGACTTGGTAAATTCAAAGGGACTAACTCTTTCCGGGCCTTTGGTATATAGTTTAAGTACATAACTTTCTGCTGCTGCAGTAGCACCGAGATCTGAATTAACAATCAAACCGGTCATTTCATTGCAGGTTTCCAGACCCKCATCTGCAATGGCCAGTTTAACCCCCATCATCGCCAACTGCGAGTATTTAAGCGGATATGGCGGTTTTAATTGAGGAAAGTGCTCAAGAAATTCAAAGGGCTCCATCAAACCAAACAGTTGTGGCTGCTGAGCCCCCACTTCCCATTCAGAACGCACTACAATGCCTTCTTTTCCAGCCAGCAAATTGCTCCAGTTAGCTTCGCGTCCCATGCCGAGACTACTGATCAGGCCAACACCGGTAATAACAACACGATTTTCGGAGATATTTTTTTTCATAAAAGCGATTTTTAACTTACCACCTGAATAGTTACTTCTGCCGTTGCCACCATTGTATCTGATGATGTAATGGTGCCATTGAACACATAAAATCCGTGTATACGCTGTTTGAGCGCCACATCAATATGCAATAACATACCTGGTCTTACTTCCTGTCTGAAAATAGCCTGTGTGATCTTAATCGCTTTTCCAATTCCAGGAGCGCGGTTTTCAGCTGTAGTTGCCTGCCAGGTTTCCATCCGGGCAAAGAGACCACCGGCCTGGTAGAGCATTTCTATCAACACTACGCCTGGAAGAATCGGATAACCAGGAAAATGACCTTCGAAGAAAGGATGGTTATCTTCCACCAGCTTCGTTGCCTGTAATGATATTCCCGGTTGCCAGCCGAGGATAGCATCTATCTGTAACAAAGGCCGCCGATGCGGTAACAATTGCTCAGGCGCGGGAAACATTTGCTTTTCCGTTGCTGTTGGGTTCAACTGGTTCATAACTTTCATGGATGCCTGGCAAAACAGCCAGTGGTACAAAATGGACAACATAGCTATTGGATACTTCAGATGCCAGGGTACAGCAAATATTCTCCAACAGGTGTACTGCCGTTATAAAAAAATTTTTATCTGCCACTTCCACACTGTTGGCAGAAAGTGTCGTATTTATTTTCCGATAGCCTATTGACCAGCCTTCACCGAATAATTTGGCAATGGCCTCCTTCTTTGTCCATACCTGCGTACAATATGCATCAGCGTTGGACTTACACTCCCCCAGCAAGGTCAGTTCATCCGCATGCATATACAAGTCGTGGTATTGCTGCAAAATTTTCTTCTTTCCAAATTCTATATCTATTCCTACCCGGCTATTCTTTCCCATAGCCACCACTGTTATATTACCACTGTGTGAAATGCTAAATTCAAGTGCCTCACCTGGCAGGAATGGTTTTCCTTTATTTGTATAACATAGTTGTTCCATCAACACAGCAGGCGTTATTTCTCTACCTGTTATTTGTTGAATGGCGTACGACAACAGGCAGCGGGCATATAAGGTTTGCGACTTCCTGTCATCTGTTGGCAACTGTGTCCAGTAAATAAAATGTGGGGCCTTCATTACTTCAGGAATTTAAAATATGCCGGGTCTACAAAACAGATGGTTGTTCTATCAAAAAGAGATATACCAAAAGCCATCCTGATTCGTTCTCTCAAAGCGGCGGCATCCTGTTTGACCTGCGGAGCCACCAGTATATTCACCGTTATCCGGCTACCATTCCTTGTAATATTTACCTTTAATATGCCGGCTTCTTCATACAACAGGTTTTCAATTTCTGCAAACCATATTCTTTTACCAGCCAGCTTTAAATACCCATTCTTTCTCCCGAGTATAATGAGATCCCCATCATTGTTTAAATAACCATAGTCAGCCGTCAGCAATTCTCTGGCAGGTATCATACCACTCACCGTTTTATTTAAACAGGCTAATGCGACAGAAGTACTCCTAACCCGGATACGCCCCGGCGCCCCGGTCATTAGCGTGCGCCCGGACAACCCGGCAATGTCTACACTAACATTTCTCAGTGGTACCCCCACGTTAAATACATCCTCATCGGGCTGGTGCAATATTCGCGTACACACCCGCGGGCCAGCTTCTGCCAGCCCATATGTCTTCGCTATCGGGCAACCGAAGAGCGTCATTGCCATTCTGAGCGTTACCGCATCTATGAAATTACCACCAATGGTCAACAACCTCAGCGTAGTAAAGTCGTCCTTACCTTTCTCCGGTAATAAATAACAACGTAATTGCCGCAACAAAGCAGGCACCGTAAACAAGGTGGTAATTCCAAACTTTTTCACCAATACAGGCAATTGCAAAAGATATACTCTTGTTCCGGCTATTACTACAGTAGCGCCGGCATACAGATGCGACAGGAATTGCGCCAACAGTCCATAAGAATAACTCATAGACAACACCAGTAATGTTACATCACCGTCATGGATATCCAGGGCCGCTATATTGGCTTTCATATTCGCCAGCACACCAGGTAAACCCAGGAAAACAATTCCCGGCGCTCCTGTACTACCAGAACTCATCACCAATACCCCCGGCACTGGCAACGGCATTGGCGCCTCGCCGGTACGCCGGTAAATACTAAACCTATGCCTGTGATATGTTTCCTCCTTTACCTGGGAATCCGTAATAGCCGGTACTGCTTCTCCTGAAGGCATCAGCAGGAAGCCAGCAGGAAGACTATTGAGATCAACACTATCCATCCGTTCTCCATTTATTACAAAGGGTACCGCGTTACAGGAAAGCACTGCCAGAAATAATAAGGACAGGGTAATTCCATTCTCATAATACAGTACCACCGTCGTGCCGTTACTCACGCCGTT
Organism: Chitinophaga sp. 05T412; assembly: GCF_056396465.1. Taxonomy (NCBI): domain Bacteria; kingdom Pseudomonadati; phylum Bacteroidota; class Chitinophagia; order Chitinophagales; family Chitinophagaceae; genus Chitinophaga; species Chitinophaga sp. 05T412. The sequence continues at coordinate 279,452 of NZ_JBFTLN010000011.1, forward strand.
GCGGCGCAAAACGACCGACAACTCTTCTACCTGTTGCCAGATGCCAGCATAGGTGAGATGATGTCCTCCCTCAATAATGCCGGTTTTACCGGCGTAAGGTGCAGTAGCATGCTTTAACGCATGAATCAGGATATTGCCGCCGACTGCATCTTTTTTACTATTCTCCTGTTCAGTAAAAACAACTGTGTTTCTTCCGTAAGTGCCGTATTCTTCCATGTAAATGCTGATTGCTGTGAAAGATGGTATAGTAGCTCGTACTGTGTTTCGTCAAGCGGGTAGTTTTCATACCGCCTTTTATCAAGCAGGTAGCCAACATTATCTAGTTTGAACAGCCCGAATTCCCGGTGATTGAAGAAAAGCAGGACATTTTCTGTTGCTGTTTCCGGCGATATTTCCCTTTCCTTCATCACCAATTGGTGGAGCGCTGCTATGTTGACAAACTTTTGTACATACAGCCAGGATTCCCATTGATGGGGATAACATTTGACTTTTTCCTCCAGCAATTGAAACAAACGTAACGTGGTGGTAACCACATAATCCTCCCTGGAAGGATATACTTGTTTGTCGGGTATAATCGCATCGTACAACTGAATATGCGCCTGTCGTTCATGACCATAAAACCCTATTGCCGGTACTATAGGTGTTTGTGTGATATAAGAAAGCAAGGCTACCCCTTTGCGGCAATTAATATTCACTCCCAGGAAATTGACGGGTATATACAAATCCTGGTTTATGTTGGTGATACCACCTATACCGGAATTACCATCCATATAGGCGACAAGTGAAATTCCTTCTTTAATTTTTTGCGCTATTTTAATCAGCGATGTGGGATTCCCTACACTGATCAGTTCAATTTTAAAGGGTTTGCTGTAAAATTCGCTGACCCTGTCAATATCTTTCTGAAAGCTCTCCTTTTGGTGCTGATACACGGTATCATCCACCAGCACTGCAATTCTGATATCCCTGCTGGTGAGGAAGGCCAAAAATGCGCGATAAGGCCCCAGGTGATAGTGACTGAAAATAAATGAACGTGAAGTAGCGAGCTTCAGGATATCCGCATTCCCCGTGATCACCGTGTTACTGATACCTGATGGAACACTGCTTTCGTACACAGCCAGTGCTTTGTACGACATTAACTCTCTAAAAAAATGTTCATGCTCTTCAAAGGAAAGAGCGGGCAGAAAATTCAACAGGTTAGCGGAAACAATATTGAACTTTTGCCTCCGCTGTTCCTGTTGACGGATGTTTTCATAATAGTTAAATTCGGCCCTGATCTCGTCAAAGTCAAAAAGTCTGGTTGATGTTCCCATCCCTAAAAAATTAAAAGCTTGCGTATCATTTTCAGGCGGCAATCTTCTCTCTGATCGCTTCGCTAAGTGTAGCGATGTTTTGAAAGGTATTTTCGTCTATTTCTCCAGGTACAATATCAAATTCCTCTGCTATACGGGACGATATTTCCAGGATAGCCAGCGAATCTTCAATCAGTCCGGGGTTGGTGGGAGACATAGAAAAAAATGGCGTTTCAGCACTGATTTCATCCGGGGTTTGCGGGAGTTTCAGTACTTCAATTACAATTGTCTTGATCTTTGTTTGAATGATAGATAGTTCCATAAAATATATTTTTACTTATAAATAACGGGGGATTAGTTATTCGCTTTCTCCAGAATGATAGCAGCCATATTACCGGCAAATCCAAACGAAGAAGATAGCGCATACCTGTAAGTTTTATCGATAGCCTTATCTTTTACAAACACAAGCTGGTCACTTGCGGGCTCCTGCATGGGGTGATGCATATTAATAGTAGGGGGAATAAAATTGTGGTATATACCCAGCGCAGTAGCCACCAGTTCAATACTGCCGGCAGCGCCAAGTGTATGACCAAACATCGACTTGGAGGAGCTAACGTATACTTCATTACCATTTGCAAATCTTTGTATGGCCTTGTACTCCATTTCATCATTTGCTTTGGTAGCGGTACCATGAGCATTGATATAGGTTATATCCTGCGGTTTCAATCCGGAATGGGCTACTGCTTCTGTCATTACGCGATAAGCCATAGAGCCATCGGGGACAGGCGCAGTGGCGTGATAGGCTTCATTTAGGGTAGCATATCCCAACACTTCCGCATAAATGGTGGCATTTCTGGCCATAGCAGATTCATAGGGTTCAAGCACCACAAATGCAGCACCATCACCTAATATCAGTCCGTCACGCTGTTGATCGAAAGGCCGGCATTCATTTCTGGAAACCGCAAAGAGTCCATTAAAACCACTGAAGCTATGATCTGTAAAAACATCTACGCCGCCTGCAATCATCAGCTCTGCTCGTCCTGCCCGCAAAAAATCACAGGCACGGCCAATGGAATTCGTTCCGGCGGCGCAAGCAGTATTGATAGTAGTGAGTGGTCCTTTAAGTCCCAGCTGCCGTGCAATATTTCCTGCAATGATGCCGGAAGTTTTTATATTGGGCAATGCGTCCTCCGACTGCAGGTACTCCTTCGCCCATTTTATCAACGCGAAGTTGGCGCCCACAGAGGAACCTAATGACAGCCCGCAACGCCGGGCCAGATCAGGGGTCCACTGAAGTCCTGCATTAGCAATGGCCTGGCGGATAGCATTCAGGGAAAACTCACTAAGAATGGTATCATCTTGCCGATACAATTCTTCATAATAATCCTGATCAATGGTACAGGCTTTATTGTTACGGTATACTTTATAGTTCGTACTAAATCTCTCCGGTTGAATATCCCGGATACCTGACCTTCCTTCCCGGATACCCTCTGTAAATGACGCTATATCATTTCCAATGGCACATACCACCCCCATTCCGGTAATAACAATTCTTTTTTTCATAAGGAGAAGATTTAAAATGAGTTGATTTACTGTAATCCATCAATGCCTATTTCCTGGCCTCCCAGGAAGAGCGGGGCGTCACTAGCCAGGTATCCCACCAGGTTTGCCACTTCGGAAGCTTCTCCCAGTCGCTTTAAAGGACTGTTGATCAATCTGTCTTTAAAAAAATCCKGGGACGCGCCCATTACCATGTCAGTCATTACCATTCCCGGTGACACAGTAAAAAACTTGATCCCATAACCACCTACCTCTTTGAACAACGATTTCGTAAAGGCAATTAATGCTGCCTTGGAAGCCGCGTAGGCAGAGGACCCGGGCGTCCCCTTCTTAGCAGAAAGAGAGGAAATATTAATGATCACGCCCTCCTTCTTCCGTACCATACCAGGCAAGGTTAACCGCGTAGTATGTAAAATGTTATTGACGTTATGCTCAAATACCCTCCACCAATCTTCCTGAGATGTCATCAGAAACAATTTCTTATCACCAGTAATACCAGCATTATTCACTAACACTTCGGGTAAACGATCGTGCTCTTTTAATACCTTAAAAAGGGCTTGTACTTCTTCCCAACTGCTCATATCACACTTATAAGCAGCATGCCCCAGATCACTTAGTGCATTCATTTGCCCTAAAACCACTTCCGCCTCCTGTCCGCTCCGGATATAAGTAAACGTTACAGAAAATCCCCGGGCAGCAAGATCCAGGCATATTGCCTTACCAATACCTCTGCTTCCTCCGGTAACCAATGCTATTTTGTTTTTATGTTCCATTTTTTATTATTTTCCACTTTCAAAACCCATATATGACAAATACGTTCTTATCAAACTCCGCTGTCGGTTTTCTCACCTTTATACTTGCGTTACTACCCACTTTCATTTACAAGGCGCCTAAAAAATGGACTCCCCTGATTGCTCTTTTGTTCGTATTTCTAATCAATGAAAGCCTGTTATCACTTGGCAGTAGTTGGGAGCTAAAACTTTTCCCACACCTTGCTTATAACTGGCTCGGCAAATTATTAAGCCTGCTGTTTTTATCTGGCTATATGCTCCTGTTTCACAAAACAGATATATCTGCCCTCCGGATTAACCTCCCCCGCCTTAAACCTGAACAGCTGCGAACATTATTGATGATTGCTGCGGGGCTGCTGCTATTCAAACTGCTCCCTAACATATTGCAGTCCGACAAAGAAGTGGTCAATACTGAAAGATTTCTTTATGAAGCCACTTTACCTGGCCTCGCAGAAGAACTGGCTTTCAGAGGTGTATACCTTTTCCTGTTTCTTCGTCACCACCCTACGGCTGCTAAAAGTCCGTTCAGTTTTACAGCAGACATGGTTTTTATATGCCTGCTCTTCGCCATTCCCCATGCGCTTCACTTGAATGACTTGCCTGCTATTCACTTTGATATATTCTATTTCGCCAGCACTTTTATTAGCTCCTTCTTTTACATGGCACTATTGCGTTGCAGCGGCTCCCTGGTAATTCCGATAGTACTGCATAATCTTGTGAACGTAGGTATTGCATTTACACAATGGCTGAAATAGATCAGGACTCCAGGTAGGCCAGTATATACTTCTTMATTTTCGGAGGAAACAGGGGTTCCAGTTTCTCCGAAAAGTCGGGTATCAATTCATCTGCGTTTTCCGGAACAAGTGCCAGTATATCGCGGAAAACATCTACTATCAACAGTATTTCATTTGCACTAATTGCTTCCTTCACCAGGTCACGATACGCTTGCAGGAAGTCGGAATAACGCTCCTCCAAAAAAGCGGTCTTGCAAACGACGTATGAATGCGCCGATGCAGATAATTCCGGTAAAATGCCTGTCATAAAGGAAAGATAGCCCTCCCTGAAAGCAGCGTTCAATATATTGAACCGCATCACTTCATTGAGCACCAGCCATGTCGCTTTCTCAGATACGTTTGGTGAAAGCATACACTCCCTCAATGCTGTCATCAAGATTTCTGTACCATTGGTGGCATCTCCGGCTTTGATAAAGGCCCTTGATAACTGCAATTGCAGACAGCTGCGAAAAACCGGTAAATTATTTTCTCCCGCAGTGATAATGGCTTCTTCGAGATAAGCAATTGCTTGTTCATATTTCTCCGCGGAGAGCAGGTAAAATCCCAACGATGGAGCAGCCATAAGGCTTGTCAATACCCGGGAGGATAAACGCTCCAACATATCATGAAGCGTCCGTGCATATACCCCGGCTTCGTTCTTCTTTTTCTCACTGGCAGCGGTATAGCATTTTTTACTAAGACTACTAAAATAAAGTAGCTGTGCCAGTTCATCTGTAGCCGCTTTATCCAGGTTCTCTTTCAGCAGTTCACCCAGGTAACCCGTATAGATATTCTTTGCCTGCCCCACTTCCGGATTAACTACCATGTTGGCCGTAAGCAACTTTACTGTATTAATTTCCGCTAGTGTAAAAACAATTGTTGGCTCCATAACCGTTAGTTAAATAGTCCTTCATTAGTATATAAGTGAGCAAGAATCAGTTTATCTTCGATATTTAATTTATTGCTGGGGCAAGCAGCATTCCCTTCCGCCCAGGATTTAGGACACATACCACCACAAACCGGTAACATCCGGCAACTACTACACGTGATATTATCATTTAACACCCGCTCATTCCAGTCCTGATAAACGCGTTTATTCTCCTGTACGTCCGCCGGTGTGTGCTTCAGATTGCCTAATAAATAATGACTGTCGTCATATACGGGTACATATGGCACCTCCGTGCAGTTGAAGATATTTCCATAGGCGTCTATCACCTCTGCATCATTCGAAACCGATACACATACAATTTCTTTACGACCGGGTATCAGTCCAGATAGCTTGAAATTATGTCTGGCCATTTCAATGATCCAGTCTATTTCATAGTTGGCATAAGCTTCCTTGGTCAGGGACAACAGGTGCGCATCATTCCCCYAGGAATGAATTGGCGCAATATAAAAGCTCATTTTCTCTTGTAGTCCATGAGCCGCGAGTTCGTGAATCAGCGGCACTACGCTGTCTTTATTCCGGTGGTCCACATTGCAACGTATGGACAGCTCCACCGGGTAATCTGCAAAATTCTCCATCTGACTGATCTGCAACAGGTTTCGGAAAATCAGGTCATAGGTACTTCTGCCTTCTTTGGTATGTCTTCGTGCATCGTGAGCGGTGGCTGTACCATCCAGCGTTACCTCAATAAAATTGACAGCATACTTTGTAACAAGATCATGGAAGATATTCTCCTTGAGGGATAGTCCATTAGTCACCACGAGCGCACTGTAGCTACAGTTGTAACGCGCTCCCAGTGCTTTGATCAGCGGAGTTAGCTCCTGTATGTTCTTCCATCCCATCAGCGGTTCTGCACCAAACCAGGAGATTTGCAGGTGCTTATAGTGGCCGTTCTGCAGTTTAAATTCGATACGTTGCAATATCTTATCATAGTAATCCTGGCCAATAGCTTTTTTGGTATGTTGCTGTCCGCAATAATCGCATCCCAGCTGGCATTGGGCAGTAGGTTGTATGATAAAGTTGAGTGTCACGTCGTCCTTAATAGAGGCGTGATTTCGTTGTACCACCGTATTCAATTCATCTTCACCAGCCGGCACAATCGCTTCTATCTCTGTCAGCTGTTCCAGTGTTTCAAATGAAAGCTGGTCAAAATCATTATTCATCAATTGCTCATACACCTGCGCTGTCACTATCATTGCACGGGCGGTACGGGTATTATATACCACCCTGACTTCCTGTCCAAACTTAGCAGAATAGAAGCTGTCAGTGATAATGGTATATCTGGATTTTACAATTTCCATGCGCTGTTATTTTTAAGGTAAAAACTACTTGGTAGCTGTTTTAACATTGCTGCTAACACTAAAACTTGAATGCTTGCCATTTTCTTTTGCAGAAAATTCCCGATTGAGATCCTGCAAAATTTGTTCTTCCACCCTGACGGCTCTCTTATTGCCTTCTTCTCCGCTTCTATTTTTAACCTCCTGCAGTAAGGATTTTATCTTATCATTTTTCATAGTCAGTATTAGTTAAATGATTTTGAAAAAATGTGAATTCTGTCTATCAGGTTATATTTATAGGCGGGACAATCAGGGTTCTTGCGCACAGCGCTTTCCAGGGACCCGCCACAAATGGGCAACAACCGGCATTTGCTACAGGCAGATCTACCTGTGCGTAGCAATTTATAGAAACTATTATCCGGAAAAGTTTTCCATCTGATGCCCTGCGAAATGAAAGACAGGTCGTCTTTATCGGGTAATCCTTCTCCGTTAATAACATAAAATCCGCGAAAATTATCCTCAGTCATCGCCAACGTAGTGGTAAACTTTGCTGTTGTAGTCGGTATTACGTTTACCATAAATCGATGCGTCTTCAACAACTTCAATAAAGGCAGTTCCAGTTCCGCCCGGACCTTTGCAGATAAATTAGCTATAGGTGCCGAGTCTGGTACTATCTGAATGTTATAGGCCAATTGTAGCGATTTGCTATGTAGTTCATTTATCCAGAAGGTATAGGACAGACTATCCGAAATGTCGGTAAGAATAAAGGTTCTGAAGTTTTGAGGAGTAATGAATCCTTTCATATCCGTCAACATTTCCTCCAACAGCAATAGTTGCTCTTCTCTGCTGCTGTTGCAATTATCTTTTATAAGCAGATCGATATGCGCCATCTGAAAAGTAGCATACCAATGCTGCAAACATTTGGAGGATAGTATATCCACCCCTATCAGGTGAAGCTTGTATTGTGCGGAGGAGAAGGGTAACAGGAGCTCCTGCAGATCAGCAATATCCTGTTGATTCTTTACTGTATCGGTAGTACAGAATATAAATAAAGATACCGGCGTCTGCTTAGCTGACATGGAAATCAGCTGTTGTAGCTGTATAGATAACCGACGCTTGTCTGGTTGCTTTTCGCGGAAGTCCAACACCAGACATTTTCTTTTACGGCTATCCATGGAGATGGCTTTATTTCTCTGCAGAACGTATTCCCATTCATCTTCGTGTCCGGGCACCAGGATCTGGTAGTCCATGAGCATGGATACAACTGCAGCAGGAATGCCTTCCAGGTTTCCCTTCTTTAATCTCTTATACAGTATATTTTTGACGTGAATCATCTTTCCTGTTCTGGCAGCAAACAGTATCCGGATATCCTCATTAGAAGCCGTTCCTGGTATGCTGGCAGTGATAGTATAATCAGATAATTTCAGTTTCATAGCCATACTTTGAGAAATAAATAAGGGAGAAATAAGTCTTAACAACGGTTAGGTTGTTAAGACTCCCACTCTCACGGGTTCACGCCTGGGCTGGTACGTTCTTATAGGCCTCCATATATCCGGGAGGAAATATGACGGCCATATAGATTATCAGCTGGCAGCTGGTGTTTTTGTTTTACCACAACTGGTGTTGCAGGAAGTATTATCGCCACAGCTTAATGCCTGGCTGGCAGTAGTCATTTCATGTCTTTCTTCCAGCTCAATGATGGAAAGAGCGGTATTCAATTCAAAACCAACAGGAATGTTACTATTGTTTTTCATTTCTATTTAGATGGATAGTGAATAAATAATCAGACAAAAAGTAGCCTTAATACTCCTTAACGGAGTATTAAGGCAGGAGAAACTATTCAACAGAAGCAGCAGGTTCTTTTGTTTTACCACAGCTCTGGTTGCAGGTTTGGTTATCACCACAACTCAGTGCCTGGCTGGCTACCGTCATTTCATGGCGCTCTTCCAGTTCAATAACAGAGAGTGCATTTTTCAGGTCCAGCGCGATTGCTTTAACTGCTGGTTTGATGTCGTTGTTTTTCATGTTTTAAATTTTCACGGATGAATAAAAAGGAATGAAGGAAAATCCGAAACAGTAGTATTACAACTAGTCTGTTAACGAATTATCAAAAGAAAACTGTTACTACTATTCAACAGCAGCAGCAGGTTCTTTTGTTTTACCACAGCTCTGGTTGCAGGAGGTGTTATCTCCGCAAGACAAAGCCTGACTGGCAACGGTCATTTCATGCCTTTCTTCCAGTTCGATGACAGAAAGTGCATCTTTCAAGTCAAGAGCAACAGGCTTTCCTGCCAGTTGTTTTTCATTTTTCTTCATGATTACTTGTTTTTAGTGATAAAATTGGTGATTGAAAATACCTGTCCCTGAATGAGACCGGGTTACTTAAATAAGTTTCCAGCCACGGCGTTCTTATTAAGCGACATCAATTTCATCAATAAAACCCCGCATCGAAAACAGCCTTCTTCAAGGCTACTTCAATGAAAACAGATGGATTCACGTTAACGACTAAACGAAAAAATTATGCACGAAAACGCTGCACAGAAAATGAATATCACTTTCCGGACAAAAAATAAATACGCAAAAAAATTGAAAAATTGCCAGGCAAACACATTCGTCAGGAATGGTAATCAAACAATCACACAGCAATATAAGCACCCGTTTGAGTACGATAAACGGGGGGCCTTATTAACTACTTTTTTTCCGATAAATGTTTACATGAAAACGCATCTAGCCATTAGCAGACGCAGATTCAGGGCGAATTACAGGCAAGGGTACACCAGTCATAATTCAGATTTGTCAGTTATAATGCAATTGCTATTTTGATAAGGTTTTTTCTAATCTGTAAAATTTAAAACAGTTGTTTATACCTACAAATTATCGAGCTTCTTTTGGGCCTTCTTCTAATTATACGGATTTGGGTTTTGTATGGGTCTTAGTCCTCTCTAATTGAATCAAATATATAAGCTTTGTTTATAAATTCCAATTTTTCAAAAAAAATTTTTTTCAGCCCTTTATAATTTTTTATTCCGACATTGCCCCCCAAACCCAATATATGCACACATCTCCCCTTACTCACGCCTTAACATCATTGCATTCGTTATCCTTACCAAGGTATAGTGCTGCACAACAAAAAGATCCGCCCGACTATTTTACTGACCTATGGAATGACTTATTTAATAAGAAAATTTCTGAAGAAGAACGGATGCCACTCAACTTTATCTTCAAGCAGTACCAGGAAGGTCTTCATGCAGCTAAAAGAAATGAAATCAACTTAAGTGCATTTCACTTCCAATATGCCTCCCGGCAAGTAACCGCTATACAGCCGAAGAAAGTGTACCGGCGCTATCTTGATGTTACAGGGCTACCAGCAAAAGCATATCTCTACTATAAAAAAAACAAGCATGATAAAGCCATGCAATTACTACATCAGGCATTGCAAAATGATATCGTACTTGAGGCGGAAGGATTTCATTTCCTCACCCTTCACCGCATTCAGCAGTATCACAATATCTGCCGCATATATGTTACCCAACATAAAATACCTGCGGCCATTACATTGGCCGGTCATGTAATAAGCTATATGATAGATGATCAGTTTCCATTCCAGGACCTGCAACCAGGAATGATTGACATTGAAAAAGAAGAAACCTCTTACCTGAGATCTGCCATGATTGTGCAGATATTCACAGAGCTATATGGCATTGCACTCACCGCAAAAATAAACGATGGAGAAGAGCAGGCGTTACGATTATTCAAGCTATCATTTGAGCACATTGTAAACTTCCGCATAAAATCAGCTGAAGATGAAGTGATATACGACTATTATCAGGCCTTGTCCACTTACTATCAGGAAGACTACCAACAATTTCTTCCTATTGCTCATCAATTCATTGCTGAAAGAGACCAGCGTTATGATAAATTAAAATTCTTCCTGCTCATTCATATCAGTGAGGTACTGAAAAAAAACGCGTTACATAAAAATGATACCGTTACACAAAATGTCATCTTATCGCTGGTAACACATCTTAAAATATCATCAGGACAACGCTTATTTTTCACTAACAGGTATACTCCCGCCGGGTAATAGCTTAAGATTCCGGACTGACTGGTTTCCAGCGGAATTGTTTATTACGGTGCTTCTCCAGATAAGGTTCCTGTTTAATTAAACACAAACAGCCATCTGCCGTAAGGAATATTTCCTGCGGACTTATTTGATGATACATCAGTTTGTTGGCAACATCGGTTATTTCAGCTGTTAAAGACGCAGCGTATTCAACATCTGATAATGGTTGTTGCTGARATGCTTCATGCATCTTGCTACTGTATGCTTCAAGTATCCGGACAACAGGCTGAAAAAAAACATCAAAATCCCGCAGCAATAACGCCAGCTGATCCCGGAATAATCCTTTAGGTGAGCTTATTCCGCCAACACGCCGTTGCTGGTCAGCTTTTATTTCATTACCTATCGCTATCATCCTCTCTTCGTTACGACCATACAGCGAGAGCTTATTGAATAACACTAATGTCAATACCAATAACCTGTGATCATAATTCATCAGTAACTGGCGTTGCTGCATACATGCTAATAGATCAAGTGCCAGTAGTGAGTCTTTCCACCGCAGATATAATTCTGTTGCTGTAAAATTCAAACGTTTTACTTCGAAGCTTACCTGCCAGATTGCCGAACGATCCGGATAGTCAGCTATCCATTCACTCACTAACTGTTGTATACTATCCTCACTATACTGATGGGCAATTCTTATATAAATACACAGGCAGGAATTCTTTCCAATCGTTCTTTCAAAAAAATAAACAGATGTACCGGTTGTTGCAAAAAGTTGTTGCTCGTGCAAGTGGAGCAATAGCTTGTCCATCAGATAAGGGTTCATAAACAGGTTCCCTACCAAACACCGCTCACCTTCTTTTTCCTCCGCAGCATTCATCTGCAAATCCGTCGATTCAGATTCCTTTGCCAGCGCAATACAAAACTCGCTGGCATACTTATTTCCTGCTGCATCTTCCAGGAATGCGGTTTCTGGTAAAAAAAGAAACTCCTCCAGGAAAACACGCTTTCCCTCTTTCAGTTCAGCATACAGTACCTGCAGGCAATCAATGTTGTTCCTGTCTATTAATAACTTCTGATCACTGTTCCCGATATAGTTAAGATATATTGGCAAATGCTCCGCTGAAGCATATTCACCGAAGGCCAATATCCAGGATGATAAATCTGTATACATATCATCTGAGAAAGCGGAAGGCAATACAAGCCATGCTGCTTTAGATAAAATGCATTGCTTATAGACGACCCGTGGAAAATGTGTCATGCTCCCACCTGCCATCCCCCAGTCCCAGCAAACAGCATTCACCTTATCCTGGAATTGCAGTTCCGATAAAAAAGTATTAATAATACAGGAACTACTAACAAAATGATCGTAAGCTGTTGTTGCCCGCGGCAATAATAGCTGCCCTGTTGAGGCCGAGCGAATCCAGATCCGATCATCAATACAACATACCAGCAAATCATCCGCGGTAAATGATCTGCTTTCATTATTCCCCACAGTCCCCAGCAATATCTCATGCTGATAGTAGTTTTTCCTCACTAATATATCGCCATGAACACCACCGGGAGGCAAATAGTTTACTTCAGCCAACGTGACACCCTTTGCAGCATAAACCGCTTCCTCATACCATGCACATTTGGCCAGTTGCTCATCAATTTTCCCGTTCCCAATACCAAACCGGGCCATCTTACGATTACCGGAGCGGCCCACTGTAATTTCATCCAGGCACAACTGATAATTTCCCTGGTTTATGGCATTGTTATCTGCTGCCAGCAAATTAAAAGAACAACTTATGATCCCTTCTATATCTGGTATTCCATAGCCGGCAGCGATCACTTTCAGATCCTCGTCAATCAGCTCTAATGTGTCCCCCCCTCCGTTGTGCTTATACTGCCCGAGCTTATAGGCAATGAAGGTATCCCATTGACCAGGTCGCGAAATCTGTTCCTTCTTCCTGGTTAATTCTGGAAGATTAAACATCGCAGACAGTGGAACCGGTGTATCTAAAAAAATAAACCCAATACCACGTTTCTCATCCAACACTTTTAGCAGCGGTACTTCCTCTTTACCATACCGCTGTTTAAAAACCTCGCAGAATGCTTTCATATACCGGGTTTCCTCCTGGGGCTTGAGCTCCAGCAGGAAACGAATACCATCTTTCAATGTATCAACAACCTCCTTTCCAATCCTGTTATCCCCCATTGTCAATTGCAGGTCCAGGTGGAAAGGCTTCAAACCGTCGCCTACTAATTCCTCTGCCATTTGACAAGCCTCCAGATAAACCGGAATACCTTCTCCAACGGCCAGTTCATTATACTTACCAATTGTGTCTGCAATAGCAGCTATCTTCTCCGCAACCGGGAATGAAACTATTTTCCGAAGAAAATCCAGTGTCAGATCTTTGGAAAAAAGATCCGGTAATATATCCGGAACCAGTAATTCCAGATCGATCAACTTCATTAAAAGATGTACCAGCTGCGATTTGTCTGCTGTGATCAATGTATCAATATAGGCTACAATGTCGTCTATCTTTTTAGGTGTCGCCGCGAAGTCCATTATCTGCTGAATTAGCGCAGAAAATGGAATGCTTGACTGCACATATGGGAAAACAGACAGTTTAAAAAAACGTATCGTTTTATCATCAATAAAACTCAGGTTGTTCGCGTAAAAAGAAATATTCATCTTACTTCCTTCATCAGCCATCAACATTTTGGCTACCTGATCCATCAGTCGAAAGCTAAGTCGGGTATACTTTCTATGCGTACCAGCATTACCCAGCGTCATCGATGTAACATCACCTATTTCACTAACTGCTACCCCACCTGAAATACCAAACGGCGTGCATCTCGAAGACATCCTGATATAATACCGGAACAACTTCCTCCGGGCCTTCTGGTACCCCCGTTCGTCTGAAGAAAAGTCCTTCCCCAATTCTCTGAACAGCTCTTCCGAAGAAAGTAATAATGACTCATGGAATATGCCCTCTCTATTGGGTTTCACAACAGGTGGATGTGAGGGGTTAATAGCATCCTGCACCCTGGGATTGCTGAGGAATAATACAGTTGAATCCGGGAATTTTTCATATAAGGGCAACAAATGCGTCCGCAGATATAGCGCACCAAAGCTGATTAACGGCATATACTYTTTTATAAAGTTTTCCTATTAATACTTATATTTAGTAACAATAATAGTCATCTTATTTCCTAAATACCTGATACGCTCACTCCACTCAATCCTTGCACATGAACCCTCTTTTATTCACAGAAAAGATTACCGAAGTCAGATTCAATGAGGTAGACAGCTATATGATTGTATGGAATGGAAACTATGCGGCCTACTTTGAATTAGGGAGACAGGAATTCGGGAAAGTTTACGATATCTCTAATCAACGTCTGCTCGAATTGGGATTTAAGCTTCCCCTTATCAATATACAAATTCAATTCAAAAAACCACTAAAGATAGGAAACGAAATTCTGATCAGAACGACTTACGTGCCTACCAAACTTTCCAAGCTCATCTTTAATTATGAAATAGTAAACCTGGACAACCAGGAAATAGCGTGTACCGGATCTACAGAACAGGTATTCCTTAAAGATGAAATCATGCAACCATTCCTCCCAACATTCATGCAGGAATKGCAACAAAAATGGCTGGTATCATGACCTTCCGGGAAGATATTAAACAAAAGTCAGCGCATTGCTATCGGATTAATACCACACTGCCTTGCTTAGAGAATGGCTTTCCTAATAAATCTTTCCCGCTGATCATATAAACATAACTTCCATTAACCGCATTTTGTCCGTCCCAGCCGGCACCCAGTACATTGGAGGAAAACACCAGACGTCCCCAACGGTCGAATACCTTAAAGTATTCCAGGGAAGCGATGCCTATATAACGGGGCCTGAATATATCATTCAATCCGTCTCCGTTGGGTGTAAAAGCGGTTGGGACATACACATCTGTTTGATCTATTACTTTCACATAAGCCACGCCCGCCTTGCTGGTACATATATCCATGCCGGCAGTTACATAATAACGGGTGTCAACAAATAGTGCCGGCAATGAAAAGTTACCTGTACTATTCTGACTGATTTTATGAGTCAGATTGACATCTGCATAAAGTGTAAATAAAACGGGCGTATTATAAGTCCATTTTAATTCAACTGGCTGTCCTTTACCAATAGTATAATACAGATCGCCGGGAGAAATAATCGGCGCTTCCCTATTATTCACGATCGCGGGGCTTGAGGTAGTAATACAGCCATATTTATCTGTTACCGTTAGCGTAAACACCCCTTTCCCTACACCCTTTAACTGTGACTCGTTACCTGCCTCCCGACCATTGGCAGTTTTCCAGCGATATGTAAAAGGCGCTTCTCCGTTGATCGCCGGCGCTTGAATACTACCATTCGCAAAGCCACACGTTTCATCTGTAACCAGTGGGGAGCCTGATAGCAAAGGGGCTGTTCGTTGTGGAATTTCCGTTGTATAGGCCTGCTGTTCACAATCATTCTCGTCAGTGATGTATAAGGTATAATTTCCCGGTCCCACATTCCTTACATTTCGCTCGTTGCTGATGATACTGTTGGTGGTAGCATTCATCCATTTGAGCGATTTAATCACATTACCCTGAATGTTATTGATTTGTATACTACCATTAGCCTCGTTACAAACCGGGAATTGTACGTCACCATTTACCACCCAGGGAGCAGGCATGGCTTTATTGACTTTATACCATGTAGTTTGTGCGCTACAGGAATATTTATTGGTCGCCGTTAATTGAAAATTGCCTTCCGGAATGTTCTTCAGATCCAAACCCGTTCCCACTGTGTTACCAGCTTCATTGCGCCAGGTATAAGTATCTGCACCAACAACTCCTAAGCCGCTGATAGTTCCACCCTGTGTCCCACAGCCAGCAGGTATAATCTTTACATTCGTTGCATCCACACTGATCGTTCCTACTCCTTTCACTTTTATGCCATCTGTCGTTACAGGCACGCACCCGGAATTATCGGTCAGCTCGAGCCGATATTCTCCCGGAGCCACTTTCTGTAGGCTTACATCCGTGCCCACCACATCTGAATTCTCGTTGAGCCATCTGAAGGTGTAAGGCGATACGCCGGTTACATTGATCCCACTGATAGCGCCGTTTGCGTCACTGCAGGTGGCATCCTGTATCTTGGCGGTACTGATACTTACGGTTGGTGGTGTGTTGTCAGTGAGCACAATCGGATCTGATACAGCGAAACAGTCGTCAGTTATATAAGCATATAAACGATAAGTACCGGCCGGAACATTTGTAAGATTAGCACTGGTTCCTACTACTTCGTCCTTTTCATTTAACCATTTGTATTTGCTGGTATAATAACTTGTCTTATCTGTTATGTTGTATATGGCGCCATTTTTATCATGACAGGGATGCACCAGCTTTACCTGTTCCGTTGTCAAACCGGGTTGTACACCAAGAATGGTATAATAGCAAGAAACGGCACATTTACCGTGAGGGTTGTTATTGGTATTTGCCCACAGGGTATATTTGCCAGGAGGAGCAGTCAGCACTTCGTCGTGTCCAACCACCTTTCCCGAGGCATCCTCCCATTGAAGCACAACAGCTCCGGTTACTTTAATCCCTTTAATACTGCCAGGTTTACCACAAAAGGAATTTGTTACATCTGCCCGGTCCTGATTGATAGTTGCCCTGGTAAATTCAGAAGTAGCGCCTTCTTTGTTGGTACCCGTTACCACCACATTCTCGGGCAACGCGCCCGTGTAAGACCATTTACCATTGGCATCTGCTATTGTAGTGCCGAGATATACTTTCCCCTCGCAGCCATCCTCTGCACCGGAACAATTGTCGGCATCAAATACCTCTATAATAGCCTCAGGCTCACTGGTTCCGGACACGGTTGTTGGGGTAAAAGCGGTAACGAAAACCGTTTCTCTTGAGACAATGCCTTTTCCATTGCAAAAAATACTGTTCTTCGTGATAGTAACATGCTCGTCGTACGAACAGGATACCCCACCAAAGAAACCGGATATATAGTTCTTCTCACTGGGCTTACTCCCTCCTATCAATGCCTTCTGTACTCTAAACAATTCTATGGTACAATTTGCGTAAACCTGGCCTGTCCTGGTAGTACCGGCAATATCTGTATTAATCCTATTACCTTGTATTAACACGGTCCCATATCCTCCTCCCAATGAAAAATAGCCTTCCAGCACATGATTGTTCAATACTTCGATATTATTATCACCCCGGATATCTGTTCGGGGATAAGTTGAAATAGAGAACAAAGCGCTACCAATTTTTCGGGTACCGGTATAATCGCCGCCACCAATATTATCATGTATTTTGTAATTGCGCTTTCCTAGAGGCACCAGCATAGAAAAGTTCTCTCCTATACGGACCCAGGAGCATATCTGGTTATGATCTATTTCTACGTTCCCGGCTCCCAATAATACAATAGACGGATAAGACATAATATAGGCTGGAATACTCACCCCATCAGGATTAACCCCCAGCAGGTTATAGGCAATATGCAGGTCTGTGGTGGTTCCTCCCAGTCCCATGATCAAACCATCGGATGCAATCAGCACATTTCCCTTATCCTTTGCACCAATCGTGATGTTACTGCTACTCGTAACATTCATGCAATATGTACCATCGGTATTCCATGCCGGTGTAATCTCCAGGTACATACCGTAGACATTTACGTTGTCAGCATCTACTATGGAAAACATTTTATATCCATTTAAAACGGCATGGTAGTTATCTTTCAGCACCTTTACTTTGGCATGGCTGATTCCGAAAGCAGTACCCGGCTGGGTAGTACCATCTATTTCGATATTAGACGACAAAACCGGCATCTCCGTTTCTATCCTGATAATATGATCATCTGGTGAAACACCTGGCAAATTAAAGTGAATGTAATCCATACCCGTGGTACCATTGGCATTAGCTTGATTGATAGCATCCCGCAATGTTCCCGGTCCCATATCCGCCTTTGAGGTAACAATAAAAATAGCCGCATGAGTTAAGCTAACACACAGAATAAAGTACAAGGTTAAAGCGATCCGAAAAACCAGCTGCATATAGGTAAAGAGTAAAGGCGGGGTAAAAATAGGGAAAAAATATATGAGCAGGATGAATCGTGGTGATTTCAGTTTAAAGCCTTAATAAGGTAACTGGAGTACTTTACGCCCCTTTTTGCATGATCCCTCCTATTACAACAAAAACTACAACACCTGACGTTGTGATATAATCTATCACAATGCCAGGTGTCAACATCTTCAGCGTAAGACAGCGTTCTATTTCCCTTTGACAAGCCGCACCAGCCAGATAAGAATCACTGATCCTATCAGTGCCACTATCAGGGAGCCAATAAAGCCATTGCCCATATGGATACCCAGCTTGCCGAATAACCAGCCTCCCAGCCAGCCACCAACAACGCCTACCAGGATATCTATCAGCACCCCAAATCCGTCACCACGCATTAATTTACCAGCGAGCCATCCAGCGATGCCGCCGATGAGGAGAGTCCATAACCATGACATAAGGAGATATTTTTAAGATAATTGAATGTAACAATTAATTCTCACTTATAACATTAAAAAAGTAAGCGCCTCCAGATGAACATCTGAAGACGCTATATCTGCAGCTAATATTTACCATTTTACACGCAATTCGGAACGCCTGTTTTGCTTGTATTCTTCTTCGCTACATGGTACACCATCTTTACACCCATTCACCGGATCATGCTCCCCTTTGTTGCTATAGTAAAGTCGTTTAGGATCAATACCTTTACCAACGAGATAGTCGATGACAGCATAGCAGCGCAGTGCAGACAAGTCGGTGTTATACTGATCCGACCCACGATTATCCGTAAAGGAGGTAACTACGATTTTCCAGGTTGGATGACGTTTCATGGCAGCCGCCACCTGATCCAGGATGATGCGGGACTCCGTCAACAAGGATGCACTGTTATAGTCATACAAAAACTTCAATTCCTCCAGCTTTTGCCGGTCAGTTTTTTCTTCTGTTGTATGATTTCTTTCCACCGGAACCGGCTGTTCGCCTATCACTGGTTGGGTGCCGGGCTTGAGAACCGGAGGCACCTCCTGAGGGGGATTAATCCGCCCAAAGTAATTGGCGTCCGAAAAATAATAAATATCATCCTTCCCCATACCGCCGGGACGGTTCGAAGCCAGGTAACCTTCGTACCCGTTTCGTTTCAATACCAACCCCATATCATCTGCGCCGGAGTTGAATGGTAATTTCATATTCTCTGGCGTCCCCCAACTGGATTTCGTTCCTTTTACGCGGTAAATATCATAACCGCCCATTCCTGCATAACCTTTACTGGAGAAATAGAGAATACCTTCTTCATTTACCGTAGGAAAAGTTTCCGCAGCCACTGTGTTTATCTGACTGCCGCAATTAACCGGCGCCCCCCAGGTACCATCGGATTGTTTTTCCGTATACCATATATCTGTTTGTCCCAGACCACCCGGGCGATCAGATACAAAATACAGGATATCCCCATCAGCATTCAACACCGCGTGACTCGCCGAGTAGCCTTCTACGTTAATGCCCGGCATCAACACCGGTGCTTCCCACTTACCATTCTTCTTTACAGACTGGTAGAGCTGCAGGTGCCGCACACCATTCACCACACCTTTGGTAGTAACAGGCACGCCCCGCCCCTGTATATTGATGGTAGCGTAAAGCGTATCTTCCCCGCTGCTTAAGCATACCGGTCCAATATGATAGTCATATTTTCCGAACAGCTGAGGCACCAGTTCCTCCAGGTATGCATTTGAATTATCACCCGCATATTGCTGGTAAACATATGCTTTGTAATAAGGTTGTTCCGTACGTTTATCGATGGCCGGACGGGACTGTCCACCACCATTCAGGGCCATTGAACGATACCCGTTCGACATCACCAGCAGTCCTTTCTTTGCGGCTCCACTCACTACTTCGGAGCCATAAGTATTCAACTCTTTAAGTGGTTTTAATGATACCGGAGTTCCCTGCTGACTCCAAACAACAGCGCTATCACAACTTTGCAGCGCGATATCTTTTATTTTAAGGCTGTCTGCATTGGACGTAGTAAATAAAGCATATTGCTTTTTTGCCTCGTCATATTGCTCCAGCTGCCGAAGTACTTCTCCGTAGGTAAAATGAGCAACCGGAGGACAGTCCTGCCGGCTGGTCATTTCCTTACAGATATCCGCAGCAGCTTTGTAGTAACCAATTTCCTGGTAGCTATGGGCCATTTTCATCAACTGGGTCAACGCTGTTTTACTTCCTTTACTACGGGCAATCCGGTAATACAAAGTCCCTGCTTTAGCATACTCCTGTCTTGCATAGGCTTCATCGGCTAACTGTAACCAACTCTTCTGCTCCTGGCCATACAATGTGGAGGTCATCAAAAGCATCAGCGGAATGGCCATTATCTTGCAACGTATCATACGTGTAATAACTAAAGGTTAAAAATACCTGGGGCTCCTTACCGTAAAATGTTTGGATGGAATTAAAAAGCCCAGTGATATCTCATGTGATCCTCCCTGATATCCTGCCATTTTATTGATGGTCAGATCATAGGAATATCCGATGCGCAATTTTTCAGTAGCATAAAACTCCACCATTACGCTGGCAGCATCTACTTCACTGAGATCCTTCTGCAGGTTGGTTTTGCGCCATATGCCCACCCCTGTCCGATAGGAAGCACCTGCCCATAACTTTTCGCCAATCAGCAGGAAAGCATTAATATCTACATTCGTCGGTCCTTTAAAATCTTCCTTGATCAGAATGGATGGCTTTAGCTGCAAATGCTCACTCAAGGGAAACATAGCCCCCGTAGTAATATACAGATGTTGTGTTTTACGGATCGTTGCATAGTTATTCCCTTTCCAGTTATAACGGCTAGCATCTGTATACAGCGAAAACAAATCCATCACGGAAGCGCCAGCATAAAAACGGGACGTGTAATAGTAAATACCAAACCGGGCATCTGGTACCCATACACTTTTTTTACCCAACGGCAGCGCCGCATCTTCGTTATCCGTGTATTGCAATGAGTTACCGTCAATGGAATATTGCGTAACACCACCACCCAGTCCAAAGCAAAGCCGGCGCGTGCCCTCATCATCCAACGGAATGCGGTAAGCATAAGAGCCATAAAGCGACAATCCCTGCTGCGGCCCCAGTTGATCAAACAACATTTGCAATCCTAACCCCACTTTATTATCGCTGGCTGCCGTCACACCATCTACCGACACCCCGCCTGTACGTGGGGCGCCGGGGAAGCCGGCCCATTGATGGCGGTAAACGGCATTCACATACAGGTCTTCTTTATAACCTGCATAGGCGGGGTTAACGCTTAAACCATTAAAGACATACTGGCTGAACTGTATGTTTTGCTGCGCTATCCCGCGTAAACCGAGTGTCAGCAGCAAGACCATCATTCCTGCTCTAAGTACTGTTTGCATCTTTTACTTTTTTTTGTAGCAGATAATATTGTTATCTCTTACCGTAATATGGATACCCAACCTTTATACTTCTTAACACCATCCGGTTTCCGGACTTCCAGAATATAGTAGTAGGTACCTTCATTCAGGCCAGCACCATCCCAATCGTTATGGTAATCCTTAGATTGGTATACCTGTCCACCCCAACGGTTGAATATATAAATTGCTGCTCCCGGATATTTTTCCAAACCACCGATGATGAACCTTTCGTTCTTACCATCGCCATTCGGGGTAATCACATTCGGGAACGACAGATCCGATCCTTCTACCATCACCGTAGATACGCCTACGTTATTGGAGCTATCAGCGTCCGGCATTGTTATACTGTAAGCGGTGGCTTCATTCGTCAGCTTTCCGCCTTCAATTACGCGGGCTGTCAGCGTCATCTGCACACTAGCGCCTACGGCCAGGTCACCGATATTCCATTCTACCAGTTTGGTAGCTTGTGTAACTACCACATCACCCCGATCTGCCGATGTATGGGTTGGTATATCCAGTTGCACTGGTAAATGGTCTTCTGCCTTCACGCTGGTGACAGGGATATTACCTACGTTCTTCACCGTAATGCGATAAGTAAGGCTTTGTCCCATGCGGTAAGGTCCTGCTACTGGTGCAACGATTTCTTTGGTGACGATCAGATCGCCCGCCAGTTTATCATTGTCTGCAATTGTTACAGTGGCCTCGGTGACTGCCCCCGTTGTGAAGACGTAGTCGGCTGATTGTCCACCGGTGAGTTTGAACACCACTGTTTCCGGCCCTTCTACTTCACTATCATCCAGTACACTCACGGGAACGACTACACTATTGGCGCCTGCCGGAATAGTGATCGTACCGCTGATTGCCGTGTAATCTGCATCTGGTGTAGCGCTGCCGCTCATCATATACTGTATGGTGATAGGTGCTGCCGTACGCTTGCCGCTTGCCAGGCTGATGGTAAATGCACCGTCAACATTAGGTTCTGCAGCGTTTGGCTTACTTGCTGTAATCAACAGACCCAGGTTAGTGTTGTCGTCATCTGCTATGTTTACAGTAGCCGTTTTACTAGTGCCTACTGTATAGTTAATGGAGCTTGATTTGCCGCTGGTAACAGTGAGTACTACTGTTTCAAGTGGTTCTATCAAGTCATCATCATTTACCATCACTGGTACGGTTACACTATTCTTGCCTGCTGCAATAACGGCAGTACCGGTAAGCGGCTGGTAGTCACTGTTAGGTGTGGCATTACCAGCAACGGTATAAGTAACGGTGATGTCTGCATCTGGTATTTTTCCACTGGCCAGTCTGATCGTGAACTCACCTGCTGTTGATGGTTCTGCGGCATCAGGCTTAGAAGCAATAGCTTCCAGATCCAGGTTGGTGTTATCGTCATCCGCGATATTTACAGTAGCGGTACTATTGCCGCCTGGTGTGAATACAAGTGTACCGGCCTTACCACCTGTTCCCGTAATGATCACCGTTTCGTTGCCTTCAATCAGCTGATCATCCATAACAGTTACTGGTATGGTTACACTGTTCTGACCAGCAGGAATGATCACGGAACCGGTTAAGGTGGTGTAATCAATACCGCCTGTTGCCGTACCTGCTATCGTGTAAGTAGCCGTGATATCCATTACTGCACTGATACCAGATGGTAAGCTGATCGCGAAGCTACCGTTGGTAGCTGGTTCTGCACCATCAGTAACCTTGATTACATTCAGTACAAGGTTAGCATCCACTATTTCATCATCGAGGATGTTGGCGATGGCGCTACCGGCAGGAGTGAAAGTAAAGTGAGCGGAGCTGGCGCTGGTCTGTGTCAGGATAACAGTTTCAGTACCTTCTATCACCTTGTCATCGATTACCACTACTGGTATGGTGATGTTGTTCTGACCTGCAGGAATAGTCACGGTGCCCGTCAGCGCAGTATAATCTGCATTGGCAGTAGCCGTACCTCCTATACTATAATTTATGGTGATGTCTTCTGATGAAGTAATACCTGCCGGCAATCCGATAGTGAAGTTGCCATTGGTGGCAGGTTCTGCGCCGTCTGTTCCTTTGGCGGTTAATACCAGCTTAGCTGGAGTGATACTTTCATCGTCAGTAATATTAACGGTAGCACTACTATTGCCTGTGAAGGTAAAGTGGGTGGAAGTTCCTCCGTTCAGGGTGGCCACTACTGTTTCTGTGACTTCTATGATCTGGTCATCTGTCACTACTACGGGAACGGATACACTATTCTGACCACCTGGGATCACGACCGATCCTGCAAGGGCAGTATAGTCTGCGCCGGCAGTAGCGGTACCTGTTACGGTATAATTTACTGTGATATCTTCTGATGAAGTGATACCTGCAGGGAGGCTCACTTTAAAGCCGCCATTGGTAGATGGTTCTGCGCCATCGGTGTCTTTGGTGATGGTCACTACCAGGTTGGCCGGTGTAATGCTTTCATCATCGGTGATGTTAACAGTAGCATTACCATTGCCGGTAAACGTGAAGCTATTGGAAGTTCCGCCGTTTAAGGTCATGATCACCGTTTCTGTCACTTCAATTACTTTGTCGTCTTTCACTACTACTGGTATCGCCACACTGTTCTGGCCTGCCGGAAGTGTGATCGTTCCGGTAATAGCGGTGTAGTCTGTTCCACTGGTAGCGGTGCCTCCAATACTGTAGTTGATAGTAATGTCTTCGGAAGAAGTAATGCCAGCTGGCAGGCTGATGCTGAATGCACCGTTTGTACCTGGTTCTGCGGCATCGGCTGTTTTCACCACGCTCAACACACGATTAACCGGTGTGTCTTCATCATCAGTAATATTCACCGTGGCATTACCAGTACCTGTGAAGATAAAGCTGGTAGATGTACCTCCATTTAAGGTCATGATCACCGTTTCAGTATGCTCGATGAGCCTATCATCTATTACGGTTACTGGTACATTTACACTGTTTTGACCTGCCGGGATGATGATGGTTCCGGTGATAGCAGTATAGTCTGTACCGGCAGTAGCGGTACCTGCAATGGAGTAGTTCACCGTTACATCTTCAGAAGATGCAACACCTGCGGGCAGGCTGATGGTAAACGCACCATTGGTACCCGGTTCTGCGGCATCTTTCGTTTTAACTACTGTCAGCACTTTGTTGCCGCCGTCATCGTCAGTGATGTTCACGATGGCATTACCAGTACCTGTGAAGATGAAGCTGGTAGAGGCGCCGCCGTTCAGCGTCATCATCACAGTTTCGGTAGGTTCAATAAGCTTATCATCTATTACCGTTACTGGTAGGTTCACGCTATTCTGACCCGCAGGGATCGTGATGGTGCCGGTGATGGCAGCATAGTCAGCACCCGCAGTAGCGGTACCTGTGATGGCATAATTTACAGTTACATCTTCAGAAGAAGCGATACCTGTTGGCAGACTAATTTTAAATCCGCCATTGGTAGATGGTTCTGCGCCATCTGCTATTTTGGAGACGGTGAGCACACGGTTAGCCGCTGTATTCTCAT